>MSGS01000062.1 GCA_001940855.1 Christensenellaceae bacterium Phil1 | reverse complement strand
GCAGCCGTTGCATTTTTCCTGATCGATCTGGATGATCCTTCGAATCATTTTGATACCCCCTTGCGGTTTCTCTTGACTTTGTGATTTTATTCTACTATCATAATTTATGAAAGTCCGTTGGCATACCAACACGGAGGCAAAAAAATATGCAGATCAATTTAGCAAACACACGGCTTTTTCGCGGAATGGAGCCGTCGGACATTGAGGAAATGCTCGGTTGCCTGCGCGCGAAGGAGCACGCCTTTCAAAAGGGCAAGATTATTTTCCCGGAGGGGGTTGCCACGGAGCAGATCGGCGTGGTGCTCTCCGGCCGGGTCATCATTGAAATGGGAGACGTGTGGGGCAATAACAGCGTCCTGAGCAGCATCGGCCCCGGCGGCGTCTTTGCGGAGGCGTACGCCTGCGTGCCGGGCGAGCCGCTGATGGTCAACGTGACCGCCGCCGAGGATACGCGAGCGCTGCTGCTGAATATCAGGCGCGTACTGGAACCCTGCGCCAATGTCTGCCCGCGCCATGTACGGCTTGTGCGGAACCTGCTGACGCTTTGCTCGGAGAAAAATTTGCAGCTCTCCCGCCGGGTGCTGCACACCGGCCCCAAGTCCATTCGAAAGCGGCTGCTGTCCTACTTCTCGGAGTGCATCAAGCGCACCGGCAGCTATTCCTTTGATATTCCCTACAACCGCCAGCAGCTGGCGGATTATCTCAGCGTAGAGCGCAGCGCGCTTTCCAACGAGCTGTCCCTCATGCAGCGGGACGGGCTTATCCGGTATGAGAAAAACCATTTTGATGTTATGGAGCAAATTGATGGTTAATGTAAAGGAGGTCGCCGATGAATATCAGAAAACGAACGGGCGAAGTTGTCCCGTTCCAAGAAGAAAAGATCCTGAACGCCATGAAAAAGGCATTTTCCGGCCAAGCGCAGGAGATAGACGACCGAGCGCTCGATGAAATGCTGTCTGTCGTGCTCAAGCGCCTGCCGGAAAACGGTGGGCTGACCGTGGAGCGCGTACAGGATGAGGTGGAGCGGACGCTCATGGAGCATGGGCATTATGCGGTAGCAAAGGCATATATTTTGTACCGTGAAAAGCGCGCCGCCCTGCGCCGCGTCCGCGCAGACCTCGCCCGCGAGGCGGAGGATGATGCCCTTGAGGACGTCCTACGGCAGATCCAGAGGGATTTCGAGGAAGAGGTTTATCCCCTCAGCGCCTTGCAGCTGAAATTTGAGAGCTTCTGCAAGCCCGCCATGACTATAGAAGCGAAAATGGAAGCCCTTACCAAGGCGGCGGTGGAGCTGACCACGGTGGAGGCGCCCAAATGGGAGTTCATCGCGGCACGGCTTTTGAATCACACCTTTTCCAAGCGCAATGCCTCGCGGTGGACAGAGCGCGGTGTGAAAGGCCTGTATGAAAAGCTCCGCTATCTGACGGATAAGGGGCTGTACGGGGACTATATCCTTGCCCGCTATTCCCGCGAGGAGATCGATGCGGCGGAGGGCTTTCTATGCCCGGAGCGGGACACGCTGTTCACCTATTCCGGCCTTGACCTGCTGCTCAAGCGATACGTCATCCAGTCCCGCAGCCGTGAGCCGTTGGAAACGCCGCAGGAGATGTTCCTGGGCATCGCGCTCCACCTTGCCATGAACGAGGCCTCCGACCGCATGGGCTGGGTCAGGCGGTTTTACGATATGGTCAGCCGCATGGAGGTCACCATGGCCACCCCCACCATGTCCAACGCGCGAAAGCCCCATCACCAGCTTTCCAGCTGCTTTATCGACACGGTGCCGGACAGTCTGGACGGCATCTACCGCTCCGTTGACAATTTTGCCGAGGTGTCCAAGTTCGGTGGAGGCATGGGGATGTACTTCGGCAAGGTACGGGCCACTGGCAGCGCCATTCGGGGCTTTCAAGGGGCGGCGGGCGGCGTCATCCGCTGGATCCGGCTGGTGAACGACACTGCCGTTGCCGTGGATCAGCTGGGCATGCGGCAGGGCGCAGTGGCGGTCTACTTAGATGCGTGGCACAAGGATCTCCCTGAGTTTTTGCAGCTGCGCACCAACAACGGCGACGACCGCATGAAGGCGCATGACGTGTTTCCTGCCGTGTGCTATCCCGATCTGTTCTGGAAATTGGCGGAGAAAAATCTTGACGCGCCGTGGCATCTCATGTGTCCCCACGATATCCTCACTGTCAAGGGCTACGCGCTGGAGGACTATTGGGGCGAGGAGTGGGAGAAACGGTATCTGGACTGCGTCAGTGACCCCCGCATCGAAAAGCGTACCGTCACCGTCAAGGACATCGTGCGGCTGGTGCTGCGCTCGGCGGTAGAGACCGGCACGCCCTTCGCCTTTAACCGCGACGCCGTCAACCGCATGAACCCCAACGGCCACGCGGGCATGATCTATTGCTCCAATCTCTGCACGGAGATCGCGCAGAACATGGCGCCCATCGAGCATATCAGCACCTCGGTGCAGACGGAGAACGGCGATACGGTGGTGGTGACGGCCACCCGCCCCGGCGAGTTCGTGGTCTGCAATTTGGCCAGCCTCTCCCTCGGAAATCTTCCCGTGGAGGACGATACCTACATGGAGCGCACGGTGGAGACGGCGGTGCGGGCACTGGACAATGTAATCGACCTCAACTTCTACCCACTGGAATACGCCCGGCTCACGAACCACAAATACCGCAGCATTGGCCTTGGTGTCAGCGGCTATCACCACATGCTGGCAAAGCGCGGCATCCGCTGGGAGAGCGAGGAGCATCTCGCCTTCGCCGACGCGGTGTTTGAGCGCATCAATTATGCCGCCATCCGGGCGGACACGGCATTGGCACGGGAAAAGGGCTGCTATGCGCTGTTTGAGGGCAGCGACTGGCAGACCGGCGCGTATTTTGAGAAGAGGGGCTACACCTCCGACAAGTGGCGGGCGCTGGCGGACACGGTGGCGGCGCAGGGAATGCGCAACGCCTACCTGCTGGCCGTCGCTCCCACCTCCAGCACCTCCATCCTCTCCGGCACTACGGCTGGGATCGACCCGGTCATGAGGCGCTTCTTTTTAGAGGAAAAGAAGGGCAGCATCCTGCCCCGCGTGGCCCCGGAGCTGTCGCTGGATACATGGTGGTACTATAAGGCGGCTCACCTCATCGACCAAAGCTGGTCGGTACGGGCCGCAGGTGTGCGCCAGCGGCACATCGATCAGGCGCAGAGCATGAACCTGTATATCACCAACGACTACACCATGCGGCAGGTACTGGCACTGTATCTGGATGCGTGGCGCAGCGGCGTCAAGACGATCTACTACATCCGCAGCAAGTCCCTTGAGGTGGAGGACTGCGAAAGCTGCGCGTCATAGGGAGGAGCAGTACCATGGCAGAACTGAAGAAGAAGCCACTTTTCAATCCGGAGGGCGACATCGACGTGCGCCTGCGGCGTATGATCGGCGGCAACACAACAAACCTCAACGATTTCAACAACATGAAGTATCCGTGGGTCAGCGACTGGTACCGGCAGGCCATGAACAATTTCTGGATTCCGGAGGAGATCAATCTCTCGCAGGATGTGAAGGACTATCCCCGCCTGCTGCCCGCCGAGCGCATGGCCTACGACAAAATTCTGAGTTTTCTCGTCTTTCTGGACTCCATCCAGACGGCGAATCTGCCCAACATCGGCGCGTATGTCACCGCCAACGAGGTCAATCTCTGCCTGTCCATTCAGGCGTTTCAAGAGTGCGTCCACTCCCAGAGCTATAGCTATATGCTGGACACCATCTGCTCCCCCGTGGAGCGCAACGACATCCTCTACCAGTGGCGAACGGACGAGCATCTGCTGCGCCGCAACACCTTTATCGGGAACTGCTACAATGAGTTTCAAGTGAAGAGGGATTCCTTCACGCTGCTGCGCGTGATGATGGCCAACTTCATTTTGGAGGGCATCTATTTTTACAGTGGCTTCATGTTCTTCTACAACCTTTCCCGCAATGGCAAGATGCCCGGCTCGGCACAGGAGATCCGCTACATTAACCGGGACGAGAACACCCACCTGTGGCTGTTTCGCAACATTATTTTGGAGCTACAGAAGGAGCGACCGGAGCTGTTCACGGCGGAAAACGTGCAGAGGCTTCGAGAAATGATGCTGGAGGGCGTGGAGCAGGAGATCGCGTGGGGGCATTATGTCATCGGGGACGAGGTGCCGGGGCTGAACCGCCAGATGGTCACAGATTACATCCGCTACCTCGGCAATCTCCGCTGGACAAGCCTCGGGTATCCGGCGCTGTATCCCGGCTATGAGAGTGAGCCTGAGAGCATGGCATGGGTCAGCCAGTACGCCGACGCCAACATGGTCAAGACGGATTTCTTTGAGGCGCGCAGTACCGCCTACGCCAAGAGCACCGCACTGGTGGACGATCTATAAGGGGTAAGGAAAGATAATGTACAATATTCTCCGTCAGCAGAAGAAAACTGCATGACCGAGAATGTTTCGTCACTTCGTTCCGTCAAGGTGGCTACACCCCCCTTGCACCGCTTATGCGGTTATTCCTTGTGGACTTGCCGTCCGCAGAGACGGTTTTGAGAACCGTCCGCCGCCAGCAAGTTTTGAAAAACTACTATGTAGGGAGTTGTAAAAATGCAGAGCTATAACATAAAGGATTATTCAGTCGAATTTGATAGAACCGCATGAATAATTCCTCTTGCAAAAGCCCTAACAGCTGAATAAAGAATCAGCCCAGCAGCTTTGCCTTTATGCTGCTCTCCTTTACAAACGGGTCCGACCAGAAGCGGGAATCATAGGAATGGGTGACATTGTCGCCCTGAACGTAATAACAGTTTTCCGGCACAATCAGCGTAATGCCATTCCGAACGACAGCTTCGCCGCCGGATGCCGTAATTCGCTTTACAAGCAGCCTCCCATCCCGCTCAAAGATGATAATATCCCCATCGGTCAGATCTCCGTACAGCCGTGTCCCCAGAATAAATGAGTCTTTCTTCAGTGTCGGTTCCATAGACTCAGTCGGGACATACCCGAGAAAGAGCACTGTTTTCATAAGGACAAGCAGCAGGAGCGAGGCCAGGATCGGGATAAGCAGCCAGCGGGTATTCTTGAAGAGTTTCATAACTTCCTCCAAAATGCAAAACCCGCCCTCCGCAGTGTTTATACTGGGGAGGGCGGGTTTGCTGTATCGTTTTCAATTGTGCATAAATCAGAATGCCGCAAGGTCCGGATGCGACCTGAGATATTTCCTGGTGCGGGAGATTCGGGCGGCGACACATTTGTCGCTTTCCCCGAGTATGCTGCCGATTTCCGCGTGGGAATAGCCTTCGGCGCTGAGACGGATCGCTCGGATGCCTTTCGCCATCGCCTCGGAAGCGTTGGCCTCCAGTCGGTCGAGTATCATACTCAGTTCGTGATACTCGTCTAAACTATCTTCTTTCCCGAGCACCTCCGGGATCAGTTCGCACTCCTTTGCCGCCCGACGGTTGGCATAGATCAACGCCGTGCATATCTCGTTCCAGATTAGCCTGTATGCATACGTAGAGAAGCATCCGCCTTTACGCTGGTAGCTCAGCTCGCGAAGCGGGATGTAGACCTCCAGGCCAAACAGATCCACGAAGATGCCGGTACGAATGACGGATACGACGCGAGCTTCCGCACAGATACCTTCGTAGAGCAGATTGTTTCCATCCCGGTCTGTACCGAAATAGTACGCGCGGCGCTTAGCGGACATAGCCTCAAGACGGCTGCCGACTGCAACGCCCGCCTTGGCGTCGATGCCCTTGATGATGTAATCCACCTCCGCCCCCAGGCGCTTGGTGACCATATAGTGCAGCACATCCTCCGGAAGCCTGCCGCGGAAATCCTCCGGCGGCTCCACCGCCTCCTCCGCAGGAATAATTACCTTGATACCCTCATCCGCTCATCGGTATCCGGGTTACGAAGCTCCTGTGTTGTGGAAAGTTTACTCACCAGCGCTCTGAGAGTACGCTCGTTTCCCAGCACGCCAAGCGAACGGACGGGGTATTCGCCGGCGAGCCCAAGCACTGTGATAAGCCGATGCACATGACTTCCCGGCCGAACGGTAAGGTGCTGCTCGCCGTCATACAGCACAACGATCTCATAGCCGGTGTTTTCCTTCAGAAAAAAGATTTGGGACGGGTATACCGCAGGATAATGCGCCATGGGATCCACATAGTCGATAAACCGCAGCAGCACCCATACGGCAAGGATCGTCCGCTGATCCGGCTTGCATAGTCCATCCAAAGCCAGATAGTAGCCACCGGCCACATCCGAGATTTGATGCTCCCTTTTCAGATTGCGAAGAATCTTCTCCGCCGTCTCCGGGGTTTTGTCCCGCAGCAGTCGGATCACCTGTGTTTTTGTCAGTGCGCCGTACTGCGACAGCCATTTGATCACATGGCGCTCATCATCAAGCAGCATGTTGTTCACCTCCTTCTGCGTGTGCGTATTCTTTGCGAAATGCGTATTCTACGCTGAATGCGTTTTCTCCCTCTGACGTTCTTTGAGGATTGCCTCCAGCTCGGCGCGATCCGTGGTGATCATTTCCTTTTCCAGCTTGGAGGCCTTCACTACCACAGTCACTTTGTTGTTGTTGGAGCTGATGAGCGCCTCGCCGCGCTCGAAGCGGGTGATGGCACGGATCTCCGTGCGGGTGAGCTTCAGCGTTTCCTGTACATACCGGGCCTCGTCCGGCTCCAGGTTCAGAATAATCTTGTTCTTGGAGTTGTTGATGATCGCCCTGCCGTACTTGCCGTCCTCCAGACCGAAGAAATCCGACAGATCCTGCGTTGCGGAAATGGCCGCTCCGCCGAAGCCCCGGATAAACCACACGTTCATGACCAGCAGGAGAAGCTGCGAGCCTACCATCCTGCACCAGCTTTTAAAGACCTGATTGGTCGCCTTGGAGCCGCCCATGCAGAATGCCAGCGGGGAGGTATAGCACAGCACACCGACCACGATATACCGTTCGACCGCCTCCAGCAGCAGCTTGAAGTAATTCCATCCGAGCGCGATCAGCAGGATCAGAACCAGTATGGGCCCGACAACCGTCACGGTTGAAACGATTGTCAGCAGTCCGTTGCTCAGTACCTGCTCCACACCGGCAAAGGTAAATTCCTCCGCCGACATGCTTACATCCATCAGTGCCGTATACGGCGCTCTGGCAATGTCGAGCGCCAGCATGAAAATTGGTTTTGCGTATCCGATCAGCAGCGCGAAAATCGCGCCACGCACAACTAATTGCCATGGGTTTTCGGCTTCGGTAATGGGTCCTCCGAACGCACGGAACAGCTGCCAGACCACAATGAGAAAAAGGACTGCCCAGGCTGTGTACTGCATGACGTCAAAGGCCTTGGTGATGAAGGGGAAATACTCCTCCATGGTCACCATGTCTGTTCCCAACGCATTGAGAAAGAGGCCGGAAACCGCGTCCATGATCTGCGAGGCAATACCGGAGATCCATGTCACGATCCCTTCAAAAATCCAGTCTAAGATAGTCATTCACCTCCTGTCTGATCCCGAACTGTTGTACATCACCCAGTATACTGCCCGCCGGCGATCAACGGCTGCAGGTATGCTACGATAAAGCCGAGTGTGTTAAGAATAATCCAGGTCACAACGACTCGTTTGAGCCAGCTGGTAGCCTCGTCCACCGCGCGCTGGTTCCGGCTGACCATCCGCACCAACAACGCAATGGCTGCCACGGTCACGGCGACAATGGTACTGATCCCGACCAGTTGTCCGTAGATATCCCGCATGATCGTGGAAAAGCGATCCCAGATTGTTTCAGCCATTACGGGCTGGACGGAGAGGATCGTTGCCGACGCGGCGCCCACTAACGACCAGTAGGTATTTCTGAGCCGATGCTTACCTGATACAAGTTGCTTTGACATGCTTTTACCTCCTGTTTTTCAATTCGGCACATAAAAAGGCACCGCTCTCGGAGGCTGAATTGCCTCGCAGAAACGGTGCCTTTATGGTGTGCTCCTACTATCGGACGCTAACAGTATAGCATGTTTGCATTTACATGTCATCGGCGCGAACCGTGCCATTTTCTTCGCCTTTTTCTGTGCCATCCACTATGCCAGATCAGGCGCACTTACCAGTTTTCCAAAATAGAAAGAACCTCCAGCCAGGAATCCACCTCGCCGGCAGGGGCAGACCATAGGCGCAGGGCGATGATATTGATTGCCTGCGTGCGGAGCCGGTAATAGTGCCGGGCAGAGATGTCCAGACGGTACAGAAGCTCTTCGTGCATCAGCTTGTCCGGTCCGAGAAAGGTCATGTAGATGATGTCGTACATCTTGTGCCCGTTGACCGGTTTGGATTTCAATATGCTGACCGCATCGTTGAGCCGGTCAATCAGCAGGCGGGAGCGGCGTACACTCTCCATCCGGCCTTCCAGCTTTCGATTGTTCATCCCAAGTTCCAGGTCGATCCGATCCAGCAGCGTATCCAGATCCTTCAGCGGGCGATCCAACTCCTCTGCTACGCTGGACGGGAAGCATTCCAGCGTCCAGAGAATGGTTCGGTAGTGCTGCAGCAGGAGAAGCGTGTTATGATACATGCTTTTCTTTTTCTCCTTTTTGGCTTGGCGGACTCTGTCATCATCGATAGACGAATCTCCCAGAATGCCGCGCTTTGTTAAGAGTTCAATAAATGCGGCGGACTGCTGCGACAGCTTGGTTTCCTGCTGTTCATAAAGCGCCTTTCCGGCACTGCTTTCGATTTTGCTCATGTCGATTCTCCTTTCCGGTTTCGTGAGTGCAAGAAAAAATCCGCGTAAGCACATGGCCCGCGGATGTGGTTCGCATCTATGCGGCGTAGTCTACTACTTACACCTCTGCAGTCATAGATACAGTTCTGACAATTCCAACACAGAGAAATATACGCGCGTATTATAGGGGACGAAAGTGCAACGCGATTTTCTGATGCCTGTTCGGCATAATCAGTGGTTCTCATGATAATGATCCTGCGGCTATACCAAAAGATCATCTTGTTCAGGCGTGCATTGTCCGAGCCTCCAATATGCGCATTTCCGGCGCAAATACGCATTTTCTCAATAATGCGTTCAATTTCTGCGCCGGTGGGCAGCGAAGCCTCTGTATCCAGCGGATACAGTCTATTGAAAATGAGGCAGCCGTAGGAGCCCGGCAGACGGTGCAAAGCGAAGGAATCCCCATTCTTCTGAAAAAATCTCCACACCTTTGTCTTTTCCCAGCCCCAGCGCCGTCCCAAGGCTTCCAATGTCAAAGCGGCGCCAAGTCTCCCGAATTGAACAGCAGGCGCCAAATAAGAAAACGCATTGCCGGTCTCCTGCCAAACCGTGTGGCACCAGAGGTCCAGCCATGCATCTGATTCGCCGAATATATAATGCTGATCCGCAAGGCGCTGTGTGATGTTGCGGGGAAGGCAGAGAAAGCCATAGCCGTCTGTTGCATAGACTGTTCCGCTCATGCATTCGGCGCCGGAGCATTTTACAACCCAATCGGTGACGACATATTCCAGCTTTTTTTTTCTCATCAAGCGTGTAACGGATATACCCGAACCGGCTGAGCGTATTCATGATTTCCAGAGCCTCCGTGCGGCTTTTGACGCCCAGAATGCTCTTTAAGCCGACCACGCCACCGGACCACATCCCTGGCATTACATCGTTTGTGTATCCGCAGTATTTTGCCCGACCCTTGCGAAATGCCGCCCGCGAGGCCAGCTTCGCCCAATAACCCATGATTCCCTTGCCGACCGGCAAATGAGCCCTGGGCAGCTTGACCCATTGGTATCTGAACAGGCATTTCGGCATGACGGGATCCTCCTTTCTGCGATTGGATATAAAAACAAGGCAGCCCCTTTAATCAAGAGACTGCCCTTGCAGCATGTGGTTACTATATTCTTACTTGAAGTCCGGGTAACGATTCCTTCTGCACTCCTACGAGATACCAGTCGTTTCCGTACTCTATGCGAGTGGGTATCCATTCGTCATTTATCAAGACCTCCATTGCAGTTCCGCAGTGCAGGCCGCCATAACTGTTTCCTTCCTCATACAAAACGTCAAAGCGATTTGTGGAGGAGTCATATATAAGCATTCCTTTTTTCATGTGGGCTTACCTCCTGACAAAGAATTTAAAATCATTTTCCCATAGTCATATTTTATGAAATTAGTACAAACCGCATCAGCGTCAATGCAGTTCATTTTTACTTAGGGGTGTTCATGAAAAAACTCCGCAAATTCACCTTGTGTTGACCCTTCAGTTAACCCATTTACTCACCCATTTACTCACCCATTTGTCCCGGTTAACCCATTTTTAGCCCTTATAAAATGGGTTAACCGAGGTCTTATACGGTCAAAAACAGCGAAAAACTTCAAAAGCAATCGGACGAAAAGGGTATAAGAAAACCCCGGAAAATGGCAATTTTCCGGGGTTTTTGAGCTTTTGAGCTGTGAAATTGCGTCCGATCAGCGCTTGCTGAACTGCGGAGCGCGGCGGGCGGCTTTGAGGCCGTACTTCTTCCTTTCCTTCATGCGCGGATCGCGCGTGAGGAAACCGGCCTTCTTGAGAGCGCCACGGAGTTCGGGATCGGCAACGATCAGCGCGCGGGATATACCGTGCCTGATAGCGCCGGCCTGGCCGGTGGTGCCGCCGCCGTGTACGTTGACCACTACGTCAAACTTTGCGGCGGTGTTGGTCAGCTCAAGGGGAGCGCGAACGATCATCTTGAGCGTTTCAAGGCCGAAGAAATCTTCAAGATCTCTCTTGTTAACGGTGATATTACCGGTACCGGGGAGCAGACGAACCCGGGCAACAGACTTTTTACGCCTGCCAGTTCCGATATACTGGGTGATAATAGCCATAATTCAATCTCCTTCCCGCTTATTTAAGCACGAGGACTTCGGGCTTCTGGGCGGCGTTGTTATGCTCCGGACCCGCGTATATGCGAACCTTAGTGAGCATCTGGCGGCCGAGGGGGCCCTTGGGCATCATGCGGCGAATAGCTTCATAAACAGCAAATTCGGGCTTCTTATCGAGAAGCTCACGATAGCTGACTTCCTTCAGTCCTCCGGGATAACCGGTATGATGGACATACTTTTTGCCGTCGAGTTTGCGGCCGGTCAAGGTGACCTTGGCGGCGTTAACGATAATTACGTGATCCCCGGTATCAACGTGGGGAGTATATATGGGCTTATGCTTTCCGCGAAGGATAGCGGCTACCTGAGAAGCAAGACGGCCGAGCACCATTCCGTCTGCGTCTACAACGTACCACTTCCGCTCGAGGGTTTCGCCCTTTGCCATATAGGTTTTCATGGCGTTCCTCCTATGGTAGTTTAATGTTCGCGTCGCATTGAGATTGCAGTTAAGCTTCCGGGGCTGTGGCCGCAAAACACCGATCCTAACGAACACGCAGGGTTAATTGTACCCAATCATTCCCTCTGTGTCAAGCGGTATTTCTCTTATTTTTAAGCTTTTTTCAGTTTTTTCTCTCAAAACCGTCATTTCGGGCCGTACCTAACGCATATTGGGGAAGCTTATCTGCCTTAGCGCCTCGTAAAGCACTATCGCAACAGAGTTTGAAAGGTTGAGCGAGCGGCGGTCGCTGAGCATTGGTATCCGCACGGCATCCGCGCTGCGCCGCCCGAGCAACCCCGGCCCAAGGCCCGCGGTCTCCTTGCCGAACACAAGAAAGTCGCCGTCGCGGTACTCCGCATCCGCATATGAACGGGTCGCATGGGTGGAAAGGAGGAAAAACCGCGCATCGGGATTTTTCTCCTCCACCTCCTCAAATGAATCGTAATACGTTATGTCAAGATACTGCCAGTAATCAAGCCCGGCCCTTTTCAGGTGCTTATCATCCACGCTAAAGCCAAGCGGCTTAACAAGGTGCAGCCGCGCACCCGTGACAGAGCATGTCCTTGATATATTGCCGGTGTTTTCCGGTATTTCAGGTTCCACCAATACGATATTGAGCACTTGGCGCCCTCCTCAAAAGCAAATGATACTTTGCTATTTTAGCCCGCCGTGCCGTATAGGTCAAGCTTTATCGTCCGCGTTTGCCAATATGGCCTTTATTTTGTCGCTGTAAATATCGCAAAGTTCCCTGGCGTATTCCTCTCGGAAGCTCTCCGCACGTATGCTGCATCCTTTCAGCCCCTTGTTCGGCCGCACAAGCACCCAGCCGTCGTCCGATGCTATCCTTACGCCTTCAATCAATTCCATGTCCTCATCCCGTCCGCTTTCAACAAGGCTCCGCAACACGCGGCCTATCTCCCTCCAGCTGCATTTTACCTCGCCATGCTCTTTAGCTATTTCCGGCAGCAGCGCCATTATTTCATCCAGCTTGCCTTCGCGTTTAAGTGCGCACAGCTTTATTGCCGCCGCCTCGGCCTCGTATAATTCATCCTGCCAAAGCCCGCGTTCCATTGCCGTGTGCTCCATGCCGTGACCTACGCGCGGCGCTTTTATCAATTCAACGCCTTCCGTGGATATAAGCGTACACAATTCCTGCGGCATATCCGCCGCAACAACCGCCGCCCGCTGGCCCGAGCGTGCCGCAGCAATTATCAATATACTCTGCACCTCGTCCTCATTCAGCCGCCTGTCGTTAGCTATCGCCCATATTCCGTTCTCTCCGCGGCCTATGCAAAGTCCCGCTTTAAGCCGCGTCATAAGCGCGGGCAGCTTTGTATCCTCAACGTCCTCGCTGAAGCGCACGTCTATACCCGCGCGTATCAACACGTTTGCCACCGCGTCAAAAAGCGGCCTGTCGTGCGCTATCAATACGCACGTCTCATTATCCTCATTTACCGCGCCGTGACTGAGTTTTGATCTGAGCGAAGCTTCGTATGCCCTTGATACGCCGTTCAGCCTTTGTATTATGCCAAGGCGGCTGCGCGTAACGCTCTGCCGGTCCCCTTCGCGGAATCCATTCACGAATTTTCGCCTTAGGTCGTTTGTAATGCCAAGGCCGAACCCGTCCATAAGTTCCATGCTTACCATATGGCGTTCGCCCTCCTGATGAGCTATAAATATGCCGCCGTCGAACGCATAGCCGCGTATAGCGTGGCCCAATGCAGAACGCGAGCATACGCCCGCATCCCATACGTCAACGCCCTGAGAGGCCATGCCTGCCATAACCGCGTATTTAAGCATAACGCATTGCTGCGCGCCGTCCGTTGCTATTGCAAACTCTGCCGGCAGTTTAGTCGTGGACGCAAACGCCGCGCCTATGCGCGCCGCCTTTTCTGCGCTCAGTTCCCTGTCCGCATAGCCCGCTTCCGGCTTTTCCTCCGCACATGACGCGCACTCATTTCGCCATATAACATTTTCCCTATATTCGCCGTCCGCCTCCAGCCGCTTATACGGCCAAAGCTTTACCCCTTCGCCAACTATCGAACGCGCGCCTATGTCGCACCCGGCGCCTGCGACCGCGCCTTCGTATATCACGCTGTCATGCCCGGCCTGCACGTTTTCGCAAAGTATTGCCCCGCGCAGCTCCGCGCCTTCCCTAAGCCGCACATTCGGCAGCAATATGCTGCGCTTTACGCTGCACCTTTCGCCTATCCTTGCGCCCGTACATGCAACGCTGTTCGCTCCGAAGTATGCCTTTGCGCCAATCTCCGCATCGCTGCCAACATAGCACGGCGCTGCAAGCACAGCCCTTTCTGATATCTTTGCACCGTCCTCTATATATACGCCTTCTCTGGTTCGTCTGGCCGCCGTTTTGAACATACACTTTCCGCTTAGCATGTCCGCCTGTGTGAGCGCATACTGAGTAAGGTCGCCTATGTCGCTCCAGTAGCCATCCGCCTCGTAACCGAATATCTTCATGCCTGTGCGCAGCATACGCGGGAACAGGTCCTTTGAAAAATCGTATTCCGCGCCTTCCGGTATCATGTCCAGCACGCTTGGTTCTATTATGTATATGCCCGTATTCACAAGATCGCTGAAAACTTCCGCAGCAGATGGCTTTTCTATAAAGCGGCTTATGAAGCCGTCTTTGTCTTTCAGCACAACGCCGTATTCCATTGGAACTTTCACTTTTTTCAGCAATATGGTCGCCGCCGCGCCGCTGCGCCTGTGTTCGCGCATGGCGTCGGTCAAATCAAAGTCGCACATTGCGTCCCCGCTCATTATAAGCACGCTGTCATCGGCCTGCCTCAGGGCATTCTTTACCCCGCCCGCAGTACCCATCGGCTTATCCTCAACGGCACACTCCGCCTTTATGCCGAACGCGCTGCCGTCGCCTATATAGCGGCGTATAACGTTTGGCAGGTACCTCAGGGTAAGTATGGCCTCGTCAAAGCCATGCTTCTTAATAAGCTCCATGCAATATCCAAGCACGGGCTTGTTCAGCAACGGCACCATGGGTTTTGGCATGGTGCAGCTGAGCGGACGCAGGCGTTTCCCGTCCCCGCCCGCCATAATAACGGCTTTCATAAATAAAAAATACCGCCTTTCCTTAGGAATGAAAATACGGTATTAGTGTGGCGTATTTTATGTTTATTTAAGCATATTCGCACTTAGTAGAAAAAGGAATTTCCGCCGTATGTTGCATAATATACCCTTTTATCCCACGATGTGCCTTTTTTTGAGGAGCGGAAGTACAGCACATCTTCCGGCATAAAGCGGTCTCCGTTTACGAATATCTGGTTCACGGCCTCAATGGTTTTGCTTACCGGCACAACCGCGCGCAGCTTATCCTCATCTCTTGCAACTGTGAACTGATTCTTTTGGAATATTACGCCGCTTACGCTATCGGGAAAGCGTGAGCTTGCGATTCGGTTATATATTACGTTGGCAACCGCCGCACGGGCTTCAACGCCGCTTCCCTTCGCTTCCTCCTGCACCACCTGTGCAATGAGCAGAAGCTCGTCCGCGCTGTACCCGCCGCCGGAGGAAAAATAATCGCTGCTGTTAACGCCTCCGTTCGCGTTGCTTCCCGGCTGCTTTGTAGGCTCGGCAGTCGGCGAGGGTGACCTTGTGGACTTTGGCGTTTCCGTAGGCTTCATGGTCTGCTTGGGCGTGGGCGTGGGCGGTGCGCCGTATTCCACAAATTCGGCCAATATAAAGCCATATGTGCCGTCGTACTTCACCTTGAGCCAATCCCCGGATTTGCCAACAACCGTGAATACGGCGTTCTCTTTCAGTTCATCTATTATCTTATAGTCAAGCCCGGGGCCTTTTCTGAAATTAGCAGAGCCAACGTTTAGATACGCTGCCTTTTTCTCCAAATCCGTAACTTCGTATTTCGGCGTAGGGGTAGGCAATTTGGTAGGCTTCGGCGATTTTGTCGGTTTCGGCGTTGCCTCCGCAGTCGGTTCAACTGTCGGCGCAGGCGTAGGCTCCGCAGTCGGCTCGGCTGTCGGCGCAGGTGTAGGCTCATCGGTAGGTTCCGCCGTAAAGGCCGGCGTATATGTCGGCGCGGCAGAAGGCTGCACCGTGGGCGTAGGCGTACCAGGCGCCGCTGTATCATCAGGTATCTCCATCGTATCTATCATTTGCACATCCGCGCTGAAGTTACCCGTTTGTGACACCGCCATGCAGCCCGCAAACGCCAGTATGGCTACCAATATAAATATGCCCGCCGCATGCCTTATCATAGAATGAACCTGCCAAGATCCTCGCCATTAAGCTCGGAAGGCATATGTTCCTTTACATAGCTTGCATCGACCACTACCTTAACCATGGGATGATCGCCGCCGGCATTGAATGAGATATCCTCCAGCAGATTTTCAACGATGGTATGAAGCCGCCTCGCACCTATATTCTCGCTCGTTTCGTTCGCATTATATGCGTAGCGCGCTATTGCGTCCAGCGCATCGTCCGTAAACTCAAGCTGAACATCGTCCGTGGCAAGCAGCGCTTCGTATTGCTTGGTTATGGCATGCTCCGGCTGGTGCAGTATGCGCTTATAGTCCTCCACAGTAAGCGGGTTAAGGTTCACCTTAATCGGGAACCTGCCCTGAAGTTCCGGAATAAGATCGGATATTTTGGATACATGGAACGCGCCCGCCGCAATGAAGAGCATAAAGTCCGTTTTTACTGGGCCGTATTTCGTGTTCACCGTGCAGCCTTCAACTATCGGCAGAATATCCCTCTGCACGCCTTCGCGCGAAACATCCGGCCCGCTAGCGCGGTCGTTTCCGGCTATTTTGTCGATCTCGTCTATAAACACTATGCCGTCCTGCTCGGCCTTCTCTATGGCCTCGCGTATGACCTCGTCCATGTCTATAAGCTTTTCGGATTCCTCCTGCGTAAGTATGCGCCGGGCCTCGCTCACCTTAACGCGGCGCTTTTTCTTATTCTTGGGTATAAGTCCGCCCATCATTTCGTTAAGGTTTATGTCTATGCCCATGGCAAGCATGGCGTCGCTGCCGGTGTTCTGCTGCTCCACCTCAATCTCTACAAGCTCGTTTTCAAGCAGTCCGTTTGAAAGCTGCTGCGCTATTTGCTGCCGCTTATTAAGGTGCTCGGTCTTTTCTTCTTCGCTCAGCTCCTTATCCGCGTCTGCTTCCGGCGCGCCGCCTGAGCCGAGCAGAAGCTGTATCGGGTTAAACGGCTTCTGCACCTTTTTGCCAGCCGTGGGCATAAGCAGTTCAATAAGCCTTTGCTCCGCGGCCGCCTTTGCAACGGTCTCTACTGCTTCGTAGCGTTTTTGCTTACATAGGCGTATGGATGCCTCCACAAGGTCCCTCACTATCGAGTCCACGTCGCGCCCAACATAGCCCACTTCGGTAAACTTTGTGGCTTCCACCTTTACCAGCGGCGCATCGACAAGCTTGGCAAGCCTTCTTGCTATTTCCGTTTTGCCAACGCCCGTGGGACCGACCATTATGATGTTCTTTGGCGTTATCTCCTCCCGCATTTCCGTCGAAAGGCGGGAACGGCGATATCTGTTCCTCAGCGCTATCGCTACGGCGCGCTTCGCTTCGTCCTGACCTACAATGTATTTATCCAGCGCTTCTACCGTTTCTCTTGGCGTAAACATTATATTTCCTCCATGGTGATATTGCTGTTTGTATAAATGCAGATATCACTTGCTATCTTTATTGCCTTGGTGGCTATTTCCGCCGCGCTCAGATCCGTATTTTCCTTCAGCGCCTTTGCCGCGCTCAGCGCGAACATGCCGCCGGAGCCTATTGCGGCTATGCCGTCATCCGGATCTATCACTTCTCCGGTACCGCTAACTATAAGCAATTCTTCCTTATCCGCAACGATAAGCATTGCGTTAAGCTGACGCATAACTTTATCCGTGCGCCATTCCTGCGCCAGCGATACCGCCGCGCGCTTTAGGCTGCCGCTGTATTTTTCAAGCTTAGCTTCAAATCTTTCAAGGAGTGAAAACGCATCTGCCACCGTACCGGCAAAGCCCGTAACAACGCTGTCGTGATATATCCTGCGCACCTTTTTCGCGGTGTGCTTCATTATTGTATTTTCGCCGAACGTAACCTGTCCGTCGCCGGCAACGGCGCATTTGCCGTCCTTTTTAACGGCCACTATAGTGGTTCCAAGCATCTGCTGCATAATTATTTACCGCCTTTCAAATATCCGCCCTTCACGTTGCGGCGGAATAAAGCTTTTTATGATAATACCATATATCCGTGCAAAGTGGGGCGGAATTCACAATGCTTTACATTTTATTCGCATTCGGTTGCCGTTTTTGCGCCATTCAGGCCAGTTCTTTCCGCAATCGAATCAATTATTCCAAGTGAGCGCTCGGCTATGAGCGTATATCGCTCCTGCTTATTCCTTGGGGCGTTGGAAAGCCCTTCTATTATGCCGAAGCTTATGTTCATCGGCTGGAAATCCGAACCGTTATAGCAGGAGACATAGCGTCCCAACGCACCTATCGCCGTTTTTGAGCCGAAATCTACGCTTTGTTCGCCATTAAGCTTGAGTGCCAGATCTATGCCCGCAAGCATCCCGCTTGCAGCGCTTTCAATATAGCCCTCAACGCCCGTCATCTGCCCTGCGAAATACAGCCCCGGCTTAGCTATGCATTCAAACCATGGCGTAAGCTTGCCCGGGGAGTTTATAAACGTATTCCTGTGCATCACGCCATAGCGCACGAATTCCGCATTTTCAAGCCCGGGTATCATGCCGAACACGCGCTTCTGTTCACCGAATTTAAGATTAGTCTGGAACCCAACTATGTTATAAAGCGTAGCTTCGTTGTTTTCCTTTCTGAGCTGCACCACGGCATACGGGCGCTTGCCCGTGCGCGGATCAACTATGCCTACTGGCTTCAGCGGGCCGTAGGCAAGCGTCATCGGTCCGCGCTTTGCCATCACCTCAACGGGCATGCAGCCTTCAAACACGCGCGGTGTTTCAAACTCGTGCAGCGGCGCGGTTTCGGCAGTAATAATGTTATTTATGAACGTGAAGTACTCCTCTTCGTCCATGGGGCAATTCAGATAATCGTTGCCGCGTTCGTAGCGCGAGCCTTCGAATATCTTGCTCATATCGAGCGATTCCGCGCTTATGACCGGCGCAACTGCGTCATAAAAGTGCAGCCCTTCGCCAAAGAAAGCCTCTATCGCTTCAAGCATTGCGCCGTCCGTAAGCGGGCCCGTGGCAACTATTGCGGGCGCATCGGGAATGGACGTGACCTCGCCGTGTTCAATGGTTATGTTCTCGTGTTCGCTCAGGCGCTTGGTAACCAGTTCCGAGAATATGTCCCTGTCAACGGCCAATGCGCCGCCCGCGGGCACGCGGCTTTCCTCCGCGCACTGCATTACTATTGACCCAAGCCTTCGCATTTCTTCCTTCAAAAGACCGGCTCCGTTTTGCAGCCTGTCCGAACGAAGTGAATTTGAGCATACCAGTTCGCAGAACCCGTTCAGCTTATGCGCCGGAGAGAATTTTTCCGGTTTCATTTCGTATAATGATACGGCAATGCCGCGTTCAGCAAGCTGATACGCGGCTTCGCATCCCGCAAGTCCTGCGCCTATAACAGAGACCTTCGGTTTATTTTTCGACATCGTTTTCCGTTCCCTTCTTGACGCTTCTTTCAATATAGCCGCAATCCTTATTGGAGCAGGCCACATATTTGCCGCGCGGGCCAACCTTGTTTACCATTATTGCGCCGCATTTGGGGCAGTTTTCGCCGCTTGGCATATCCCATGATACAAAGTCGCACTCAGGATATTTTTCGCAGCCGTAGAATACCTTGCCGCGCTTTGTTTTGCGCTTTATCAGTGCCGCGCCGCACTTGGGGCAGGGAACGTTTATCTTTTCCACTATCGCCTTTGTATTGCGGCATTCGGGGAAATTGGGGCAGGCAAGGAACTTGCCGAAGCGGCCCATTTTATATACCATCATCGCGCCGCATTTATCGCATACAACATCCGATACTTCATCGGGCACGTTGACTTTCTCTATCGTTTCGGACGCCTTTTCAACATCCTGCATGAACGGGCCGTAGAACTCCCGCACAACGCTCTTCCACTCGCATTCACCGTCTTTGATATGGTCAAGCTCGCTTTCCATATCCGCCGTAAACTTAACGTCCACTATGTCCTTAAAGTTATCCTTCATTATTTGGGTAACGATAAAGCCAAGTTCGGTTGGGTAAAGCGTTTTCTTTTCGCGTTTAACATAGCCGCGCTCGATTATGGTCGAAATTGTGGGCGAATATGTGCTCGGCCTGCCTATGCCCTTTTCTTCAAGGGTCTTGACGAGCGTAGCCTCGGTATAGCGCGGTGGCGGCTGGGTAAAGCGCTGCTCGCTTTCTATTTTATGCGCGGTAAAAACATCGCCTTGGTGTATTTCCGGCAGCGTAACGTCCTTTTCCTGCACGTCATCGCGGCCTTCTATATAAACCACGGTATATCCGTCGAACATGGTGCGCTGGCCGCTTGCGCGGAATGTGCAGCCGTTTGCATCAAACGAAACGGTATTGGTTTCGTATACCATTTCCGTCATCTGGCTGGCCATAAAGCGCTCGTATATCAGCTTATAAAGCTTAAACTGCTGATTGCTCAGCGAATCCTTTACCTCCGCCGGGGTAAGCTCAACATATGACGGGCGCACGGCTTCATGCGCGTCCTGCGCGCCCTTGCGGCCCTTGTATATATTCGGCTTTGCGGGAACGTAATCCGCGCCGTATTTGCTGCCTATCAGCCCCAGCGCCGCCTTCTGCGCCTCTTCCGATACGCGCACGGAATCCGTCCTCATGTAAGTTATAAGTCCCGTCACACCCCTGCCCTGAAGCTCTATACCTTCATAAAGCTGCTGGGCAACGAGCATTGTAAGCTTTGCCGTGAAGCCAAGCTTTCGTGAAGCTTCCTGCTGCAGACTGCTTGTTGTAAACGGCGCGGGCGCATGGCGCGTTTTTACGGCGTTTTTAACATCCGTCACGTTAAAGTTTGCGCCTGTTGCCGCATCTACCACTTTTTTTGCATCCGCTTCGCATTTAAGCTCCGTCTTTTTATCGCCGTAGCCATAGAACTTTGCATCGACCGCCTTCTTTATTCCCTTAGCCTTCAGGTTTGCACTCACCGTCCAGTATTCTTCCGGAACAAAGTCGTTTATCTCCTGCTCGCGGTCGCAAATTATGCGCGTGGCTACGGACTGCACGCGACCTGCGCTAAGTCCCTTCCTTACCTTTGCCCAAAGTATGGGGCTTATTTTATAACCCACCAGTCTGTCCAGCACGCGCCTTGCCTGCTGCGCGTCAACAAGGTTCATATCTATGCACCTTGGATGCTTCACGGAATTTTTGACCGTGTTCGCGGTTATTTCATTAAAGACTATGCGGCAGTTTGACTTTGGATCGAGCTTGAGTATATGCGCAAGGTGCCAGCTTATGGCTTCGCCTTCCATATCAGGGTCGGTCGCAAGCAGGACGTGCTTAGCTCCCTTGGCTTCGCGCCTTATGCGGTCCAGTACCTCTCCTCGTCCTCTGAGCGTTATGTACTTGGGCTCAAAGTCATTCGCCTCGTCCACACCAAGCTGACTTTTAGGCAAATCCCTTACATGGCCGTTCGATGCGACCACCTTATACTTGCTGCCCAAAAATTTGCCGATCGTCTTAGCCTTGGCCGGAGACTCGACTATAACCAGATTATCTGCCATTTATATACCCCCTCCTGGGATCAGTTTACTTCGTTTTCATTACAGGCTAAAAAGCCTGCCCACAGATTGCTTAATTATTCCCGAAAATTCCATCGCTGTCAAGGTTGAATTTAGCATACCTGCATCAAAACCCGTAAGTTCCGCCAATTCGTCATATGTTCTTTCCCCTGCCATAAGCAGCCTGTGTATCAATTCCTGCTCAAACGAAAGCTCCGCAGGAGTCACCGCCTTGCGTTCCTCTGCCATAGGTTTTATGCCGTATTCTTCAAGCACGTCCTCCGCGCTGAGCGTTATTTTGGCAAGCCCTTCGCGTATCAAATTATTTGTGCCCATGCTCAGTTCGTCGCTCACCCTACCTGGAATTGCAAAAACATCCCTGCCCTGTTCAAGGGCGCAGTCAACGGTTATGAATGTGCCGCTCTTTTCCCGCGCTTCAACAACTATTACCCCACGCGACAGGCCGCTTATTATCCTGTTCCGCATTGGGAAATGGCTTGGCGTAGGCGCAATGCCGGGCATAAATTCGGACACTATTGCCCCGCGCTTCGCTATAAGGTCATATACGTCCCTGTTCACGCTCGGATAAACAACGTTCGGCCCGTTGCCAAGCACGGCTATTGTCGGATAATCGTTGCCTTCGGCATCCAGCGCGCCTTCCGCTGCGACCCTATCCAGCCCGTAAGCAAGGCCGGATACTATGCATGCGCCTGAGCGGGCCAGGTCCTCTGCCAGCTGCCGCGCCATGCGCCTGCCGTAGTCCGATGGCTCCCTTGCGCCTATTATCGCTATAGGCAGCCTGTGTTCGGCGTACAGCGTTCCCTTATAGAACAGCACAAACGGCGGATCGTATATATTCTTCAGCAAAACCGGATAACAGTCCGAATTTATCGTTGCAACATTTATGTCAAGCTCTTCAAGCCGCTTCTCTATACGGTCTATGTATCTTTGTGTCGCGTGGTTATGCATATCCTCGCGGCGTTCATCATTAAGAAATTTGAATTGCGGTATTTCGTTTTTTGCCGCCGCGCGGAAGGCTTCCGCCGCGCTGCCGTCGAATGCCTCCAGCATTTTTCTTACGCGCGCCGTGCTTGAACCAAGCGTTATATTGAGCCACAATAAGGCCCTGTCCTCATCGCTCAGCCTTATTTTCATCTTATTTCGCCCCAATATTTGGATTCAAGGCTCCTATATTGTATGGCTTCGGCAATATGCTCCGCCTTTATTTGTTCGCTCCCCGCAAGGTCAGCAATCGTGCGGGACACTTTAAGCAGCCTTGTATATGCGCGTGCGCTAAGCTTAAGCGCGGCAAACGCCTTTTTCATAAGCGACTCGGCATCGCTTGTAAGCACGCAGTATTGGTTCATCATGCGGTTTGTAAGCTGCGCGTTGAAAAGTATGCCCATACCTGCGTAGCGGCGCGTCTGTATGGCCCGTGCGGCATTGACGCGCGCACGGATGGCGCTTGAAGGCTCTCCGCAGCTTCGGCCGGCAATGTCGTTATAGCCAACCTCGCCCATTTCCACATGAATGTCAATACGATCGAGCATCGGCCCACTTATGCGGTTCCGGTAACGTTGTATCTGCTGCGCGGTACAGCGGCACGGAGTTATCCGCGAACCGTAGTTTCCGCATGGGCACGGGTTCATTGCCGCCACAAGCATGAACTGCGCCGGATACGTGCTGCGTGCCGACGCCCGCGTTATCGTTACAAATCCGTCCTCAATGGGCTGGCGCAGTGCTTCAAGCGTATCTTTCCTAAACTCCGGAAATTCGTCAAGGAACAGCACGCCGTAATGCGCAAGACTTATCTCTCCGGGCATTGCGCGCGTACCACCGCCTATGAGCGACGCCGACGACGCCGTATGGTGCGGCGCACGGAACGGCCTTTCGCTAACTATTCCGTTTTTGCCCTTCATTGCGCCGGTAACGGAGTGTATTTTGGTTATTTCAAGGGCTTCTTCAAAAGTAAGCTCCGGAAGTATAGACGGGATGCTTCTCGCAAGCATTGTTTTGCCGGAGCCCGGCGTGCCCACAAGCAGCAGATTATGCCCGCCCGCAACGGCTATTTCCGCCGCACGCTTGGCGCCCTGCTGCCCGCGTATGTCCATAAAATCCTGCGCGTATGTTATGTTTTCCGTGTTCCAATGCTGCGGGGCATATATGTTGGGCTGTTCGCGTCCCATTATCGCGTCCACAACGCCCTTCAAATCGTGCGCCGCGGCTATCTTAACCCCTTCAACGTATGATGCTTCAGCTGCGTTATCTTCAGGCAAGAACGCTTTTGTTATGCCGTCCTTATAGGCACCTATCACCATCGGCAGCACGCCCGGTATGCTGCGCACCGTTCCGTCCAGCGCCAGTTCGCCAAGGAACATGTATTCGTCCGCTCGCTGCTGGTCTATCTGCCCGGTTGCGGTTAGCAGGCCTATCGCTATCGGCAAATCGTAAAAGGAGCCTTCCTTTCGCGTGTCTGCAGGGGCAAGGTTTACGGTTATGCGGCCTATCGGGTATGTAAAGCCGCTGTTCTTTATCGCCGCGCGCACGCGCTCCTTTGATTCACGCACGGCGGCATCCGGCAGTCCAACGGTTTCATATGCGGGCATGCCTCCCGATACGTCTATTTCAACCGTTACAGCGTAACCGCTAAGTCCTATCAGTCCATAGCTTTTTATTCGTGAAAGCATAGATCGGTCCCTCCGCCGCGCGTAATATTTATCAGTTGCCTCCGTTTTCCTCCGGATGCGTTTCCTTGTTGAATACAAACAGTTTTGTAAGTACGAAGTTTGCCACAGCCGAAAATACCGAAGCCGGTATTTTGCAGATAAGGTCGCTGGATATGCTTATGGCCTTGCCGAATATATTCACGGCAACGTCCTGATTTATGCCTATTGGGTTTTTGCAGACCCACAGCACCCCAAGCGACACGCCAAGCGACAATACGTTTACCAATATGAACATGAGCACCGTTTTAAGGCTATGGCTGCGCTCTTTTTTGAACGTCCATTTGGAGTTCCATATATAGCTGTTCAGTATACCCGCACTGTATGAAAACACCTGCGAAAGCATATAGTTCATACCCGCATGGGTCAGCAGCCAGAATACTATGAAATCCACCAGCGTGTTGGTAACGCCAACCGCGCTGAACTTTATAAACTGCCAAACGGTCTTTTTAGTCTCGTTTTTTGCGTTTTGCATCTATCCACCTCTTTTATTATGCCTTAATATCCCAAAAATGTCCAGCTTGGCAGCCATTCAAGCATTTTTATATACCCACGTGAGCATACAACGCCCGTTATGACCGGATAAAACAGCGCAAACAGCGCCACCGCCGCGCCGAGCCATATCCATTTTACGCATTTATACCGCCCGTCAAGCTGCTCCTTCTGCATCAGTGCACGCACCGATATGAGTATTATGAACGGTACGGACGCAAAGTAATGATAAATAAACGTACAGCGCGGCACCAATACCCACGGTATATATTCAGCCGCAAGGCCGATAAGCAGAACCATCCATATCCTGTCCGTTTTCATCCTGCCGCGTATCAGTCGGCCGATAATAACAACGCTCACAACAAGGCATGTCCACCACACGGCCGGATTGCCCATTGCGGATATTGTGCCCACATAGCCTTCGCTTACATCATATGTGACATAATACCACATCGGCCTTATTATAAGCGGCCATTGCCACCACGGCGACTGATACGGATGCGTGGCCTTCAGCCCGCCATGATAGCTGAGCATGAACTTCTGCACTCCCCATATGCCCTCAAGGTCGTAATGCGATTCGCTGAGTACATACGGTATATAGGAAGCAAGATATATTGTGACCGGTATGGCTATATAGAATACGCAGCACCAAAGGAGCGTTTTTATAGTGTTCTTCCAAAACGGCGCAACCGCCGCGCGGACAGCTTCATCTTCGTTGTTTCTAAGCGCCATATACTCTTTATACCGCCTTATCAGCGACATGAAAAGCAGCACCGCAAGGCCAACGCCCGCATAGATATCTATCCATTTGCTCGCCGCGCCAAGGCCGAAGAACAAGCCCGCAAGGAACAGCGGTTTAAGCGTTTTCTTTAAGCCGTCGCTATAAAAATTCATGCAGTAATACTGATACATATAGTAATACATCAATATTATAAAGAACACGCCGTAAACGTCTATGGTAGCTATGCGCGTCTGCGTATAATGCATAAAATCGAATGCAAAC
The DNA here is from genome assembly GCA_001940855.1 of Christensenellaceae bacterium Phil1. Classification (GTDB taxonomy): domain Bacteria; phylum Bacillota; class Clostridia; order Christensenellales; family CAG-138; genus Phil1. The sequence goes on along the minus strand of MSGS01000062.1, from coordinate 85,380 downwards.
AATCCGGCCGCAAGCAGCGCATATTCGCTTTTCTTAAACAGCCGCTTTGCAAACGCATACATTATGGGTACCATGCCTATTCCAAATAATGCGCCCACAACGCGCCAACCGAACGCATTCATACCGAACACCGCTATGCCTATCATTATGAATATCTTGCCGAGCGGCGGATGGGAATTTTCGTACGGCTTTATGCCATGCAGATGCTCGTATGCCGTGCGTGCATGGTACAGTTCGTCAAAGTACATGCCGTACATATACGTTCTGTTTTCCGGCACAGCGTCCGCTTCATCAAACAACGCCTGCGCTTCGCCTTCCGCATGCGCGGCTATTACGTTCCTGTCCGCATCAAGCATGGCAATTTCATTGAACCAAACGGAGCCGCTCGTCACGCTCAGCGTGATATGGCTGCCCTTCAAGCCGCCGCCTATGCTCTTCCAGCGGAACATATCGCCGTTTATCTCGTCATAGGTAACGCAGTTGCCCTCATCGTCCGTTAATGTTATGCTGCCGGTATACAGCCCGCCGTATACCCATATATCGTCAACGCCGGCATCGGCATCTATCGTTATTTCAACTGTGTCCCCGCTTTTACCAGTCCAATAATTCTCCGGCGCAACTGTGGTGCCAAGGTTTATAAGCGCTATAATGCCATATATCACCGTGAGCGCTATAACGAATATCCTATCCCGCTTGGTATAATTCAGCTTTGTGTTCACCGGTTCCGGCAATGCGGTTATTTCTTCCCTTTCCGGTTTCTTTTCGGCAAACGCAGGGCGTATCCTGCCGCGGAATATGATATCAAAGCACGCAATGCTCAAATATACAAACCCCGCCAAATTTATTATGCAGCCCGCGATCATAAGCGCCGTATAATAATCCGTGCGCCAGCTTTGGTTGCTGACAATTATAAAGGCATAGCACGCATTGTAAAGCGCCGCAGCCGTAAGCCATAGGAACGAAACAAACAGCCGCCTGTCCCTATAATAAACGAATGCTACAAGAATAAGCAGAAGCGCCGGAACAAGATACCTTTCGTGCATATAGTGTCCCAGTTCAAACAGCGCGATTATAAGATAACCCGCGCTAAGCGCCAAACAGCCGCGTTTCTTGCCGCGCCCCTTTATATACATCAATATGCTTGCCGCAACGCTCAGCGCTATAAGCACCGTGCCAAGCTGGGCATAGGTGAATATGAACAGTACGCTGTCAGCATTCTTCCAGTTGCCGCCAAGCAGGGCCATAAGGTTGAAAGCCTCCACGCTGCCGTAATTATAGCTTGTGGCCGTACCTATAAGCTTATCCAGAAACCACAGTGGCTGCTGCTCCCCTTTGAACGGCCACGCTATTATGAAAAGCATTGCTACCGCGCCTATAACCGCGGCAACGGTCTTTGCGGCCTGCTTTGCCCTATGCTCCCTTTCATCATATATGCGGCAGAAATATGCCGCCGCCAGCAGAGGCCCTACCATAAGCGCCTGTGGTTTTGTCATTATCGCCGCGCCGTAAACCACGCCGGCAAGTATTTCCTTCTTTTCGTCAAACAGCCATATGGTCAAAAGCAGCATCAGCGCCAACACCTGATCTATCTGCCCCCAGCCGCCGCTGAGGAAAGCGAACAGCGGGCTTATGGCCACAACAGCCGCCAGCACCAACGGAAGCCTGCCCCAGCGCGCAGCATCCCTACAGCCGCTCTTCGCAAGCTTTTTTGCCAACCTGTACACAACATAGGCCGAGACGATATCCGCCAGTATGCCAGGCATTTTGGTAATGAGCGCATATGCGGCCGAAGCATAGCTAAGCCCAAGCAGCTTTGCTATGCCGGACGTTATATACAACACGTACATATATCCCGGCGGATAGTCCGCAAACATGCCGGAATTATAGAACGCTGCAAGGCCATCCTCATTCAGATGATAGCCCCACGACATGAAGCAGTTTATATCAGTCGGATGCCCATAAAACACAAGCGAGCATACTACGCGCACAATAAACGCAAGTACCAATATTGCGGCAAGCTTCGCGCCGTCCCCCTTTTGCTCCGCTTCAAGCGTAAGCTGTTCGGTTTCAATAAACCTGCCGTATATTATCGCCCCGAAGAAAACCGTTGCAAGCACGGCCAGCATAACGCGGCCGCTTTCAGGGAAATCACCTTCCGTTGATTCGTCCTCATCCGCGGCATTATCCGCCGCGCCAACCGTAGCAAGCGAAAAATCGACAGCATGGCCCGAATGGGACGCAAGCTTTTCCATGCTTATGTCCTTAAACCATGCTTCGCCGTTTGAAAGCGCACCGTAGCCGCCCACGCGCACGCATACGGTGAGTTCGGTTTGATCTTTGCCGGTTTTGCCGATAAGCTCTACCGTTTGCCAATCCGTTTGGCCATATACGCCATCGCTTGCGGCAAGTGAACCGTCTATCGATATGTTCGCGCCCGCGCCGCCGTAAACATCCGCCGTTTTAACGGCACAGCTTATCCTGTAATAGCTGTTCTTGTCCACATTCATTGTGCGGCAAAGGCGAATATCGTTGCCTTCATCCCCCGCTGCGCTTATATGCACAACGCCGTCCCGGTTTTCGATGCTTCCGTAAGCATCGCCTTCATACCAGGCCTGCTTGTGCCATTGCCCCTCCGCTCCAAAGCCGCCGGACAGCATATTTTCCCCGTCCGCAAAGCAAAGCGCAGGCAGCGCAAGCGCCAAAAGTGCCAGAATAAATGCAAAAAATCTCTTTTTCATATAGTACTCCGCATAAGCTTTAAGCAGGCATACTGCTCCAATATATACATATAGGATACCACATTTTGGCTTATACAGACATACAATATCAAAAATTCATAATATATTAACTTAGTTCAAACGAAATGCGTCTATGATGTGCTCCACCTGCAGCGTGTCAAGATCAACCTCAATCACGTCAAAGCGAATAAAATTATCTATCAAGCCCGTATTCACGGCGTATATTTGTGCGGCCTTAATAATGTTTCGCTGCTTTGCCGCGGTAACAGCCTCGCGCCCCGTGCCGTATTCGCTTCCATGGCGCGCCTTTACCTCCACAAACACGAGTGTGTCCCCATCCATAACTATAAGGTCTATTTCGCACTTTGCCGCGCGGAAGTTGCGGTCACGATAAACATATCCTTGTTTAAGCAAGTATTCAAGCGCGGCATATTCGCCCCGCTTGCCGCGCTCAATATTATTCATTGTTTTTCTCCCAAAATCTTGCCAATAAAGCTCATGCGGTGTATTGGGCATGGGCCGTATTTTTTCAGTGCGGCAATATGCTCCGCCGTACCATAGCCCTTGTTCCGCTCAAAACCATATTCGGGATACTTTTCGGCCATTTGGCACATATACGTATCCCTCTTAACCTTTGCCGCTATGCTTGCTGCGCCGATAAGGTAGCTCAGCGCATCGCCATGGATTATGGAATGCTGTTCAGCCGGTATATCAAGCCCCTTCACGGCATCTATAAGCACATGGCTGCAATCATGCTCCATGGCAAAATAAGCCTGCCTAAACGCCTTTTTTGTGGCATTGAGTATATTCCGTTCGTCTATCTCCCCGTTTGTGCACCAGCCGTAGCCTATTGCAAGCGCCTGCGCTTCTATTATGGGTGCAAGCTTAGTCCGCCTGAGCTCCGTTACCTTTTTGGAATCGTTTATGTGTTCAATAAGCGGCTCACTCGGCAGTATTACACAGCACGTTACAACGGGCCCCGCAAGCGGACCGCGGCCGACCTCATCCATGCCGGCCGGATATATGCCCGCGTTCCAGAATTCTCTTTCGCGTTTTGTAAGCTCATGCAGCCTTTCCTTCTCGTTTATGCGCGCCATGTTTATCTCCCTATCAATACTCTATATCGGGCGATTCAAGCGTTATTTTGGCAACCTTGCCCGCCCGGAATTCGTCCAGCACAATGCGTGCCGAGCGTTCCGTATCCATCACGCCGCCCTGCAATATAAATCCACGCGAACGTGCAACGGCTTCAAGCAGTTCATGCGGCGCCATGCCTTCCTCTATCTTCTTATAGCGCTCCTTCAATTCGTTCGGGCATATTGCAATAAGCTCGCCAAGCAGATCCGCCGCGAGCCTTTCTGCGTCCATGATATCATCATTTATAGAGCCGATATAGGCAAGGTGCTTCGCCAGCGCTTCGTTTTCAAGTTTTGGCCAAAGCAGACCCGGCGTATCCATCAATTCAAGGTACGGCGATACCTTTACCCACTGCTTGCCTTTTGTAACGCCCGGCTTATCGCCAACCTTAGCCTTGGTTTCGCCCGCAATGCGGTTTATAAACGTGGATTTGCCAACGTTTGGTATACCCACCACCATTGCACGCACGGTCTTTATAACGCCCTTTTCCTTCATCTTTGCCACTTTATCGGCAGCCGCAGCCTCTATCAGCGATACTGCTGCCTTACGCTTTGCGCTTGATGTGGAAACAAAAGCAATGGCATTTATATTCTGAGCCTTGTAGTATTCTATCCACTTTTTTGTCTGCTCGGCAGAGGCAAGGTCGCTTTTGTTCAGCAATATAACCCTGCTTTTCTGGGAAAACAGCGCATCGAAATCCGGATTGCGCGTGGCCAGCGGCGCGCGTGCGTCAACCAGTTCCACAACAACGTCTATCAGCTTCAGGTTTTCTTCCAGCATACGCCGCGCCTTGGCCATATGCCCGGGGTACCATTGTATCTGCATAAAAAGTATCTCCTGCTATAATTAAGCCCCCAGGGGCATAAAGCCTTGGGGGCTTGGTTTGATCGTTTAGGTAAACTTATTTCTCGTCTATACGCTCGACGACCTTGGCAGCCTTACCTACGCGATTGCGCAGATAGAACAGCTTGGCGCGGCGAACCTGACCATGGCGCAGCACTTCGATGCGGCCGATGCGGGGGCTGTTGTAGGGGAAGGTCCTCTCTACGCCGATACCGTAGGATATCCTGCGGACGGTGAAGGACTTGCGAATGCCGCCGCCCTGAATCTTAATAACGACGCCTTCGAAGTTCTGAAGCCTCTCGCGGGAGCCTTCTATGACCTTTACGAATACGCGGACGGTATCGCCCACTTCCAGCTTGGGCAGGTCTGTACGAAGCTGCTCCTTTTCAAGTTCCCTGATGATGTCTGCCATTTTTATTTCTCCTTCCTTAGACGTTCGTATAGGCCATTACACCCACATTGGACCGCCCGTTTGTCACAAAGGGCATTATAACACAGCCGCACTTGCAATGCAAGCCATTTTTTGCCCGTTTATCTTGCTTTTTCATCCTTTTTTATGGACTGGATGAATGCTATGTCCTTTTTGTTGAGTTCAACGTGTTCCATCAGCTCCGGACGGCGCGATAGCGTAAGTTCAATAGCCCTGTCCCGCCGCCAGCGCTCTATCAGCGCATGGTTACCGTTCAGCAAAACTTCCGGCACCTTCATGCCGCGAAACTCAGCCGGGCGGGTATACTGCGGATATTCAAGCAGCCCGTCTGAAAATGATTCCGTCTCCGCCGATTCGCTGCTGCCCAATACGCCGGGTATAAAGCGGGCGATGCAGTCTATTGCCACCATTGCGGCAAGCTCGCCGCCCGTAAGCACATAGTCCCCTATGGAAAGTTCTTCATCCATGGCGCAGCTCACGCGCTCGTCTATGCCCTCGTAATGCCCGCAGAGGAAAAGCAGATGTTCCTCCTTAGCCAATTCCCGCGCCACCTCCGGCGAAAGCGTTCTGCCGCGCGGGGAAAGCAGTATCCTCCTTGCTTTATGCTCGGGATCTACCGCGTCCAGACATGAATAGATGGGCTGGGCGAGCATTACCATGCCCGCACCGCCGCCGAACGGATAATCGTCCGTATTATGGTGCTTATTTTCGGAATACTGCCGTATATCGCAAAGGTTGAATTCGAGTATGCCCTTCTGTGCAGCCCTGCCGAGTATGCTTGCGCCCAATACGGGCGGGAACATCTCGGTAAAGGTTGTAAGTATGTCAATCCTCAAACAGGCCAACCTCCTCAAGCACCTTAGAATCCAGCACCATGCACCGGTTTTCAACATCGGTCGAAATTATCGCGCGCTTAAGTGCAGGCAAAAGCAGCTTCTTTTCGCCCGATATTTCATATACATCATTTGCGCCAGTTTCAAACACGTCCGTAAGCGTGCCAAGCTCGCGCCCGGTATCGTCACTCACTCTGCAGCCTATAAGATCCTCCACAAAGTAGGTATCCTTGGGAAGCTTCATTGCATGCGCCCTGTCCACGCATATATACGCTCCGCGAAGCGCCTCCGCATCATCACGCGAAGCGCTGCATGATATGCTCATATATACCGCGTCTTCCTTCACGCCAACGTCCGATACGGTTATAGGCTCCCTTACACCGTTGCGCTCTATATAGGCTTCCCTAAGCCTTTTATAGCGCATCAGCGAATCAGACATGGGTTCAAGCTTTACCGCCCCATGAACGCCGTGAGGCCGCACAATGCGGCCTATTCTGAAAAATTCGCACAGCGCAGCCATATTAGACTATCTCTACGATGTATTTTTTGTTTTCCTTGACAGAGGCGGCCTTGACCACGCAGCGGATAGCCTGGGCTATGCGGCCCTGTTTGCCTATCACCTTGCCCATATCCTCTGCGGCGACGCTAAGCTCTATTACGGTAGCCTTGTCGCCTTCTTTTTCTTCAACCTTGACCTCGTCAGGCTTGTCCACTAAGCTCATCGCTATAAACTTTACCAGTTCTGACATGGACTGCCTCCCGTTCGCTTCCTCCGTCACTGTATCGCTCCGCTCTTCTTGAGCAGGCCGCGTACGGTATCGGTGGGCTGTGCGCCGTTCTTTATCCACTGCTGAGCCTTTTCGTTGTCAACCTTTATTTCGGCGGGGTCGGTCAGGGGATTGTAGTAACCGATTTCCTCAACGAAAGCGCCGTCGCGGGGAGCGCGGCTGTCCGCAACCACTATACGGTAGAAAGGAGCCTTCTTGGCGCCCATGCGGCGAAGTCTGATTTTAAGCATTGTTGTGTCCTCCTGAAATATATGTTGTTTACACTTTTTATATCGAAAACGGCTTTACCGTAATCGTTCATTCTTTAGAAGCCGAACGGGAAGCGGCGCTTGCCCTTCTTGCCGCCCTTTTTACCTTTTCCGGTAAACTGGCGCATCATTTTGCGCGTGGCTTCAAACTGGTTTATAAGCCGGTTGACCTCCTGAATGGTGGTTCCGCTGCCGCGCGCTATCCTGCGCCTGCGGCTGGCGTTCAATATGTCCGGCTTCCTGCGCTCCTTAGGCGTCATGCTCTTTATTATCGCCTGTGTGCGCGCAACCTGCTTTTCGTCTATTTCTATATTGCCAAGCTTTGATGCGTCCATGCCGGGTATCATGCCCATTATGTCCTGCATAGAGCCCATGTTCTTCATCTGTTCAAACTGGTCAAGGAAATCCTCCAGCGTGAACTCATCGTTTCTCAGCTTGGCTTCAAGTTCAACGGCCTTCTTTTCGTCAAAGGCGCTCTGTGCCTTTTCGATAAGGGTGAGCATGTCGCCCATTCCCAAAATGCGGCTTGCCATCCTGTCCGGATGGAACGGCTCAATATCCGTAAGCTTTTCACCTGTACCGGAGAACTTGATGGGCTTGCCCGTAACGGCCTTAACGCTCAGCGCCGCGCCGCCCCTTGTGTCGCCGTCAAGCTTGGTCACTATAACGCCCGTAAGTTCCAGCTTTTCATTGAAGGCCTTTGCAACATTCACCGCATCCTGACCGGTCATCGCATCGATGGTAAGCAGTATCTCCGCCGGCTGAACCGCATCCCTTATCGCGGCGATCTCGTCCATCATGCCTTCGTCTATATGCAGCCGGCCCGCGGTATCGATTATAACAAGATCCTTCAGTTGCCTGCGTGCTTCCTCGACGCCAAGCTTTGCCGTCTCCACAGGGTCCGCCTGTCCGCGCTCAAACACCGGAACCCCTACCTTGGAGCCAACGACCTTCAGCTGGTCTATTGCCGCGGGGCGGTATATATCGCACGCCACAAGCATGGGCGACTTGCCGTATTGCTTGGAAAGATAACCCGCAAGTTTGCCCGCCATAGTGGTCTTACCCGCGCCCTGAAGACCCGCAAGCAGTATCACGCTGGGGCTTTTGGAACCGAACTCTATTTTGGAACCCGTTCCGCCCATAAGCGCGGTAAGCTCTTCATTTACTATTTTTATCACCTGCTGGGCCGGTGTAAGGCTTTCCAGTACCTCCGATCCGACTGCCCTTTCAGTGACCTTATTAACAAAGTTCTTTACAACGGCAAAGTTAACGTCCGCCTCAAGCAGCGCAAGCTTTACCTCGCGCATGGCCTCGCGCACTTCTTTTTCGCTCAGCTTGCCCTTGCCGCCAAGTTTTTTAAAAACGTTTTGCAGTTTTGAGGAAAGCCCTTCAAATGCCATTGTTTCCCTCTATCCTTTCAATAAGGGCATCCAAACCCTTTTGCATATCTTCGTCTGCGCTGTTCTTCCGCATTTCGTTTATGCTTGCTATCAGCGCAATGTCCCTTGCAAGGAAGCCAAGCTTCGCTTCGTATTGCTCCAGCTGATCCTCGCCGCGCAGTATCGCATCCCGCACGGCCTGGCGGGAGACGCCTTCCCTTTCGGCAATTTCTGCCAGCGAGCAATCCTCGTTCAGGCTTTGCTCAAGCGTTGCCCTTTGCCTATCCGTAAGCAGCGCGCCGTACCAATCCAGCAGCAGCCCGAGCCTAAGCCGCTTATCCATGCTTCAGACCTCCTGTAAAGGCTTCAAGCTTTACACCTTTGCTATTATAGCAAATAATAAGGAGATGTCAAGCAATTTTTGCCTGCATCTCCGTATTATATTTCCTTTTTAGTTACGCGAACATTTTTCCGCGTCTATCGCAAGCACGAACATCAGCACATATAACGCATCATTCGGGTTTGCAACATCCAGTACATATGTATCCGTCCAGTTGAGCAGTTCCTTGGATACCGTCGCTACCGTTGTGCCATATGTGTTAACTATGGTATAGTCCCATTCAAGGAAATTTCCTTCCACGTGCCAGCCGTTGAAGTCTATATTATAGCGCGGGGTAAAGAGCGAAAACTCCTTGCGTATGCTACCGAGGAATTCATTTCCTGCATACAGTTCAAACGCAGGTAGGAATGTGAAAACCCTTTCCTTGACGGTGCCAACTTCATTGCCGCTTGGGTCGAATATCTTCAGGCAATGGCCCCACGAAAGCTGCCCCTTTACCTCGTATGCCGTTTCGCCCGATTCATAGTATATGTCATAACTATCGAACCAGGAGAAAAAGCGCTGTTTGAATAGCAGTTTCACTTTATATCAGCGCCTCCGCAAACGCATCCGCATCAAACGGCCTCAAATCGTCTATCCCTTCACCAACGCCTATGAAGCGTACCGGCAGTCCCAGCTCGTTCTTTATGGCCACGGCCATGCCGCCCTTTGCCGTGCCGTCAAGCTTGGTTATTATAACGCCTGTAAGTCCCGTGCTTTCGCCAAATGCGCGCGCCTGAATTATGGCGTTCTGCCCAGTTGTTGCGTCCAGCACAAGCAGCGCCTCCACCGGCACACCCGGCAGTTCCCTGTCAAGCACGCGGCGTATCTTTTCAAGCTCACTCATAAGGTTCTTTTTGTTATGCAGCCTGCCCGCCGTGTCGCAAAGCAAAATGTCGCGCTTGCGTGCCTTGAAGCTTGCCGCCGCATCGAACACCACCGCTGCCGGATCCGCGCCTTCGCCGTGCTTAACTATCTGCACCCCGCTGCGCTCCGCCCAAACGGTGAGCTGCTCCGCCGCCGCCGCGCGGAACGTATCCGCCGCGGCCATCATGGGCTGCCGGCCTTTGGAAATATAGTACGCCGCAAGCTTGCCTATGGACGTGGTTTTACCAACGCCGTTAACGCCAACTATCAGCAGAACCGCAGGCCCCTTGTCCGCGGCAAATTCGCTGTCCGCCCGCATTTCGTCCGCAACTATGCGCCTAAGTTCCTGCCGTGCTTCGGTGCGGGTCTTAATGCCCTTTTCGTCAAGGCTATCCCTCAGCGCATCTATAAGCCTTTCGGCAGTATCCATGCCCATGTCGGCGACTATCATGGCTTCCTCAAGTTCTTCATAGAATTCGTTATTCACGCGCTCCCCGCCCGCAAATATCGCACCAAGCATGCCGTTTCCGGCCTTGCTCAGGCTCTTTTTCAGCTTTTCAAAAAAGCCCATCTTCTTTTCCATAGTTCCTCCTTATCCGTTGAATCTGGCGGACACCACCTTGGAGATGCCCCTTTCTTCCATCGCCACGCCGTAAAGCGCGTTGCAGACTTCCATACTGCCTTTGCGGTGGGTTATCATAATAAACTGAGTATCCTTTGAATACCGCTGCACATACTGCGCCACTGTGCTTACGTTCACTTCGTCCAACGCGGACTCTATTTCGTCCAGTATGCAGAACGCCGTGGGCTTCAGCTTCAATATGGCAAACAGCAGCGCGATAGCCGTCAATGCCCTTTCCCCGCCCGAAAGTAGGCTCAGTAGCTGCAGTTTCTTTCCAGGCGGCTGGGCAATAATATCTATATTGCAGTTGAGAATGTCGTTCTTGTCGCTAAGCACAAGCTCCGCCTTGCCGCCGCCGAAAAGCTCAGCAAACGTTGCAGAAAAGTTCTGCTGTATTTTTTCAAACTGCCTGCGGAATTCGTTTTCCATCGTCCGCGTCAGTTCATCTATAAGCTGGCTTAGATCGGCCTTTGCCGCGGTAAGGTCAGCATACTGCGCACTCATTTCATCGTAGCGCTCCTTAACGCTCTTATAATCATCTATCGCGGCAATGTTAACATCGCCCAGAGCACGTATGGCCTTTTTCAGTTCGTCTATGCGTATGTGCGAAGCCGTAACGGCTATCTGCCGCCTGTACGGCAGGGCATTGTCATATGTAAGCTCATAATCTTCCCACATTTTATCCTGCGAGGATTTCAGCTCCATCTCTGCCCTGTTCAGGCCCAGTTCGTTTTTATGCAGCCTGTCGCCAAGCTCTTTGGCTTCTTCCGCAACGTTTTCGCGCCGCTGGCGCAGTTCGTCTATTGTGTTCAGCCTGTTCGCGCGTTCTTCTTCCATTGTATGCAGCCTGTCCGTCAGCTTGTCTACCTCTTGGCGTTCTTCGCTTATGCTGCCTTCTATCTCCTTCAGCTTGCCGCTCAGTTCCATGAACCTTCCCGCAAAGCCCGAAATCACGCGCCTGTCTTCCTCTATCGCCGCCGCAAGTGCTTTTTCTTCCTTTGCAAGCCTGTCGTGCTCGTTTTTCAGCGCGGCGGCCTCCTTTTCGCTCCTTGCCAGCGCTATGCGGCACTGCGCCTCACGCTCCGTACATTCTGTCAGCTCTGCTTTAAGCGACGAAAGCTCCTGCTGCGCGGCGCGTATATCCGCCTGCGTTGCGGTATTGCTCTGCTCAAGCGTGGATCTATCCTCCGTCGCCGCCTTATAGCGCGCGTCTATGCCGGCAATGTCGTCGTTTATCTGGCTTTCGCCTTCCTCTGCGGCGGAAAGCGCTTCTTCAGCTTCCGAAAGATATTTTTCTGTTATGTCCAGCTTCTCGGCATGGGTGGCTATTTCAAGCTCCTTTTCATGCAGCGCGTCCCCCGCTTCCTCAAGCGCCTCCTGCGCACCTGAGAGCGAAGCTTCAAGCCGGGCGTATTCTTCCTCCCGCTGCGCCTTCTCCCTATCCAGTGCGGCGGTTCGCCTTGTAAGTTCCTCTATCTCGCGCTCGCGGCCTATTATGCTGAATTCGCGCTTCTGCACGCTTCCGCCGGTCATCGATCCGCCGGGGTTGACAATATCGCCCTTTAGCGTGGCAATTCTGAACGAAGCCCTCGCCTGGCGGTTAATCGCAATTGCCGCGTCAAGGTCGCTTACTATTACGGTTCTCCCCAGCAGGTTTTCTATTATACCCCTGTATTTTTCATCAAAGCTTACAAGCTCGCTTGCAACGCCTATGAACCCATTCACGCGGCAGCAGTTCAGTTCCCGCTGGTCAAGCATTCTCGCGCGCATTGCGGATATCGGCAAAAACGTTGCCCTGCCGTAGCCCTTGCGCCTGAGGTGCTCAATAACGGCCTTGGCGTCGTTTTCATCCGGCGTTACTATGTTTTGCAGCGCCGGGCCAAGGCTCATTTCTATTGCCGTTTCATATTCGCCGGGTACGCTTATCAGCTCCGCAACAACGCCTTCTATCCTGTGCTTTAATGCCGTATCGCGTTCGCTGTCCCGCAACAGGTTTTTTACGCTTGCATAATAGCCTTCATGCGCGCGTTTCATTTCCTCCAGCACTTTCAGTCTGGATTTGCCCGCTTCGCTCTGCTGTTCCGCCCTGCGTGCGTCCTCGCGCGCCTGTTTAAGGCTTTGGTTTATGTTGTTCAGCCTTTGTATCGCGGCCTCGCGCTGCCTTTTGCGCTCTTCTTTTTCGCTGAGCAGCTTATTGTGCTCCGCTTCCGCCCGGGCGTATTCTTCCTTCAGCTCGGTTCGCTTTTCTTCGGCCCGCGCCCTGTTGCGCGCCATGTTTTCCGCCTGAGCCACAAGGCCTTGGCGCATGGTTTCAAAGCGAGATATAAGTATCCTCGCATCGGCAATGCGGTTCATCGCATCTATCAGCGCGGCCTTTTGTTCTTCCAAGCTTTCTTCCTTCTTCTCCGCCTGTGCGCTCAGTTGATTCAGCTCTTCCGCCGCTTGGGCGGCCTCTGTACGCTTTGCGGAAAGCTCGGCTTCGCTTTCTTCAGCTTTCCTTCGGCTTTCATCTATTTGTCCGGCCAGCTCATCGTATCTTTTTTCGTTATTATCAAGCTGGTTCTGCCGCTGCTCCTTTTCGCGCATGAACGCCTCCATACGCTCGCTGAGCACCTTTGATTCGCCCGCGTGGCCTTCAACGCCCGTAGTCATTTTAAGCAATTCAGCCTGTACCTGACTTATGGACGTGTTCAGCGCGCGCTCAAGTTCTTCTTCCTGCGCACAGTTCGCCGCAATGGCGGCCTCTATTTCCTCTTTTTGCTTTTGCTCTTCCCCGATGGATTCTATTGCTTCATTCAGAGTGTTTATGCGTTCGTTGAGCCTATCGTATTGATAAAGGAATACGTTTATCTCTATTTCTTTCAGCTCATCACGCAGCTTAAGATATTCTCTCGCAGCGGCGCTTTGTTCTTCCAGCGGGCCTACGCGGTCCTCAAGCTCTTTTATAATATCGCTGAGCCTATCCATGTTGACCTTGGTGCTTTCAAGCTTCCGCGCGGCTTCCTCCTTGCGCACGCGGAACTTCATAACGCCCGCCGCTTCCTCAAACGCGCTGCGCCTGTCCGCCGATTTTGCGGAAAGTATCTGCTCCACGCGGCCCTGACCTATTATGGAATAGCCCTCGCGGCCAACGCCCGTGTCCCGGAAAAGCTCCGCTATATCCTTCCTTCGGCAGGAGGAACGGTTAATAAAGTATTCGCTTTCTCCGCTCCTATATATGCGGCGCGTAACGCATACTTCGTTAAAATCGGTTGCCAATTCATGGTCGTAATTATCAAACGTGAGCGATACTTCGCCGTAAGAAAGTGGCTTTTTCGCCTCTGTCCCGTTGAATATAACGTCCTCCATCTTTTCGCCGCGCAGCGCCTTTGCGCTCTGTTCGCCCAGCACCCAGCGCACGGCGTCCGCAATGTTGCTTTTCCCGCTGCCGTTGGGACCTATAATGGCCGTTATACCGTCGTCAAATACAATTTCTGTTTTACGGGCAAATGATTTGAACCCGTACATTTCCAGTTTGGTCAGCCTCAATCTTCGTTCCTTTCGGGCTGGGGAATAATGCCCATTTCCTCAAGCGCGGCCTTTGCCGCATGCTGGCCGGCTTCCTGCTTGGTTTTGCCATCGCCGCTGCCTACCACCGCGCCCGCAACCGTAACGTCCATATTGAAAACCTTATTATGGTCCGGCCCGCTGCTGCCCGTAAGCACATATGCTATCTGACCCATATGCCGCTTTTGTACATATTCCTGAAGCATGGTCTTGTAATCCTTATGCGGCCCGCCGCTTACGGCGCTCTGCACCGCCGTGCCGATAAAGCCCATTATAAAGCCCTTTGCCGTATCCATGCCGCCGTCAATGTACAAAGCGCCTATCAGCGCCTCCACAGCGTCGCTCAATATGCTCGGCTTCTCCCTGCCGCCGGAATGATCCTCCCCGCGCCCAAGCAGAAGCGATTTGCCGAGTTCCAGCTTTTTTGCAACGTCATAAAGCGCGCCTTCGCACACCGTCTGCGCCCTAAGCCGCGTCATATCGCCCTCGTTATATTCGGCAAAGCGGTTGTATAGATACTCGCTTACGCAAAGCTCCAGCACCGCATCGCCCAAAAACTCCAGCCTTTCGTTATGCGCGCTTGCCCTGCCGTCCCCTTTAACGTAGGACGTATGCGTAAGCGCCATATCAAGCAGCCTTTTATCATTAAAGCTGTATCCAACGCGCCTTTCCAGCGATTCAAGCTTTTTTCGCCTATCCGCGTCCATTTTTCCTCCTGTGCGGAAAAATGGGGCTGCCCGCATTGTTCAGGCGGCCCCTATGCTTTCCAGATGGGTTTATTTCTTGTTGATGTAGTTCACTATGTCGCCAACGGTATGGATGTTGGGCAGATCGTCATCGGGTATTTCAATACCGTACTGCTGCTCCAGATCCATTATAAGCTCAACAACGTCCAGTGAGTCGGCCTTGAGATCCTCAATAAGCCTGGATTCCATGGTTATGGACTCCTCGGGAATGTCAAGCTGCCTTGCTATATTCTTGCGTACATTTTCAAACTCCATTTTAAGCGTCCCCTTTCATGCTCTGCTATATTATCTAAGTTTAGCCCCAGCGGCATAATATGTCAATCCTTCAAAATGCTATACTGCGCCGCATTATGCGTTTATTCCTCATCCGGAAGTGATGCAATGGCCTCGGCTATCTTGGGATTCACATTACCTTTCACAAACAGTTCCGCCTGCCTTATGGCCGAAGCGAACGCCTTTGCATCGGAACTGCCGTGCGCCTTTATTACGCAGCCGTTTATGCCAAGCAGCGGCGCGCCGCCAACTTCTTTATAATCCATCTTCTTTTTGAAGCGGCGGAATGCACCCATTGAAAGCGCCGCACCGATTTTAGACTTAAAGTCGGCCGTAAGCTCCGTTTTGAGCATTGCCATCATTGAGCTTGCAAGCCCTTCGGTATATTTAAGCACCACGTTGCCGACGAATCCGTCGCAAACCAGCGCATCGAATTCGCCTGAAAGTACTTCCCTTGCCTCGCAATTTCCGGTAAAGTTTATAGGCGCCGCACTCAGCAGCTTATATGCCGCTTTGGTCAGCTCGCAGCCCTTTTCGGCCTCCTCACCATTGTTCAGCAGCGATATACGCGGGTTCTCCACTCCCATAACGCTTTGCATATATGCGCTTGCCATCACGCCGAACTGCTGCAAATACTGCGGCTTGCAGTCCGTATTCGCGCCGCAGTCTATCAGCATTATCCATCCGCCCTTAACCGTTGGCAGCAGCGGAGAAAGCGCCGGACGCTTAACGCCCTTTATGCGCTTGACTATAAGCGTTGCACCCGCAAGCAGCGCGCCCGTGCTGCCGGCGGACACGACCGCATCCACCTCGCCTTTTGCTGCAAGGTTCAGCGCCTTTACCATGGATGCTTCTTTTTTTCTTATTGCGGCGGTCGGCTGCTCATGGCAGTCTATCTCCTCCGCCGCGTCAAGTATTGTTATCCTGCCGCTGTTTACATTCAGCTTTGCAAGTTCATCCTTTATCGCCTGCTCTTTGCCCACAAGTGTTATGGCTATATCTTGATTGGCTGCCGCGGCCCTTACCGCGCCCTCCACCGCCGCGCCGGGGCAATTATCCCCGCCCATAACGTCTAACGCTATGCGTATCATATAATTGCAAATATCCTTCCGTATAAAAAATATATGCTATTCTATCACATATTTCTGAATAACGCAAAAAGAGGATACGCGAAACGCATCCTCTATTTACTTAAAGGTCAAATAAATTATTTGGCTTCTTCAACCTTGACGACCTGCTTGCCGTCGTAATAGCCGCAATTCTTGCAAACCCTGTGGGCCAGCTTGGGCTCATGGCACTGCGGGCAAGCCACGATGCCGGGGATGGAAAGCTTCCAGTTGCTGCTCCTGCGTGAATCACGCCTCGCCTTGGATGTTTTTCTCTTGGGGACCGCCATTTGTCACACCTCCTTATCCTCGTTAAACAGCGCCTTGAGCTTAGCGAATGGGTTATCGTCCTCCGCTTCCTGCTCACAGGAACACTGTACTGTATTCAAATCGCACCCGCATACCGGGCACAGTCCGCGGCAATCATCTTTGCACAGAACATAGTTTTCCATGTTCAGCAATATGGTGTCGCGTACAAGGTCGCTTAGGTCAAGTTCTTCTCCGCTGAACGGATAGGCGTCGCCGTCTTCCGGCGCGTTTTTTTCAAACCGCTCCTCAAACTCATGCGCAAACGGAACCGTAAGTTCTTTCGCACAGCGGGCGCATTCGCCCTTCAGCGCCGTTTTGACGCTGCCTGAGGTTTCAAAGCCGCTCCCGTCGAAAACATAGTTTATCTCAACCGTTACATCATCCGCAAAGCGAATCCACCGGCCGGGATACTCAATATCCTCTATCCTTTCGCAAAGAACCGCGTGCCCTTCGCGCCCGGGAAGCTTAAGCTCCGTTGCCACGTTCAACTTCATAAAAAGTCAACCTCGTCTATTTTATCCGTTGCGATATCGTTTGTCAACAATATCTTGTATCAAAAGCACCGTTTTTTGCGGGTATTTTGCTTATTTGGCGGTAAGGGCAGCCGTATCGCGGGCAATCATCATCTCTTCGTCGGTCGGGATGACGAAAACCTTCACGCGGCTGGTGGGCTTGGAAATCTCCGCTTCCTCGCCGCGGGGGCAGGAATTGTTGAAGTCGAAATCAACGTCAACGCCCAGATATTCAAGGCCGCTGAGAACCTTTTCGCGCACGCCGCGGTCGTTTTCGCCAACGCCTGCGGTGAATACTATCGCGTCAACTCCGCCAAGGGCGGCAGCGTATGCGCCGATGTACTTCTTTACCTTGTAGCAGAAGGTGTCAAGCGCAAGCTGGGCGCGCTCGTTACCGTTGTTGGCCGCTTCTTCCAAATCGCGGAAGTCGCTGGATACGCCGGAAATGCCGAGCATACCGCTCTTCTTGTTCAGGTAGTTGTCTATACCCTTCTTGTCAAGGTTCAGCCTTTCCATCAGGTAAGTAACAATAGCGGGGTCCATATCGCCGCAACGGGTGCCCATGGGTACGCCTTCAAGGGGAGTAAGGCCCATGGAGGTATCCACGCACTTGCCGCCCTTTATGGCGGAAATACTGGAACCGTTGCCCAGATGGCAGGTGATTATGCGGGTGTCTTCCTTGGGCATGTCCAGCTTAGTCAGTGCGCGCTGGGAAACATACATATGGGAAGTGCCGTGGAAACCGTAACGGCGGACCATGTGCTCCTTGTATGCTTCATAGGGCAGGCCGTAAAGGAATGCCTTGGGGGGCATTGTCTGATGGAAAGCGGTATCGAACACGCCAACCATGGGAGTGTTGGGCATTATAGCCTGGCAGGCGCGCACGCCCATCAAATTGGCGGGGTTGTGCAGCGGGGCCAGCGGGGTGAGAACTTCCATTTCCTTTATAAGTTCATCAGTGATTATGACGGACTTATTGAACTTTTCGCCGCCGTGTACAAGGCGATGGCCAACGGCGTCTATCTCGTCCATGCTCTTCACTACGCCGATTTCTGGATCGACCAGCGCATCCAGCACCATGCGGATGGCGTCGGTATGATCCTTCATGTCCTGCTTGAACTCGAACTTACCCTTGCCTTCGGGCTTATAGGTAAGCATGGAGCCTTCTATGCCGATGCGCTCGCAAAGGCCCTTAGCGATAACTTCGCCGTTGTCAACGTTGATAAGCTGATATTTGAGTGAAGAGCTTCCCGCATTTATAACAAGAACTTTCATTTTTATCTCCATCCTTATATTATTTAATAGCCTGCGCCTGAACAGCGGTTATAGCGACCACGGAAACTATGTCCGCAATGCTGCATCCGCGGGACAGATCGTTGATGGGCTTTGCGAAGCCTTGGGACACGGGGCCTACAGCCTCGGCACCGGCAAGGCGCTGCACCAGCTTATAGCCGATGTTACCCGCCTGCAGGTCGGGGAATATAAGCACGTTGGCATGGCCGGCAACCTTGCTGCCGGGAGCCTTGAGCGCGGCAACCTTGGGAACCATGGCGGCATCCGCCTGAAGTTCGCCGTCAACATCCAGCTCGGGCGCAAGTTCCTTTACCTTGGCAAGCGCTGCGGTGACCTTGTCTACGTTCTCGTGCTTTGCGCTGCCCTTGGTGGAGAAGGAAAGCATAGCTACCTTCGGGTCCATGCCGAGCAGAGTCTTTGCGGTGTTGGCGGTGGCAATGGCTATGGAGGCCAGCTCATCGGGATTGGGGTTGATGTTTATGGCGCAGTCGCCGAACAGCATAAGGCCGTTATCGCCGTATTCCTTATTGGGTATTTCCATTATGAAGCAGCTGGAAATGGTGTTGATGCCCTTGGCCATCTTTATTATCTGAAGGCCCGGCCTAAGGGTGTTGCCGGTGGTGTTTATTGCGCCGGAGACCATGCCGTCCGCTTTGCCTTCTTTTATCATCATGCAGGCATAGAACAGCGTGTTCTTTATGGTTTCGCGGGCCTTTTCGGGGGTCATGCCCTTGGCCTTGCGCAGCTCGTAAAAGCCGTTGGCATAATGTTCAAAATCGGGATCGGTAAGAGGATTGATTATATCTATACCGCAGAGGCATACGTTGAATTTCTCCGCAACCTTCTTTATCTCTTCCTCATCGCCGAGCAGCGTGACCTTTGCGATCTTCTCATCGGTAATTATCCTTGCGGCCTGAACGGTGCGCTCCTCGCTGCCTTCAGGAAGCAGAATGTGCTTCACGTCCGCTTTAGCCTTCTCTTTAATGCTGTCCAACACTGACATTTTAGTTTGCTCCTTTCAAAAAAAGCGTATAACTTCTGGCCTCAGGCCACAACTATGTATTATAGCACCTTTTTTGCTTATATCATAGCCATTATTGGGATTTGTGGCGTTTTTTATTCAAAAAGCATACATTGCATGATATAATCTGGTTATAAACCGTTTGGGAGTCAATGTGTTATGACGCGCTGCACGGGCATAATTGCCGAATACAATCCATTCCATAACGGCCACCGCTTTCATATTGAGCGTACAAAGGCGCAAAACGGCGGCCGACCCGTTATAGTTGCCATGAGCGGCTGGTTTGTGCAGCGCGGCGATGTTGCGGCATACGATCCGTATATCCGCGCCAAATGGGCGCTTGAAAATGGGGCTGACATGGTGCTGATGCTGCCGGTCATGTTCTCCATGGCTCAGGCGGAAAGGTTTGCTGCTGGCGGAGTAGGCCTGCTCAACTCCACAGGAATAGTCGATTCGCTCTCCTTCGGTGCGGAATGCGGAGACGCGACAATTCTCAGCCGCATGGCCGAATCATTAAAAGCCGAATCCACCGAATATAAAGCCGCACTTACATCCACCCTGTCCTCCGGAAAAAGCTTCCCTGCCGCGCGCTCCGCGGCGCTGTGCGCAACGCTCGGCGCGGAGAACGCCCGCCTTCTCTCCTGCGCGAACAACATACTTGGCATTGAATACATAAACGCCATAGCCAAGCTGAATGCACCCATTGTTCCCATGGCCGTAATGCGCACGGGTGCGCAGCACGATTCTGCCAAAACCGAAAGCGGCAGCATGAGCGCGTCCGCCATCCGTACAGCGCTTTCGGGCAACAAAACCTGCGCTATACGCCATGCCGTTCCCCAAAGCGTATATGGCGCAGTCGCTAATTTGAATATGATGAACATTGAATCGCTGTCTCAGGCCGTTATATACGTGTTGCGCAGGCTAAGCCCAAGCTGCATTGCCGCCCTGCCTGACGTTGCCGAAGGGCTTGAGAACGCAATATACGCCGCATGCCGCGAAAACAGCGGCTTTGCCGGGCTTACCATGAATATAAAGAGCAAGCGATACACGCTTTCCCGCATACGCAGAATATGCATAAACGCGCTGCTTGGCATAACAAAAAGCGACTATGCACGCCATCCGCTGCCTGAATATATCCGCGTGCTCGGCGCGCGCCGCGAAGCATTGCCGCTGATAGGTGAAATGGCAAAAAAGGCCTCGCTCCCCCTCGTTGCCTGCCGCGCGGATTATGATAAGCTCAGCGAAAGTGCCAAAGCCGCCTTTGAAAAGGATATTTTTGCAGCAGAAGCCGCGCAGCTAAACGGCAAAGCGATAAGCGAATTCAAAAGAAAGTTTATAATAGTCTAAATACTCCCATCCATCTGTTCATACATTATAGCATGAGCAGAAAAATAATCTTTTCATTATGCGTGCTGCTTTGCGGCGCGCTTATAGCATTGAATGGCGAAGCGGCCGAGGCTGCACGCAGCGGCTTCGCCCTGTGGCAAAACAGCGTTATGCCTGCGTTGCTGCCGTTTTTTGTATGCACGGGGCTTATGCGCAAGCTTGGGCTTATAAGTCTTGGCAATCCGGCGGCGCTTATGGCGCTGTCCTTCATATCAGGCGCGCCGGGCGGGGCAAGGCTTTGCGCCGGATTATACGGCGACAGCACTCAGGATAATACAGTAATGGCCGCATCCCTCAATGCACTCAGTCCCATGTTCATTACAGGCGCGTTTGCTTCATCCATGCTGCACTGCCCTCAGGCCGCTATACCGATAGTTTCGGCACAGCTTATAGCCATGCTTGTTTTCTTTATAGCAGCCTTAAAAGCAACGCCCATGCCCGCGCACATTGAAGCGCGTGAGGAAAAAGCAAATGCCGGCGTGCTATTCGCCGCCAGCGTTACGGAAGCCGCAGCCTCGCTCATATCAATATGCGGCATGATAGTATTCTTTTCCGTTTTGATGCGTATGATGGAAATAACCGGCCTTCTGAGCATAATTGCTTGGCCTCTCAAGCAGCTTATACTGCTGCTCAATGGCCCCGGCCATGCAGCCGAAGTGATGATATGCGCCGTGGTTGAAGCCGCGACCGGCGCTAACCGCATAGCTGATGCTGCGCTCAGCTTACGGGAAGCCACGGCGCTTGCCGCGTTCGCGTTCTCTTTCGGCGGGCTTTGCATAATGGCGCAGAGCATGATATTCATGCGTATAGATATAAAGAAGTATCTGATATGCAAGCTGGCGCAGGGCATGCTTGCCGCGCTGATAGCGTATCTGTTGTTCCCTCTCTGCTGCAATGGTGCGCAAAGCGTTACCGCGGAGCCGGAAATAATGGAGACATTAGGGCAAAACAGCCTTTCCGCCCTTGCTATACTTGCCTGCTCGATGGCGGCAATGGGAGCGGTAATGCTTATCTGCGCCGCAAAAGCAAGGTTGGAAAGGCTGAAAAACGCCGGTATTGAGCGGGATTAGAGCAGTATTACTCCTGCTTTCTCCGCTTCTTCCATGGTATGCTTATCCCATATGGAGGACTGCACTTCGCCGATGTGCGCCTTTTCAAGCATGAACATGCAAAGGCGGGACTGGCCTATACCTCCGCCTATAGTAAGCGGCAGTTCGCCGTTGAGCAGCGCCTTATGGAACGGCAGCTCCGCACGTTCCTCGCAATGCGCCGCAGCAAGTTGTTTTTTCATTGATTCCTCATCAACTCTTATGCCCATGCTGGATATTTCAAATTCGCTGTCCAGCACGCTGTTATAAAGTATTATGTCGCCGTTGAGTTCCCAATCGTCGTAGTCGGGTGCGCGGCCGTCGTGCGGTTCGCCGTTTGAAAGCACACCGCCTATTTTTTCAACGAATATGGTGCCGTGTTCCTTGGCAAAAAGGTATTCTCGCTCCTTGGCAGTCTTGTCCGGATACATATCCAGCAGCTCCTGGCTGGTCACGAACGCTACTTCGCGGTTCATCTGCGCATTAAGCACAGGATACTTCGCCTGCACAACGGCCAGCGTATAGCCAACTGCTTCCACTATTGAACGTACCGTGCGCTCAAGATACGCCCTGTTCCTATCCTGTCTGGTTATCACCTTTTCCCAGTCCCACTGGTCAACGTATATTGAATGCAGATTATCCAGCCTTTCATCCCTGCGGATAGCGTTCATGTCCGTGTAAAGGCCGCGTCCCTCATGAAAATCATAACGCTTCAGCGCATAACGCTTCCATTTTGCCAGCGAATGCACAACCTCTGCATCCCTCCCTGTTGCGGGCGCATCAAAGCGTACAGGGCGTTCCACGCCGTTAAGGTTATCGTTCAGACCCGTATCCGGATATACGAACAGCGGTGCGGATACGCGCTTGAGGTTCAACACGCCCGAAAGCGCTTCCTGAAACGTGGCCTTTATCAGCGCAATAGCATTTTGCGTGTCATAAAGGTTCAACTTGGTTTTGTACCCTTCGGGTATGGTCGTTTGCAGCATTGCCATGGTACTTTATCTCCTTATAAAAAAATAAGCGGCGCTATTCGCGCCGCGGTTTATCATCGTTTATGCGAATTATTCTTCGTCGTCGAAATCATCGTCGTCGAAGTCGATATTCTTCTTTTTCTTTCCAAACAGTTTGCCAAAGAATCCGCCCTTTTCTTCTTCGTCGTCTTCCTCGTCCTCGTATTCGTCCTCTTCCTCGTCATCAATGGGCTTGGACTTCATCTTGGCCGTATGGGTATGCTTCTTGGGCTCTTCGGCTACGGTTTCTTCCTCTGCCGCGTTCGCATTGCCGTTTTCGTTTTCGGCTGCAGGCTCGGCAGAGGGCTGATTATTGGCGTTTGCAGTATTCCTTGCGTCAAGGTCCTTTCGATTTATAGCAACAAGCTGACGGTACTCATTAAGGAAGTTTTCAAGATCCTTAAGAACATCGTCCGCATAGCACTTAGCATTTTCAAATACAAGGCCGGCGTTTGCTTCCGCCTTCTGCGCAAGCAGCTTCGCTCTGCGCTGCGCTTCTTGATATATCTCGTCCTCTGATACAAGCCTTTCGTATTCGCTGCGCGCCTTTTCTATTATATCCGCCGCCTTCTGCTTAGCGTCGGCCACTATCTTTTCGCCGTCGGTCTCAGCCTGGCTCACAACGTCCCTTGCGTGCTCGTCAGCATTGTCTATCATGGACTGCGCATCGACTATAACGCTGTTGGCCCTGCGGATATCCTCCGGTATTGTGACCTTAAGATCGCCCAGCAGATCCATCATTTCTTCAACGTCTATCACGCGCTTGTTCGCTCCGCCTATTTTTGGACGGGGGCTGTTTTCAACCATGTCTTCTATCTGGCCTATAATGGTAAAAATCTGCATATTCTGGATATTATTGCTCATTTTTCTCAACCTTTCCAAGGATGTATTCAGATATTTCATTCGGCACCAGCGCGCCGATATCCGCACCGTATTTCATCAATTCGCGCACCGCGCTTGAGCTTATGTGCACATGCGCCGCATCGCACGCAAGATACACCGTTTGCACCTCCGGCGCAAGGCGCTTATTAAAGTACTCCATATTGGTCTCGAACTCATAATCGTCATATGAGCGAAGCCCGCGCACTATAAACCCCGCGTCGTGCTTACGCGCGCATTCAACGGTAAGCCCGCTGAAGCTGTCCGCCGCCGCGTTCTTTATCCCCTCCGCCTCTATCACGCGGTTTATCAGCATGACCCGTTCCTCATCGCCGAACAGATAATGCTTGGCGGGATTTGGTATAACGCACACGGTAACATGATCGAATATTTCGCATGCCCGCTTGAGTATATCAAGATGCCCAACCGTAAACGGATCGAAGCTTCCCGGGAAAACAGCGTTTTTCATTCTTCTCCTTCCAGCCTGTAAAAGGACAGCGCGGTGTCGCGGTATATTCGCCTGTCATAAAGCACAAGCGCCCCCGTATCCACCGGCGCAATATGCGCATCATGCTCGGCTATTACCATTGCGTCCTCGTTCAATATGCCCGCTGTACTAAGCTCCTTCAGCGCCTTTTCCATAAGCCCGGCCCTGTACGGCGGGTCAAGGAACACGATATCAAACCTCCTTGCCGAGAGCGAGCGTATGGCCTGGGCAAAGTCTACGTTCATGACGACCGACTTCTGCTCAAAGCCAAGCTTTTCAATGTTTGCACGTATCACCTTTACCGCATCGCGGGACATATCGTTGAACGCCGCAAAGCTTGCCCCGCGGCTGAGCGCCTCAAGCCCCAGATTGCCGGATCCTGCAAAAAGGTCAAGCACGGTTTTACCGTAAAGCTGAAACTGTATTATGCCGAAAAGCGATTCCTTCACCCTATCTAGTGTAGGACGGGTATCCATTCCCTTCGGCGCGAGTATAGACCTCCCCTTGCAGGAGCCTGCGATTATGCGCACATAAACCTCCAATAAGGACTTATCCTTAGTATTTTAGCATTATACCATACCAAGTTACAAGCATAAATCCTCTCCGAGGCCAATTTTTTACAAATAATACGCTATTGGGGCCAAAAAATCAAGCGTTGTTTGCCCATATCGACTACTTATATCAAATTGGAATGAATGTATTTCCGTTTTTTATATGGTTGTTTATTCTTCCTGCGCATACCGGGCAGCCGCACTTGGCTTTGCCTGTGCGGGAAAACACCGCCGCCTTCCATACATGCCCATCGCCGCATTTCCACCACACACGCTTATGACTTCCAGGCAACACCATATTTGGTGTAAGGTTCCCGTTAAGTTCTCCGTCCCACTGCGCGGCAATATTCGGATATACCGTTGCAAGATCATTAAACCCGCTCAATACGCGTTTCCCGGCGCAATATGGGCATGCTGAATTCTGAGTTGTCCGCGCCGCTATTACAGCCTGCCATTCATGCCCCGCTTTGCATCGCCATCATACTTTTTTGTTGCTATATGCTGTTACCATGTTTGGCATAAGGTTGCCGTTTCGCTGCGTGTTCCATTCCTCCGCTATTTTCGGATACATTGTACTTAAATCATTTATGCCGCTTTGCACGCTTTTCCCTGCACAAATTGGGCATCCATTCCCATTGGTGCGGCTTATTATCCTTGCCCGCCATGAATGTCCATTTTCGCAGCTCCACCATACATAGCGGCTGCTCCCCGGCAGCACGTTGCTCGGGCGTAAACTTCCATTTTTATCATTATCCCATTGCGCCGCTATATCGGGCATTAATGTGGCAAGGTCGTTGTTTCCGCTGCATAAGGATCGCTGTGCACAAAACGGGCATTTTGCCCCGCCGAACCTTACGCGCACCTCACTTTGCCATGAGTGTCCCTCGGCACAGCGCCACCATACGCGCTTATGACTGCCAGCCGCCACATTTTCCGCCGTCAGAGGCGCGTTCTTCTCGGCGCCAGCAGACCTTGCTTACCTTCGGCAATGCAGCGATTATACAAGCTGTTCTTTGTACTCATCATATTTTGTTTTTAATTATAGTGTTAAATTCAGCCATATAACTATCGCAATACTGACACAGCGCATCGGGAACAACATTTTGCGATTGCGTTACTGCAATGCAAACCGGACAAAGTATCTTCTTAGCACATGAAGAGCACTTTTCAGGAAGCATCTGTGCTTTTATTGTTTGCTCAAAATCTGTCCAAATCTGTGTAAAGTTTGCTTTTCTTAGCGATGTGCCCAAATGCGGCAGCATTCCGCATGGTAGCATATGCCTTATCTATCATGCATATAGCGCGAACCGGCGCACTCTTATTTACATAAATGCCGGAACTGCCCGCAATTGGACTGCCGTATGCTATGACTCCGCCATGCGTTGGCCGCAATATCACCTTGTCGCCGTTTAGTATTTCTGCACCGCGCTTATCGTGCCATATGTCTGCCTGCGTGGATTTCCCGCCACCCGAAGGTGCAGAAAACAAATACGCTTCGCCGCCGTATATCACCGCCGATGCATGCACCACTATGCGCCCATACTTCAGCAGCGGCCTTTCCATGGCCAAATACAGCAGCCAATTAGCATTACGCGCAAAGCTTGTCGCAAAGGAAGCGGGTATTGCAATATGAACATCGTCCGCATTGCCGCCTGCCTCCGTGCGCACAACACATTCGCCTTCACTCAGGCGAAAGCGCCGCGTTATGTCCCCCTCGTTTACCGCGTAATCGTTCATGCCGCTCACATGAACCGTTATTGTGCAATCTTTCCTCCCGCCGGATTGCGCCGCCATGAGCGGCCGGAAGCTCTCCGGCAAGTTCAGCGATATAGGAGACCTGATCTCAAGCACCAGGCCCCCTATCGTCATGTTATACCTGTAATCTCTTCGCTCCACTGTCAGGACGTGAACGCCGTCTGGACGTTGCTGTGGTAGCAAG
The DNA here is from genome assembly GCA_001940855.1 of Christensenellaceae bacterium Phil1. Classification (GTDB taxonomy): domain Bacteria; phylum Bacillota; class Clostridia; order Christensenellales; family CAG-138; genus Phil1. The sequence goes on along the minus strand of MSGS01000062.1, from coordinate 58,970 downwards.
TCGTGTCCCAACCTTTGATTGGGCCTTCACCGGGAACTGAAATGGTGCAAGCCCCCTCAACCGTAAAATATCCCATTTCAATCAAGCTTTTCATGTCATCAGGGTCAGCGTTGCACCCAACTGCCATAGGCTGGTCTATCATATGTTTTGCCGTAGCAAAAGCCGTATTTCAGCTTGCCTGCCGCGTTGTGCTCTTTGCCGTAACGCGCCTCCCAGCGTCCATCCTTCCGTTTGAATATGTTTTCACCTTTAGCCGTACTTGGATTCCTCCTAACAACGCTTTTGCGGACTGCTCATCCGACTGCGCAGCAGTTCGCATTTTTACCGTTAATTATGAGTTTTGGCACCATAAGTCAATATGCATAAGTGATTACGACGCGAAAAAATGGCAAAACGTAACGCTGAACTATTGCAAAAGCCGCCTATTTGTTGTAAAATTTTCTATATTTAAGAGTATGCAGATTTATCCTTTATGGAAGAACTCAGCGAAAAGTGCAAGCAATATTCAAACCGCATGTGATTATTTAACAATAAAAAGGCATCCGTCGTTTGTTTGACAGATGCCTTTTGTTATGTACTTTTTATGCGGTTTTATGCTTCCTCATGCGCCACTTTGCCGTTTACCAGCGTAAGCACGCAGCGAGAGCGGAAATCGAACGGGTGGCCGCTGAACACGGCTATGTCCGCATCCTTGCCTACTTCTATGGAGCCAACCCTGTCCGCTATACCGGTTATCTTGGCCGCGTTTATGGTTATGGCCTTTAGTGCGCCTTCCTCACTTGCACCTTCGCGCACGGCAATGGCCGTGCATATTGGCAGATACTGCTCCGGTGTAACGGGGTGATCTGTCATCATTGCGTATTCTATGCCCGCCTGCTCCAGCACCTTAGGCGCCTTGAAGGAAAGGTTCTTCAGCTCTATCTTGCTGCGCTCGGTAAGCAACGGCCCAACTATTATGCCTTCGCAGTCCTCGCCGAGCGCCTCTTTAAGCTTATCGGTTATAAGATAGCCTTCCGTGCAATGGTCAAGCGTGTAGCGCAGCTTAAATTCGCGGCATATGCGTATGGCGGTAAGTATATCGTCCGCACGGTGCGCATGTATCTTCATGGGCAGCTCGCGGCGTATCACGCGCGCCAGTATCTCCTTGCCAAGATTCCTTTCGGGCATCTTTTCGGGGTCGGCCTTGCCCTTTTTAAGCTTTTCGTTGTATTCCTGCGCCTCAACAAGCGCCTTGCGCATAAGGGCGGCTGTAGCCATTCTGGTAGAAGGGGTCTGATTTTTGCCATCATATACCCGCTTGGGGTTTTCGCCAAAGGCTGCCTTTACAGCCACGGGAAAGCGCAGTACCATATCCTCTACACTGTCGCCATATGTCTTTATCGCCACGAACTGTCCGCCTATAACGTTCGCGCTGCCGGGGCCTGTCACGCAGGTGGTCACGCCGCCCGCAGCCGCCTCCTCAAAGCAGCGGTCGTATGGATTTATGGCATCTATCGCCCTAAGCTCGGGAGTTATGGGATTTGTGCATTCATTCCCGTCCGCGCCTTCAAAGCCCATCGCGTCCTCCCACATGCCTATGTGGCAATGCGGATCAACTATGCCGGGCATAACGGTCATGCCGGTAACGTCACGCACTTCCGCATCGCTGTACGAAAGGCTCTGGCCCACGGCGACTATTTTGCCGTTTTCTATAGCCACGTCGCCCACGAACGCCGGGCCTGCCATTGTCATCACGTTTCCGTTTTTCAATAAGAGCATTTTTCTTTTCCTCCTTGAATTTGTTTGTTTATTCAAACAATTTGTTTACCGTTTGTTCAACCGCGTCCGTAACATCCCGCGCCATAAGCATGCGCTCCTTCAGCAGCGCCATTGCCTTGTCCGCGCTCGCGCCAAGCGTATACGCCCCCGCACACGCCGCGCCGAACGTATCCAGCCCTTGGCTCAGCATGGCAAGCGTTATGCCGCTGAGCACATCCCCGCTGCCGCCCTTTGCAAGGCCGCTGTTGCCGTTTGTGTTCAGCGCGATTCGCCCATCGTGGCAGGCTATAACGCTTCGGAATGATTTGAGCAGCACGGTGCAGCCCCATTGTTTGGCATACTTTGCGGCCACTTCCGCCTGATTTTCTTTTATGTATGCCGTGCTAAGCCCCGTAAGCCGCGCCATTTCGCCTATGTGCGGCGTAAGCACGGCCTTATCGTGCAGCATATTTGCAATATTCTCTATGTGGGAAAGCGCATTCAGCCCATCCGCATCTATCACAATCGGCTTTTTTGCCGCAAGCGCAAGCCGCACCGTGTTTTCAACCCCGCTGTCCTTACCCATGCCGGGGCCTACGCATATGGCGCTCGCTTCGGCAATATACGGCGCTATGAAGTTTTCGTCAAGCTCATTCCATTTCTCGCCGCCGAACGCAATGCACATGCATTCAGGCACGCTGTAAAACGCCTGCCGCGCCCCGTTTGGCACAACGGCCTTCAGCGTGCCTACGCCCGCGCGCAGCGCTGCCGCCGCGCACATGAGCGCAGCCCCGCTCATCAGTTCGCTGCCCGCGATTATAAGCGCGCGGCCGTTATCTCCCTTATTAGCGGTCGGCTTTCTTTCGCCAATCAGCGCCTTTATCTTTTCAAACGTTAGCTGTTCCATTTTTTGTTATTCGCCGTCCTCATCATCCGCGCAGGAGAAATCCACATCATCGGCATTGTCGAATATCGTTTCCAGCGCGCACTTTGCCGCGTCGTATCCAAAGCCGCGGCCCATAAGCCGGCGCGTAACGCGCTGCTTACGCTCGTGTTCTTCAAGCGAAGCGAACTGAGCGTCAAACTTTTTCGCCACGGCAAGTGCATTTTCCTGCTCCGTTTCGGGCGTTACAGCCTCAAGCGCGGCGTTTATAACATCCTTTGAAAGCTTATGTGCATATAGCTGCGTCCAAAGCTTTTTTCTGCTTATTGGCTTTGTAGCAAGGCGGGTCGCGATGAAATCCGCCGCATATTTTTCATCGTCAAGATATTTAAGCTCTATCAGCCTGCTTATAACCTGATTCACTTCGTATTCGCCATAGTTTAGTGAATCAAGCTTTTCCTCAACCTCGCGCACGGTGCGCGCCCTGTCTGAAAGGTAATCAAGCGCCGCATCCATCGGCGAGCTTGCAAGCCTGTTTTTCTTCATAAAAAATTCCTCCGCCGCCTTATCGTGGCCGTATTGCTACCTTTAATCATAATAAGCAAACGGCATTTTAGCAATACTAAACTTGCCCAATGATTCGCGGCACAGTAAAAATTGCCGCCGTCATTCGGCAAAAAAGATCTTGATTCAGGAGGAAAAAACATGACCCTTGACCAAAACGGCAATCCCCAGGCACAGGGCGCGGGGATGGACACGAAAAACCTGGGCATAATCCAGGACCAGATGCACCACGAAGCGCTTGCTTATAAAAAGTGCCGCGTATGCTCCGAATGGCTCAGCGATCAAACGCTTAAAGACATAGCCAACCGCGCAGCGCAGCACCACAAGCAGCATTTCGACTCGCTGGACAACTATCTGCGCAGCCATAGCTAAGAAGGAGGAACCACGCATGAACAGCACGTTTAATTCCCGCCCCAACATGAGCGAACAGGAGATTTTGAGTGATCTCCTTTCAAGCGAAAAACAGCTGGTAAAAGAATACGCCAGCGACATAAGCGAATCCTCCTGCGCAAATTTGAGGGGTTTGCTTGCGAACAACCTTGTTGAATGCTCCGCGGATCAGCTTGCCATATTCGAGCAGATGAATCAGCGCGGCTTCTACAAAACCAAGCAGGCCCCGCAAAGCGACATCACAACCGCCAAGCAGGATATGGATACGCTCAGGCAGCAGACCGGTTTCTGAAATTAGGATCAGCGCCGCCTTGCGCGGCAAAAGATATCCCCCGAGCCACTATCGGCACGGGGGATATTTCAATTCATTTCATATGCGCTTCCATCTTGCGCCGCCGGGTATATCCGTTATCTCTATGCCCTGCGCTTTAAGCTCATCGCGTATGCGGTCGGCCTCGGCAAAGTTCTTCGCCTTCTTCGCTTCGTAACGCGCCTGTATCTTCGCCGTCACTTCGGCGTCCTCGCTGCCTTCCTCAGCCAAAATGCTGTATACGCCGGCCGTGGGCTTTGCAGCCGCCGCGGCGCGCTTGCGTACCTCATCAGCCTTCTTTATAAGGTCAAGGCTCAGCACCTTGTCAAAATCACCCAGCATGAACAGCTTCGTGGCATCGTTGGTCTTATATTTAAGCACATCGTAAAGCGCGGTAACGGCAAGGGACGTATTAAGGTCGTTGCCAAGGGCCGCGTTGAACCTTTCCCTCAGCGCCGCAACGGCCTCGTTATCTATTTCGCCGCCGTCGTTCTTCAGCGCCGCTACCTTTGCAATAAGCTTTTGGTATGTTCCCGCAGCGTTATCAAGGTTTTCCCATGTAAACACAAGATTGCGCCTGTAATGGCTCTGCAGGCAGAACAAGCGATAGCACAGCGGATCGTAACCCTTTTCCTCAAGCAGGGATACGGTAAGGAACTCTCCCTTTGATTTGGACATTTTTCCGCTTGCGGTATTCAGATGCATAACGTGCATCCAGTATTTGCACCAAGGATGACCAATGTAGCTTTCAGATTGCGCTATTTCGTTGGTATGGTGCGGGAAAGCATTGTCTATACCGCCGCAATGTATGTCAAGGTTTTCGCCAAGGTATTTGAGCGATATACCAGTGCATTCTATATGCCAGCCGGGGTAGCCCGTTCCCCACGGGGAATCCCACTTGAGCGCCTGATCCTCAAACTTGGATTTGGTAAACCACAGCACAAAGTCATTCTTATTGCGCTTGTTGGTGTCCTCCTCCACGCCTTCGCGCACACCAACGGCAAGATCCTCTTCCTTATGCTCATTGAATACATAGTATTTATCCAGCTTTGAAGTATCGAAATACACGTTGCCGTTGCTGAAATACGCATAGCCCGTATCGATAAGCTTGGTTATTATCTTTATATATTCATCTATGCATCCCGTGGCGGGCTGAACAACATCCGGCCTTTTTATGTTCAGCTTTCTGCAGTCATCAAAAAATGCGTCCGTGTAGAACTTGGCTATTTCCATAACCGTTTTATGCTCGCGCTTTGCGCCCTTGAGCATCTTATCATCGCCTTCGTCAGCGTCGCTTGTAAGGTGACCAACGTCCGTTATGTTCATAACACGCTTTACGGGATATCCGATATAGCGCAGATACTTTTCAAGCACATCCTCCATTATATAGCTGCGCAGGTTGCCTATGTGCGCATAATGATACACCGTAGGCCCGCAGGTATACATCTTTACCAGGCTTGGATCGTTGGGTATGAACTCTTCTTTTTTGTGCGTTGCCGAATTATATAAATACATGCTCTTCTCCTTTTGCATATCTATTGATCGTATTTACCGTCCGCATAGCTGCGGCCGTATTCTTCCTCTCCGTCGCCTTCAAGCTGCCCCGTAAGCGCCATGAACTCCAGCCTTTCTCTCAGCTGTTCAACGCTCATCGGCGGCTGTGCGCTTCCCATGCAGTCGTGGCATTCGTTGCCGCAATCCGGGCATTTGCAGCCACTTTGCAGCCCGTGCTCCACCTGCACCATATATGTTCCGCATACCCTGCATGAACATCGCATTTTTATTCCACCTCCGTATAAGCTGCGTATGTTTTACGCCGATAAATCTCCGTTCATTTCTTCGGTATCCGCGCCGTATTCATCCCACGGCACTTCCGTTTCCGTATCCTCCGTATTAAGCAGTCTGTCCGCCGCTCCGCCATCCTTTAGCCATCGTTTCAAATCAGGCAACGATATTGAAAGCTCCGGCCACGGGTCAAGCCCCGTTGTTATTTCATACGGGCGATACATTACTGTTATGCCCGCTCCGGTTAAATAAAACGGTCTGCCGTCCTCTATGGGCAAAATATCGCTCAAAAGGGTCATATTCTGCCCTTCCGCTGCGGATTGCACGCGGGCACTGAGTACACTCCGCCATGCGCCGTCCCCTTCTTCAAAGCAATCCTGTATCTGTATCTCCCTTCCGAGCGCCAGGTCATAGGTTATCGGCAGCTTATCGATAAGCTCGTCCGTTTCCATATCGTAAAAGCCTATCAGCATTGAAAGCACGCCGTTGGAATTGCACTTTATTCTGAACGCCGTAGATACGGCATAGTCATAGCTCCTTATTCTTGAGCGCACACGGATGGCGATAAGCGTTGATAAATAGCCGTATTCATCATCCGCAACGGCAGGGCATATCATAACGCTTTGCTCGTCCACCAGCTCCTCATGCCGCATCAGCTCCAGCCGGTCATACATCCTTTCTTCATTGGGGTTCGCCGACGCGGCGGTCGCCGCCGGAGTTTCGTCCGGCGTTGCCGCATCCCACGCTGGGTCGTCAGCCGTGCATGCACAGAATAGCGTTATCACCATCGCCGCAATCAGCGCCAGCGCTGCCGTTTTTATGCCGCGCGGAGCCATTATATCGCCGTTACGGTTTCCGTATTTTCTATCGCGCGCTGTATCATTTCGCTGAAATCAACAAGCGCCTCGCTTTCGCGCATCTTCTGCACCTCCGGCTTGGTTACCGGATGCTGGGGTACAAACACCGTGCAGCAATCCTCATACGGAAGTATGGACGTATTGAAAGTATCTATCTTCTTTGCGATGGCGACTATGTCATTTTTATCGAAGCCTATCAGCGGGCGGAATACAGGCATTGTCACCGCGTCATCCGTTACGCACAGGCTTTCGAGCGTTTGACTTGCCACCTGGCCCAGCGCTTCGCCGGTTATAAGGGCGCGGGCGCCGTCCTTTTCCGCCCAAAGCTGGGCTATTTTCATCATAAGCCTGCGCATGAGCACCGTTGTCTCCTTGGGCGGGCATTTTTCGTATATGGCAAGCTGTATTTCGGTAAACGGCACAAGGTGCAGCTTTATCGGCCCGCTGTAACGTGAAACTATCTTGGCAAGGTCAACAACCTTGTCCCGCGCGCGTTCGCTGGTGTAAGGATAGCTGTAAAAATGCACGGCTGTAAGCTCCAGCCCGCGCCTCGCCATCATATATCCCGCAACGGGGCTGTCTATACCGCCGGATATGAGCAGCGTAGCAAGTCCGGCCGTACCTGTCGGCATTCCGCCAGCGCCCATTATCTCCTGAGCATATATGAACGCCATTTCCCGTATTTCCACGCAAAGCTTTATTTCCGGTTCTCTGATATCAACGCTGAGGTTTGGGAAAGCTTCAAGCATTTCGTGGCCCAGTTCGCGGTTTATCTCTTCCGAATTCATGAAAAAGCCCTTATCCGAACGGCGGCAGAAGCATTTGAACGTTGCCCTTTCGCGGCTGCCGATCGCCTTTTCGGTTATGTCCCGCGCGGCGGCAACTATCGTGTTCCAGTCCTTTTCAACGCCAACGGCGGGGCTTATCGAATGCACGCCGAACACGCGGGTCAGCCTGTCTACTGCCTCGTCCCTGTCCTCCGCCGCTATGCCGTAAACGAATATCCGGCCTTGTTCCTTATGTACAGTCGCATTAAGTCCGCTGAGCGAATGCTTTATGCCTTCTATCAGCTTGCGCTCAAAAAACGGCCTGTTCAGCCCCTTAAGGTGAATTTCGTCGTAACGAATAAGCAATACCTGTTCCAATTTTCATCCTCCGTATATCAAGTAAGTTGTTTCGCTTATATATCCCGGCGGGATATGCTCCCGCCGGATGCATTGCGTCGGTTTTATCTTCTTTTGAACCTTCTTAGGAAAGCGAGCTGCGCGGCTATTTCTTCGGCCGCAATGTCCATTTCCTCAATGGTGTTGAACATGCTCAGGCTGAAGCGTATCGCACCTTCCTGCCTGTCCCCAACCACGCCCATGGCGTTGAGTATGCGGTTTTTGCCCTTTTTGTGCGCGGAGCAGGCGGAGCCCGTGGAAACATATATTCCCTTTTCCTCCAGCGCGTGCAGCAGCACCTCTCCCCTTACGCCAAGGAAAGATACGTTCAATATGTGCGGCGCGCCAAGCTCGGGCGCAGGGCCGTTTATAAACGTATCGCTTATGCTCGTCAGGTTGCTTGCCAGCCTAAGCTTCATGTTCATCAGCCTTTGGCGGATATTGTCTATGTTTTCGGCATAGTATCCTATCGCCGCGTCCATGCCCATTATGCCCGGGGTGTTCGTTGTGCCGGAACGCAGATTGCGCTCCTGCCCGCCGCCTATTTGGCCGCCCGCGAAGCGCGTGCCGCGCTTAACGTAAAGCGCACCCACGCCCTTTGGAGCATGGAATTTATGCCCGCTTATAGAATACATGTCGCAATACCGCGCGTCAAACGGCACTTTCAAAAATCCCTGCACTCCGTCAACGTGCATTATCGCCATTGGCGCGCGCTGCTTAACTGCCTTATATATCGCGGGTATGTCGTTTATCGCGCCGGTTTCGTTATTCACCTGCATAACGGATACGAACGCAACGTCGTTGGCTATGCTCTGCGCAAGCATGTTCACGTCGTATGCGCCGGTTTTATCCACGCGGGCTTCGTTTATAACATACGGCCCCTTCATGCTCATCGCCGCCTCGTATACGGACGGATGCTCGGTAGCGCCGACTATTATCCGCCCGCCGCCGCGCCGCGCCCTAAGGGCGCCGAATATGGCAGTATTATTGCTCTCCGTTCCGCCGGAGGTGTATATTATCTCATCGCTTTGGGCATGTATGGCATTAGCCAGCCTTGCCCTGGCAGAATTAATGTTCCTTTCCACCTCTACCGCTGCCGAATATGCAGCCGCGGGGTTGAAAAAGTCCGCCTTCATATATTGTGCCGCGGTATCCGCAGCTATGTCCAGCGTGCGCGTTGTTGCGCTGTTGTCTAAATATATCATGGTTTCACTTCCGTTTCGTAGTATAGGCGGGCGCTTATGCGCCCCTCCTTACATACATAATATGTCATATGCGCGCGCATGGACAAAGCGCATATATATAAATAATACCACAGACATACAACTTTCACCACAATTTAATATTATATGATTGATAGAGATGGCGTTTTAGTCTAAAATAAGCTTGGGTCGGAATAATATCCGGCACATTTAAGGCATAAAGGAGCTGATATAATGGCTTTTTCCGATAGATGCAGCGAAGGCGCAAAAAAGGCGCTGGCATTGGCGCAGGATGCGGCGCGCAGCATGGGACATAACTATGTTGGCAGCGAGCATCTCCTGCTGGGACTTATAAACGAAGGCGAAGGCGCGGCAGCACGCGCGCTTGCGGCGTTCAATATCACGGCGGACGGCGTGCTTGAACGCAGCGAGCAGCTTGTCGGCCCGGGAGACTATCATTTTACCGATAGTTTCGGCTATACCCCGCGCACAAAAAAGATACTTGAGCTAAGCCTGTACGAGGCTAAGGCAATGAAAGCAAGCTATATTTCAACCGAGCATATATTGCTTGCAATACTCCGTGAGCGCGATTCCGTCGCCGTAAGGATACTTGAAGACCTTGGCGCGGATATAGCAACGCTTAGGGCTTTCCTTTCCGGCCAAAGCGAACAGGGCGCGCAAGGCGCTGGCGTTACCAACGAAAGCAGCGGCACGCCGGTGCTGGATCAATACGGGCGCGACCTTACCGGCCTTGCGCGGGACGGAGAGCTTGACCCGCTCATAGGGCGCGAAAAGGAAATAGAGCGCGTTATACAAATACTTTCCCGCCGCACGAAGAATAACCCCGTGCTGATAGGCGACCCGGGCGTAGGTAAAAGCGCCATAATAGAAGGCCTTGCGCAAAAGATAGCCTCCGGCAAAATACCGGAGCTGCTCAGGGACAAGCGCATAGTTACGCTTGACCTTGCCAGCATGATAGCCGGCACAAAATACCGCGGCGAATTTGAGGAACGCATAAACAACGCCATAGCCGAACTCCGTGCGGACGCGCATACGATACTGTTCATAGACGAACTGCACACGATAGTAGGTGCGGGTGCAAGCGAAGGCAGCGTGGATGCGGCGAACATATTAAAGCCAGCGCTTGCCCGCGGTGAGATACAGATAATAGGCGCAACAAGCCTGGACGAATACCGCAAGCATATTGAAAAGGACGCGGCGCTTGCGCGGCGATTCCAGCCCGTAACCGTTGGCGAACCTTCCAAAGAGGAAGCTGAGGAGATACTGCTTGGGCTTAGGGAACGCTATGAAGCGCATCACAAGGCGCACATAACGGACGAAGCCGTGCATGCGGCGGTGGAGCTTAGCTGGCGTTATATATCCGACAGATTTCTGCCCGATAAAGCGATAGATCTGATGGACGAGGCCGCAAGCCGCGTAAGGCTTAGGGTATATAACGCCCCGCCGGACATGAAAAAGCTGAGGGCAAAGCTTGAAACGCTGCTGAAGCAAAAAGAGGAAGCCGTAAGCCGGCAGGATTACGAAACGGCCGCCGCCGTGCGCGACGAGGAGATGGAACTGCGTGCGAGCATGGAATCGATAAAAGCTGACTGGGAAAAGGAGCGCGAGGATAACCGCTGCACCGTTACGGCGGAAGATATTGCAGAAGTTGTTAACGCATGGACCGGCATACCGGTAAGCGAACTGAGCCAGAGCGAAACGGACAAGCTGCTGCACCTTGAGCAGCGCCTGCACGAGCGCATAATAGGCCAGGACGAGGCGGTAAGCGCAGTCTCCCGCGCCATACGCCGCGCAAGGGCAGGACTCAAAGACCCCTCCCGCCCGATAGGTTCCTTCATATTCTTAGGGCCTACGGGCGTTGGCAAAACGGAGCTGGCACGCGCGCTTTCATCGGCACTGTTCAGCGACGAATCCGCAATAATACGGCTGGACATGAGCGAATATATGGAACCGCACAGCGTAAGCAAGCTTATCGGTTCCCCTCCGGGCTACGTTGGATACGGCGAAGGCGGTCAGCTTACCGAGCGCGTAAGGCGTAAGCCGTACTGCGTAATACTTTTTGACGAAATCGAAAAGGCGCATGCTGATGTTTTCAACATACTGCTTCAGGTGCTTGAGGACGGCAGGCTGACCGATTCAGGCGGCAGGAGCGTAGATTTCAGAAACACGGTAATAATAATGACCAGCAACGCCGGCGCGCAAAGCGCAGCCAAGGCAAGCGTGCTCGGCTTCGGTGCGGATAGAAAGGCCATGCAGGCCGAACGCACGCGCGAAACCATGATGAACGAGCTGAAGCGCACATTCAAGCCGGAGTTTTTGAACAGGGTGGATGAAATCGTTTTGTTTGCCCCGCTTGAGCAGGAGCAGACGCTTGCCATAGCCAAGCTGATGCTGAAGAGCGTTGCGGCGCGGCTGAAGGAGCGAAATATTGAGCTGATAGTTACCGACGACGCGGCGCGGCTTATAAGCAGCGAAGGGTTCGATCCCGAATACGGCGCACGCCCGCTGCGCCGCGCGATACAGCAGCGGGTGGAGGATGCGCTGAGCGAGGAGATACTTTCAGGCAAAATAACAATAGGCGACACGGTGAAGATGGAAGTTATCGATGATAAACTTACCTTCACGCGCGTGGACATACAAAATTAACATTTAGAGCATTACAAAAATATTGCAAAATGCCGACAAAATGGTAAAATTCATATATGGGCAGTTGTGTGCTGCCCATATTGATGTTAGGGAAAGGAGATGTGTGCCGTTTATGTTAAGCCGTATGGTAAAGCAGCTGGTGGCTGCCGGGCTTTCGCTTGCGTTCATGTTTACAAGCGCATTATGCCTTGCCGCGCCTAACGATAAAAGCGATGATACGCTTCCCTCCGTTCCCGATGCGGAAAGCGAAACCGAGTACGCTGCCGGCGTAGGCGTGGATTACTATGGCCATGCAGATAATGCGTATTTCAACGGCATAGGCTCCGACATGACCACCAAACTTAAGGACATGCTCTCCGCTTCCGTAAGCAGCGAATATGGCGTAGGTATACGCTTTGATATGGACGAGGCCATGGAAGAATACGATTTTTCTTCCGATGATTTAAGCGGCCTTACAATAGGAATAGACCCCGGTCATCAGCTTATTGCGGACGATGAACTTGAACCCATCGCGCCCGGCTCTCTCCTTTCAAAGGTAAAGCAATCCTCCGGTTCCGTCGGCGTAAAGAGCGGCATCGGCGAACACACCATAAATTTGATAATAGCCAATAAGCTTGCAGGGCTTCTGCGTCTTAGCGGCGCAAATGTTATAATGAGCCGTACCGATGCGGATGTTTCCATAAGCAACAGCGAACGCGCGGAAATAATGAACGAAGCCAATGTGGATTTCTGGATAAGGCTGCATTGCGAAAGCGCGCAGGATGCCAATACATCCGGCTGCACGGTACTCATACCGTCCGAAGGTATGCTTTTCAACAACACGCTCTCTTCCCCCGCCAAGCCGAGGAGCATGAGCCGCGATATAACCACCCGCGAAGTGAAGGAAGCCTCCATTCCTGCCGATAACGGCATGTATGTAAAAAGCCTTGCGCTTGCCACGGCTGTTATAAAAGAGTTTTGTACGTTTACCGGCGCTCAGCCGCTCGGCATAGTAAGCCTGAGCGACCAGACCGGCTTCAATTATTCCGATTCACCTGTTATAGCTATCGAGATGGGCTGCCTTTCAAACGAGGCGGACGATATTCGCCTTAACCGCGCAGCGTATCAAGATGCATGCGCATTCGGCGTATACCGCGGCATAAATCAATACGCAGCCATGATCGAAAGCGGAGATTTTGATATTGCTTCCCTGCTTGAAAGCTATAACAACAGCAAAAGCACAAAGGAGAAATGATGCGCAGCATAAACAGATTAAAAGCATACTGCGTTTTTTCAGCCGCATTGATTATTGCGGCTGTTTTTTGCGCCTGTACGGCATCTGGCAATGCGTCGCCCGCGCCATCTCCCGCAGCAACAGCCGCACATAGTGCCTTGCCTTCGCCATCGGCCGCGGCCGTACCTTCCCCTTCCCCGTCGGCAGAGCAAAGTGAAACGCCCGAGCCTACAGCCGAAGCCACTCCGTTTGAGCTTAATCCACTTTGGACATTCTGCAACGATTATTCCGCCGCAACAGATTCTGCGCTTATAACCATAGCCGATATGCTCAGCAGCATAGAAAGCAACGAGGCACTTGAAATGTCCATAATGTGTTCGGCGCATAGCCGCGTGCTTTCCACATTGGCGCAAAGCATAGGCCGGCTGACTTACACCCAAAGCGGTGTATTTTCCGCAACCATAAGCGGCTCCGAATCCGGCAGCGGCACAATGAACGCGGCGGACGGCGGCTATAACTTTGAATTCACTTACGACAACGGCGATATTCTGAGCGGTTATTTCAATACCGATACTAAATACGTTCAGTTTGCAGTCTATCCCGCCGATTCTTCGGTTGAAAAGCTGAGCGGCCGAATAATGCACGATGATTCGGGCTGGACGTCATACGCAAGCGAATATATATCCGATACTGTGCTGCACGTTGGTTCAAGCGGCGGCGCATACTTCGCCCTTGGCGAACGGCAGGCGATACTGAGCGGAGACACGCTGCGCATAGGTGACTATTCTCCCCCGCCGGAGCCTACGGCCACGCCGGACGCGGTATCCTTCGCAACACCGTGACATATTAAAAAGGAGACGGGTCAAGAGCCCATCTCCTTATATTTTGCCTTTTAGAACAGCTGCAACAGCAGCAGTATTATAACGCCCGGCACGCCTAATATGCCAACTATCAATGCCGAAAGGAACGATATGCTGATGCTTATGCCTATTACCGTGCCGAAGAAATTGATTATAAGCAGTATCGCGGCGCCTATAAGCGCATTAACGAACAGTTTCCAGAATATCTTCAGCGATACTTTCAGCACCTTGCATGCAAGCCACAGTATGCCGAATCCCAACAGCAGAGCAATTATAACGCTCATATTTCCCCTTTCCCCGGGGATAGCCCCGGTCACGCGCCGTTTCGCTTTAGCCTGAGAAGATATGTGTAGCGGCGCTTTGCCGCCTCCAGCTCATATATGGCATATTCCATAAGGTCGCCATCCTTTGCGCTTTCGTAATACGCGGCCGCCATGCGCCATTTATATAATGCAGACGCTATCTCCTCATCCAGCGCGCTTTTATTTTGCCTTAACATAATACCATACCTCCGTATATTTTGTATACAGAGTATAGCCATATTTTGCCAACGTTAAACCAACGCTTTGCCCATCTTCGTTTTGGCTATCACCTTAATGCAAAGGTATACAAGTGCAGAATACAACGGTATCATAACAGCCTGGTTTATTATGCGCGCATAAACTATTTGCCACGGCGAACCATAAAGCCAGATTACAAGCAGCGTATTGCATATAACGCTGCCCACGATTTGCCCAACGGCAACCGCAAGCAATATCCGAAGGAACGTGGGCGTTTGCCTTTTAATGAAGAACAGCCCGGGTATTAGCCCGAACAGTGCGCCCACAACCGTGAACCACGGCATATATGCGCCCTTGGGGAAAATGAGCGCCTGAAGCAGATCGCACAGCGCGCCGACTATCGCCCCGTATCCCGGTCCGTAAAGCACGCCGGCGATTATAACCGGCAGCACGCCGAAGCCTATTTTAAGCGTATATGATCCGAACGGCATTGCCGGTATACTCAATAGCCCGCCCAGCACCACGCCGAGTGCCGTAAGCATTGCGCACACCACAAGGCGCACTATCTTTTGATGATTCGTTAACCTGTTTGCCTGCATAAAAAATACCTCCTCTTTTTTTCAGCGTACATCACCGCATAGAGGAAGCAGGTTTATTCCAATATGCAGCAGCGGGATTCGACCACCGCACCGCAAACCTTTCCGGTTTTTCGTCCGGCGGACAACTCCCCGTTCCGCCGGCACTGCTACCCTTTTTCAAAAGGGATTAACGCACGATAGCCTACTCTGCCCTATTTTTTACCACCGATATGTTACCACGTTGCCGCCGCGTTGTCCATACATGAAAAATATAGTCCGCTTCACATGACGACAGATTTGTATGTATAGCCGCTATTTGGTATAATATACATAGTTTTAGGAGGGATTTGCTTATGTCCAAATACGTTCTGGTTCCGGATTCATTCAAAGGAACCATGACATCGCGCGAAATATGCGAAATTATGCAGCACGCAATAGAAAGAATAGACAGCGATGCAAAAATCATATCCGTTCCCGTTGCGGACGGCGGAGAAGGCAGCGTGGATGCGTTTCTTTCCGCGCTCGGCGGCAAGCGAAAGGCGATTACCGTGACCGGCCCGCATTTTGAAAAGCTTAGCAGTTCATACGGCATAACGTATGACGGTACAGCTGTAATAGAAATGTCAGCCTGTGCGGGGCTTCCGCTGGTATACGGCAAAAAGAATCCGGAGCTCACAACGACCTATGGCGTTGGCGAGCTGATATGCAACGCCGCCCGCTCCGGCGCAAGGCGCATAGTAATCGGCCTTGGCGGCAGCGCAACCAACGACGGCGGCTGCGGCGCAGCTGCCGCGGCAGGCATTAAATTTTATGATAAATCAGGCAAAAGCTTTATACCCGTAGGCAGAACGCTTAAAGATATAGCAAGCATTGATTACAGCGGGCTTGATTCGGCGCTTAGCGGCGTGAGCATATCCGCCATGTGCGACGTTGACAATCCTCTGCTTGGTGAAACGGGTGCCGCGAACGTATTCGGCCCGCAGAAGGGCGCAAATGTGGCCATGATAGCGCGGCTCGACGCTGGATTAAAGCACCTTTCCGAAGTATCCGGCAAAGCGAAGCTTGCGTCGATGCCTTCCGCCGGTGCAGCGGGCGGCATGGGCTTCGGCATGATGGCTTTTTTCAACTGCCCGCTGCAAATGGGCATAGACGGCCTGCTTGACATTATAGATTTTGAATCAATACTCGCAGGCGCGGACCTTGTACTGACGGGAGAAGGGCGCATAGACCCGCAAAGCATGCGCGGAAAAACCGTTATAGGCGTTGCGCGGAGGGCAAGCAAATGCGGCGTACCCACAATAGCCGTTGTTGGGGACATTGCGGATGGTATAGAAAGCGCATACGACCTTGGCGTCAGCGCAATATTCAGCATAAACCGTGTGGCCATGGAGCGAAAACTTATAAAGCTTCGCGCAAAGTCAGACATGGAAGCCACCGTGGAAAACATTATCCGCGCCGTAAAGGCCGTGAAGCTCTGAAACGCATACAGCAAAAAAGCGCTCGCTTTACGGGCGCTTTTCAGTGCAATGCTTTACTGTTCTTCGGGATAAGTTATTTCAAGTTCGTCATTATTCAGCTCATTCACCGCATAGGAAACGGCCTTTTGATTGTTGAGCAGTTCATCCTGGCCAACAAGCTGACGCGCGCGCTTTGCCACTATTGAAACCAGCATATAGCGGCATTTTACCTTTTTCTGAAGGTCTATGATAGACGGTTTGTTCATCATGGTGCTTATTCCTCCTTCAATAATTCTTCAACCGTATCGTTCTTTTTGGATCTAAGCCTTTCGGCTCTGATTATGCTTGCAACGTCCGCAATGGCGGTATCCAGCGAATCGTTCACAACAATATAGTCATATTCATTCGCATGGGATATTTCTTCCTTGGCCTTGCCAAAGCGTTTTTCAACGGCTTCCGGCGTTTCCGTGCCGCGGCCGACAAGGCGGCTATGCAGCGCTTGCATGGATGGCGGCAGTATGAATATGCTCACGGCTTCGGGCCGCTGCTTTTTCACGTTTTTTGCGCCGTTAACGTCAATATCCAATATAACATCTATGCCTTCGGACGTAAGCTTTTCAATATATGCCTTTGGCGTGCCGTAATAGTTCATTCCGAACACGTCCATGTATTCAAGCAGCTCGTTGCGCTGTATCATGCCTTCAAACTCTTCGCGCGTAACGAAGAAATAGCTAACGCCGTGTTCTTCACCCGGGCGCGGTGCGCGCGTTGTTGCGGATACGGAAAAGCGTATTTTATCATCCGCAAGCAAAAGCGCCTTGCATATAACGCCCTTGCCTACGCCTGAAGGCCCTGAAATTACGAACAGTTCGCCTTTATTTTTCATAGTATCGCTCCTGATGTTATTCTATATTCTGAACCTGCTCGCGGATCTTTTCAAGCTCCGCCTTGCCCAGTATAACAAGCCTTGCTATTTCGGCATCGTTAGCCTTTGAACCTATTGTGTTAAATTCACGATTCATCTCCTGCACAACGAAATCAAGCCTTCTGCCCGCCGCTTCGCTTTGGCTGAGCAGTTCGCGCGCCTGAGCGGTGTGGCTCTTCAGCCTGACCAGTTCTTCATCTATGCTTGCCTTGTCGGCAAACAGCGCGACCTCCGTTGCAAGGCGCTGCGCGTCCACCTCCGCCGTGCCGCCGAGCATTGCCTCTATTCGCTCGTTAAGCTTTATGCGGTATTCTTCAACAACCATCGGCGCGCGCGTTTCTATCTTGCCGCGCAGTTCGTCCACCGTTGCAAGCCTTTCCGTAAGGTCATTCGCCAGCCTTTCGCCCTCTCCGCGCCGCGCGGTTATCAATTCCGCAATGGCTTTATCTACGGCTTCTTTGGTAAGCGCTTTCACGGCCTCGTCATCCTCGTCTGCCTCAACAATGTCCGTCACGTCCGGCAGCCTGAGCGCGTTTGAAAGGGTCATGTCGTTTTCTTCCCTCAATTCCGCTGCCGCCGCCTTTACGGATTTAAGATACGCGCCGAGCAGCGCCGTATCTATGCGCACCTCTTTGGCATCGCTGCGGGTATTCCTGTAATTGACATAAACGTCAACGTGCCCGCGCGAAAGGCTGTCGTTCAGCGCCGTGCGCAGCGTATCCTCCGCAAAAGAAATGTGCCTTGGCATACGGAAGGAAAGGTCAAGATATCTGTGGTTAACGCTTTTAAGCTCCACAGTCATCTCTCTTCCGTCCTGCGCGGCCCTACCGCGCCCAAAGCCCGTCATGCTGCTTACCATATATAAGCCTCCTTGGATGCTATAACTTGGATATTATAGCACACTATTTTTCCGTTTTGAACCCCAATTTGTTCGCTTGTTGGGCAATAAGCCCTTATTTATAGAGCTTATAAAGTTCATCCGCGCCCGGCGGGGCTATCGCCTCCCCGTTTGCAGTGCGCACGCCCTTGCCGCCGGCGCGGCCTATAACCGCCGCGTTTATGCCCATCTGCATAAGCCCGTTCGCAAGCGTTTCCCCATCCGGGCAGGCGATGAGCATCGCCCCGCTCGAAAGCAGTCTGAACGGGTCAAGCCCAAGCGCCGCGCATATCTTTTGCGTGGCAGGCTTAAGCGGCACCTTTGCAGCGTCTATCTCTATTCCGACACCCGAAGCTTCGCTCATTTCCCATGCCGCGCCGAATACGCCGCCTTCCGTAACGTCATGCATGGCATGCGCGCCGTTCGCGTAAGCATAAAGCCCTTCCCTGACCACACTGACATAGCTCATATACCCGCGCGCTTCCTCAAGTTCGGCTTGGCTTATGCCGTCAAGCCTGTCCGCAAAGTCGTTCGCTATTATTGCCGTACCTTCAAGGCATGCCCATTTAGACAGCACTATGCTGTCCCCTTCCTTCATTCCGCCGGTGGTAAGTATGCCGCGCTCACCGGCCTTGGCTATAACGGCGGCGCTGGTTATCATGCGCGTTACCGCGTCCGTAACTTCGGTATGTCCGCCTATTATTTCAACGTTTGCCGCCTTTGCCGCCGCGCTCAGTTCGTCCGCTACGCGCGCAATATCGTCCTCCGTTGCGCTTGGCGGGACGAGCAGCGTTGTAAGCAGACCTATCGGCTCCGCCCCCGCTGCCGCTGCATCGTTGCAGCTTACGTGCACCGTAAGTGCGCCAAGGTGCTTATCCGCCGCTGTTATAGGATCGGTAGACAGCACAGCTATGCGCCCGCCCATGTCCACCGCCGCGCAGTCCACGCCAACCTTCGGGGAACACAGCACCTCGCTGCGCGTATGTGCAAATTTAGACAGTATCAGCGCGTTCAGCGTATCGTTATCAAGCTTGCCTATCCGCATCCGTATCTCCTATATAATCAAAAAACTCATTCTCGCTCATAACTTTTATGCTAAGCTCATTCGCCTTTGCCAGTTTACTTCCGGCGCCGGGGCCTGCCACGACAAAGTCCGTTTTTTTGCTCACGGAGGACGCCGCCTTACCGCCAAGCTTGGCTATCAATGCCTCTATATCGCTCCTGCCCATGCGCTCCATCGTGCCGGTAACGACTATTGTTTTACCCGTAAGCAGGCCGGGTTCGCTCGATACCTCCTCGGCTTTCGGAGTCACCCCGTGCGCAAGCAGACGGTCTATCTGCGCGGATATAGATTCATCGCTGAAGAAATCCACAACGTCCTGCGCGACTATCGCGCCCACGTCCGGTATTTCAGTAAGCTGCTCCACAGTTGCGCTGCGCACGGCATCAAGCGTGCCGAACCGCTTTGCAATGTCCCGCGCGGTCTTTGAACCAACATTCGGTATGCCTATTGCAAATAAAAACGCGCCGAGCGTCGGATGTTTGCTGTTCTCTATCGCCTGCATAAGGTTGGCTATCTTTTTATCCTTAAAGCCATACAGTTCCCGATAGTCGCTCGCCTTCAGGTCATATAGATCGGGTATGCTTCTTAGTCCCTTTTTCTCCACCAGCACAGCGGCCGTTTTTTCAGAAAAAGTATCTATGTCCATCGCCTCGCGCGAAGCATAGTGCGCCAGCCGCGCGGCTATCTGCGGCGGACAAGAAAGGGAATTGGTGCAGTAAAGATGCACTCCCCTGTGCTCAACGTGCGCGCCGCATGCCGGGCATTTTATTGGTTTTTCTATTTCCCGCTCCGGCTTATCGTCCGGCACGGCTCCGGTTATTTCCGGAATAACGTCATTGCTGCGGCGTATGAACACGCGCGAACCTATCCCTACGCGTTTTCTTATTATATCGTCAAAATTATTGAGCGTAGCGTGGCTTATTGTCGCGCCCGCAAGCTCCACCGGTTCAAGATGCGCGCGCGGCGTAAGCTTGCCCGTGCGGCCCACTTCCCACGTTACGTCCTTTAATATGGTCGTGGTTTCTTCCGCCGCGAACTTGAACGCTATTGCCCAGCGCGGGAACCTGTCCGTATTGCCCAATGCGCGCCGCGTTGCGCCGTCAACGATTTTTACGACCATTCCGTCTATAAGGAAATCAAGGCTGTCTCTGCGCGTTTCCGCGCGCTTTATGCCCGCGTATACGTCCCTTATATCGTCATACAGCTCCATAAAGCCGCTCGTTGGCAGATTGTTTTCTTTAAGGAAGCTTATCGTGTCCTCATGCCCTATCAGCTCACGGCCTTCAATATAGCCAACGCTGTACATGCAAACGTCAAGCCTGCGCTTAGCCGTCACCGCAGGGTCAAGATTTCTCAGCGCACCTGCCGCAGCGTTGCGCGCATTTTTAAGCTGTTCTTCTCCGCTTTTGTTAAGCTGATCAAGCACGCTCAGCCGCATGTAGCATTCACCCTGGCATTCCATTTTGCCCTTAAACGGTATTGTAAGCGGTATAGTCCTTATTGTCATTGCCTGGGGCAATATGGCCTCCCCCGTAACGCCGTTGCCGCGCGTTGCGGCCTGAACAAGCTTTCCGCCGTCGTATGTAAGGTTTATGGTAAGCCCGTCGAATTTATATTCAAGCGCATAGCGAAGCTTAGGCAGCGGCGAATCGGGATGAGCCTGATTATATTCATCCCTCAGCCTTTCCGCACGTCTGCTCCATTCTATAAGCTCGCCCTCCGTGCGCACCTTATCCATGCTCCAAAGCCGGCCAAGGTGCCTATGCTCGCTGAATTCGCTCAATGGTTTGAAACCGACACGCCTTGTGGGCGAATCGTCAAGCACAGTGCCCGTCTCCTTTTCAAGGCGAACAAGCTCATCGAACAGCTCATCGTATTCCTTATCGCTCACCTTAGGCGCGGCGGAGTTATAATATGCCTCGGCATATTCATTCAGCAGCGCAACAAGCTGCCGCATACGTTCATTCATCGCGTAATATCCTTGCTTTTTTATTCATCCGTTATGGGGTAAAGCGGGGCATAGGCCGCGGCAAAGCGCTTCTTTCCGCCTATGTCAAAATCCACAGTCACGGTCATCGATCCGCCCGTACCCGAAACGTCTATTATAGTACCGTCTCCGAATTTATCATGCCTTATGCGCATAAGAGGAACATATTCAACGTTCAGCTTGGGCTTTGTGGGTTCGGTACGCTGTGAATACGGCGTGCGCTTGGGCGGCTTCATGCCAAAGCCCTGCATGGAAGCGTATGTCACTTCCGGCTTTGCGGGGCGTTCGTATTCGCTGGGAATAACGCGCTTGGGCCTATCGTCCTTCATAAGCTCCTGCGGTATTTCTTCCAGGAAGCGGGACGGGCGGTTTATAGTGGTTTCGCCGAATATGGAGCGCGTCTGCGCATTGACAAGATACAGCTTTTGCCGCGCACGGGTTATGCCAACGTAGCAAAGTCTGCGTTCTTCCTCAAGCGCGCCCATGCTCATGTCCCCGCGCGCACGGCGGGTGGGGAACACGTTTTCCTCCATGCCGGCCATAAATACGACTGGGAATTCAAGTCCCTTCGCGCTATGCAGCGTCATCAGCGCAACGGCGCCCTCGCTTTCGTCAAGCGAGTCTATATCGCTCACCAGCGCAACGCTTTCAAGGAACACGCTCAGCGCGCTTTCACCTTCCGGCACATCGTGTTCTATTTCCTTTATATTGCCTATTAGTTCGGATATGTTATCCATGCGCATCAGCGCATCGCCCTTCTTATCCTCGCTTATCAAATACGCCTGATATTCAATTTTATCCACAAGATATTTGGCAAAATCCGAAAGCGGCATGAGCGCGCTCTGTGCCATCAGTTCGCTCATCAAATCCACTATTCCCTTCAGCTTCTGCTCTATCTTGGGTGGCAGTCCTTCCCCGCTGAGCGCAGTCACAAGCATGGATTGTCCGCTTTTTTCCGCGGCGGCGGCAAGCTCGTCTATCGTCTTATCCCCTATTCCGCGGCGCGGCACGTTTATTATGCGGGAAAACGCAACGTCGTCGTCCGGATTGGCTATGGCCCTGAGATAAGCCATAATATCGGCTATCTCCTTGCGCTGATAGAACCTTACGCCGCCAAATACCTTATGCGGTATGCCGTAATTCACAAGCGTGCTTTCTATTACGCGGCTCTGCGCATTGGTGCGGTACAGAATGGCAAAATCGCCGTAGCTTGCGCCCTGCTGCACGCCCTGAAGAATCTTTCGCGCTATAAATGCGGCCTCATCGCGCTCATTATCGGCGCTGTAACGTTCTATCGGGTCCCCGCCTTCCTGCGCCGTCCAAAGCGTTTTTGGCTTTCTGCCGGAATTGTGGCTTATAACGGCGTTTGCCGCATCCAATATATATTTGGTGGAGCGGTAGTTCTGCTCCAGCCTCACTACCTTTGCGCCTTCAAAGTCCTTTTCAAAGCTGAGTATGTTCTTTATATCCGCGCCGCGCCAGCCGTATATGCTCTGGTCATCGTCGCCCACAACGCAAAGGTTGCCATGCTTTCTGCACAGCATTTCAACAAACCTGTACTGCGGCATGTTGGTATCCTGATATTCGTCCACAAGAACATACTTAAAGCGGTTCTGGTACTTTTCAAGCACCTCCGGGCATTGTTCAAACAGTTCTATCGTTTTCACGAGCAAATCGTCAAAATCGAACGCGTTTGCGGCCATAAGGCGGCGCTGATACTGCTCAAACACCTTTTCGGTTATGCCGTCGTCGCTGTAGTTTTCCTGAATATAGCGCTTAACGTCCAGCGATTTGTTTTTTGCGTTTGATATATTTTCCTTAATGACGCGCTTGGGCGCAGCCTTATCGCTTATGCCCATGTTCTTCAATATGTCGCCTATTATCTTCAGCTGGTCGGCGTCGTCATATATGGTGAAGCTGCGCTCATAGCCTATCTTGTCGCAGTCTATTCTGAGTATTCTTACGCAGCAGGAATGGAACGTAGTGACCCACGCTTCATCGGCATCGCTGCCTATAAGCGCGGACGCACGCTCGCGCATCTCCTGCGCAGCCTTATTGGTAAACGTCAGCGCCAGTATGTTCCATGGTTTCACGCCATGCTCCACCAAATTTGCTATGCGATATGTTAAAACCTTGGTTTTGCCCGATCCTGCACCGGCAAGCACAAGCAGCGGCCCTTCAAGGCACTCCACGGCCTCGCGCTGCCTATCGTTAAGAACTGATAGATCCATTATTTTACCTCTTCCTTATGATAGGAATTATTATACCATATTTCTGTAACATTTTGAAAGTACGGCGCAAACAAAAATCGGGAGCCCGATGCTTTTCAGGCCCCCGACAGCGATATTGTCTATGCCTTTGCGGTTCAGCTGCGCAGTTCCGCTTTCAGCCTTGTTTCAAGGGCGCGTATTATGCTGCCCACCGCCGCCTGTATCTCTTCGTCAACAAGGGTATGGTCCTCGCTCCTGAGCGTGAAGGAATAGGCCATGCTCTTCTTGCCTTCCGGAATGCCCACGCCGCGGTACACGTCGAACAGCTCCACATCGTCCAGTATCACCTTCAATTTGGTCTGGGATATAACGCGGCTTACCTCCGCCGCGGTCACCTTGTTGTCCACAACTATGGCCAGATCGCGCGCAACCTTGGGGAACTTGGATATGGGCTTATATGTGCGCTTTGCTCCGGTATGGGCAAAAAGCTTATTCATATCTATTTCCGCAAAGTATACGCGGCCGTCTATGCCCCAACTCTTAAGCACGTTTGGATGCACCGCGCCAAGTTCGCCTACCTGTTCCTTGCCTATACTCATCACGGCCTTTCTGCCGGGCTGATAGAATTCGCTTCCGCCCGCCGCAAATTCAACCTTGCCGAAAAGATTGAACTTTTCAAGCAGCTGCTCCACAGCGCCCTTGAGCGTGAAGTAGCTTTCATTTTCACCGCTGAACAGCAATCCGAGCATCTTCCTTTCTTCAGGCAGGCTGTCGTTATTGTCAAAATGCACGTTGCCCACTTCAAAGAACCTGTCATGTCCGGTTTTGCGGCCCTGATTGCGCTTTAGCGAATCGAGCATACCCATTATGAGCGTTGTGCGCATCAGGCTCTGATCCTCACCAAAGGGGTTCAGTATCTTCACGCACTGGCGCTTTTCGCTGTCCTTATCCAGAAGCAGAGCATCAAGCGCCGCGGGGCCGGTGAAGTTATAATTATACATTTCATAGCAGCCCTGCGCCGCCATTTCGTCCTTCACCTTGTCCTCAAACACATAGTCCGCGCCAAGCTTGCCCGCGAACGTATCGCCATACATTAGGGAAGGCTTGATGTTGTAATATCCGTAAAGGCGGGCCACCTCTTCCGCAATATCCCAATCGGCCTCAAGGCCGTCCTCTATATCGGTACGGAAATGGGGAATGCGCACCTTAAGCTTATCACCCGCTGCCTTAGCGTCTATATTGATGGTTGCAAGCATTTTCGCCATGTCCTCGCCGGCGATCTCGGTATGCAGTATGCGGTTTATGTGCGCAATGTCGGTATATATGATATGTTCGCTTATGTCCGCATTGCAAACGTCTATCGTGCCGCCGATTACCTTGCCCGCGTGCAGTTCGTCCACAAGCTCTATCGCCCTTTCCTCCGCAAGCATGGCGTTCACGGGCTCAACGCCCTTTATAAAGCGCGCTGCCGCATCGGTAACGTGGTGCAGCTTCCTTGTGGTCGCGCGGATGCTGCTGCCCTTGAACGCAGCGGCTTCAAACAGCGTAGCCTTTGTGTCTGCGGTTATTTCGCTGTTCAGTCCGCCCATAACGCCCGCTATGCCGACGCCCTTTTCAGGATCGGCAATCAGCAGCATGTCCGGCGTCACCGCGCGTTCTTTGCCGTCCAGCGTGGTCACTATCTCGTTTTCGTATGCATTGCGCACAACAATGTTGCCGTCCTTTACGCAGGCAAGGTCGAACGCATGCATCGGGTGGCCGTATTCAACCAGCACATAGTTCGTTATGTCAACTATGTTGTTTATGGGCCTCATGCCGACCGCGCGCAGGCGCTTCTGCATCCATGCGGGGGAAGGTTCAATATTAAGGTCAGTTACAACGCGCGCCGTATAGCGGGGACAAAGTTCGGTGTTTTCAACCGTTACGGACGCATAATCATGAATGTCGCCCTCGCCCTCGATATGGCGAATGGTAGGTTCCTTGAACCTCTGGCCCAGCGCTGCCGCCGCTTCGCGGCACATACCAATTATGCTTTGGCAATCGGCACGGTTAGGCGTAAGCTCTATATCGAACACTATATCGTCCATGCCTACGGCTTCCTGTATGCTCTGCCCAAGGGGATGCTCCCCGTGCAGTATCATTATGCCGTTGAACTCCGCGCCGGGGTAGTCCGCCTCGCTCAGGCCAAGCTCATGACCGGAACAAAGCATGCCGTAGCTTTTCACGCCGCGCATAACGGTAGGCTTAATAACTATGCCTTCGGTAAGATGCGCGCCGTCCATTGCAACGGGCACCAGCGCCCCTTCAAAAACATTGGTCGCGCCGGTGACTATGCAAAGCGGTTCCTCCGCGCCAACATCTATGGTGCATATCTGAAGGTGGTCGGAATCCTCGTGCTTACGCAAGGCTACTATTTTGCCGACAACAACATTTGTAATGCCGTCCATCTCGCCTTCGTAGCCCGCGCACTCGAAGCCGCGCCACATCAGTTTTTCAACAAATTCATCTGGCGTTACGTTCCATTCAACGTAATCTTTCAACCAACTAAGCGGAAGTTTCATGTTTCTTTACCTCCTTAGAACTGCCCCAGGAAGCGGGCGTCGTTTTCGTACTCAAGGCGGATGTCGTTTATGCCGTATTTAAGGCTGGTCACCCTGTCTACGCCTATGCCGAACGCGAACGCGCTCCACTCATGCGGATCAAGACCGCAGTTTTCAAGCTCATGCGGATTGGTAACGCCGCAGCCCAGTATTTCAAGCCAGCCCGTGCCCTTGCACACACGGCAGCCCTTGCCGCCGCATATGGTGCAGGAAATATCAACCTCGGCAGAGGGTTCGGTAAACGGGAAGTAGCTCGGGCGCATACGGGTCTTTACGTCCGGCCCAAATACGGTATGCACAAATTCGTCAAGCGTGCCCTTCAAATCGGCAAAGCTTATGTTTTTATCCACAACAAGGCCTTCCATCTGCATAAACACCGGGCTGTGGCTTGCATCAACTTCGTCTACGCGGAAAACGCGGCCCGGTATTACCAGCCTGAACGGAGGCTTAACGGTCATAAGCGCCCTCGCTTCGCAGGGGGAGGTATGTGTCCTGAGCACTACCTTATCGTTAACATAGAACGTGTCCTGCATATCGCGCGCGGGATGATCCTTAGGAAGGTTCAGCTTGGTGAAGTTAAAATCATCGTATTCAACTTCGGGACCGTGGAACGTGGTGAAGCCCATGCCTATAAGCGCATCCCTAATTTCGCGGTAAGTCTGCGTCATTGGGTGCAGCCTGCCGCTGGGCTGGCGGCGGATACCAGGTTCGGTCACGTCCAGCGTTTCCTTTTCAAACGCCTTCTGCTGCATAAGCTGGGCTATCTTTGCCCTGCGCTCCGCTATGGCCTGCTCCAGTTCCTTTTTAACGGCGTTTGAAGCCTGTCCAAGCTTTGCGCGCTGTTCCTTATCAAGCTGGCCCATCGTGCGCAGTATTCCCGTAAGGGAGCCGCTCCTGCCAAGCACGGAAGAATTAAGCTCTTCCAGTTCCTTTTCCTCGCGCACCTCCTGAAGGCGGGCGAGCGCTTCCTGCCTTATCTTTTCAAGTGCCTCGTTCATTTTGGATAAAAACCTCCTAAAAAACTAATACGCGCCTCGTCCTTAGGGACGAAGGCGCGCTCGTGGTACCACCCTTATTCGCCCCGCCATCACGGGGCCTTTTTCCGCTGTAACGGGCTTACCCGGCGCCGACTACGCACCGCATTTTGCTCATGCGGCTTCCCCGACGCGGCTCAGGAGAGAACTTTGTGCGGCCGCGCATGCAGGCTGCTTGCAGCTTATGCAGCCCTCTCTGCGGCAACGGCAGGCCGCTTTTGCTCCGTCATTGCCAATTCCTTTGGGCATTATATCATATCGTTTCCGCTTTTTCAAGCCGCATAAAGGCCTATACATGTACCCATTTGGTAAAGCAGAGCACAACGTAATCGGCAAGCCCCGCCGTGTCCACGTCTCCGTCAAAAGCAAGGTCTATACTGACCGATTCCCCGCTTATTTCAAATATATATTCAAGCGTACCGGCCTTATCCCCCGCCTTTACGGGCGCAGCGTAGGCTTCTTCCGCATTTATGACGCTCCTTGGCTCGTCCCCGTTCCATACTATAAGCGTAACGTCCTCCGCCGCAACAAGATTGACGTTTTTGGTTATCCCGCCGGACACGCTGACGTTTTCAACCACCTTATCGCCCTTTTTAACCGGCGTTTTTATGCTTACCGCCGCGGCTGAAGCTTCAATGGTTTTGCTTGCGCAGCTGAAGCGCGTTTTTGAGTCCGCCGCGCCTATCACCGCCGCTATGAACACCGCGCCTTTGCGCTTTACCATGAACACGCCGCAATACTGCGCCTCGCTTGACGAACCCGTAGAACCCGCAAAGCAGCCGTCGAGCGATTTTATAAGCTTATTTTGGTTAACAAGCTCCGTCCTTGTGCCATTTCCGTGCTGTATTTCATCTAAATACAGGGCGCTGTATTGCTTGTATGTGCCGGACTTTGCAAGCCGCGCGCCAAGCTTTGCCAATTCCTCTGCGCTCAGCATAAGTCCCTTGCCGTCTATGCTTGATACTTCGGTATATACGCCCGCGTCCTGCATCAGCTCGTTTATGGCCTTTACCGCCGCGTCCTGCCCTCCTGCGCATGCTTCCGCCAGCGCAAACGTGGCGTCTCCCGCGGTTATCATCACGGCAGCCTTCATTGCGGTTCCGGCCTTTATTGTCTCCCCCGCCTTAAGGAAGGCCGTCGCCCCGCCAACGCTTGCCGCCTCCGGACTTACTACTATGTTCTCATCCGCCGCAAGCTTACCGCTGTCCATGCATTCCAGCGCATACAGCAACGCAGGCAGCCGCACAAGCCCGCCAAGGTTCAGCCGCTCCTCCGCATTCTTTTCAAATATGCGCTGCCCGCTCTGCGCCTCCGTTACTATTGCCGCCTTCACCTGCCCCGTTTCCGCAGTCACGCCTTCGGCCAAGGCCGCAGGACACGCCAGCATTGCGGCGCACAGCGCAATGGTCAGCATGGATAAAAAGCACTTTTTCATATAAAAAACTCCCGTATGCATTTCATATCCTATTGATATGCTGCATGCGGGAGCAAAAATGCCTTTTTTAACCTATCTTATCATGCCAAGGAACGATTCGCCCGCCTTAAAAGGCTTGCCGGTAAGGTAGTCCACTATTGTGCAGCCAAGATCGGCAAATGTTTTGCGCGTGCCTATGTTCACGCCCTGCTTCATGCCAGGCCCCCATACAACAACAGGTATATGCTCGCGCGTGTGGTCGGTACCAGGATAGGTCGGGTCGCAGCCATGGTCGGCGGTTATTATCATCAAGTCGCCTTCATGCATCTGCGCCATTATGTCGGGCAGCCGCTTGTCGAAATATTCAAGCGCTTCCGCATAGCCCGTAACATTATTGCGGTGGCCGTAGAGCATATCGAAATCAACAAGGTTAGTGAATATAAAATCCGCCTTGCCGTCCTTCAAAAAGTCTATTGTGGCCTCTATACCGTCGTGATTATTCTTTGTGTGGTTGATAAGGCCAAGGCCGCGCCTGCAGAATATGTCCTCTATTTTGCCAACGCCCGCAGTAACGTAGCCGGATGCGCTGAGTGAATCAAGTATTGTTTCGCCAACGGGGGGTATGGCATAGTCCCGCCGGTTCTCCGTGCGGGTATATTTGCCGTTGCCGCCAACGAACGGCCTTGCTATAACGCGGCCGACGAGCTCGTCGCCCATCAGTATTTCGCGCGCTATCTCGCAGCAATGATAAAGCTCCTCCAGCGGCACAACGTCCTCGTGCGCAGCAATCTGGAACACGCTGTCCGCGGACGTATACACAATAAGCTTGCCCGTTTTAACATGCTCATCGCCAAGCACCTGTATTATCTCCGTACCTGAAGCAACAATGTTGCCGAGCGTGCCGCGGCCAGTGCGGCGCTCAAATTCGTCTATCACTTCCTTTGGGAAGCCGTTAGGGTACGTTCTGAAAGGCGGATCCATTATTACGCCCGCCATTTCCCAATGGCCACTGGTGGTATCCTTCGCCTTTGTCCTTTCCTCGCTTTTGCCATAGCATCCTTTGGGTGATTGCACCGTGGGCAGCATGGAACCGGCTATGTTGCCAAGACCAAGTTCAAGCATATTCGGAATTTTCATATGTGTGCGGTCATAAATATGCCCGAGCGTATGGGCGCCTTCATCGCCGAACTGTGCGGCATCCGGAAGGTAGCCTATCCCTACGCTGTCGAGCACTATAAGCGTTGCTCTCTTTTTCATTTCAGGTCATTTCTCCATCTTATCGGATTTAAGGTGGTTCATGTTTATCTTCAGCCTTATGCGCGTATGCTCAGCGATCATGGTAATGTATTCCTTGTTAGTCGGGCAGCCCTTATCTCTATCCACGGTATAACCGAAAAGCTGGTGCTGCATTTCCATGTCGCCCTTTAGCCATGCTGTGTTTATGGCATAGCGTATGCTGCGTTCAACCGCCTTAGCATTTGTATTATACCGCTTTGCGACCGCCGGGTAAACATCCTGCGTCAATCTTAACGGGCTGTTCACACCGTTTTCAACATACATCTTTATGCATGCCGCTGCGTAAACAAAGCCGGAGTGCTGCACAGCCAATCCCATCATGGTAAGGTACTGGGCAATTATATCGTCGCAATCAAGGCAGCGCATATGCGTTGCGTCGATTAAAGCCATCGTATCCCTAAGCCCGCTGTTCTGCACCACGTCCATCAGTTCGTCCACCCGCTGCGCTATCAGCAGCGGTGCGCACGGCAACGCTATCATGTATGCAAAGCCCGCAGACTGCGCCATGCGTATAGCTTCGTCCGTATAGAGGGCTGATATGCCTATAAACACGGTGCCTTTGCCCTTGCCCATTGTTTTTATCCTGTGCAAAAGCTGGCTGCCGTCATATTTGGGCATGAGCATGTCCACTATCGCCACATCCGGCTTATTGCCCTTTTCAAAAAAGTTCAGCGCCTCGTCCGCTGTTTTAAGCTTAGCCATGACAATATAGCCGTATTTTACAAAGCGGCTTTCAAGCTCCATGCAGAACCTTTCGTTATCGTTTATAATAACAAGCTTTCGCTTCTTCATCACATACTGCCCCTTGACCATACAATGTTTCAAGTCTGCTTTAATGATAACCTATCCGGCGATCGTATACAAGGCAATTTTTGAAGGTTGGCTGGCAGTATATGGTAGAATTTTATCGAAAATTGTAGTATTCGTGTTTGGTGTGTAGAATTTGGGCCTATCGGCGCGCCGCGTCAGCGCATCTGTTCATACATCCAGTAGGCGTATATGCCGTATCCTTTTGTTGGGTCGTTTATGAAAACATGGGTAACAGCGCCCACAAGTTTGCCGTTTTGTAGTATTGGGCTGCCGCTCATCCCCTGCACTATTCCGCCCGTATGCTCAAGCAGCCTTTTATCCGTAACCCTCACAACCATGCCCTTGCCGTCGGACGTACTCTGCTCAAACAGCTTTATTATTTCGCATTCGTATTCGGTTGTAACGCCGTCCTCAAGGCTGGTCAAAAGCGTGGCTTTGCCCGTCTCTACCTCGTCCGGATAGGCCAACGCAACGCCCTCGGGATACAGCGCGGACGTAAGCGGAGCATACATTTCGCCGAATACACCATATCTGGTGTTGCGGTCTATTGCGCCCAGCCTTTTGCTTACTGCGCTGAATGTTCCGCGCACCTCTCCTGGGAAGCCCTGCTCCCCGTGCGTAACGCCTACTATCGAGGCTTCGCTCAGCTCTCCCCTCTTAGCTTCTATCATCGTGCCCGCGTCAGGATCGGTCACGGCATGACCAAGCGCACCAAAGCGCATCGAGCTCATAGTATAAAACGTAAGTGTGCCTATGCCCGCCGTGCTCTCGCGCACCCATGCCCCCAGCAGCACCTCGCCATCCTTTACGCAGGGATATACCGTGCAGTCAAACTCGCTGCCGTTGCGCCGCACTCTAAGGCGCATACTGTCTCCCGCGCCTTTTACCATTGCGGACAGTTCGCTTACTCCATTCACCTGCTCCCCGTTAACGGCTATTATAGCATCTCCTGTACGTATGCCAGCTTCATGCGCAGGACATCTGCGCCGAATGCCATCATCCACGTTGCCAAGGCCAACCACCAGCACTCCGTTGCACCACAAGCTTATGCCCACGGATGAGCCGCACGGCATAACATATATATCGTCGCGCACATGCACATCCACATTTTTTACAGTAATACCGAACAGTTCCACGGAAAAGCGCTTCACTTCGCCGTTCTTCGCGCTGCTCAGCCGTTCGGACAGGTCGTTTGCAACGGCAACGCCGTCCCTATCGGTTATGCTGAACGGTGCAGGTATGCCGCAAAGCCGCTCCGCGCCGCCCGCTTCGTCAACATATATGTCATCCGGCAGTTCAAGCACCATGTCCATCCCCGGAACGGCGTTAACGGCGAAAAGCAGCGCACACAGCGCCGAGCCAAGCAGCTTTACTATCGTTTTAACGGTTTTCTTCATACGCAGCACACCTCAAAAAAGCACCTTGGAGCAAAACTCCATGGTGCTTATTGTTTGATATGCCGCGCGTTACTATGCAGCGCCGCGGCTTGTAAAATTAAATTTTATCGGCAGTTTTTTCCTTGATTTTATCCGCCCGCGCAATAAGCTCCCTCGCATGGGTCAGCGCAGAGGGCGAATCGCTCTCTCCATCCATCATCTGCGCAATGCGCTGCACCTTTTCTTCCTCGTTAAGCTGCCGCGTTTCAACAAACGTGTTCTTACCGTCGTCATATTTGCGCACCATCAAGTGCGCCTCGGCAAGCGCAGCTATCTGCGCCAGATGCGTTACGCATATCACCTGATGCTTTTTCGCTATGCCCAGCATCTTTTCGCCCACAACGGCTGCCGTGCGCCCGCTTATGCCCGTATCTATTTCATCGAATATCAGCGTGGGTACGCGGTCGTTATCCGCAAAAATGGACTTGAAACAAAGCATTATCCGGCTTAGTTCGCCGCCGGACGCAACCTTTTCAAGGGGCTTCAGCGGCTCGCCCGGGTTTGCGCTGAGCATAAACTCCGCCGTTTCGCGCCCGCCCTTTCGCGGCTCGCCGCCGGATGCATCGCTGAGCGCAACATCGAACATAGCCTTTGCCATGCCAAGGTCCTTCAGTTCATTCAGCACGTTGCGCTTTAGTCTATCTCCCGCGGCGCGGCGCACCTTGCTCAGTTCATCCGCAGCAACGTTGTATTCGGCCTTCAGCCTGTCAAGCTTCGCATCCAGTTCAGCCGCAAGCGCCTCCGCGTTTTCAAGCTCGTTCAGTTTAGTTCCCGCATCTTTGCCGAAATCTATCACGTCCTCGACCGTGCGGCCGTATTTTCGCTTAAGGTCGGATATAAGCTTTAGCCGCTGCTCTATTTCCTCCAGCCTTTGCATGTCGCTTTCAACGTTTTCGCTTGTATCCCTGAGAACAAAGCTTATATCCTCCGCTGCGTAATACAGCTCCTCTATTTTATCGCCCAGCGCTTCATAATCCTTATTCAGTGCGGCAATGTCCCGCATGCTGCGGCGCGCGGTATCAATAGCGCTCAACGCGCTGCCCTCTTCCGCTCCGCTCAGCGCCATATGCGCCGTTTCAAGCGCGGTGCGTATGCGTTCGGCATTAAGAAGAACCGTCTTTTCCGCGTTTAGCCGTTCTTCTTCCCCCGCTTCAAGATTTGCCGAAGCTATCTCCTCAATTTGATAGCGCAGCATATCCATTTCCCGCTCGCGCTCCCTTTCGGAAGCAAAGCCGGAATTGCGCTTAAGCATCAACTCATTTCGCTTTGAAACTATCGCGTCTATCTTTTCTATTATCGGCAGCGACTCCGCGTGGCAATATGCATCAAGATAGCTTATGTGGTTTTCCGCATCAAGCAGCGCCTGATGCTCGTGCTGACCATGTATATCCACCAACGTGTCTGATACGCTTTTGAGCGATGCTACCGGCACAAGCGTGCCGTTCACGCGGCATGCATTGCGCCCTGCCGCGCTGAGTTCGCGCGAAAGTATAAGCTCGTTCCCGTCGTACTCTATTCCGAGTGCGTCAAGCGCCGCAAACGCAGCGTCCCCTTCATTCAGGTTGAACACGGCTTCAACCTTTGCCCGCGCGGCGCCGTTGCGTATAAGGTCGCGGCTCGTCCGCTCGCCAAGCACAAAGTTCACGGCGTCTATTATTATTGATTTGCCTGCGCCCGTTTCGCCCGTCAAAACATTGAAGCCGGGGAAAAGCTCAATCCCCAGCTTCTCGATAAGCGCAATATTTTCCAAGTATAAACTCTGAAGCATTTTTGCCCTTTTCCTATTTTCTTATCATCATGCCGAGCTTTTCCACTATCTCAGGCACAACCTTTTCGCTTTTTGCTGCGATAAAAATGGTATTATCGCCGGCCATTGTGCCGGCAATCTCATCCCAATGCATTGAATCCACCGCTTCTGCCGCGGCGTTTGCGGAACCTGATAGCGTTTTAAGAATTATAAGATTTGCCGAAGCCGTTATGCTTATAACGGAATCGCTGAATATTCTTACAAATCTTTCCTTCATGCCGGCCTCGGCCTTGTCCACCGTGGCATACTTATAGCCGCCGGTTTCGCTCAGGACCTTTATAAGCCTAAGCTCCTTGATGTCCCGCGATACCGTTGCCTGCGTGACTGCCACTCCCCGTTCCTTCAGCAGCTCCGCAAGATCTTCCTGAGTTTCCACGTTCTTTTTCTCAATCAGGCTGAGAATCAACGCGTGTCTTTCAGATTTCATCCCTTATACCCTCCAAGCGTTTTATGCTCCCCCATATACAGCCCGTTCCCTCATCCCTCGGGCTGCGTAAAAGGGTTATGAAAGCCTTTGCCTTATCAGTTCATATATATTTTGCCTTCCGAAGCGCACAAAGCCGACCTCTGCGCCAACTTCGGATACGGTTATTGTGTCCACGGTGCTGATATTGGACGTATATATACCGTCCACGGATAAGCAGCCTTCCGTTTTCATGGAAAAGCTTGCCTTTACGCCCGCCGGAGCAACTATCGGGCGGGACGTGAGCGTATGCGGGCAAATCGGCGTTATTATCAGCGCATCAAGTCCCGGAGCTATCACAGGGCCGCCGGCGGATATCGAATATCCGGTTGAACCCGTGGAGGTGCTTGCAATAACGCCGTCGCATATTACCGAGCCCGCACTGAGCCCGTCAACATCAATAGATATTTCGACCACGCCGGAAAACGTGCGCTTATATAGAAGCACATCATTCAAAAAATAATGTGGCTCTCCGCCGTTTACGGTGCAGTTTAGCATAGTGCGCTCATCCAGCGTATATTCGCCGCGTATAAGCCGGTTAAGCCCATCCTCAAGGCCGCTTGGATCTATCTCGCTCAAAAAACCTATCCGTCCGAAGTTTACGCCAAGTATGGGCGCATTGTACTTCATGGCTTCCCCTGCCGCGCGAAGTATTGTGCCGTCCCCGCCGAAAGCGAGCACAAAGTCCGGCGTTATATCGCCTATTTCTTCTGCCCCGTCAAGGCCGGAATCCTTCAATTCGTTGCTGATGTAGCATTTACAACCCAAACTCTTGGCCATTTTCACGGCGCCCTGGAGTCCGTTCACGGCGGTTTCCCGCTGCGGATTTGTAAAGAAAGCGAGTTTGATATCAGAATTCATATACGCTCCGAAACTTATCATGTGTTATTATACATTAATAGTGTCCGTATCTTCAAGCATTTTTAATGCATAATCAGGAAATAAATTCATCATTATGCGCGGCCTTCACAGTATTCCGGGCAATTCCGTCCGCCTGATCCTGCATAATTATAGCAGAATCGTCCCCGCGCTTTTTCAGTACCATAAGGAACTCTATGTTTCCCTTTGGCCCCGTTATAGGCGAATAATCGACATGCTGTATTTCAAAGCCGAGCGACTGAGCAAACAGCATGCACGACAAAAGCACCTCTTTATGCGTTGCCTCTTCGCGCACAACTCCGTTTTTGCCTACCTTGCCTTTGCCCGCTTCAAACTGCGGCTTAACAAGTATAACGGCAAGCGCACCGTTTTTAAGGCAATTATATATTGCGGGCAAAATGAGCTTTATGGATATGAACGAAACATCCATCGATGCAAAGTCCACTTCTTCATCGAACCAGTCGCTCGTCATATTGCGCGCGTTCATGCGTTCCATCACCTTCACACGCTCGTCGTTCCTCAGCCGCCAGTCAAGTTGACCGTAGCCCACATCTATTGAATATACTTTCTTAGCCCCATGCTGAAGCATGCAGTCCGTAAATCCGCCTGTGGATGCGCCTACGTCCATCGCTACAAGGCCGTTTAGGTCTATATCGTATTTTGTAACGGCTTTTTGCAACTTCAGCCCGCCGCGGCTTACGAACGGGTTAGGATTTTCGCGCACGGTAAGCACGCAGTCCTCCGGCACGGCGTCGCCCGCCTTATCTATGCGTACTTCGTTTATATATACCGCGCCGCTCATTATAAGCGAGCGCGCTTTTTCCCTGCTTTGGCACAGGCCCAGTTCGACCAGCCTTACGTCCGCCCGTGTACCCTTCATTCGCATTCTCCTTGATAAAGCTTATTTATAAGCTGCCGCACAGCGTTTTCGGAAATTCCGCATTGCTCGTCCTGCTCCGCTATACTTGCATGCATAATGGGTTCCTCCCCAACGCCAAGCACATTCACGTTTACGCGGCCCGCAAGGCGTTCCTTTATCGCGCTGCCCATGCCGCCATACTTTATGCCGTCCTCCAAGGTTATCACATTTTGGCTAATATCGGCTATCTTTTCAAGCATTTTTTCATCCATTGGCTTTATAAAGCGCACGTTGATAACGCCGGCGTCCGTGCCTTGGGCGGCGTTAAGCGCAGTTTGCACCAGCCTGCCTTCGGCAATTATCGTAACGCGGCCTATCGGCTTCACTTCTTCCCATTTTCCCAGTTCTATGGGAGTATCAAGCGACTTATCGGGAAGCGAGCCGCGGTTATAGCGTATTGCACACGGCCCGTCAAGCGTGAGCGCGAGGCTTAACATGGCCTTAAGTTCTTTTTGTGTAGACGGCGCCATTATGCGCATACCGTGCAAATTATTCAAAAAAGCGATATCATATATGCCCTGGTGTGTTTCGCCATCCTCGCCCACAAGGCCCGCGCGGTCTATTGCAAAGCAAACGTTCAGGTTTTGCAGGCAAACGTCATGTATTATCTGGTCATACGCGCGCTGCAAAAACGTTGAATATATCGCAGCAACGGGCCGCATGCCCGCGCTTGCCATGCCCGCGGCCATGGTTACGGCGTGTTCTTCCGCAATGCCAACGTCAAAAAACCTTTCCGGAAAGCGCAGCGCAAATTCGCTAAGCCCTGTACCTGACGGCATGGCCGCAGTTATCGCAGCAATGCGTTTATCGTTTTCGGCCAGTTCGCACATTGCTTCGCCAAAAACGGCGGAGTTGCTCCTGCCCGCAGTTGGCTTGCTCACTTTGCCCGTGCGCGTATCGAAGCTGCCTATGCCGTGGAAACGCTCCGGGTCATTTTCCGCAAACATATAGCCCTTGCCCTTTACCGTAAGCGCATGAACGACCACAGGGCATTTCAGCTCCTTTGCCCGCATAAGCACGTTAGTCATGCTGCCGACGTTATGCCCATCCACCGGGCCAAGATATGTAAAGCCCAGTTCCTCAAACAAAACGTTCGGTATAAGCGAATATTTTATTCTGTTCTTTATGCCTTGCAGTATTCCGAAAAGCTTTTCGCCAACGAGCGGTATGCGCTTCAACCCGTCCGAAAAGTTGGTTTTGAACCGCTGATATGACCCGCTTGAGCGGATTTTATAAAGATGCTTGCTCATCGCGCCAACGTTGCGCGAAATGGACATTGCGTTATCGTTTATAACAACAATAAGCGGCAGGCCGCTCTGCCCGGCATCGTTCAGCGCCTCAAAGCACATGCCGCCGGAAAGCGCGCCGTCGCCTATAACAGCAACAACGCTCCTGTCGTTGCCCAGTATTTTGTCCGCCCTCAGTATGCCTATCGCCGCGGATACGGACGTGCTCGAATGGCCCGTTTCAAACGGGTCGCAAATGCTTTCCGCACGCTTGGGGAAGCCGCTTATGCCGCCCTTTTCCCGCAATGTGTCAAACTGATTTGCGCGGCCGGAAAGTATTTTATGCACATATGCCTGATGCCCAACATCGAATATTATCCTGTCAACCGGGGCATAGAACGCGCGGTGAAGCGCCATTGTCAGCTCCACCACGCCAAGGTTGGACGCCAAATGCCCGCCGTTTTTCGATACTTTTTCAACCAAAAAAGAGCGTATTTCCGCAGGCAGCCCCCTCAGTTCCTCTGCGGACAATGCGCGGTAATCATCGCACGAATGTATTTTATCTATAATGGGGTAATTCGCCATTCCCCGTCTGCCTTTCAATTTAGTAGCATATCATTTTAACACAGCATGATGCAACTAACAACCCCCGCGTGCCGCGGCCTATTTTGTCCTGCAAAGCGTTGAATCGATAAGCGCGTTAAAATCGGCCGCCCGCTCGCCAAACATGCTTATGGCAAGGCGCGCTTCCTCCGCCGTATCAACGGCGTATTCCTTAGCTCCGTCAATTCCAAGGAGCGTTACGGCCGTAAGCTTATCCTCTTTGGCATCCTTGCCGAGCGTTTTGCCCATGGCTTCATCCGTACCGGTAACGTCGAGCAGATCGTCGGTTATCTGGAACAGCCTGCCGAAGCTTTGGGCATATCGCCTTATTGCCGCAAGTTCGGTTGCATCGGCGTTTGCAATTATCGCCCCCGATGCAAGCGCCGCCTCTATCAGCGCGCCGGTCTTTCGCACCTGTATGGCTTCAAGCATGGCAAGGTCGCCGGGTTTTCCCGTCATGTCAAGGTCAAGCGTTTGCCCTGCCACCATACCGCTCACGCCCGCGCCGCGCGCAACCTCGGCGCATGCTTCATAATACCGCGGCGCATGCGGCGCTATTTCAAGGCCGGTATTGAGCATGGTTTCGAATGCAAGGCTCAGCAGCCCGTCTCCTGCAAGCATTGCGCCCGATTCACCGAAAACGATGTGGTTGGACGGCCTTCCGCGGCGCATATCATCATTATCCATGCAGGGAAGGTCGTCGTGTATCAGCGAATAGGTATGTATCATTTCAAGCGCGCAGGCAACGGGCATTGCATCCGCCTCGCTGCCGCCCAGCATTTCCGCCGCCTGAAGGCAAAGCGACGGCCTGAGCCTTTTGCCGCCCGCAAGCAGGCTGTATGCCATGGACTGCTTCAGCTTTTCCGGCGCGGAACAGTTGGCAATATATGCTTCAAGCGCCCGTTCTATTCTTTCTATACGGCCCAAGTCATTCATCTTCGTTCTCCGCGTTTTGTTTTTCTATCACGTCCAGCCGCGCCTTATAGCTTTCCAGCATTTCGCGGCATTTTGCGGCGAGCTTTGCCCCTTCTTCATAAAGCTTTATCATCTCTTCCAGCGGAAGGTTGCCGTCTGAAAGCTTGTCCGCTATGCCCTGAAGCCTTTCGGCCATGGCTTCGTATGTTTCGGCCTTCTTTGCCATTATTCTTTATCCTTTCCGCCCGCAAGCACCTTTGCCCTTGCAGTGCCGTCGCTAAGCAGTATTTCTATATTGTCCCCCGCAGCCAATTCATTGGCAGAGGATGCGTATTTTTTCCCTTTTTTGATTATTGCATAGCCGCGCTCAAGCGTGCGCGCCGGCGCCAACGAATCAAGCCGCGCCGCATTTATGCTTAACTTCCGCTCCGCTTCGCTCATGCCCTGCCGCACGCTTGCCGCAAGGCCGGTTTCAAGCGCGCTGAGCCGCGCCATATTCATGCTTATCCTATGAGTACACATGCCGTATGCAGCGCCCTGCTCCATTGCGGCTATCGCCTTTTCCTCGCGTGCTATTCTGTCCACGCAGAGCGAATTCATCCGTTCCTTGGCATACTCAAGTGCATCGTTTAGCGCTTCATACTCCGGCACACAGAGTTCCGCAGCCGCGCTCGGCGTTGGCGCGCGAAGGTCGGCCACAAAGTCCGCAATGGTAAAGTCCGTTTCGTGCCCTACCGCGCTGACTACCGGCGTTTCGCATGCATATATGGCCCGCGCCACTACTTCTTCATTAAAGGCCCACAGTTCTTCTATGCTGCCGCCGCCGCGGCCGACTATTATAACCTCCGCCCTGCCGCTGCCATCAAGCAGGCGTATCGCGTCCGCAATCTCCTTGCCCGCGCCCGTTCCCTGCACCGCCGCCGGCGCAACAAGAATGTTCATCATCGGGAATCTTCTGCGGGTTATGTTTATTATGTCCTGCAAGGCCGCGCCGGTTTTGGACGTTACCACGCCTATGCACTTAGGAAGCTTAGGTATCGGCTTTTTATGCGCGGCATCGAACAGCCCTTGGGCTTCAAGGCGGGTTTTAAGCATAAGGAAGCGGCGGTAAAGCTCGCCTTCACCCTCTCTGCGCATGGACTTTGCATAGAACTGGAACTGCCCATCCCGCGTATATATCGATGCATAGCCGGAGAGCACCACCTGCATGCCGTCGCCAATGCCTTCGGGCATATTCATTGCATTCTGCCTAAACATTACGCAGCGCACCAGCGCCCCTTCATCCTTCAGCGAAAAATATATATGCCCGGAAGTATGGCGCTTAAAGCCGCTTATTTCGCCCCGTATGGAAACGGAACCGAGCAGCACATCATTTCTGAGCAGCGTATTCACATATTCATTCAGCTGCGTTACGCTGAGGATATATCCTTCCATCATGCTTCAAGCCTCCCCGTGCATATATCCTGGCACATCAATGCTATGCCAACGGCATTATCGCTTGAAAGCCGCGCTTCGCCGAAGCGCACGTCCACATGCCCGCGCTTTGCCATTCTTTCGCGCAGCATTTTTCTCAGTAGCCCGCTTGACGCTACGCCGCCCGCTATAAGCACGCAGTCAAGCCCGGTTTCATCCGCCGCGTTTACTATCAGCTTATGAAAAGTGCGCGCCATGGCATCGTACACGGCATAGGCTATGTCCGCGCCGTCCGCGCCCTGCTCTATCAATCTTTGCGCCGCGCTTTCGGTGCCCGAAAATGAGCATTGCGTGCCGCGAACCCATATGGGCAGCCGCACGGCAGGCTCTCCGCTCCTTTCTGAAGCAAGAACCTCCATATGCTTTCCGCTCGGGAAAGCCATGCCAAGGCTTACGCCGACCCTATCAACAAGCTGCCCCGCGTGAAGATCGGCACCGCCGCCGATAAGCCCTATTTCAAGATTGCTGCCGACGGTGAATATCTCCGTTGTGCCGCCGGATATATGCATACCCAAAAAGCGCCTGCCCATGAGCTGTTCATTTCCGTACAGCGCGGCGCGCACATGCCCCTGCTGATGGCTCAGTTCGATAAGCCTTACGTCAAGCGCATTTGCAAGCGTTATCGCCGCCGTTTTGCCCGCAAGGAACACAGGCATGTATGAATCCTGCTCCGGCCGCGGGCGCGTGCTTACGGCAACGGCCTTTATTTTTGCACGGTCGGCATCCGCCATAAGCGCGGGCATTATTTCGCCCAGGTTCCTGACGTGCTGAAACACGCCGTCGCTCTGCCTGAGTCCTCTTTCCCCGGACGCAACGCGGAGCATCGTCCTTCTGTCGGAAACGATGCTCCCATTTTCCGCGCATGCGGCGGATGTTGTATAACAGCTTGTATCTATGCCAATATACTGCGCGTTCAAACTATCATTCCTTGTCTATTTGGCGCGCAAAAGTGCCCAGCATACCGTTTATGTACGCAGAACTCCTGTCCCCGCCAAAGCGCTTGGCAAGCTCCACGGCTTCGTTTATGGATACGCTTGAAGGTATTTTGTCCATATACATCATTTCGTACAGCGCAACGCGCAGTATGGATAAATCAACCTTCGGCATACGCTCAACGCTCCAGCCTATGGCAAGTTCGGCTATTTTTTCGTCCAGCTCGGCACTGTGTTCTTCTATGCCGCAAAGCACCTCGTCGGAATAATTCATGTCGTCCTCGGTAGGCTTTTCCTCTATGCCGGACTTTTCCAAAATGGCCTCGTAGGTATCCTCGCCGCCAAACAGGCGGGCAAAGGCCAGCTTCATCGCCACTTCACGGGCGGTTTTTCTGCTCATGTAATATCTTCCTTTGTATATGTTAATGAATAATTATACCGCGTTATTCTCGGCTTTTGAAGATGGAACGAAAAAATTCGCCCACCCTTGCGCGCCCGCCTTCATCAAGCAGCGTACCTATAAAGAACGCAATGCCCACAAGCACGAACAGCAGCAGCGTTTTCCAAAAGCCTATGGTGAACAAAAACGCCGCGAAAACTATCGCGAAAAGCACGCTTATTATGCGCCACTTGTATTGGTTCCAGAATTCAAAGAAGTTCATATCGCGCTCCTTATATGCTCTTGGGCGGCTGAGTGGGCACGATAAGTATGTCTATCGCATTCACGCTTACTCCGCAAAGCGTTTCTATGTATTCTTTAAGGCTTTGCTGGAGGTTTGCGCTAAGTTCGGGAATCACCGTGTCCGGCGCAACACTCAGCTTAAGCTTTATGCTTATGCCGGATGTGGGCTCGCCCACGGGAACAACAACGCTTTCGCATTCCTTCACCTTCGCATTGGCGCGGCAATGCCGCTGCACCAGCGAATCTATTGCGGTTATGGTCATGTATGCCGTGCCGTTATCGCCGCTCATTATCATCGTGGATGTTGGCATGGGCGCAGCCGAGTTCTTCGCGTCCCGCTTTTTGCCCATTGCTACAAACAGCCTGAACGCTATCGCCAGCAGCACAACGCCGCCACCGCCCAGTATAAGCCTGTTCCCTATGAGCCCGTTGGTGATCACCTCTATGGGGGCCGTTATCATATCGAATGTAACAAAACCCATAGCCGTGGCTACGCACAGGGCGCTTAGCGCTATTACGCAAAGCAGAAGCAGCACCAGCAGGAACTTATCGAATATATTGAATCTCATTTTTACGCTCCTAATTTACGCCGCCGTATACGCGGCGGCGTAAGATTTTCTTTTGCTTTTGTTCGCTTATTCCTCTGCGGGCAGTTCGGCTTCAGCGGCGGGCTGCGCCGGCTGCTTCTTTGCCTTTTCAAAGCTGATGGACGATACGAATACGTTCACAGCGCTTACGGTAAGGCCGGTCATTGTTTCTATCGCATTCTTGGTGCCGCTTTGGATATTTGCGCAGACCTCATGCAGCTTGTAGCCGTATTTGATTATAACGTTTATTTCAACCGTTACCTGTTCTTCATTTACTTCTACCTTAACGCCCTTGGTCATGCTCTTTTTGTTGTTGAGCATTCCGGTGATGCCTTCAACAACTCCGCCGGCCATACCTTCTACGCCTTCGACCTCGGCCGCGGCAAGGCTGGCTATAGTCGCTATCACATCCGGTGCAAAGGTTATCCTGCCGCCCTGAACCTCGTTCAGCTCGCGGGTAATTTCGTTATCTGCTGCCATAATATGCCCTCCTTGTTTAACTTTTCTGATATTATACCAGATATTTCTGATCCTGAAAAGCATCATATGCCCTAACTCCGGCGCAGTTCACATATATTTTTCTTTTAATTGCCTCCTGCCATTATTTTGATGTTTTCCGTTTTTTCGCCCGTTTCACGCTTCACAATGTCCAAAATTTGGGCAACTTCCTCGCTGCTCAGCTCCTCCGCCGCTATCACCACGTTAACGCTCCCCTTATGAAACGTTACCGCCGCATCACTGAAGCCCTTTGCGCGTATCATGCTTTCTGCGCTGAATTCCGCCTCCATATTGGCAACAAGCCTCAGCTTTTGCTCCGTTGCGTCCTTCAGCGTCTCGGAATCGTTCGCACTGGCCGCTATTATTTCATCAAGATATTCAATCTCAAGCGATCTTGTGCTTTCGCGTTCTTCCCTGAACGCTTCAAAGAAATTTTCGTTTGCCGCAACGCTGTCTCCCGTTGCCTGCGGCATTGCATCCGCATCCGCGTTTACGGGCTTTTTGCCCTTGTTCAGCGAGCAGCTGAAATACACCACGCCCGCAAGCAGTATAGCCGCCGCGGCTATTGCAACATACTTTTTCATTATTTTCATTGCTCCCCTTCTCCCCTTTTCATTTCAAATACTTCTATGCGATCCGCACTTATGCCAAGTACGGTCATCACAGCATTGCTAAGCTTCACCCGCACCGATACGTCCGCCGCACCTTCGGCTATTACTATAACTCCGCGCACGGTGGGTTCTATTTCTGTAAGCACTATCGTTTCCGTACCGCCGCTCCCGGATATTGTCGCCGGGCGGGATGATTCCGTGCGCGTTTCGCTCACGCTTTGGCCGCCTGTTGACGTGTTCTCCGTTGTACCGCTCTGCACATCCGTACTCATTGCCGGCACAAGGCGGCTTGACGTATCGTATGTTATCATCACGCGCACCTTGCCCGCGCCGCGTATGGAGCCAAGTATGCCCTCAAGCCTGTTTTCAAGTTCCTCAACTCCGCTT
This sequence comes from Christensenellaceae bacterium Phil1, assembly GCA_001940855.1. Classification (GTDB taxonomy): domain Bacteria; phylum Bacillota; class Clostridia; order Christensenellales; family CAG-138; genus Phil1. The sequence goes on along the minus strand of MSGS01000062.1, from coordinate 15,170 downwards.
TCATCCGCACCCGCTGCCGTGCCCGATTGCGCCGCATTGCCGGCCTTATCGTTAGGGCTTATCAAAAACAGCAGTACGCCTATTAATATAAGCACGCCGTAAACCGCTATCTCCAGCCGCTTATCCTGCTTCATCCGCGCGCACAGGCGGCCGAGCGCATTCTTTATCCCATCCGCGCTTTTCATAGCAAATACCCTCCTAACAGGCTGAACAGCGCCCGCAAAGTATATATAAGCGCAATTATGCCCGCGGCCCGTTTGCCGCTGCGCGCAGTGCTCCCTTTGGGCATAAGCGCCGTGAATATGCCCGCAGCAAGGCTTATTGCCGCAAGCTGCAGCATGAACCGTCCCATCATAGCCCGGCCGTGCCCAGCGCCAGCGCGCACGTTGCCATAAACATTGCCGCAACCGCCAATACGGACGCAAAAAGCCCGTTTATCGCATCCGCCACCCGCTCCATAAGCGTGCTTATGCGCGCATCGCCAAGTGCGGAGCACACCGCAGCCGTGCCGCGAGCGCAAACGGCGTTGCAGGCCATGCTTGCAAGCGGCGAAAGCACCACAAGCGCAAGCGTAACGAGCGCGGCAAGCCCGGCGGAGTTTTTTATGAGCGACGCGCCTTCAAGCACGGTATCCACCGTTCCCGACACAGCACCGCCCACTATCGGCACGCCCTTATCTATTGCATACTTGGCGGTTTTAACGGCAACGCTGTCGCTTGAGCGCGCACCGATGCCCCATATGCCTACCGTTGCAAAATACAGCGTGAACACCGCCCCGCTAAGCCAACGTATAAGTGACTTGATAAGCTTGAACAGCTTCGACAGCTTTTCTTCCCCGGTAAGCGCGCTCAGCATTGCGCACACGCCCGCACCGGCGCACAGTGGCAGCACAGTGCTTTTGAATACTCCTGCCACCGTGCCGGACAGGAATGCGGCAAGCGGGCTGAGTGCGGCAGACGATGCGGCCTCGCCCGATGCGGCAATGGCCGCCGAAAGCACCGGCGCGATAAGCTCCATGCAGGAGCACAGCGAATCCATCGCCCCATATGCCGAGGCTATAAGCACGCTCAGCTTTGCCGCCGCGGCAGAAGTGCCTATCGCCGCGCATACAAGCGCTCCCGCCCCGCCTGCGCCGTCCTCCGCGCTGATAATGCCAACTATCGCGCATATGAACGCAACGGCAATTATCGCAATATATGAAAGCATATTCTGCTTCAGTGCGCCCGTTATTGCGGCAATGAGCCTTTGCCATATTCCTTCCGCATCCATTGCTCCCGTACCCATGAACCGCTCCATAAGCTCCTTTAGCGTAAAGCCTAAGCTTTGCCCGTTCAGTGAGTTCCATAGTTCGCTCCATGCGCCTATATCCAGCGTGCTTATATCCGCCGCGTTCATCCTGCCCCCTCCATCAGCCGCGCTATCATGTCCATCGCCTGCTTTATACACGGTATGCACAGCGAAACTATCATTATTCTCCCTGCAAGTTCCACCCGCCCCGCAATGGCGGTCTCGTTAGCGTCGCGGCAGGCATCCGCCGCGAACTGGACAAGGTAAACTATGCCCGTAAGCTTTATAAGCACCGTAAGCAGTTCGCTCGGCACGCCGTAAGTTTCAAGCATGGTTTTTATTTCGCCGAATATGCCGCCAAACTTTTCCATTGCATATATCAGCACCATCGCCCCCGCCGCGACCGCCGCCTGCTGGGCAAGCTCCGGCCTATATGCGCGCACGGTAAGCGTTATTGCGCAGCATATCACGGCAAATACGCTCAGCTTTATAACGTCCGCCATGGTCTTATATCAATACAATTCAAATATGCGCCTTACGTTTTCAAACAGATCCCCTATCAGATCTGCCACCATGCTCAGCGTAAGCACAAGCCCCGAAAGCGCGGCAAGCATCGCCATGTCGTCCCGCCCTGTCTGCTTTAAAAGCTGGCATATTATGGCAACCAGAATGCCTATTCCCGCAATTTTGAATACAACCGCTATGCTCATATCCCTCATCCCCCGTTTTATATCATCATAAGCGCCGCCGCAAAGCCCGCAAGCACGCCAAGCGTTGAATACAGCTTACCCTTGCCCATAAGCGCCTTTTCCGCATCCGCCGCACGCGCCTCCATCTGCCTTAGCGTAAGGCGGGCATGATCCGCCTGCGCTGCGCGCGATATGGACGAAAACGCCTCGCCAAGCGTTATAAGCGCGGCAATATCCTGCTTATCAAGGCCGCTTAAGCTGCCGCCGTCCGCTTCCTTTTGTACCGTAGCTGCCCATGCTTCGCCCGCACCAAGCTGTTCCCCCGTAAGCGCCGCGGCGTATTCGCGCCAAAGTTCTCCGCCCAACCTGTCAAGCATTTCACTGAGCCTGTATTGCGAAAGCTCCATGCTGTCGCCAAGTGTTCTTATTTCCGCGCAAAGGGCATTCAGTTTATCCACCCTGTCCCTCATACGTGAACACGCCATGTATCCCATGCTTATGCATATTATCAGCGCAGCCGCAGCCAAGCCCGTTCTCATAGCGTCAGCTTCTCTATCGCAATATCCCTTGCGCCGTCCGCCCGCCGCGTTATTATGGCCGCGTGTGTAAAGCAGCCGCCCTCTATCAACGCGCGTATGTGTTCGCGGCGCAATGCATCCTCAACCGATGATGCATGGGCGCTTGCAATGGCTATCGCGCCGCAGTTTTTTGCGTCCAGCAGCGCATCGGCTTCTTCCCTTGTGCCTATTTCATCAGTAACTATAAGCCGCGGGGACATGCTCCTTACAAGCTTTCTTATCCCTTCCGCCTTTGGGCACATATCCATAATGTCCGTCCGCTCGCCCACGTCCAGCGTTGGCGCACCCATGTAGCACGCCGCTATTTCTCCGCGTTCGTCCGCAACTGCCGCGCTTAGCCCGCCGTCGCTTAATTGGCGCACGGTATCCCTCAGCAGCGTTGTTTTGCCCGTGCCGGGTATGGACAGCACCAATAGTCCACCCGCATTGCCGCAGCTGTAAATTTCGCGTATTATTTTGTCCGCGCAGCCCTTTATCTGCCGCGCTATTCTTATATTGAATCCTGAGATTTGCCAAAGCCTTTCACAAAGGCCGTTTTTGGTATACATTTGGCCGCACACGCCCACGCGGCACCCCCCGCGCGCCGTGAAGAAGCCTTCCTTCAGTTCGTTTTCTATTGCCGGTGCCGAATGTTCGCTCAGCCCTTCCAGCACATCGCGGCAAAGCTTTGGCGTTGCCACGGCGCTGCCGGCAATTTCGCCGCCGCGCAATACAAAGCGCACGTTCCGCCCGGCGCGTATGCGTATTTCCTCGCACTCCGCCCCGAGCATATCCATATCCGTATTGTAAAAAAGCTCCTTTGGAAGAAGCTTTCTAAGCCCCACAAGGGCGTTAGTTTCCGCGTTCGCCATCTGCATGTCCTCCGTATCGCTACATGATATGAAGGCCCCTGCCGCATTATCACACGGCGACTTTTTTCGCAAGCAATATATCGCCTATCGCCATGTCCATTCCGCACAGCAGCATCTGCCACGGCACTATCGTCCCCTCATTCAAATCAAACGCGGCGAACCCATCCGCAAAGTAATTCACAAGCGATATCGCCGCGCTTATGAGCATGGGTATCATCGACATTGCCGCCATGCGCGAAAGGCAAGCACGCCCGCGCTGCGCGGTATAGCCCCCGCCAAGGCTGAATGCCGTAAGGAACGCAGGCAGCGCAAGTATGGACAGGTCAAAGCATACCTCGCCAACCGGCCTGAAGCTGATGTTTGCAAGCGCAAGCGCCGCCAAGGCAGTCACCGCCAGCGCGAATGGGCGCATACAGAGCCGCCTGCATATGTTTTCGGTCAAAAAAGTTAAATTCATTATCATTGCCGCAAGGCAAACCGTTGTATTCAGCGCCATGTAATGCTCCTTTTAACGTAAAAATCCTTCCGGGTTAGCTTACCCGAAAGGATGAATATTTAAGCCTGTTTTTTATTTATACAATGCGGATATACGCCGCCATGTCTCCCGTTCCGCCCAGCTTCGCGGTGTCCCTGCGGTGTGAAAACAGATGTTCTTCGTCCTCAAACGTACATTTTTCCATCAATGTTATGTTTTCGCATTTCAGTCCCGCTTCAATAAGCTGTATACCCTGCGCGGCTTCAAGATCCAGCCATGCGTGTCCTTCGCGTCCGGGGCTTGTGCATACGCCTGCGCCAAATTCGGCATCGAACCGTGCCGCAAGGGGAGCATCCACCTCGTAACAATTTTTGCATATTGCAGGGCCGGTTGAAGCTATCATATCCTTAGGATCCGAGCCATAGCACCGCTGCATCAGCCTGACCACGTTTGCACCGATGCGCCCAAGCGTGCCCTTCCAGCCGGAATGCGCAAGGCCCACAGCCTTCTTCACGGGATCGTATATAAAGAACGCGCCGCAGTCGGCATGATTGGTTATAAGCGTGACCGCAGGCGAATCGGTAACAATGCCATCGCACTTATCAAGCGGGGCTTTATTAAACCCGCGCCCGGCATCATCAGCGTCAAGCTTTATAACGTTCGTGCCGTGTTCATAGCTTACCACGGCCATGCTTGAATATTCTATGCCTGCCGCATCGGCAAAGCGGGAGAAATTTTCCCTTACAAGCGCCAAATCGTGCGGCTTTTGAAAATTCAGGTGCAGCGAATCATAAGGCTTTGGGCTGACTCCGCCCTGCCGCGCGGTAAAGCCGTGCTCAACGCCGTCCATTCTTTTAAGTTGCTCCGCACGGAAGAAGCCTATGCCCCTATTTTCTTCATAAATGCAGCCGTGCCGCATTTTGGCATATGCCGAAAGGTATTCGTATCTGTCCATCATTCGCATTTGTCGTTAAGAAGAAGCTTCAGCTCCTCCATAAACGTATTTATATCCTTAAACTGCCTATATACCGAAGCAAAGCGGACATACGCCACCTCGTCCAGCTCCTTCAGCCCGCGCATAACAAGCTCGCCAACATATGTGCTGGTAACTTCCTGCTCAAGGGTATTGTTTACCTCCCGCACCACTTCTTCCACCAGCTTATCCATCTGCGCCGCGCTCACCGGCCGCTTTTCGCAGGCCTTACGCACGCCCATCAGTATTTTTTCGCTGTCGAACGTTTCGCGCCGCCCGTCTTTTTTCACGACCATTATCGGTATTTCTTCTATTTTTTCATATGTTGTGAATCGTCTTCCGCAGCTCATGCATTCCCTGCGGCGGCGTATGCTTGTCCCGTCGTCCGTAGGGCGCGAATCCACAACCTTGCTTTCCGTTCCATGGCAATATCTGCACCTCATGCTGTATCCTCCGCGTGCTTTTGCCCATTATACCACAGCACATGCCAAAAAATAAAGCATCATAGCGTTATATCTACCAATATAACGTCGTCCCCTATCTTGTTTATTTTGCAGAAGGGGATAACCAGTTCCTCGTCGCTTTTCAGCAGGCCCCACATTTTCGGCGGCCCCGGCACAACTATTGAGCATACGGTGCCTGAGCATAGGTCAACTTCCAAATCGCACACCACGCCAAGCCTGGCCCCGTCCCTTAAATTTATCACTTCCTTGCGCCTCAGTTCGCAAAAGCTGATGTTCGCCACGCACATCACCCCCATATATTTTGTATATGCGCCTTGCTCTTGCCCAATTACCGCTTATATAATACAATATGCATATAATTGGAACCTTTAGCCGCGTTCCCGCGTTATATTGGCAAAGGAATGCAACAAGGAGGAATCACAATGAAACAATATAAAAAGCTGCTTGCCATTTTCGCGGCGGCAATAATGCTTGCCATATGCTTTGCAGGGTGCAGCGGCGCTTCCACCTCCGCCGCACGGGACACGGTATACAACTCATCCTCTCAATACGCACCTATGGAGGAATACGCGCCCGCGCCCGCGGCGACCTCACCCGTTACCAGCAATGATATGGGCTTTGATTACGCAGCGGGTGAAGCTACCTCTGTAACCGCTGGCGATATATATGCCGGCCGCAAAATAATCCGCAACTATGACATAAGCCTTAATACCGATAAGTTCGATGAAAACATGGACTATATCAAAGCCAAGGTGAGCGAGCTTGGCGGATATGTGCTCAGCTCCAATCTTTACGGCTCCAAGCCCGAAGCTTACGGCGACGCGGGCCGCAACATTGAACTGACAATCCGCATTCCTGCGGAAAAGGCAGGCGAGTTCGTAAGCGGCGTGGAGACGCTTGGGCAGATAAACTATGTGCGCGACTATACGGACGACATTACCGATGAATACTACGATACCGATACCCGCCTTGCCGTATTGCAGGAGCAGCTTGAGCGGCTGCGCGCAATAATGGTGGAAACGGACAATCTGGCAGACGTTATAGCGCTCGAGGACAGGATAAGCGAAGTCATGCTGCAGATAGAAACGCTTACCGGCACGCTAAAGCGTTACGACGCGCTTATTGATTACACCACCATTAACCTTTCCGTAAGCGAGCGCAACGCAATCACCGGCCCCGCCGCCACCAAGACCACCGCGGACAGGATAAGCGAAGGCTTTACCGATACCCTCAACGGCGTCGGTGTATTCTTCGTAAACTTCTTCGTGTGGTTTGTATCCAGCCTGCCGGTTATAGTTATTGCGGCAATAGTGGTTGTGATAATAGTAATAATAGTGCGCGCGGCGACAAAGAAGCGCAGCAAAAAGAAAGCCGAAGTCAAGGAGGAAAGTAAGCCATGAAGAAAAAAGCCTTAGCATTGGCGCTGTGCATAAGCATGGCGGCAGTAATGTTCACGGGATGCAAAACCGTTGTACAGAACCCCACCGGCACCACGCCGCAGGTGATAAGCCCAGAGGTAACCATACAGCAGGAGAGCAAGGAGGAGCCAAACGTGATAAACGTGAGCGGATCGGGCGAGATTAAGCTTGTTCCGGATATTGCCACCGTGAGCATACAGGTGCGCACATATAATGAAAAGCCTGCCGCCGCGCAGCAGGAAAATTCCGCCATTATGGACGCCGTTATAGAGGCCGTGAAGGCCGCCGGAGTTAAGGATGCGGACATTGCCACGGATAACGTGAGCCTGAACGAAAGATATAATTACAAGAAAACCCCCGCGGTCGTGGTAGGGTACGACATGGTGACTTCAATAAAGGTCACAATACGCGACATTGATGCCGTGGGCAAGGTATTGAGCGACGCAATAGCCGCAGGCGCAACGGGTACATACGGGCTTACGCTCACGGTGTCCGATAGCTCCGCCGCGTATCAGCAGGCTCTCAAGGCCGCCATAGACGATGCAAAGGGCAAGGCTCAGGCCATTGCGGAGGCGCTCGGCGTGACTCTGAAGCCAATACCTTCCGCCGTGAACGAGCAGAGCTCAAGCTACACGCCGAATGCTGCATATGATATGCGCACCGCATCCGTCGCCGAGGATGCAAATGCGGACGTGAGCATAAGCCCCGGCGAGCTTACGGTGGAGGCGCAGGTAAACATAGAATATGAAATAGACACAGGCACGAATAACTGACAAATCTACCCAATTGCCCCTCCCAAGCGGAGGGGCTTTTTATAATTTATGTTCACGCCGATATAACGCGCGGTTATGTGCACGATTTTCGCCCGATATCAGGCAAAATTCACACAGCTTAGCATTTGACAAAAGCCGCGGCTTTATAATATAATCCTTTATTATTTTGTACGGAGGAAGAACATATGACCAAGTACATATTTGTTACCGGCGGCGTTGTATCGGGCCTGGGCAAGGGCATAACGGCGGCCAGCCTGGGCAGATTGCTCAAGACCCGTGGGCTTAAGGTAGCCGCGCAAAAGCTGGACCCGTATATAAACGTTGACCCCGGCACCATGAGCCCGTATCAGCACGGCGAAGTATACGTAACAGGGGACGGCGCCGAAACAGACCTTGACCTTGGCCATTATGAACGCTTTATAGATGAAAACCTGAACCGCTACTCAAACCTTACCACGGGCAAAGTATACTGGAACGTGCTGAATAAGGAAAGGCGCGGCGAATATCTTGGCTCCACCGTACAGGTAATCCCCCATATCACAAACGAAATAAAGGACTTTGTTTACCGCGTGGCTAAGGAAACGGATGCGGACGTGGTAATAACCGAAATAGGCGGCACCATAGGTGATATTGAGTCCCAGCCCTTTATCGAAGCCGTAAGGCAGATATCCCTTGAAGTCGGGCGCGAAAACAGCCTTTTTATACACGTTACGCTCGTTCCCTTCCTCCGCGGCAGCGATGAACACAAGTCAAAGCCCACTCAGCACTCCGTAAAGGAATTGCAGGGCATGGGCATAAACCCAAATATAATAGTGCTGCGCTGCGACGAACCGCTTGAAGATTCCATATTCAAAAAGATATCCCTTTTCTGCAACGTTAAGCCGGACTGTGTAATAGAAAACATCACGCTGCCCTGCCTTTACGAAGCGCCGCTGATGCTTGAAAAATCGAACTTCTCCTCCGTTGTGTGCCGCGAACTGGGCATAGACGCTCCTGCGGCAGAGCTTGACGAATGGAGCGAAATGGTAAACCGCATACACGCGCGGCAGAAGAATACGGACATTGCGTTGGTCGGCAAATATGTTCAGCTGCACGATGCTTATCTTTCCGTTGCGGAGGCGCTGCGCCACGCAGGCTATGCGCTTAATTCGGAAGTCACGATACACTGGATAGATTCAGAAACCCTTAACGAAGAAAACATAGCCGCCGTGCTTGGCAACATGGACGGCATAATAGTGCCGGGCGGCTTCGGTTCGCGCGGGATAGACGGCATGATACTTGCCGCCAAATTCGCCCGGGAAAACCGCATACCGTATTTCGGCATATGCCTCGGCATGCAGATAGCCGTTATTGAATACGCGCGCAACGTTGCGGGCATTGCGGACGCTGACTCCGGCGAATTTAACGAACTTTGCAAGCACAAGGTCATAGACTTCATGCCCGGGCAGAGCGACAGCATAGACAAGGGCGGCACGCTTAGGCTGGGTGCATACCCATGCATGATAAAGAGCGGCACGGCCATGGAACGCTGCTACGGCAAGGCTACCATATTCGAGCGCCACCGCCACCGCTACGAATTCAATAATGATTACCGCGATACTCTCACCGCGGCAGGACTTACGCTATCCGGCCTTTCTCCTGACGGAAGGCTGGTTGAAACGGTTGAGCTTACCGACAGGCCGTTCCACATAGGCGTGCAGTATCATCCGGAGTTCAAGTCCCGCCCGAATAGGGCGCATCCTCTGTTCTTCGGCTTTGTGAAGGCCGCGCTTGAACGCAAGGAAACAACATAAGTCCATAGCATAAACAGGACGGAGCCTTTGCCCCGCCCTGTTTTTTATATTTCTTAGTTTTTGCCGCCTTCAAGCCGCGCCATTGCCTTTCTAAACTCTATTGTAAACAGTATTGCCGTGCACGAAACGGCGATAAAATCCGCCACCGGCTCAGCCATATATACGGCCATAGTCTTATCGGCAAGTATCGCGGGCATAATATATATAAGCGGTATCAGCAGCACAAACTTTCTCAGCACCGCAACAATTATTGAGCACTTGGCGTTGCCTATGGATACAAACGTCATCTGGCATGCTATCTGCACGCCGAATAGGAACAGCACCGCGCAGTATATCCTAAGCGCGCCCTCGGTGAAGGTTATAAGCTCCGCGCTGGTGGTGAAAAGGCTGGCGAACGCTCCCGGGAACAGCATTATTATGCCCCAGAGCAAAACAGAATAGCAAAGGCAGACCTTCAGCAGCAGCTTGAACGTTTCCTTAACGCGGGATGCGTTTTTTGCGCCGAAATTATAGCTGAGTATTGGCTGCGCGCCCTGAGATATGCCAGAAAGCGGCATCATGGCGAACTGCATAACGCTTGAAAGTATCGTCATTGCGCCAACGGCAATATCCCCGCCGTATTTGAGAAGGGAAGAATTAAAGCACACGGATATTATACTTTCGCTTGACTGCATAACAAACGCCGCAAGGCCCAGCGCTATGCACGGAAGGATAAGCTTGAAGTCTATCCTCATCCTTTCGCGCTTGAGTTTAAGTATGCTGTTCCCTTTCATAAGAAAATGCAGCACCCATATGCAGGATATGCCCTGCGATATTATGGTTGCAAGCGCGGCGCCGGAAACGCCCATATCGAACACGAATATGAACAGCGGATCGAGCACGATGTTAGCAACCGCGCCTATGAGCACAGTGTACATGCCTGTTTTTGCAAAGCCCTGCGCCGTTATGAAGGCGTTCATACCAAGCGTAAGCTGCACGAATATGGTGCCGACAGCATATATGTTCATGTAATCCACGGCGTAGTCTATCGTGTTTTCGCTTGCGCCGAAGGCCAGCAGCAAATCGCGGTTCCAAATCAGCAGCACAGCCGTAAGCGCCACCGATATGCAAAGCTGCAGCGTAAAGCAGCCGCCAAGTATCTTTTCCGCGGATTCGTTATCGCCCGCGCCCATCGCTATTGATGCGCGCGGCGCGCCGCCGGAGCTTACAAACGCCGCAAACGCGGATATTATAAGAATTATCGGCATGCATACGCCCACGCCCGTGAGCGCGAGGCTGCCGTCAGCACCCATATGTCCGATGTAGATCCTATCCACAATGTTATAGAGCATGTTCACAAACTGCGCCGCTACCGTAGGCACGGCCAGCTTCAAAAGCAGCTTGCCGACAGGCTCCGTCCCGAGGAATGTTTTATCCTGCTGCATAAATAATTATCCCTTCCCGCCGCTTGTCGCGGCAATACGGGCAATAGTGTATATCGCCAATAATGATAAAGTCCCACCCGCCATTGTGAATTAAATGGAAACTGTATTTGTGTTATGCCTGCTTTACGACTATAATAGAACAGTCATAGGAAGGAGGGTGGTCAAATGCTGAAAAAGTTTGTTTCAAAAGAGCCGGTGCTGAAGGGCTGGTCGGGCGACAAAAAGTATTGCCTAACCGATGAGCAAGGCAACAGATTTCTGCTGCGTGTAACGCCAATTGAAAAATATGATGAAAAAATGAAGGAATATGAGCTTATGCACCGCGTGGCTGAGCTTGGCGTGCCCATGTGCGACCCGCTTGAATTCGGCACATGCGACAAAGGCGTATATTCAATACAAACATGGATAGACGGCGAAGATGCGGAAACCATAATGCCAAACTGCCCCGCCGCAAAGCAATACACATACGGTATGGACGCCGGACGTTTTCTCCGCAAAATTCACTCCATCCCTGCACCCGAAACCCAGGAGGATTGGGGTATCCGCTTCAACCGAAAGATAGACAGAAAGCTTGCCTCCTATGAGGCCTGCCCCCTCAAATATGAAAACGGACAGGCGGAGGCGTTTATAGATTACATAAACAAAAACCGCCATCTGCCCTATGGCAGGCCGCAAACGTTTCAGCACGGCGATTATCACATAGGCAACATGATGATAGGCCGCGACGGCAAGCTATACATAATCGATTTCAACCGCTGTGACTTCGGCGACCCATGGGAGGAGTTCAACCGCATAGTTTGGTGCGCGCAGAAAGTGCCCGTGTTCGCTTCCGGCATGGTGGACGGATATTTTGACGGCGCCGTTCCCATGGGCTTCTGGCAGCTGCTTGCGCTTTACATAAGCAGCAACACTCTATCTTCCCTGCCGTGGTCCGTGCCGTTCGGCGAAAAAGAAATAGCAACCATGCGAAATCAGGCCAACGATGTGTTCAACTGGTATAAAGGTATGAGCGATCCGGTGCCGGCATGGTACTGCAAAAGCTTATAAACGCAAAACAGGCGGAATCACCCCGCCTGTTTTTACAGCGCTATTTCATAATGCGTAATATATACCAGACTAAAGATAAAGCAAAAAGCGACTCCCCGTATGAGAGGAATCGCTTTTTTCATGGTCGGGGCGAGGTGATTTGAACACCCGGCCTTTTGGTCCCGAACCACATTCTATCATTCCGTGCTGTTTATCATCGTCTTAATTTTATAAGTAAGTAAGCCACTTTCTCTGTATATGTAAATCGGGAAAGTTTATCATTGCAGGGCATATGGTTGCCAAAAAGTTGCCATCATCGTGCAAGTCCTTTTTTGAAAAACAGAGCCGTCAGGAATTATCCCAACGGCCCAACAAATTACTGCTCTATATCTGTATCAGAGTCTATATCCGACTTTTCTTCTTTGTCCTGCATCTTCTCAAGCGACTTTTTCAGCGCTGCCGGCAGCGGAAGTCCGAGTTCTCCCGCATTTTCCAGTATGCTCAATCCCTCATTCGCAATATAGAAGAAAATAACCGCGCTACGCACGGCCTCATTCGTGGCAGGAATAACTCTGTCAACCATAACGCCAACGGCTACCAATAAAAATATGGCGACCTTTTTCAGCAGCCCTCTAAAGCCTACGGCGCTTGAAAGCTTGCCCTGTACGGCCGCTTTTATCACACCGGTGATATAGTCTATTATAACCATAGCCACCAGCGCGATTATGAGCGCATCCCACGGTCCCCATATATACGTTACTATGCCGCCTATGCCGGCTGCCGCAATACGCAGCGCATCCACTACATTGTCCATTTTCATTCACTCCTTATCCATATTATTCTTTATAAACTCCATCACTGCCGCCACAGTCTTGCGGCCACATATGCCATCCGCATCACCGCACGGATAGCCGCACGCATTAAGCGCTGTCTGCATGGCGCGTATATCCTCACCGCGCAGCAATGGTGATTCGATTTGGAATACGCGCTGCTCGGGCGCCTTGTTTTCCGCTTCTTCCAACGCCGGATGCTTGCCCTGATGCGTCCATGTACCTTTATCAAGCGGCAGCTTTACAACACCTACGTCACGGCCTTTGGCTTCGATGGTGTACCCGTTTCCGACATATACCCCAACATGCTTCATCTCGCCGCTTTTGCGTCTAAAAACAAAGTCTCCGGGTTCTATCGTCCATGTACCGATTTTGCCCTGTTTGCTGCACTGTGCATACAGGCCGTTTGCGGTAGCGTCGCCTTTTATCAGTCCTTTGACATTCAGCAACCAGTAAACTATCAGTCCGGAGCAGTCAAACGCATATAGCGGGCGCTTCTTTGCGGCCTTTATGTAGCGCATACATCGCGCTGCCTGTATCAAATTGCCATCTTCCCGTTTGCGCACCCATGCAGATATATCCAGCATGGCATCTATGCGCTGTCCCTGCGCGCCCCACACATATGCATCGCCTATGTGTGATTCAAGATAGGTAATAAACTCAGTTATCTTACCCATTTTTTCACACCTATAATAAATACAGCTGCCGCTATAAGCGCAAAACCAACAATGCCCGTCTTATCGCCGGTCTGCGGCAAATCAGGCACGGTGGGCTTTACTTCGGCATCCGCATCAGCATACCACTTTGCTGTTGCCTCGGCTCTGCTGCGCTGCCCGAAGTTGGCTATAAGCGCGGCATCAGACATATATATTCTGCCGCTGTATACATCTTCTATCGTCATGCCCAACGCCGCAAGCGCGCGGGATAGGTCACCAAGATTTCCGTCTGCAATATCTACGCTTACTGCGACATTGTTTTGGCGTGTGAACACCAGCTTGTCTATTGTAACGGTGTCACCCGTGATTACTATAAGCTTACCATTATATACAAGCTGGTCGGCAGGCGTAGCAGTCTCTATGGATGCCGTTACAGTCGGATGTGCGCCGGTCACCGTGGCGGCTATTATACTGCCGTCTATATACAGCACTTCGAGATCGCCGAGATGTATATCGCCTTTGACATCATTCCCGTCATTGTCCGTTATGCGCACGCTGAAGTATACGACTTGTCCAGTCGTTGCGAGCTTGTCCGGCACAGGTGTATATGCCGTGCCGGTAGTGGTCTGCACTCGGTCGAGCTTAGTTACGGCTACGGTATACTCAGGCGCAGGGTCGGGCGTATAGGCCCAGCCCATAGCCAGCGCGGGTATACACGCACACAGCGCAAGCGCAAGCGTCAGTATAATAAGTATCGTCTTTTTCATGAAGTTACCTCCTTAGTTTTCAAGCACAAAATGAGCCGCCACCTGTGACGGCGGGTATAGCAGCGGGTCTATATAGCGGGTACAGACATACACGTTGTCACCATCGCGCACCCGCATGCCCACGCTTGCCGCCATGTTGTACACATACGGATACACGCCGTTATCATCGGGCGCGGGGCGAACGCCGTAAATCGCTTCCATACCCGTGCTGAACGGCGGCTGGTGCGCAGCCGATGTAACTGCCTGACGGCAGAACCCAACCATGCCGTTATATAAAAAAAGGTCATACTGCTTGTATGCCTTCCCCACTTCCCATGGTGCAAACCCGTCTATAAACATACCCACCGTTGCAATGGGAGCAGCCTTAGCCGCCTGCGCCTGTGCGGCTCCAGCGGCTATGTACTCCGCTTCCCGCCTATCTTCGTTTGCCCGCCAAGCGCGGGCTGCATCCTTAGTTCTTATCGGCATCGTTTTCTTCACCTCCTTCCATTATGTCTATAATCTCCTGATATGCCGCTATCTCCGCTTCGACCTCGGCGGCTACATCGGCAAGTTCGGCAGCATCGATAAATGCCTGTTCTCTGTCTGCTTCGGCGCGTTTTCTCAAATACTTTGCTGCATTCACTCTCTTTACCTCCTAAAAACTTACTATCGCGCACGGTTCATACACAGTTATGTTGTTTTCACTCTGTGCATGGCACTTTACGCCCAGCGCCCACTTCTCGGCGGCTTTGGTGGCATTGGCAAACCTATGCTGTTCGCCGAGTTCTATCTTCTCCCACGCAGGTATTGGGTCGTTATAGTTGTTGCACACCCAGAACTCTATCATGCCGCTCTGCATCTCGTACTCGCATTCAACTTTTATCTTTTGGGGCATCTTGTCGGCCTGCCCCAGCAGTGCAGTAAACTCCACCTCTCGGGGCGGTATGGTGTCACTCAGTACCAGATTGTAGCTGCCATCCGCATTAGGAGCATCCGACACAAGACTATTAGATGCAAGAATTAAAGCGGGGCGGGCGTAGTAATTGTTGGCGGGCGAGTTCGCGTAGACGTAGCCGTTGGAGTAGACGTACACCACAGCCGACGCCGAGGCAGGCCACCGCGTCCAAACGTCCACCGCTTGGCCTTGCTCGTTATAGCACTTGCGCGAAGCGTTATCCGTAAAA
>MSGS01000061.1 GCA_001940855.1 Christensenellaceae bacterium Phil1 | reverse complement strand
CTTCCGCAACATCATGAACGAATATTATCTTCGCGACACAAGCCGCAAAATCAAATCCGTGTTCCAGGCCAAGGGCAAGACCGGAAAGCATCTCACAGGCACAGTCATTTACGGCTATCTCTGGAATGAAGCAAGGGATAAATGGCTCGTTGACCCCGAAGCCGCCGAGATTGTTAAACGCATCTTTGCCATGACGATTGACGGTTATGGGCCGTATCAGATCGCCAAGAAGCTGTCAGAGGACAGAATCCTTATTCCATCCGCCTACCTTGCACAGCACAACGAGGGCGTGAACAAGAACAAGACCTTTAAGGACGTTTTCGGCTGGGGTTCTTCCACCATCTGCAATATTCTTGAAAAGCGTGAGTATCTGGGACACACCGTCAATTTCAAGACCCGCAAGCACTTCAAGGACAAGAAAAGCCACTATGTCCCGGAGGACGAATGGACGATTTTTGAGAACACCCACGAAGCTATCATCGACCAACAGACCTTTGACCTTGTGCAGAAAATCCGGGGAAACGTCCGCCGCTACCCTGACGGCTGGGGCGAAGTCGCTCCCCTTACGGGCTTGATGTACTGTGCGGACTGCGGCGGCAAGATGTACGTCCATCGCACCAACAACGGCAAGCGCATTTCTCAATATACCTGTTCCCGCTACACGAAGATTCCGTGCGGTACGCTCTGCAAGACACAGCACCGTATCAATGAAGATGTGGTACTGTCCCTTGTCTCCGATATGCTCAAAGCCATTGCCGAGTATGCAAAGCTCGACCGCGCTGAGTTTGTCCGAGTGGTGCAGGAAGCTCAGTCCAGTCAGCAAACGGCGGAGGTCAAAAAGCAGCGGACACGGCTTGCCGCCGCAAGGCAGAGAGTATCCGAGCTGGAAGTCCTGCTCTGCAAAATCTATGAGGACAACATTTTAGGAAAGCTGTCCGACAGCAGATACGCCACTCTGGACGCTCAATACGAAAAGGAACAGTCCGAGCTTACCGCTGAAATCTCTATGCTGGAAAAGGCAGTTAATGGCTACGAGAAGCACGAAAAGGACGCTTACCGCTTTATCGCTCTGATTGACAAGTAAGAGAGCTTTGACAACCTGACCATTGCCATGCTCAACGAGTTTATCGAGAAAATCCTTGTGCATGAGCGCGACCGCAAGGGCAGCCGGGAGACGACGCAGGAGGTGGAGATTTACTTCAACTTCGTCGGGCGGTTCGTCCCTCCGGAGTTCGGAGAAGCGGATCTGACCCCGGAGGAATTGGAGGAACGCCGCAAAAAAGAAGAGCGCAAGGACAGACTGCATCAGAACTACTTGAAGCGCAAAGCCAGTGGAAAATATCAAGCATACGAGAACAAAATCAAGGACAAGCGCAAAACTGACATCGACGCAAAGAAAGCCGCCATTCGTGCCGAGGATATTGCAAAGGGCGTGTTCGTTCCCGTTTGCAATCTCCCTGCGCGAGAGCCGAAGAAAGGAGTACAGACCGTATGAGAAGAATCATCGACAACAGCCGCAGCCCCGAAAAGAAGCGACCCCATATCGGGCATTACGGGCATCTGCGCAAAGCCTACCTTGAGGGCTATCGTCCCGATCTCTACGCCGCACTTATCGCCAGTGAACAGCTCTATGAGCATTGCGCGGAAATTGAGCAAGCCGCCAGAAGCCGTCTTGACCTCATCATTCCGCAGCTTGCCAAAAGCGCGGGCGCAACAGAAGCACTCAAAGCCCAAGATTCTATGAAATGGGTGGGATTGATGAACTCATGTAAGGCGCAGGCGGAGGAAATCGTGAAGTTTGAGCTGATTTATGATTGAGGGGGTACAGCATGGATAACGGATATATCGTGCGGTTTATCCGCAGAGATAGGAAGGCGGACGAACAATATTTTTATCACTCATACAACGATGCAGTCAGCCATTTGGAACTGTTTAGAGATGACGATTCGGGGCTGTTCAAGCGGGTGGAGATTATTGACAGCCTCGCCCTCCGTCTTCCGTATATTGTCCTTGAATTTCAGGACAAAGACTGTTCGGCGTAAATTTACAAATAGGCACTTGCAGCAATGCACGATAGCGTGTATAATTAGTGTGAAACAGAATGAGGTGATTCAATGATTATTGCACTTACAGAATATGCAAGATTGCACAATAGAAGCGGAGATACACTCCGCCGCCTTGCGGAGAGCGGCGCACTTAAAACAGCAAAAAAAATCGGGAGAAATTGGACTGTTGATAGCGAGGAAGCGTATCCGTCAAAAAAACGGACAACTCCAAAGCCCATTACGGTTGTTTCTCTATTCTCCGGTTGCGGCGGTATGGATTTAGGTCTTATAGGCGGTTTTGATTATCTTGGAAAACACTACTCCAAGACAGGCTTTGAAATCATTTGGGCAAACGAAATCAGCCCTGCCGCTTGTAAGACCTACCGTGAAAACTTCGGTGACTATATCATCGAGGGTGACATTGGGGAACAGATTAAAAATCTCCCATCTTCGGCGGATATTGTTGTCGGGGGCTTTCCTTGTCAGGACATTTCCATTAACGGAAAGATGCTTGGTGTAAATGGGAAAAGAAGCAGCTTGTACACTTATATTGTCGAAGCGGTAAAGAGGATAAAGCCCAAAGTCTTTATCGCAGAGAATGTAGGTGGTTTGTTGCTCAAGCAGAATGAGTATTCGCTTAATAAAATCCTTGAAGATTTTCATTCTCTTGGATACAACCTGAGTTACCAATTATACCATGCTGAGGATTACGGCGTACCACAGACAAGAGAGCGCGTGATTTTTGTCGGAACAAAGAAGGGATTGCCTGATTTTGTTCCACCAAAGCCAAGCGTCTTCGCACCGATCACAGCTTATGAAGCTCTGCATGATTTAGAAGAGCACCCGCAAGACAAAATGTTCTCCCATATTTGGAGTAATGCAAAGGTGAGCGGAGAACAAGGAAACCGCCGCTTAATTGCTGACCGTCCCGGTTATACCATGCGGGCGGAGTGCCATGGAAACATTCAATTCCACTATGCACTTCCACGGAGAATTTCCATGCGCGAAGCAGCTCGTATTCAGTCTTTCCCGGATTCATTTTCTTTCCCCTGTGGATTGCGTGAAACAGAAAGGCAAATTGGAAACGCTGTTCCGCCAGTACTTGCGTGGCATATTGCTAATTCTGTCAAAAATGTAATCGAAGGGAACAAGAATAGAGTATGACGAAGAACGAATTTGAAGAAATCCTGAATAAATGTTGTGTGCAACTGACAGAAGAAGCCAGAGCCACAGGATTTAAGACTTCTGCTCAATTTGAAACCCGTGTGCGAGAAGTTTTGAGCGAAATCACAAAAGACGATGAAACCTTTCAGATTGATTTTAACCCGCACCCGCAGGCTTTTCCTGACATTGCAATGGGTGAATATGGCGTTGAAGTAAAGTTCACTCTGAACGACACTTGGCGGAGCATCGCAAATAGCGTCCTCGAAACACAACGCATTGATGAAGTCAAGCATATTTATGTTGTGTTTGGGAAAATGGGCGGCCTTCCAGAGGTGCGCTGGGGCGAATATGAGCAGAGCGTCATTCATGTCAGAACATCACACGTCCCTCGTTTTGAAATCGAACTTCCGTCTGAAAAAACCGAAGTGAAAGAATCCCTGTTTGAGCAGATGGGCATTCGATATGATGATTTCAGAAAGCTCGATATGCAGGACAAGATGAAGTATATCCGAGCTTACGCACGAAAAATTCATCCCGATGGACGTTTGTGGTGGGTTGAGGATAAAGAAGATTCAGATGAACATACGACCCCCGTTCAGGCTCGTCTTTATACAAACCTCTCAATGGAGGAAAAGACACGCCTAAGAGCGGAAGCCGCTTTGCTTTGTCCAAGCATAGTTAAATCTGGACGGTCACGAAACAAGTATGATGATATGGTTCTCTATCTGTTGACTTATCACGGCGTACTGTGCCATCAGGCAAGAGACTTGTTTTCTGCTGGTAGTGTCGCTAACCCTAAAAATGATGATGAGGGCGGTATCTATATTGAACGAGCCTTAAAACTCATTGAAGGTGAAATGAAAGATGCAGCACTCCGCATGGACGATGCTTTGTTCGTTGAATATTGGGGCGAGAGCGTTCCCCCAGAAAAGAGAATCAAACGCTGGCTTGAAAAAGCAGACGAGCTTGCAACGGAATGGGTTCCATCAAAGAGCCTATTCCTTGAGTAGCTCAAAAATCCCTTTAGGAACTAAGGGCGCACTTCTATACTCTCCTGTCGGGAGTATCGTGCGTCCTGCGGAGCTTTATTCCCGGTCGGCAGAGAAAAACTGTCCGACCGAGAATGTTTCGTCACTTCGTTCCGTCAAGGGAGCTACACTCCCTTGCGACGCTTGCGCGTCTATCCCTTGTGTACTTGCCGTCCGCAAACAGCATAAAATGCTGTTCGCCGCCAGCAAGTTTGAAGAAAGGAACATATATGAAACGAGATATGGAGCTTGTGCGGCTTATCCTTTTGAAAATCGAAGAAGAGTACCGCTCGACTGCAATATACGACCTAAAGATTGATGGCTATGATATGGAAACCACAGCATATCATTGCAAAATACTGCATGAAGCTGGGCTGATTTCCGACTATGGCTCACAATATGCAGATGGGCAAATTTGGAACTTTGGAGTAGGCTCCTTGACATGGGAGGGTAATGATTTTCTTGATAAAATCCGTGATAACTCTCAATGGAAGAAAGTTAAGGACACCATAACACAAAAAGGGCTTCCTCTTATTATTGAAACAATTAAGACGATTTCCACAGCGTTTGTAACGGCTGCGGCAGAAGGAGTTGCCAACTCTATTCTAAAGAACATCAATATGTCACAGTAAACCGAATACGGAAAATCAGACCGTTGACCTGCGCCGTGTGCGCACAAAGTCAGCGGTCTTTTTTATCCCCAAAATCAAAAAAGGAGGTCAATCACAATGACAAAACCGAAAACCCTCGACCAGCTCCAAGCCGAAAAGGAGCGAGCAGAGACGCAGCTTGCACAGGAGACACACAAGCTCCAACGCCTTGAGAACCGCAAGAAGTATTACGAGAAAGGCGACCGCACCAAGCGCACCCACCGCCTTTGCAATCTGGGCGGCACGATTGAGAGCCTTGCCCCGGAGGTCAAAGGTCTCACACGCACCGAAATGACAGAGCTGATGGAACACATCTTTTCCCTGTCCGAAGTCCAGCGAGCAGTCCGGCACATGGCGATCACCCACACGAATCAGGCGAACAGAGAAAAGGAGCTGAAAGCCGATGGCACTATTCCATCTGAGCGTCACGCAGACTAAGCGCAGCGCGGGGCAGTCCGCTATCGCTTCTTCCGCCTACCGAGCAGGGGAGCGATTGTATAGCGAGTATTACGGCGAATACAGCGACTACACCCTAAAGGGCGGCGTGATATGCTCCGACATTCTCCTGCCGTCCCATGCACCGCCCGAATACGCAGACCGCCAGACCCTATGGAATGCCGTGGAAAAAGCCGAGCGTGGAAAGAACGCCCAGCTTGCATACAGCTTTGACATTGCCTTGCAGAATGAATTTTCCCTTGAGGAAAACATCGCTCTTGCAAGGCAATTTTTATTGGAGAACTTTGTGAGCCGGGGCATGGTGGTTGACTTCGCCGTACACCAGCCCGACCGGGAGGACGGCGGCATACCAAACCCGCACTTCCATGTGCTTTGCCCTATCCGTCCCATTGAGCAGAACGGAAAATGGGGATTGAAGCAGCGGCGCGTGTATGAGCTGGACGAGGACGGCAACCGTGTCCGTGACGCAGATGGAAAGTTTGTGTTCAACGCCGTTCCCACTACCGACTGGGGCAGTCCCGAAACGCTGGAATACTGGCGGCAGACATGGGCAGAGTTATGCAACGCCAAGTTTGCGGAAAAGGGGCTTGACGTTCGTATCGACCACCGGAGCTATGAGCGTCAGGGCGTGGAGCTTCTTCCCACCGTCCATGAGGGCGCAACCGTCCGGGCAATGGAGAAGAAAGGCATACGCACCGAGAAAGGCGAGTTCAACCGCTGGATAAAAGCCACCAATGCACTCATTCGCCAAATCAGGAACAGGCTGTCCTCTCTGCTGGACTGGGTGAAGGAGGTCAGAGCCGAGCTTGCCAAGCCGCAATCGCCCGACCTTGTTTCTCTGCTGAACGCCTACTACGCCATGCGCGGTGCAAAATCCTATTCGAGAAGCGGCAAGGTCGCAAACCTCAAGGAGTTTTCCGAGACAGTCAGCTATCTGCAATCCTGCGAACTGTACACTCTCGACGACCTTGAAGCCCGTGTATCGGCGCACCGGGAGAACGTGGACGGCTTGAAGAAAACGCTGGACGGGCAGACCGCCCGCATGAAGGAGATCAGACAGCTCTATGACAACTCCGCCGCTTTTCAGAGCTTGAAGCCCGTGTACGACGGCTTGCAGAAAATCAAGTTTGACAAGCCCAGAGCCAAGTACAAGGCAGAACACGCCGACGAGCTGAAAACGTTCTACGCCGCCCGCCGCAAGCTGACCGCCGAGTTCCCGGACGGCAAGGTGGATATGAAAAAGCTGTCTGCGGAATACGACCGTCTGGAACGGGAGCATAAGGAAACTTATAACGAGTTCAAATCCGTCAGGGACGACCTGCACAGGCTTTTGAAGGTCAGGTTGTGTATTGATACTGCCATTCAAAACAAAGGGCGCACAGAGGAACAAATACTCCAAAATCGACCCCAAACACAACACAAAAAGGAGGATATGACCCTATGAAAAAATACGACTGGAAGAAGGAATATAACCCCATCCGCAGGACGGCAAAGCGCATTTTGAGCGGCGACCCGCTGTCTGACGGCAGACCGCTTTCCGAGCTGATCGAGCCGGACGAGCACACCCGGAAATGCCTTGCTTTTGAAGCCACCCTCACCGACCGGCAGATCGAACTGTTGCAGGAGCTGGGCTTTCTGCCCATTGTGGAGAGGAAATACCCGCCGGAGTGCGCGGACTGCCCCTATACGCTGTACGAACGTGAACACGGCGTTTGCAAATACTGCCCGAAGCTGAAATGAGGTGTTTTCCATGACCTATACCCAAGCGCAGATCGACCGGGCGAATCAGACCGACCTTGCTTCCTTTCTGCAAGCGCAGGGCGAAACGCTGACAAGGAGCGGACGAGAGTACCGCTGGAAGGAACACGACAGCCTGACCCTCCAGGAAAACAAGTGGTTTCGCCACAGTCGGAGCAAGGGCGGCTATCCCATCGACTTCATCATGGAGTTTTATGGCAAGTCCTTTCCCGAAGCAGTCCGGCTTCTCACAGGCGAAAGCGGCGATGGACAGACCGAAGCCGGCACAGCACCACCCACAGAGTTTCGCTTGCCCCTGCACGGCAAGACCAACGACAGAGCAATTCAATATCTTTGCGAAAGCCGGGGTATCAGCAAACAGATTGCCCAGGCTTTTCTTCTTTCCGGGGATATTTACGAGGACGCGAAGCGGCGCAGCGTGGTGTTCGTGGGCAGGGACAGAAGCGGCATACCGAGGTACGCCCACATCAGAGGGACGCAGGACAATTTCAGGCAGGACGCCGCCGGTTCGGACAAGAGCTATTCCTTCCGCTATGAGGGAAGCGGCAGTCAGCTCTTTGTCTTTGAAGCGCCGATAGACCTTTTATCCTTCCTCTGCCTTTACCCGCAGGACTGGCAGACAAGAAGCTATCTTTCTCTGGGCGGCATTTCGGGCAAAGCCCTTGACCGCTTTCTCTCTGAACGCCGGGATATTCGAAAGGTATTCCTATGCCTTGACAGCGACGCCGCAGGAAATGAAGCCTGTACCCGGCTTTTGCAGGAGATTCCCGCAGGGATCGCCGTCATGCGGCTTGTCCCGGCAATGAAGGACTGGAACGATGTTCTACGACAGCAAGGGGACATTCCGAGCCGCAAGTTCATTGCCGAGACGATACCCATGAGGGAGCTTCCCGAAGCGCAGCCCGTCCCCATGCTCCGTATGGCGGATATAGAGCTGACGGCGGTTGACTGGCTGTGGTTTCCCTATATCCCGTTCGGCAAGCTGACCATCATTCAGGGCAACCCCGGCGAGGGCAAGACCTATTTCGCCATGCGCCTTGCGGCGGCTTGCACAAATCGGAAGCCGCTGCCGAATATGCCGACCCTTGAGCCGTTCAACGTCATCTACCAGACCGCCGAGGACGGCTTGGGCGATACCGTGAAGCCCCGGCTGCTGGAAGCGAACGCAGACCTTGAAAAAGTCCTTGTCATTGACGACAGGGACGCGCCGCTGACCCTGACGGACGAGCGGCTTGCGCGGGCGATACGGGAGAACAACGCAAGGCTGGTCATTATCGACCCTGTGCAGGCGTTTTTAGGCGCGGACGTGGATATGAACCGAGCAAACGAGGTACGCCCCATCTTCCGCAGTCTGGGCGACGTTGCACAGGCTACGGGTTGCGCCATCGTGCTGATAGGACACCTGAACAAAGCCGCAGGAACGCAAAGCACTTACCGGGGCTTGGGGTCTATCGACATCACGGCGGCAGTCCGCAGTCTGCTCTTTATCGGCAAGCTGAAGGACAGTCCCACGACGAGGGTGCTTGTCCATGAGAAAAGTTCCCTTGCGCCGCCCGGACAGTCCCTTGCCTTTTCTCTGGGAGACGAGAAGGGCTTTGCTTGGATCGGCGCATACGATGTGACCGCCGACGAGCTGCTTGCGGGGACGGACACGACAAAGGCAGAGAACAAGACCGCACAGGCTGAGACACTGATACTGGAGCTACTGGCAGACGGCAGACGCATACCCAGCGCGGAGCTTGAAAAGGCGGTCAACGACCGGGGCATATCCTCCCGCACCCTGCGGACGGCGAAAAGCCGCATCGGGGACAGGCTCGTGACCGAGAAGAACGGCGCTGGCTGGGTCTGCTATCTCCGATAACTAAAGCCGATGTATCATCGGCACAGGAACACGGCAAAGAAGGCAAAGACGGCAAGATTTTTATAGATACCTTAAAATTGCCGCCTTGCCTTCTTCCCTCATATCGCCGGAAATCAGTGGGTCAAAATGATCCACTGATTTTAACCGCAACACAGGCGGAATCAAATGACAGCTTTTGTCACTTGATGTGGTGTGGATCAAAACAACCCACCCCAACACTTACAGACAACCACGCAAAGTGCTTGTGATAGCTCTTGTCATAAGCAAAAATCATGTGGTCATTTTGACCTCTTGATTTTCAACCATTCATTTTTACAGGAGGTACTTGATGAACAACACACCCAATCAACAGCCCATTCCCGAAACCGACACGCCGCCCTGCGTCCGCAAGACCATCGACAAGACCACCTACCTTGTCCGAATCCATTTCAGTGAGACGGCGAAAGAAACCTTGCAGGACAAAATTCTTCGTCTGCTCCGCGAGGAGGTGCGCAAAATGTAACTTCTTTTTGAATTTGATAAAAAAGTCCTTGACAATTCGTATCCGGCAAAACAGCCAAGAGCATACTCATTTCCCTCGGCGTTCGCCTGGAGAAGTTCAACCTTCCACAGATAGCGGCGGTAGTATGCCATGACGAACTGAACATACCCGCCCTTGGCGAACACAAGACGGCTTTGTTCGCCGTTATTCCGGATAACGACAGCAGTTTAAACTTCATAATCGGCATGATGTACTCATCAATATTTCAGGAGCTCTATTACGTTGCCGACCAGGTACACGGCGGCAGATTGCCCGTGCATGTGCATTGCGTAATGGATGAGTTTGCAAACGTTGCCCTGCCCGATGAATTTGATAAGCTGCTCGCAACAATGCGTTCAAGGGAAATATCCGTCAGCATCATCATACAGAACATTGCCCAGCTAAAGGCCCTATTTGAAAAGCAATGGGAAAGCATAATAGGCAACTGCGATGAGTTCATCTACCTTGGCGGCAACGAAACCTCTACGCACAAAATGATTTCTGAGTCCTACCTTGGCAGGGCAACCATAGACACAAATACATACGGAAAAAGCACGGGCAGAAGCGGCAGTTATTCAACAAACTATCAGCTTTCAGGGCGCGAACTGTATACAGCCGATGAAGTGCGCATGCTCGATAACCGCTATGCTCTGCTGTTCATTCGCGGGGAGCATCCCATTCAAGATGAAAAGTATGATATTCTTCACCACCCTAACCTCAACCTTACTGCAGACGGCGGTATGCCGCCCTATATGCACAGACAAGCGCCGCTGTCATTTGACCCGGGCGAGGTTCTTCTCTCCGGCGAATACAGCGATTACGAAGCACTATCCGAAGAAGAGATATTTAAGCTTTACAACAACGAATCGGAGGAAAAGAAAGATGACTAAGAAAACAAAGCGGGCCTTTGCCATGCTCTGCACTATTGCGATGATATTCACCGTTACAGCAACTGCGTTTGCCGCCGACGACCCGCTGCAGGTGATAAACAACCTATCCGAGTTTATATTCGGCCTTATCCGTGCCATCGGCATGATACTTCTGGCATTCGGCATTGTTCAAATAGGTCTGAGCCTTAAAAGCCACGACCCAAGCCAGCGCGCCAACGGATTCCTTACGTTTGCCGGCGGCATCATAATCACATTCGCAAGGGAAATCCTGAACCTTATCACGGGCTGACGGGAGCGCGGCAAATGAACAGCGGCAACTGGATAATAGACAACATAGTTAACGCGCTTAACGTTTGGAACGATAAATTGCAGGAGATATGGCAAATAATCACCCAGTCTCCGGAGAGCTTCAAGGGCGGCGGGATATGGAGCGTTGTACTGAACATAAATGCCGCATTGAAAGCCATAGGCTATGCATTATTGGTGCTGTTCTTTGTGGTCGGCATTGTAAAGACCTGCGGCTCGTTTGCGGAAGTCAAACGGCCGGAGCATGCGGCAAAGCTTTTTATTCGCTTTATTCTTGCAAAGGCCGTAGTGGGCTACGGTTTAGATCTGATGATAGCTCTGTTTCGCATAGTGCAGGGCGTTATATCCACCACGATGAATACGGCAGGGCTTACTGTACAAGCGTCAGTCGCCATGCCGGAGGAAATGACAGCGGCAATTCAGGCGCTGACGTTTTGGCAATCCATACCGGCATGGGCGGTCAGTCTGATAGGCAGCCTTGTGATTATCGTACTGTCATTCGTAATGATAATGAGCGTCTACGGGCGCTTTTTTAAGCTTTACCTATACACGGCGATTGCCCCCATTCCCCTGTCCGCCTTTGCCGGAGAGCCATCCGCAAATATCGGAAAAAGCTTTTTGAAATCATATGCGGCAGTATGCCTTGAAGGGGCCGTTATTGTATTGGGCTGCATCGTATTCAGCGTATTCGCATCAAGTCCGCCATCGGTTGATGCAAGCGCAAGCCCCGTCGCCATGGTATGGATGTATATGGGAGAGCTGATATTCAATCTGCTTGTGCTGACCGGCACGGTAAAGATGGCTGACAGAGTTGTCAGAGATGTTTGGGCTATAAAAGGAGGCAACATGGAAATTAAAATAAACAAGGAAATACGGAATTATACGGAAAGCATGTTTTTCGGGCTGAATGCGCGGCAATGCATATTTTCGCTGCTTGCCATAGGCATAGCCGTAGCAATCTACTTCGGACTGCGCGGTTACCTTGGCACGGAAACGGTATCGTGGCTTTGCATCCTGGGGGCCGCGCCGTTTGCGGCGTTTGGGTTCCTTCGATATAACGGCATGCCGGCAGAAAAGTTCATCGCGGCGTTTATACGCTCGGAGTTTCTTATGCCCAAACGGCTGCTGTTCCAGCCCACCAATGTCTACTATGAAATACTGCAACCCACAATTCGAAAACATGAAAAGGAGGCGCAAAAGAAGCATGATTAAGACTTTGCAAACCATACTGCGGCAGGATAGAGAACGCTTTATTATCCCCAAAGGGGTGCAGGAGATAATCCCCGTCAACCGTATTTGGAGCGACGGTATTTTCAAATCCGGCAACGTATACACCAAAACATTCAAATTTTCCGACATCAACTATGCCATGCTTTCAAAAGAGGATACGCAAACGCTGTTCTTAAAGTACTGCGACCTGATAAACTCCTTTGAATGCGGCTCCACATATAAACTTACTATTGCCTTGTCCCGCTACAATCAAAAGGCGCTTAACGAATCGATAATAATGCCCATGTGCAATGATGACATGGACCGCTTCCGCAAGGAATCCAACGCGCGGTTTATGGACGAAGCCATAGGCGCGGGAAACTTCCGGCATTTGCGCTATCTTACGGTAAGCGCCAGAAAAGGTAACATTGCCGACGCCCGAGCATATTTCAACAGAGTCGGCAGCGAGCTGGCCGTTTATCTCTCTCGGCTCGGTTCAAAATGCGAAGAGCTTGACGCTATGGAGCGCCTTGCTTTGATTCACAACTTCTTCCGGCCAGATGAGGAAAGCGATTTCTACTTTGACATTAACGACGTGGCTAAAAAGGGGCATAGCTTCAAGGACTATATTTGCCCCGACACATTCGAAACAGAGCGCGACTGTTTCCGCTTCGGCGACCGCTGCGGGCGAGTGGTATTCCTTAGGGATTATGCCAACTACATAAAGGACGATATGATCACGGAGCTTTGCGACATAGGCGCAAGCATGATGCTTTCGCTTGACTTCATCCCCATTCCCACGGACGAGGCCGTGCGGGAAGTTGAAAACCGACTGCTGGGCGTGGAGACAAACATTGCCAACTGTCAGCGGCGGCAGAACCAAAACAACAACTTTTCGGCCGTTATCCCCTTTGACATGGAAGTACAGCGCCGCGAGAGCAAGGATTTCCTCAACGACCTGACCAACCGCGATCAGCGCATGATGTTCGGTGTGCTCACCGCAGTAATTACGGCAGACAATAAGCGCCAGCTCAACAGCTATACCGACGCCCTCTTTACAATAGGCCGAAAGCGACTATGCCAATTTGCTACGCTTAAGTATCAGCAATTTGAAGGGCTGAATACCGTTTTGCCATACGGCATACGCAAAATAGACGCGCTAAGAACGTTGACCACGGAAAGCGCCGCCGTATTCATGCCCTTCCGTGTGCAGGAGGTGTTTGACAAAGGCGGCATCTATTGCGGCAAGAACGCCATCAGCGGCAACATGATAGTGGTAAATAAAGCTAACCTGATGAACGGTTCTTCCTTTCACTTTGGCATCCCGGGTTCAGGCAAATCCTTCGGCTGCAAAGATGAAATGACGCAGATTGCACTAAGTACAGACGACGATATTCTCGTCTGCGACCCTGAGCGCGAATACGGCTTCCTGCGGGAGTTTGGGGCGGAGATTATACATATTGCCGCGGGCAGCGACGACCACATAAACGCCATGGACATGGTAGAAGGTTATTCCGATACAAAGAATCCCATCGCGCAGAAGTCGCAGTTCATAATGTCGCTGCTGGAGCAGCTTGACCAGACACGGGAGCTTACCTCCATAGACAAAAGCATAATCGACCGCTGCACCGGCGACGTGTACAGGGACTACCGCAAAGGCGGGCCTCTGCCAACTCTTCCGGCATTGCGTGAACTGCTCCTCACTCAGCCCGAGCCGGAAGCGCGCGACTTAGCGCTCTCGCTGGAGCTTTTCACCAAGGGCAGCCTTAACGCTTTCGCCTATCCGACCAATGTGAACACCCAATGCCGCATTCTGGTATATGACATTCTCGACCTTGGCGAACAGCTCAAAACAATGGGGCTGCTTGTTATAACGGATGCGATCCTAAACCGCGTAACAGAGAACTGGAGGGCGGGCCGCCGCACCCATGTGTATCTCGATGAGTTCCATGTTGTGTATGAAAACCCATATAGCAGCATGTTCTTCACCTCCGCCTGGCGCAGGTTCCGCAAGCGCAACGCCTTCCCCACGGGCATTACGCAGAATGTGGAGTATTTGCTTGATAACGTATCAGCACGCAGTATGCTTTCCAACTCGGAGTTTATCGTCATGCACAATCAGGCCGCAAGCGACAGGGAAAAGCTTGCAGCGCTGTTCAACATATCAGAGCAGCAAATGAGCTACATCACCAACGCCGAAGCGGGTCACGGCCTGATTAAGATAGGCAATGCCCTTGTGCCTTTCGTCAACCGCTTCCCCAAGAATACCGAGCTTTATAGACGAATGACAACTAAGCCTAATGAAAAGTTTGAATAATAAGCCGACCATATCCTTCTTGCTTACTCCATTGAAATGTTGTCGGGTTTATCTATAAACTTTTCAGTGAGACCATTTGTTTTTCTCCTATCTAAAGCAAATAAAAGGCAGCACCCTTCTCGGGTGCTATTTTCTGTTCACAAGGAGACCACGCATTGAACCCCATCAAAACCAATCCACCAGACCACGCCCCGCATATTAAGACTTCCGCCGCACAAGCACCAAAAGAGCTCATGCGGCGTTCGCTTTTATCGGTAAGGGAGCAAGCCATGGCCTGATGAAGATAGGCAATGCCCTCGTGCCTTTCGTCAACCGCTTCCCCAAGAATACTGAACTTTATAGGCGGATGACAACTACGCCGAAGGGAATGGGGCGTGGTGGTAGAAGATATATGGTGTTTATTACAGTACTGCCCTCCAACTTATGATATAATAATTAAAAATTATGCGCATAAGGAGAATGCAATGAAAAAGCATATTCTAATAGGAAACGGAATAAACATCGCATTTAGTCAATCTGACGAATATAAAAACTATTCAATTATTGAGCGTTTAACAAAGTACCTAGGAGCGGACAGATATGATGATATTTTTGGAGGAATTATATCATCAGAAGAACTAATGCTTTTCTTGCAAAAGTTAAACATTTTCTTCAACAATATGCTAATGGGAATAGGTGCATTGCGTTTAACCCTAAGCGTCGATGAAATGCAAACACTAATTGATATATCTCATCGTTATCATTCTCATTCAAATGACTTGCTCAGTGTCGGCATTGAAGATTACTTTTTTGCTATGAAAATGGCACATAATAAATATGGTGATAAAAGCATATCAATAAACGGTTTATATACTGGGCTAAAATATTTATTTCTGGACGCCATTTATAATGATGGACTAATTGAACAATTATATTTGCGCATGAATGCATACGCTGGGGAATTGGATAAATACGCCTCTATTTTTACAGTTAATTACGATACTAACCTAGATAAGTTAACCGAGAAACCTGTTTACCACTTAAACGGCAGTTTTAATGTTTTGGATGACACATATCGTCCAGAAACAATTACCGGATATTGTGCGCAATATAAAGAAAAGCCTCCATCTGTTATTAAAGGCAAAGAGCACTTATATTGCAATGCAATAATGGGCTTCTCTGGCCAGCAGAAACTAAATACAATGCAGCGATATGCAAAATTAAATGAGATTCTAGGTAAAATAAATAATGTATCAAATATTGAGGCTCATGATAAAATTCAGCAGCTAATAGCATCAAGTAAGCTCAATGCTGATCTTACTTATCAACTAATTTATGCTATGATACAAAACCCTAATATGAAGAGCACAGAATACCCTATTGAACTATTCTCTTCGATAGATGGAGAACTTCATATTTTAGGACTTTCTCCAAACAATGATAGCCACTTGTTCAAGATAATTAATGATAATCCAGCTATTTCGCATGTCGTATACTTTTCAGCAAATAATGAGGATGCTAATCGTATTCAAAAAGTTGTTAAAAGCGTGTACAAATACGCAACGTCTACAATTACTGGAAATCGTTAGGGCTATAATCATTATGAAGTCTTGCAGAGCAGGTGAGTCTATTTTATCATAATTATCTTTACACTTACAAGGAGGCCAAGCATTGAACCCCATAAAAACCAAAACACCAGACCACGCCCCGCATTAAGACTTCCGCTGCACAAGCACCAAAAAATCTCATGCGGCGTTCGCTTTTATCGGCAAAGAAGCAGGCGCAGTCCGTTGCGGAACCGCAACAGCCGCAGGACGAACAGCCGGAGCAATATGCCGAGGCATGCATTGAGCATGCCGCCGCCAAAGCAGTGCACGGCATTGGAAACGAGACTGCATACCGCGGGAAGCGGCTTATGCTAAAAGCAAGCCGCCGTATAAAACAGAACAGGCAATCGCAGGGAGGAACGGAACAAAGCCGTTCCTCCTTTTATTCTGCCGAAAGCAATACCGTGCGGCAAGGTCGAAAGTACGCCAGAAAAAATGCCCAAGTCTCACGGCTGACAACCCAAAACGCTCCTCAAAGCATCAAGCAGAGCACTGAACCATCTAAAGCGGCAGCGAAAGAAACGGTAAAAACAATACGGCGCGGCGTGAAGGCCGCACAGCATACCGTCAAAACAGCCGAGAGGACAGTTAAAACCACACAACATGCGGCAAAGGCGGCGCAAAGAACCGCTAAGGCTACCGCAAAGGCAGCTCGAACGGCAGGGCGCACAGCACAGCTTGCCGCGAAAGCCGCAGCGACAACCGCAAAGGCTGCTGCAAAAACCATTGCCGCCATTATTAAAGCTATCATTTCGGCAGTAAAGGAACTTGTTGCGGCAATCGCCGCCGGAGGCTGGGTAGCTATCGTAATTGCAGTATTAGCGGTACTCGTGGTTGCCCTGCTGTCATTGTTCGGTGTGTTCTCCGCCAACGAAGCGGCTGACGGCGATAAGCCCATGACAGAGGCCATAGAAACCATCAACATCGAGTTTAAGGATGAAATAGAAAGCAAAATTGCCGAACTGACTTCACAAGGCGCTGCCGATGTTGTAGAGATTATTTATGAGGGCGATATGGAGAGCATCGAAAGCACCGTACCGAATTGGGCCGACGTGGTGGGCGTATACGCCATAAAAGTTGGTGCGGATGCAGAAACCCCATCCGACGTAACGGAAATGTCACCTGAGAATATGGAAAAGCTCCGCGAAATATTTCTTGATATGAACAAAGTTTTATACCGCACAGAATCCGAAACCGAAACTGTCATAGTAACCGATGAATACGGCGCTATTGCTCTTGATAAGAACGGGAA
>MSGS01000060.1 GCA_001940855.1 Christensenellaceae bacterium Phil1 | reverse complement strand
AGAACAGCCGCGTTCACTTCTATGTTGAAGTGAACCTGCCCAAGGCGAGCAATATCAGCCCCGCTATGGAACTTCTGCTTAATAAGTGGAAGCTTCAGCTCAGGCTTGAAGTAAGCAACATAAAGCTTGACAATGACTTTACCCGTTACATCAAGTACAGCAACAAAATCGATGCTAAGGATCTGAAGGTATCGGACTTTGAAACCGCTGATTACGATTTCAATATGCCTTTCGATTACAGCTATCTGACGAGCTTGACCGGTGGTGCGGCATGCACTTGGGGCGGCGAGTTCTGGGGCACCGTTAAGGCTGACGGCAAGGACGCTGTTGTCAACGCTTCCATCGGCTTCTACAATGAGTTCAAGAATAAAGTCATGGAGATTGACCGCGACATGGACGGCATTGCCGATTTCCAGGTCAAGGCCCCTGGTGCCGAAAGCTGGTATGGAAATGCCTACGTTGTTGATGCCCTTAACAGCAAAGGCGCTTCCCAGAACACCTACGTGGTATTCCCTGTCACCGGCACTGGCGTCAACCAGAAGGTAGATAAGAATCAGCCTATTATGATTTCTTATGATGGCAATCTCTATGCCATAGTTAAGAGCACTGTTAACACCCTTGCCTTCATGAAGGACGGCAAGTATGCAGACGGCGCTGTTTACAACAACCTCAAGGCCGTTTATGACAAGGTATTTGGCTTCCTCGGTTTCGACTATGAAGAGGCTAACTACATGACCGATGCTCACTTTGAGCACTACTTCGGCCGCATCATGGCTCAGGAAGCCAAGATCGTGTACCCCAACGGTTCCGTAATCGTCAACCCCGCTACCCCCAACCTGCCCCAGACTGGTGACAACGCCAGCATCATCGGCTTCGCCATGATCGCCGTCGCTATGGTTGCCGCCGCCGTCGTAACCTTCAAGAAGGTTCGCGCGTAATTAAACCAATCGGGACATAAACCCTAAAATGCACCTCGCCCCTCCTCGCGGAGGGGCGAGTTTTTGTTGCATTAAACCAAAAGGCTCCCCGGCCGGGGAGCTGGCAATACGCCGTAAGGCGGATTGTCTGAGGGGTTGAAACAAACGGAGAGATGTGAGCTGATTTATAACCCCTCCGTCCATTCGCTAACGCTCATGTCCACCTCCCCTTTCAGGGCAGGCTGACTCCCTCCGTCTGCTCGTTGCACTCGCATCCACCTCCCTCAAAGAGGGAGGCTTAACATAAGAGTTTAGAGATTGCCCAAAAGGCTCCCTCACAGAGGGAGCTGGCAAACCGAAGGTTTGACTGAGGGGTTGCGGCAGGCTTCAAACGCCACCTCACCTTTTTCTCCTTTTACGCAATTTAATGATGCTTTTTTGCGCGGGATGAGTTATAATAAGACAGTATGAATAAAAATGGACTATAAGAAGGAGAAGAAGCAAATGCAAAGGATATTTTCAATGGAGCTGGCGGGCCGAACAATTACCGCCGAAACCGGTAAGTATGCCGAGCAGGCCGGCGGCAGCGTGCTTAT
Source organism: Christensenellaceae bacterium Phil1 (assembly GCA_001940855.1). Classification (GTDB taxonomy): domain Bacteria; phylum Bacillota; class Clostridia; order Christensenellales; family CAG-138; genus Phil1. The sequence continues at coordinate 103,917 of MSGS01000060.1, read as the reverse complement.
GCGCTGCGGCGACACGGCGGTGCTGGTATGCGCAACGGTAGCCAAGGCCCCGCGCGACGGCGTGGATTTTCTTCCGCTGAGCGTTGAATTTGAAGAAAAAATGTATTCCGTGGGCAAAATACCCGGCGGATTCATCAAAAGGGAAGGCCGTCCCTCCGAAAAGGCCATACTGGCCAGCCGCCTTATAGACAGGCCGCTCAGGCCCCTGTTCCCCAAGGGCTTCTATAACGATATTCAGGTTATTGCCACCGTGCTCAGCGTTGAGCAGGACGTGCAGCCCGAAATACTTGCCATGATAGGCTCAAGCGCCGCCCTCGCCATAAGCGACGCGCCCTTCATGGGCCCCACCGGCGCGGTAAGCGTTGGCTATATCGACGGGCAGTATATAATCAACCCGAACAGCGAGCAGCGCGAAAAGAGCAAGCTGCATTTGACCGTTGCCGGCACGAAGGACGCCGTTATGATGGTTGAAGCGGGCGCGGACGAGCTGAGCGAGGACGAAATGCTGCAGGCCATTCTGTTCGCCCACGGCTACATAAAGGAAATTGTTGCCTTCATAGAAAACATGCAGGCGGAAGTGGGCAAGCCCAAGATGGAAGTGAACATCTATCAGCCCAGCGCGGAGTTCACCGAGCTTGTGCGCGCATATGCCTTCGATAAGGTGGAGTGGAGCCTTGACACATTCGACCGCTACGAGCGCGAAGCGCGCAGCGCCCAGGTGAAGCAGGAGGTTACCGAGCATTTCCTTGAAATAGACCCCGACTGCGCCAAGGATGTTGACGCGATACTTTATAACATAACCAAGGAAATAGTGCGCGATAAGATAATCAACCGCGGCATACGCCCCGACGGACGCAGCATGGAGCAGATACGCCCGATATGGTGCGAGGTTGGTCTGCTGCCCCGCGCGCACGGCAGCGCCGTGTTTACCCGCGGCCAGACCCAGGTTATGACCATAACCACGCTCGGCTCGCTTGAAGATGCGCAGACATTGGACGGCATAAGCGACGAAACCGGCAAGCGTTATATGCATCAGTATAATATGCCGCCGTACAGCGTTGGCGAAACCCGCCCCGTGCGCAGCCCCGGCAGGCGTGAAATAGGCCATGGCGCCCTTGCGGAGCGCGCCCTGCTGCCCATGATTCCTTCCGAAGAAGAATTCCCCTATGCGCTCAGGCTCGTCAGCGAGGTCATAAGCTCCAACGGCTCAACCTCACAGGCTTCCATCTGCGCAAGCACCCTGTCCCTCATGGATGCGGGCGTACCCATCAAGAAGCCCGTTGCGGGCGTTGCCATGGGCCTTATTAAGGATCCCGCCAACGGCAACATAGCCGTTATGACCGATATACAGGGCCTTGAGGACTTCCTTGGGGATATGGACTTCAAGGTTGCGGGCACCAAGGACGGCATAACCGCCATTCAGATGGATATAAAGATAAAGGGCATTGATGAAGAGATTCTGACCCGCGCGCTTGCACAGGCACGCCGCGGCAGGCTGTTCATACTGGATAAGATGCTCGAAACCCTTGCGCAGCCCCGCGCGGAGCTTTCTCCCTATGCGCCCAGGGTGCTGCAGTTCAGCATCAATCCCGATAAGATCCGCGAAGTCATCGGCTCCGGCGGCAAGACCATCAATAAGATCATTGCCGATACCGGCGTGAAGATAGACATAAACGACGACGGCCGCGTGTTCATACTGTCTCCCGATCAGGAAGCCAGCGCCGCCGCAAAGAAGATGATAGACAATATCGTCAAGGACATAGAGGTTGGCGAAGTGTTCCTGGGCAAGGTAGTGAACATACTGCCCATAGGCGCTCAGGTGGAACTCAAGCCCGGCAAGAAGGGCCTTGTGCATATCAGCAAGCTTGCCAACAGGCGCGTTGAGAAGGTTGAGGACGTGGTGAGCTTAGGCGACGAAATACTCGTCCGCGTTATCGATATCAAGCCCGACGGCAAGATAGATCTGACCAGAAAGGGCCTGCTGCCTGAAGACAAGCAGAACTAAATAGAGAACTTAAAAGCCCCCTATAAGAGGGGGCTTTTTTAGTATAACTTTATAAACTTACATGATGAGCCTGCCCTGAAAGGGGAGGTGGGTTTCGCGTAAGCGAAAGCCGGAGGGGTTGCATCGGGGCTGCTCTTATTTGCGCCAACCCCTCAGTCAAACCTTCGGTTTGCCAGCTCCCCGGCCGGGGAGCCTTTTGGTCGATATACAAACTTTTACGTTAAGCCTCCCTGTAGAGGGAGGTGGATGCGAGTGGAACGAGCAGACGGAGGGAGTAAAAAAAGTAACCGCTCCGAGTGCCAACTGTAGCGGTTACTATATCTAAGTAATTACTATGTGGCCAACCGTCTCCAGTAGGCGTGGTTTATGCTTATATTATATGCAAATCAGAACGAATATGCAAGTGGAAACTAAATAGTACAGTACCCAAAAGCTGTCCCCGCAAGCGGTGGAGCCTTTATGCGTTGGGCGTGTATGGGTCGCCGTTTATGCTCAGATGCCTAAGCGCGTCGCGGCACCTTAGGCGCACGTTCTCCGGTGCGGACGATATCGCGGCAAGCGGGCGGTGCAGCACCACGCGCGCATCGGGGGCGTATATCGCGCCCAATCCCCGCCGCGCAAGCCTTAGGCACAGCTCCGCGTCCGCACCAACGGGCAGCAGCGGTTCGTATTGCGGCGCGTCAAAGCTTTCGTCAAAGCCTCCGCTTGAAAAATACATGTCCGCGCGCATGTACATGCATGCCCCGCTCAGTATGCTCACCGTGCGCACCGTGTGCGTAATGCGCTCATTATCCGCGGGGTAGATTATGTCCCCGTCCTTGCTTATTGCCCCGCCTGCGGCTATCAGCGCCCCCTGCGGGCTTATCAGCATGCAGCCCGCCGCGGCAGCGCCCTCGCGTTCCCCTTGGGAGGATAGGGCATAAAGTGTGTTCGGCTCAATGAGCTCCGCATCGCGGCTCATGAAAAGCAGCGCGTCACCCATTGCCGCATCGGCACCCGCGCGGCAAAGCGCGCTGAAGCCCGCCGTGCCGTTTTTTGCTATGCGCGCGGCCTTGTTCTTTTCAAGCAGGTCGTAATAATTCAGCAGCCGCCCGTCTCCGCTGCCGCCGTCCGCAATTATTATTTCATGGCGGTATGCCATGCAGCAGCGGTCTATGCTTTCAAGCAGCCGCCGGAGCGGCTCAAGCTCGTTAAGGCTGGGTATTATAATGGAAGTAAGCCGCGGTTCCCTGCGTGCGCGCACTATAAAGCTGCCCTGCCATAGCCCCGTGGATACGCTTTCCTCCCGCCGTTCGGCCTCAAGGTAGCTGCGTATGGCGGAAATGCCCGCAGCTGCGGGCGTTGCGGCGGGGGAGTGGTTTATTATCAGCGGCAGCGGAATATGCACTATTCGGCGGGCCTTTGCCATGCATCTCAGGCGGAATGCGTACTCCGCGCCCGCATCGTATTCGCCTTGCGGCGGGCAGCAGGCGGCGTATATTTCCCGCCGTATGGCAAGCAGCGCGCCGAACATATCATAGGACAGCGCGGTAACGCGGCTGAATTCGCATTTTTTGTGTTCTTCATAGGGCTTTTTGCCTTCCTGAATCAGTTCGTCCGCGTATATCATGTCTGGTTCGTACTCCGCGCGCTCCACTGCGTGCGCCATGCGGAAAAGCGCATCGGGATGCAGCGTATCGCCCGCGTGTATGCGCAGCACATAGTCGTGCGGGAAGCTTTGCTCCGCCGCATCTTCCGTCCATTCGCCGTATGTTTGGGCGCGGAGCGAATCAAGCGTGGCGTTCATGTCCCGCCGCTTGCCGCCGGATATGCTCACTATAAAGCGGGGCTTTTTGGTAAATGCTGTTGTTGCTGTTTGTTCATTCATGCGCTTATTGTGCGCCGATAAAGTATATATTATCCGTTTGGGTGTGGAGTATATCAAACGCATGTGGTAAAATTGAATAAACCTAAATCAGGAGGAAAGAACGTATGGAACGCATACTGGTAATAAACCCCGGCTCAACGTCAACAAAGCTTGCCGTGTTTGATGGGGAAAAGGAGCTTTTCCGCACGAGCATAGAGCACGACCAGAAGGACACCGCGAAATTCCTTCGCGCAATAGATCAGCTTGATTTCCGCAAGGAATGCGTGCTGAATACGCTTAAAGAAAGGAATATACCGGTTGAATCGCTCAACTGCATAGTTTCCCGCGGAGGAATGTTCCCGCCGTGCAAGGTTGGGGCATATGAAGTGAATGCGGATATGCTCTCCTATGTAAACAGCGACCATATAGTTGGCGAGCATATTTCAAACGTTGGCTGCGCCGTGGCGGAGGCCATAGCGAGGCCGCTTGGCATACCGGCAATGGTATACGACTGCGTGAGCGTGGACGAAATGACGGACATTGCGCACATAAGCGGCATACCCGAACTCCCGCGCGAAAGCCGCGGCCATGCATTGAACACCCGCGCCATGGCAAGAAAATGCGCCGAGGAGATACTGCATAAGCCGTTTGAAGAATGCACGTTCATCGTGCAGCACCTTGGCGGCGGGGTAAGCGTTTGGCTGTTTGACAAGGGCCGCAGCATAGATATGTACAGCGACGACGATGCCGGCTTCGGCCCGGAGCGCTGCGGCGCGATACAGGTGGCGCCGCTGGTGGCGCTGTGCTGCAGCGGCAAATATACCGAAGCGCAGCTTGCAAAGATGGTTCGCGGCAACGCGGGGCTTAAGGCGCACCTTGGCACAAGCGATGTGCGTGCGGTTGAAAAAATGATAGAGAGCGGCGATAAGCACGCGGAGCTTGTGTTCAACGCCATGGCGTATTCGCTTTCAAAGGGCATTGCTGCGCTTGCGGCGGCGGTATGCGGCAAGGTGGACAGGATTATACTTACCGGCGGCGCGGCCCATTCAAAGCGGCTCAGCGGAGAAATAACGAAGCATGTAAGCTGGATTGCCCCCGTTGAGGTAATGGCGGGCGAATTTGAATTGGAAGCCCTTTGCGCGGGCGCGCTGAGGGTGCTGCGCGGGCAGGAAAAGCCCAACACATTCGTATGGAAACCGCAGGCGTAAGTACGGCTAAGCAGCGGCGCGGAGCAATGGCGGCAATGCTTTTGTTCATGCTGCTTTGCTATGTTTTGATACATGATCTGCTTGGAGGCACGCTGCTTGCGCATTGCCCGTGGGACAGTTATACTCTTCAGGCGCAGGCGTGGCTTGAAGGGCGCACGGATTTGGGGCAGGACATAAGCTATCTTGAGCTTGCCATATACAACGGCAAATACTATGTTTCCTTCCCGCCGTTCCCAAGCGTTGTAATGCTGCCGTTCGTGCTTATATTCGGCACGGATACGCCAAATAACCTGATAATAATGATAATAACGCTGCTTATAGCCGCGGCGGCGTTTAAGCTTTGCGGCCATGCGGGGTACAGCGCCAATGACAGCGCCATACTGGGGCTTTTCATAACGTTCGGCAGCAACCTTATGTGGATGAGCACTATGGGCGGCGTGTGGTTTTTAGCGCAGAGCATTATGATGCTGCTGCTCCTTTTAGCGGCAATAGCTGCATATAAGGGCAAGCAGGCGCTTGCGTATGCGCTGGTTGCGCTTTCGGTGGGCTGCCGCCCGTTCGCGGCGGTGGCGTTCGCGCCGCTTATGGCATGGTTCTATGCTAAAAACAGGCAGCGCGGCATGGGCAAGCTTGCAGCGTTGTTCTGCCAATGGAAGGCATGGATACCGGTTGCGCTGATTGCGGCGGCAATGATGTGGTATAACTATATCCGCTTTGACAATCCGCTTGAGTTCGGGCATAATTATCTGCCGGAATTTGTGGGCAGCGAGCATGGGCAGTTCGATATATATTATCTTAAGGATAATCTTCTGAAGCTGCTGTTTTACCCCGTGCGGATAAAGGAAGGGCTTACGCTTGACTATCCGTTCTTTGACGGGTTCATGTTCTATATCGCCAATCCGCTGTTCATATTGTTCTTTGCCGCGGCGGCAAGGAACGTGCTGCGGCGCAGCGTAAATATGGTGCGCATTGCGCTCTTCGCGGCTATGGCGGTTATGCTCGTCTGCCTTTGCTTGCATAAAACGCTTGGCGGGTGGCAGTTCGGCGCGCGCTACACATGCGATATGCTGCCTATGGCGCTTATGTATATGTGCCTGAGCGGCGGTGTAAAGCGGCTCAAGACATGGGAAAAGGGCGCGGCGGTGTTCGGCATTGCGTTCAATATATACGGCGCGCTTGCAATGACGTTTCTGTTCAACTAAAAATATAACTTAAAGGAGAAAGACAAAAATGGTAATCATCGAGATGGAAAACGGAGCAAAAATTAAAATAGAGCTTGACCGCACGGCCGCTCCGAACACCGTGAATAACTTCCTGAGCCTTGCGGACAAGGGCTTCTATAACGGCCTTATATTCCACCGCGTTATACCCGGCTTCATGATCCAAGGCGGCTGCCCGGACGGCACCGGCATGGGCGGCCCAGGATACAGCATAAAGGGCGAATTTGCCGCAAACGGCGTGAAAAATCCCATAAAGCATAAGCGCGGCGTAATATCCATGGCCCGCGCCATGAATCCGAACAGCGCAGGCAGCCAGTTCTTCATTATGCATCAGGATGCGCCGCACTTGGACGGGCAGTATGCCGCATTCGGCCACGTTGTGGAAGGGATGGAGACTGTCGACGCGATAGCCGCCACGCCCACCAATTTCAGCGACAGGCCGCTTGACCCGCAGCGCATAAAGAGCATTACGATAGTTGACGAGGGCGAGATCGTAGAACCCGAAAAAATGTAAGCCGAGCCTTGTGCCAAACAAAGTTTACACAAAATTATTATTAAGGCAACACAGTTATCTATAAAAGCGTGTTAAACTGATATTGAAGGCAGGACAGGGTTGTTGTATAATATATTTTGTGTGAGGAATTGGCATTATGGAAGCTAAAGCGCAAAAATCCGGCACCAAAAAGGCGAGAAACAGGCGAAAGAACAGCTTTTCCCGCCCCAAAGCCATATCTAAAATAATATTGATAGCATTGGCCGCGCTGAGCTTGGTTGCGGCCGTGCTGTATATTTTCCTGGGCAAGCCCGGCAAAGACGAAATTGAACAGGTTATTGACGACGGCACTATATTGCAGGGCATAACCGTGAACGGCGTGGACGTGGCGGGCATGAACTATAAGCAGGCTCGCGATGCGGTGCTGCCCAGCGTTGAAGAGGATCTTCGCAGCATACACATTACAGTTTCGCATTCAACGAACATGTGGCTGCTGACCGCGGCGGACATTAGGCCGTTCAGCACGCTTGACGCGGCAATTACCGAGGCGCTGACATTGGGACGTGGCGGCACGGTTATAGAAAACGCCAAGGAGAAGGATGAGATAGCCCAAAGCGGGAGGGACATACCCGTTGCGTTCGTGCCCAACGAAGCCGCGCTTAAGGTTCGCCTTGCGGAAATCGGCGCCGTGCTCGATTCCGAACCCGCTGAGCCGTATGCGGTTGCCGTATCATCCTCAGCGGAGCCGGAGTTCATCTTCCATGAAGGCGTGGACGGCTATATGCTCGATGAGGATGCGCTGTATCAAAACATAGCCTCGCTGCTGAGCGCGGGCCAGCTGAAGGCCACGCTTGAGCCGGAGCTTGAATACACAAAGCCGCAAATGACAATAGACGACGTGAAGGCGCATACAAAGCCGGTGTCCTCGTTCCAAACCTCGTTCGGCGGCAGCCGCGCCGCGCGGGACGAAAAGCGCGTTGGCAACATACAGAAGGCGTGTACGCTGCTCAACGGCATGAAGGTTGAAAACGGGACGGAGTTCAATTTCAACGCATACATAGGCCCCCGCACAGAGGCGGGCGGCTGGCCGCTCGCGCCGGGCATAGTCAACGGCAACCAATATGAGGATCAGCCCGGCGGCGGCATATGCCAGGTGTCCACAACCATGTATAACGCGCTCCTTTGCGCAGGGGCCAGCATGCAGCGCGGCTCCACGCTTGAGGATATACTTTCGCAAAATATAAAGGGCATATCCATAACCGAGCGCAAGCACCATTCCTGGCCGTCAAGCTACGTTGACACCGGCCTTGACTCAACCGTTACAGGCACTGTTGAATCCGGCAAAAGCATTAATTTTGTCAACAATACGGGCTATCCCGTATATGTATTCGCCTATTGCGATCAGGTGAATTACACCGTTACCGTGTATGTTTACGGCGATCCGCTTGAGGAGGGCGTAACGTATAAGACCCGCGGCGTTATAGACGAAGTGATAGAGCCGGGCGAAACCATAATAAATTACGATACAACAAAGCCCGTAACATACAGCGAAGTGACCATAAAGGCCCGCAAAGGCTATAAGGCCACGGCGTATCGCGACAAATATGTGAACGGCGAACTTGTGCCGGACGCGACCGAAAAGCTTTACAGCGAAACATACAACGCCGTTACCGGGCAAAAAACAGTAGGCACCGGCGGGGCGCAGCCGCCGACCACCTAAGCGCGAATAATATTTTTCAAAGGGAACACCTTTGGGATAATACAAGCAGTACAAGCACAATAATTCAGGAGGAACACATCAAATGAAGTTTTCGAGCAAAATCGAAAAATGCAACCTTTCCCCTATCCGCAAGTTCTATCCTTATCAGGTAGAATGCGCCAAGAGGGGTGTAAAGATTTATCATCTCAATATCGGCCAGCCCGATATAGCCACGCCCCCGGCGTATTTTGACGCCGTGCGTGATTTCAAGCTTCCGGTGCTCGAATACGCTCCCTCCCCCGGAATACCCGACATGATAAAGGCCGTTCAGGGTTATTACGATAATCTGGGCATACATTATGCCACCAACGATATTTTCGTGACCACCGGCGGCAGCGAAGCGCTGACCATCGCGCTCAACTGCATACTGGATGACGGCGACGAAATAATCATACCAGAACCGTTCTATCCCAATTACAACACCTTCGTCCGCGCCACCGGCGCCACCATCCGACCGCTGACCACCCATGCGGAGGAAGGCTATAAGTTCGCTATTCGCGAGCGCATAGAGCCGCTTATAAACGAGCATACCCGCGCGATACTGTTTACCAACCCCGGCAACCCCACCGGCACCGTGCTCACTCCCGAGGAGCTCAGGCTCATGGCGGACATTGCCAAGGAGCATAATTTGTTCCTCATCGGCGACGAAGTGTACCGCGAGTTTGTCTATGGCGGCGAGCCGCTGGAGACCATCGGCCAGTTCGAGGATATCAACGAAAACGCCATAATAATCGACTCCGTATCCAAGCGCTTCAGCGCCTGCGGCGCCCGTATAGGCTGCATGATAACCCGCAACAAGGAACTGCAGCAGAACGCCATGAAGTTCTGCCAGGCCCGCCTGAGCGTTGCCACGCTTGACCAGGTTGCCTCCGCCGCGCTGTACACCGTTGGCAGCGAATACTTCAACGACGTGCGCGATGAATACCGCCGCCGCCGCGACACCATCTATCGCAAGCTGCTGGAGATCCCCGGCGTGGTCTGCAAGGAGCCCAAGGGTGCGTTCTACGTAATGGCCAAGCTGCCCGTTGACGATACCGATAAGTTCCAGACCTGGCTGCTTACCGAGTTCAGCGACAATAACGAAACCGTTATGTATGCCCCCGGCAACGGCTTCTATGCCACCCCCGGCCACGGCGTGAACGAAGTGCGCTTGGCTTATGTTCTCAAGTGCGAGGATATAGAGCGTGCAATGGATCTGCTGGCAAAGGCCATAAAGCAGTACAACGAGCTGAACAAATAAACAAAGGCTTATATGCAAAAGGGACGGGTTGCCGCCCCTTTTTGCGTTATGCGGCAACCTTTATGCGGCATGAAACGTTTATATAACAGAAGGGAAAAGGAGGAAGCATCATGAAGAGATTTGCCGCGTTTATACTTGCAGCGGGGATGCTGCTGTGCTTCGGCTGCGCCGATGGTGACGGGCCCGCAAAAAGCAGCGCCGCGCCGACTCAGCTTAATAGGGTTGAAAACGTGAAGGTGTTGAGCTTTGATAAATGGAGTGAGCAGCGCGAAGCGATGGGCGTGGACGAAAGCACATACGGCGCCATGGCCGCGTTTGCCGCAAAAAGCGCGGGCAAGGTGCTGAGCGGCACGGAGCGCAACGCCAACTATTCGCCGTTCAGCCTTTATTATGCGCTGGCTATGGCGGCGCAGGGCGCAAACGGCAAAACCGCAGAAGAAATGCTGAACCTGCTTGGCGTGAGCGACGCAAAGACGCTTGCAGAGCAGTGCGGCAATATGTACCGCATGATAGCATCGCGCGAACGCGACGGCAAGGCGGAGCTTATGCTGGCGGATTCGCTTTGGCTGAGCGATAATTACGACGGCGCAAAGGTGAATTACAATCAGGATTTTCTTGATGTTTGCGCAAAGCAATTCTATGCGGAGGTGTTCGGCGCGGACTTTACCGGCCAAAAAACCGCCGACGCCATGACCAAATGGATAAAGGAAAAGACCAACGGCACGCTTGCGCCCGAAATGGAGCTTGACCCGGAAACGATGCTTAGCATTATAAATACGCTGTACCTGAAGGACGAATGGACGGACAGGTTTGATAAGAACAGCACCGCGGACGGCACATTCACCAAGGCAAACGGCGAAAAGGTGACGTGCAGCTTTATGAACGCCATAAAGAATCAGGGCTTTATGCGCGGGGAAAACTACACCGCATCCATGGTAAGCATGAAGAACTTCGGCTCAATGTGGTTCATACTGCCGGATGAGGGCGTAAGCACGGACGATATACTCTCCTCCCCCGAAACGCTTGAGGAGATACTCACCGGCGAAACCAACGGATACGGCATGGTCACGTTCAGCATACCCAAGTTTGAATTTACGTCCAAGTTCAATCTTAAGGAGGCGCTCAAGTCGCTGGGCATGGAGAAGGCGTTTGATTCGGATGCCGATTTTTCGGGCATAAGCGACCGCGCGGCGTTCATATCCGCCGTTAAGCAGGAAACCTACATTGCCATAGACGAGGTGGGCGTGGAGGCGAGCGCGTTTACGCAGATAGATTATTGCGGCGCGGGTATGCCGCAGGACAATGCGGAGCTGATACTCGATCGCCCCTTCATATATATCATCAAAGGCAGTACGCCGCTGTTCATGGGCGTTATAAACGACCCGAGCGCGAACTGAGCAAAAACCGAATACCTAAGCGAATGCCGCTTGCCCGATACATGGGCGGGCGGCTTTTTTGCGCCGTTTTGCATATATGCACCGGAATGTATAAAAATTCATAATATACAGCTAATATACACAAAAAATAATAAAAAAGTGCAAAAATATGCAAAAATATGGTTGACAAAAGTATTTTTATGCAGTATATTATCGCCATAACAAACGACTTCAAATTTTTAGGAGGATATATATTATGAAGAAGATTATGGTTATCGCGCTCGCGCTGATAATGATGCTCAGCTGCATTGCCTGCGCCAACAACGCCGCCGGCAACAACGCCAACGCCAGCGACGAAACGCCCGTGCTGAAGGTTGCCCTTTCACCGGACTTTGCTCCGATGGAATTTGTGGACACCGCCAAGGAAGGCCAGGAGCAGTTCGTCGGTTTCGACGTAACGCTTGCAAAGCACATTGCCGAGCAGCTTGGCATGAAGCTTGAAATAGAGCCGATGAGCTTTGATGCGTGCCAGGTTGCCGTGCAGATGGGCAACGTTGACCTTGGCATTTCCGGTTTCAGCTGGACCGCGGAGCGCGCGGAAAACTACCTGATCTCTGATTACTATATTGCCGGCGATAACGAAACCAAGCAGACCATAATAGTTGCCGCGGACAAGGCCGGACAGTACACCAAGGCCGAGGATTTCGCCGGAATGAAGATAGGCGCGCAGGCTGCAAGCCTTCAGGAGCTGCTCTGCAACGAGGCCCTGCCCGAGGACACCACCGTTGAGCTTTTCAAGGATATAAACGTTGCGGTAGTTGCCCTGCAGACCGGCAAGGTGGACGGCGTGGCCGTTGCGGACGGCAATGCGGAAGCCATAATGGCCAACAATCAGGACATAGGCAAGTCCGGCTTCTTCTTCGATGTTGATCCCAAGTATGAGAACAACGTTATACTGCTCAACAAGAAGGATGAGGAACTGCTCAAGAAGGTAAACGAAATACTGGCGGACTGCATGGCGAACGATATGTACTCCGGCTGGTACGAGGATGCCAAGAAGCTTGCCGGTATAGATACCGCACAGGAAATTTCCTACACCGATGACGGCAAGGCGCAGTAAGCCAAAGTAAAACGAATACGCAGCACGGCGGGGAACGCCCCCGCCGCGCTTTTACGCCCGAAGGGGCTAATAAACAAAAGGAGATACGGCATTGGATCTGGTCGATTTTTTTGAGAAATTTATTAAGATAGTAACGCGCTATTGGGACGTGTTCCTCATTAAGGGGCTTAGCACCACGCTTGCGCTTTCGGCAATCGCCGTATTCTTCGGCGCGATAATAGGCACGCTGCTCGCCTTCGGCAAAATGGGCAAGAGCCGCATACTGCGCGGCGTAATAACGGCGTATGTGGAAATAATCCGCGGCACGCCAAGCCTTTTGCAGGTATATGTCGGTTACTTCGTTGTGCCGCTGCTGCTGCCCTCGCTGAACGTAAGCACATATGCAAGCGTTGCAATAGCGCTCACGATAAACAGCTCCGCCTATGTGTCGGAAGTTATCCGCAGCGGCATACAGGCCGTTGATAAGGGGCAGACGGAGGCCGCAAGGAGCCTTGGCCTCACCCAGTCGCAGGCAATGATAAAGGTGGTTCTGCCGCAGGCGGTGAAAAACATTCTGCCCGCGCTCGGCAACGAATTTATAACCATAATCAAGGAAACCTCGCTTGCATCCACGTTCTTCGTGGGCGATTTGATGACAAGCTACTTAACCGTCAACGGCAAGGAATTTCTGCCGCTGCAATGCCTGCTGATAGTCGGCATAATCTATTTCATTTTAACGTTTATACTCGGCCGCGGCGTAAGCGCGCTCGAAAGGAGACTGAGCCATGATTAAGGTAACGGATCTGCATAAAAGCTTCGGCAAGCTGCTGGTGCTCAACGGAGTTACGGAGCATATAAAAAAGGGCGAAGCCGTGTCCATAATAGGCCCCAGCGGCAGCGGCAAAAGCACGTTCCTGCGCTGCCTTAATCTGCTGGAGATGCCGGACAGCGGCACGGTGGAGTTTGAAGGGCATGTGCTTAACCGAAAGGGCGTGGACATAAACCAATACCGCCGCAGGATGGGTATGGTGTTCCAAAGCTTCAACGTTTTCCCGCACATGAGCTGCATAGATAATATCACCATGGCGCCCGTGCTGCAAAAGCTGAAAACCAAGGAGGAAGCCACCGCGCAGGCGGAGGAGCTGCTGCACAAGGTTGGCCTTTACGAAAAGCGCAACGAGCATCCCAATAAGCTTTCCGGCGGGCAGAAGCAGCGCCTTGCAATAGTGCGCTCGCTCGCCATGGAGCCGGACGTGATGCTGTTCGATGAACCTACAAGCGCCCTTGACCCGGAAATGGTGGGCGAGGTGCTCAGCGTTATACGCGATCTTGTAAAGGGCGGCATGACCACCGTTATAGTATCGCACGAAATGGGCTTTGCGCGCGAAATATCCGACCGCGTGCTGTTCATGGACGGCGGCAACATAATGGAGCGCGGCACGCCGGAAGAAATATTCCAGCATCCTCAGAACCCCAGAACAAAGGATTTCCTTGCAAAGGTGCTGTAAGCCTCCCATATTACGGCACAACCTCCGCATTTATATCATGCGGAGGCTTTTGATTTAATGTGAAATATGTTCAAGCGCCGTGCCCAACACGGCGTCATGCGGCCCGTATGGCACGGATACGGCAACGTGCGGCGCTATGCCGCGGCCTATGAACTCCGTCCCGTCAAGCAGCGCATAGCGCACGGAGCATATCCTTGCCATGCCGCCCATGCTAAGCCTAAGCAGCAGCGGCGTGCCGGTAGTGCCGCAGGTGGGCTCGCCTATAAGTACGGCGCGGTCGTTGCTTTTGAACATGGCGACTATGTCCTCTGCGGCGGATATTGTGCGGCGGGAGGTCAATACAGCCAAAGGCCCGTGATACAGCGCCTTATGGTCAGGTGCGCCGTATGTGTCCAAATAATGCTCGCATTTCTGCTTTTGCCATATCGTGCGGCTTTGTTCCGCCTCCTCGCGGTCGCAAAGTCCCTGTTCGATATATTTTTCTATCGTTTCGGGTGAACATATGCCAACAAGCTGGCTTGCGGAGGCAAGGTCTATGCCTTTAGTCAGGCGCGTGCGCTTTTGACTTCCGTGAAATTCGCCGTCTATGAACAGCTCCGCCACTTTTCCGCCGTACATGGTCATGCCGCCTATGTTCGCGCGCATGTCCAGCACCACGCCCGCGGGGGAATGCTTGGCTATCGCAGCGCATATTTCGTCCGCAGCTTTATCGTAAAGGCAGTCGTCCCATTTGACGTATAGTATATTGCCGCTGTACAGCCGCATTTCAAGCTTGCCTTCGCCCGCAGGGGCAAATGCGCGGCTTGCCGCGGGAGCGGGAGCGGGCTGCATTGCGCTTTGCGCTTCAGCCAAATCGAACTCCGCTTCGCCGTTTGCGGTTTTCAGCACGTTGCCGGTTTTGCTAAGGAACATGGGCAGCAGCGTGCTCATACGCGAAGGATAGATAAAGTTACCGACATGGTATGCATATGGGTACAGCAATGCTGTAACATCGTCCATGCTTTTGCCGTTTATGCTTATTATCTCCGCGCCAATATGCGCACTCAGCGCTTCGTTTGCGCCGCCGATGTGCCATTTCCCGCCCGCATAGTCCGGTTCAAACGGCAAATAGCCTATTCCGTCGCGGAAGGCCCTCGGCGGGGTATAGTCCGTATGCCCATCCTCAAGCAGGTTCAAAAATTCGCACAGCAGCAGCTGCGCCTCCTTTTCATCCTTAGCTGCCAGCGCACGCGGCAAAAACGCGCCGAATGCCCCGTCCCAGTCAATAGAAATGCTGCCGAACGCGGGGAACATTTCGTCCGCGTATTTCCATACCGATGCAATGTCGTTTACCAATGCGTAGTTATCCATGCATATCACCTCTATTTTTCATTATGATGATATGCGCTTCTCGGTTTGCGTTCAAGTCTGGTAATTATGTTTTAGATGTGCTATAATAATACCAGCAAAAAGGAAGCTGATTTTGAACATAAAAAAACTCCGGATGACCGGAGCTTTTGTTTTTATTGCTTACACATTGAAGCGGAATACCACCACGTCGCCGTCCTGCATAACGTAATCCTTGCCTTCGCTGCGGATAAGGCCCTTTTCCTTGCAGGCGGTCATGCTGCCAAGCTCTTTCAGCGTTTCAAACGGAACAACCTCCGCCCGTATAAAGCCGCGCTCAAAGTCCGTATGAATCTTGCCTGCGGCCTGCGGCGCCTTTGTGCCGCGCTCTATCGTCCATGCGCGCACTTCCTTAGGCCCCGCTGTCAGGTAGCTTATAAGCCCAAGCAGCTTGTAGCACGCCTTTACCAGCTTATCAAGGCCGCTTTCGCCGATGCCCAGTTCTTCAATAAACGCCTGCTTTTCTTCGGGCGAAAGCTCGGCAATTTCCTCCTCCACCTGCGCGCATATGGTTATGACCTCCGCGTTTTCGTGGGCCACGGCCTTCTTCAGCGCGTCCACGAGCGCGTTGTCCGCCTTGCCGATGTCGTTTTCCGAAATGTTGGCGGCGTATATAACGGGCTTTGTGGTCAAAAGGAACATACCCCTGAGCATCTCCTTCTCCTTTTCGTCCGCCTGCATGGTGCGTATGGGCTTGCCCGCTTCAAGGTGCGCCTTCGCCCGCTCCAGCAGTTCAACCTCGCCCATAAGCTGCTTGTCTCCCTTGGCGGCCTTGCGGGTGCGGTCTATGCGCTTTTCAACCGTTTCAAGGTCGGCAAATATAAGCTCTATGCCTATTGTTTCAACGTCTCGCGCCGGATCGACGGAACCATCAACATGCACTATGTTTTCATCCTCAAAGCAGCGCACAACGTGAACTATTGCGTCAACCTCGCGTATATGCGAAAGGAACTTGTTGCCAAGGCCCTCGCCCTTGTATGCGCCGCGCACAAGGCCGGCTATATCCACAAATTCTATGGTTGTGGGCGTATATTTTTCGGGATTGTACATTTCTGCCAGCACGTCCAGCCGCTCGTCCGGCACGGCGACGGAGCCTACGTTTGG
This sequence comes from Christensenellaceae bacterium Phil1, assembly GCA_001940855.1. Classification (GTDB taxonomy): domain Bacteria; phylum Bacillota; class Clostridia; order Christensenellales; family CAG-138; genus Phil1. The sequence goes on along the minus strand of MSGS01000060.1, from coordinate 87,673 downwards.
CTCTATTGTACAGAACGGATAATTGGCCGCCTGCGCACCGGCCTTGGTTATTGCATTGAACAGCGTGCTTTTGCCAACGTTTGGCAGACCCACTACACCAAGCTTCATATATGTGTCTCTCCTAAAAATCTATTTTATATCATTATAGATTCCGCGGCGTCCCTTGTCAAATGCCGCTGTAAAAGGTATACTTATAGTAGTATAATTTGTCGTTAAGGAGGCAGCAGCTATGCGTGAACGGGTAGAACAATATATCTTGCGGCATGAACTCATCTCTCCGGGCGACAAGGTGCTTATCGGTTTAAGCGGCGGTGGGGACAGCGTTGCATTGCTGCACATATTAAAATCGCTCTGCACGCGGCTTGATTTTACAATATGCGCGGCGCACCTTAATCACGGCATCCGCGGGGAAGCGGCGCAAGAGGACGCGGAGTTTGTGCATGACCTTTGCGATTTTTACGGAATAAGGGTATACGGCGGCTATGCGGATATTCCGCGCCTTGCGCGGCAGCGGGGCGAAACGCTGGAGCAGGCCGGGCGGATGCTGCGCTATGACTTTCTGGAGGAAGCAAAGGCGTTTTTCGGCGCGGATAAGATCGCCGTGGCGCACCATATGGATGATCAGGCGGAAAGCATACTGCTGCACCTTGTGCGCGGCAGCGGGCTGAGGGGGCTTTGCGGCATGGCGCCCAGGCGTGGGGACATAATAAGGCCGCTGCTGTGCCTTAGCAAGGCGGAGATAGAAAGCTACCTTACTAATGAGAATCTTCCCTATTGCACCGATGCGACCAACTTTATTGCCGAAGGTACGCGCAACAAGCTGCGCCTTGAAACAATACCTTATCTTAAGCGGGAATTCAACCCGCGCCTTGTGCCAAGCCTTTGCGCCATGGGCGAAATGCTGAGCGAAGATGAAGGCTACCTTTGCCAAATAGCCGAAAGGGAACTGAACGCGGCAAGGCGGGAAGGCGGATTCGACAGGGCGGCGCTGAGCAGGCTGCCGCTGCCTATTTTAAGTCGCTGCATACGCGCGGCGCTGAACGAAATAGGCGCGCTTACGGACGCGGAGCGCGGGCATATAGATTCAATAATAAGGCTCCTTTCAGCCCGCACAGGCGCAAGGATAGAAATACCGGGCGCGGACGTATGGACAAGCTATGAACTGATATGCTTCGGGCATTACATAAAGCAGACGGGCGAATGGGAGCAGCCGCTCTGCCTGAACGGCGAAACGGATACCGAGGCGGGAACATACCGCGTTGCAAAATGCGCCGTGACGGACAGGCCGCGCGACAGATACTCCGCCTGCATAGATGCGGACAAGCTGCCAGCGGATACGCTCATACGGCAAAGGAGAGCGGGGGACAGGTTCCATAGAATAAACGCCCCCGGCAGCAAAAAGCTGAAGGATGCGTATATAGACGCAAAGCTGCCGCGGGAGAAGCGGGACCTTGCGCTGATAGCTTCCGGCAGGGATGTGCTGTTCGCGCCGGGGCTTGGCGCGGCGGAGAGCATAAAGCTGAACGTTAATAGCAAAAACGCTGTTAAAATAGAATTCATACAAAAATAAAACTGACCCGAACCGGGCCAAAGAAGGGGTAATGCAGCAATGATAAACGAAATGGAAAAAGACGTAGCACGCGTATTGATAAGCGAAGAACAGATCCGCCAGCGCGTTAAGGAGATGGGCGCGCAGATATCCGAAGACTACGCGGGCAAGGACGTTGTGCTCCTTTGCATACTTAAGGGCGCGGTGCAGTTCTTTTCCGATCTTTCCCGCCAGATGACCTGCAATCTTGAAATGGACTTCATGTCCATATCCAGCTACGGCAACGGCACGCGCACTTCCGGCATAGTTCGCATTTCAAAGGACATGGATCTTTCTATAACCGGCCGCCATGTGCTTATAGTTGAGGATATTATGGACAGCGGCCTTACCCTTAACCACCTGACAAACATATTGAAAACCCGCCAGCCCGCAAGCCTTAGGATAGCCTGCCTGCTCGATAAGCCCGAAAGGCGCGAATGTGCCATTTCGCCGGACTATGTTGGCTTCGTAATACCCAATGAATTCGTTATAGGTTACGGCCTTGATTACATGGGCCATTTCCGCAATCTGCCCTACGTCGGCGTTAAAAATACCGACAATATGTAATTGAATTTGGCTTTTTGCCCCGCGCAGGGCATAGAGGGGGCGCGGCGGCAAATATAAATACAAATATTTATTCTTACGCGGAGGTACGCTATGACGGAGCGAGAACTGAAACTACTTCAGCAGATGGCGCGCGAATACCCAACGGTGCAGGCGGCAAGCGCCGAAATAATCAATCTTACAGCAATACTCAATCTGCCAAAGGGCACGGAGCATTTCATGAGCGATATACACGGCGAGCATGAAGCGTTCCTGCATATATTGAACAACGGCTCCGGCGCCGTGGCGGAAAAGATACAAAGCGCGCTGGGGGACAGCCTTACCCTGAGCGAAAGGCGCAGCCTGGCGGCGCTGATATATTACCCCAAGGAAAAGCTGAGGGAGGTTAAACGTGCCGAAACAGACATGGAGGATTGGTACAGGGTAACGCTCAAGCGGCTCATTTCCGTATGCCGTCAGTGTACAACCAAGTATTCCCGCTCAAAGGTGAGGAAGGCTCTGCCAAGGGAGTATGCCTACATAATGGAGGAAATGCTCAATACCGGCGGCACGCCCAACAAGGAGCGCTATTATGACCATATAATCCGCGCAATAGTCGATACAGGCAGCGCGGATACCATGATAGAAGAAATGGCCACGCTTATAAAGCGCATGACCGTTGACGAATTGCATATCGTTGGCGACATATTCGACCGCGGACCCCATGCGGACGTTATACTCGACCATCTTATGACGCACCATCATGTGGACGTGCAGTGGGGCAATCACGATGTGCTTTGGATGGGCGCGGCGGCGGGCAGCCCCGTGTGCGTTGCAACGGCGGTAAAAAACTGCGTGCAGTATGATAATCTCGACATGCTGGAAAATTCATACGGCATAAATCTTTTGCCGCTTGCCGTGTTCTCTACCGAGCGCTATGGCGACGCGCGTGTTTTCGCCCCGAGGAAGCTGCCGGAGGAGCCTTTTAAGCCGCGCGATACGGAGCTTTATTCCCGCATGCACAAGGCCATAAGCGTAATTATGTATAAGCTTGAGGGCCAGCTTGTGCACCGCCGCAGGGAATACGGCATGGAGGATAGGGACATGATGAGCCGCGTCAACTGGGGCGCGGGCACAATAAATATAGATGGCACGGATTATCCCCTGCGCGATACGGACTTCCCCACCGTTTACCCCAACGATCCCACCAAGCTGAGCGAGGAGGAGGCCGCGCTGATGGAGCAGCTTTGCGCCGCATTCATGCACAGCGAAAAGCTTCAGGCGCACGCGCGTTTTCTCTGCTCCGCGGGTTCATTGTACTTAAAGCGCAACGGCAATCTGCTTTTCCATGGGTGCGTGCCCTGCAACAGGGACGGCAGCTTCATGGAATTTGAAGTCGGCAAGGCCGTAACGCTTTCCGGCAAGGCGTATTTTGACTATGCCGACCGCCTTGCGCGGCAGGGCTTGCTTGCGCCGGAAGGCAGCGAGGAACGCGAGGAAGGGCGCGACTATCTTTGGTACCTTTGGTGCGGAAGAAATTCGCCCGTGTTCGGCCGCGACCATATTGCCACGTTTGAGCGCGCGCTTATTGAGGACAAGGCAACATGGAAGGAACCCAAGAACCATTATTACAGCTATACGGACGAAGAGGAGTTCTGCCGAAAGATACTGCACTCCTTCGGCTGCGATAAGCCGTGGAGCCGCATAGTAAACGGCCACGTCCCCGTTAAGGCAAAGGAGGGCGAAAGCCCGCTGAAGGGCCACGGCAGGCTGGTTGTTATAGACGGCGGCTTCTGCCGCGCGTACCAAAGCCAAACCGGCATAGCGGGATACACAATGTTTTTCAATTCGCTGGGCATGCGGCTTGCCGCGCATGAACCGTTCACAAGCATTGAGGACGCCGTGAAAAACGGGCGCGACATAACGAGCCACACTTTCAACGTGGACGAACTTTCCCACCGCGTTATGGTTGCCGATATAGACACGGGGGAGGAGATACAGTCCCGCATAGACGACCTTATGAAGCTGCTTGAGGCATTCAGGGACGGCATAATAAAGGTCGATCAGGCCAAGGCAAAGCAGAGATAGGCGCACTATGCAGCAAAACAAGGGCTATATTATAATAAACGGCTTTCTTAGGGAGGAGAAGTTCTTCTCCCTTTATTCCGCGCTGAAGCAAAGCGCGGACAAAGCCGGGCTTCAGCTTGAGCTGAAAACGAACATAGAGCTGATGTGCGACATTGCATCGGGCAAAACCGTTGCCAACGAGACTTTGCCGCCGTTTGCAATATTCTGGGATAAGGACGTTCGCCTTGCGAAAACGCTTGAGGCGGCGGGGATGAAGCTGTTTAATAGCGCAAGCGCGATAGAACTTTGCGATGATAAATCCCTTACGCATATAGCGCTTATGAACCGCGTGCCGCAGCCCAAAACCGTGCTTATACCGCTCACGTTCCCGCGCGTTGGGTACACGGACTGTACATTTCTTGAAAAAATTGCTGCTTATCTTGGCTTTCCGTTCGTTATCAAGCAATGCTTCGGCTCATTTGGCGCGGGCGTATACCTTGCCGGCAATATGGAGGAAGCCAAAGCCGCGCTTATGAAAACGGCAGGCGGCGCGGCAATTGCGCAGCAGTATATAGCATCAAGCTTTGCGCGGGACATACGGGCGTATGTCGTGGGCGATAAGGTTGCCGCGGCGATGCTAAGGCACAACGAATCCGGAGACTTCCGCGCAAACGTTGCGCAGGGTGGCAAGGCGGACGCATACACGCTGAATGAAGCGCAGGCGGCGCTTGCCGTAAAAACGGCGCAGCTACTCGGCTGCACGTTTGCAGGGGTGGATCTACTGTTTGGCGAAAACGGTGAAATGACTGTTTGCGAGGTCAATTCAAACGCGCACTTTGCCGGCATAAGCGCGGCAACGGGCGTGAACATTGCGGATAAAATAATGGAAGCCGTGGCGCAAAGAATATAGCGGAGCGAATATAAAACAGCAAATCCTCCGTTTGCGGAGGATTATGTTTATTTGCTAAGCTTGAAGCTGCTTATTTTCCAATGGCCTTTTTGATGCCGAAGAATACCGATGCGGAAACGATAATGCCCAAGGAGTTTAATATTATATCGTTAATGTCAAGTGCCCTGCCGAAAATGGGCTGAAGCACCTCAATAACCGCAACCGTAATAATCCCCACAATAACGGATTTCTTCCATATCGGCTCCTTTTGAGACAGCGGATAAAGTATGCCGAAGGGGAGGAACATCAAAAAGTTGCCTATCGTTTCCCCGTTTAGGTTATTGAAAAAGTTCGGAACGATGTTAAAGCTGCCGCTGAACCAATATATGGTGATGCCGGAATACCTGTGATAAAACAGACTATACCAGAATATGCGCATCAAATCCAAGCCTATAACAAGGCATATAAGTCCCGTTATGTAGCAAACGAAGGCGCATGAAAATATTTTCCTGCCGAGGGGCGTTTCTTTGTACTTTCTGAATTTGATGAGGCCATATATCGCGCCTGCTATCAGCGCAAAGGGCAATGCTTCCAAAAAATAGCCGATGTAGGTAGCAAAAAAGAAATATTGAAAATTCATGCTCTCGGGAAAATACATAACACGCTCCTTGTCAACTGATGGTAAACCAAGTATAGCAACAAATTATGAACAAATCTACCGTTTGCATAGTAAAAGCCCGGGCGTTTCCGCCCGGGCGTCAATGCTTGTCGGTTTTGATTACACAAGGCTTTCGCCCGTCATTTCGCTTGGCTGGGGCAGGCCCATCAGCTTCAGCATTGTGGGGGCAACGTCCGAAAGCCTGCCGCCTTCGCGGAGTGCAGCATCTTTATGCGCGGGGTCGATTAGTATAAGCGGTACGGGGCTTGTTGTGTGCGCGGTGAAGGGCGTGCCGTCCTCCTCCGCCATCAGCTCGCAGTTGCCGTGATCCGCCGTAAGTATCGCACGGCCGCCGTTTTTAAGTATTGCGTCTATCACGCGCGCCGCGCATTCGTCAACGGTGTGCACCGCCTTTACAGCCGCCTCCATAACGCCCGTATGCCCAACCATGTCCGGATTTGCAAAGTTGAGTATCATCATGTCGTACTTGCCGCTGTTTATGCGCTTCACGGCCTCCTCCGTGACCTCATACGCGCTCATTTCGGGCTTAAGGTCATATGTGGCCACCTTGGGGGAGGGGATAAGCGCCCTGTCCTCGCCGGGATTGGGGGCCTCCACGCCGCCGTTGAAGAAGAACGTAACGTGCGCGTACTTCTCCGTTTCAGCTATCCTCAGCTGCGTAAGCCCATGCGCGGACACGTATTCGCCAAGCGTATTCGTAAGCGTTTCCGGCTTGAATGCAACCATCAGCTTATCCTCAAACGTTTTGTCGTATTGCGTCATGGAAACATAGTTAAGCGGGAAGCGGCCGCTGCGCCTTTCAAAGCCGGTGAAATCATCGAAAAGGTATGCGCGGGTTATCTCGCGCGCCCTGTCCGGACGGAAGTTGAAGAATATTATGCTGTCGTTCGCTTCAACCTTGGCTACCGGCGTGCCGTTTTCGGTTATGACCACAGGCACGACGAATTCATCCGTAACGCCCGCGTCATAGGAATCCTGCATTGCCTTCACGGGGTCTGCCGCGTATACGCCTTCGCCGTATGTCATTGCGGCATAGGCCTTTTCAACGCGCTCGAAGCGGTTGTCCCTGTCCATTGCATAGTAGCGGCCCATTACGGTTGCAATCTTGCCGCAGCCAAGCTCGTTCAGCTTGGATTGAAGCTGCTCAATGTATCCCTTGCCGCTTTCGGGCGGAACGTCGCGCCCGTCCATAAAGCAATGCACATACACCTTTTCAAGCCCCTTTTGCTTTGCAAGCTTTATAAGGGCGTAAAGATGGTTCAGGTGGCTGTGCACGCCGCCATCGGAACAAAGGCCGAAAAGGTGCAGCTTTGTGCCGCGCTGTTTGCAGCTGTCCATGGCCGCATTGAACGCGGGATTTTCAAAAAAGTCGCCGTCCTGTATTGATTTGGTTATGCGCGTAAGCTCCTGGTAAACTATCCTGCCCGCGCCAAGGTTAAGATGGCCAACCTCGCTGTTGCCCATTTGCCCTTCCGGCAGGCCGACGGCAAGGCCGCTTGCGGCTATCTGCGTATGCGGATATTCGTTCCAAAGCTTTGTTATGTTCTTCACGCCATCCGCCTTTACGGCGTTGTATTTGCTCTCCTCCCTTATGCCGAAGCCGTCCAGGATTATGAGCGCAGTCATTTTCTTCATAACCGTATAGTCCTTTTTATTTATCGTAATGCACTATGGCGGCAAAATCGTTCGCCTTCAGGCTCGCACCGCCTATAAGGCCGCCGTCTATTTCGCTCATGGCCATAAGCTCCTTGGCGTTCTGCGGCTTCATGCTGCCGCCGTACTGTATGCGCAGCTTATCCGCCGCCGCGCCGAACATGCGGCGCACCTCGGCGCGGATAACGGCTATTGTGTCGTTTGCCTGTTCGCTTGTGGCTGTGCGGCCCGTGCCTATTGCCCATATGGGTTCATATGCCAGCACAACGCGCTCCGCGTCCGCCTCGCTCATGCCGCAAAGGGCCTTGTTTACCTGCGCGGATACTATTTCATTTGTGCTGCCGCTTTCGCGCTGCTCCAGCGTTTCGCCAACGCATATTATGGGCGTTATGTCCGCCGCAAGCGCCGCGCGGGCGCGGCGGTTTACGGTTTCGTCCGTTTCGCCGAAGTATTGCCTGCGCTCGCTGTGGCCCACTATAACGTATTCAACGCCAAGCTCTTTGAGCATGGCTGTGCTTACTTCGCCGGTGTATGCGCCGCTCTTTTCCCAATGCACGTTCTGCGCGCCAAGATGGATTTCACTTCCGCACAGCGCGTCCTTTGCCGCGGCAAGGCAGCACGCGGGCGGGCAGACCACCACGTCGCACGCTTCGTTTGCAATCAGCGGCTTAAGTTCGCCTATCAGCTTCGCCGTTTCGCTCGGCGTCATGTTCATTTTCCAGTTTCCGGCTATTATCGGCTTTCTCATTGTATAAGCTCCCTTTTTTATACGGCTTATTTATCGTTCAGCGCGGCCACGCCGGGCAGCACCTTGCCTTCCAGGAATTCAAGGCTTGCGCCGCCGCCGGTGGAAATGTGGGTCATCTTGTCCGCATAGCCAAGCTTCTTCACGGCGCTTGCGCTGTCGCCGCCGCCTATTATGGTGGTGCCGCTGCACTCTGCGCAGGCCTTGGCCACGGCTTCTGTGCCCTTGGCAAATTCGGGGAATTCAAACACGCCCATAGGCCCGTTCCAAATGACGGTCTTTGCGTTCTTTATTTCGGCGGCGAACAGCTCGCGCGTCTTTTCGCCTATGTCCAGCCCCTGCCAGCCGGCGGGAATTGCGTTTGAAGCAACGGTCATATGCTCCGCATCGGCGGCAAATGCTTTGGCAACCACCGTGTCAATGGGCAGCAGCAGCTTAACGCCCTTTTCCTTTGCGGTTTTCATAAGCTGCTTGGCTAAGTCTATGCTTTCCGCATCAAGCAGCGAATCGCCTATTTCATAGCTCATGGCCTTGAAGAACGTATATGCCATGCCGCCGCCTATAAGCAGCGTGTCGCACTTGTTGAGCAGGTTGGTTATAACGCCTATCTTGTCCGCAACCTTTGCGCCGCCAAGTATCGCCACAAACGGCCTTTCGGGATTTTCAAGCGCGCCGCCCATTATGCTCAGCTCCTTGCCGATAAGGAAGCCCGCCACCGCCGGCAGATACGCCGCAACGCCCGCGGTTGAAGCATGGGCGCGGTGCACGGTGCCGAAAGCATCGCTTACATAAATTTCCGCAAGGGAGGCCAGTTTTTTGGCAAATTCGGGGTCGTTCTTCTCCTCCTCCTTATGGAAGCGGAGGTTTTCAAGCAGCAGTATCTCGCCATCCTTCAGCGCGGCGGCCTTCTGCTGCGCCTCTTCGCCTATGCAGTCGGACGCAAAATATATGTTCACATTGGGCAGCAGCTCCTTAAGCCGCTTCGCCACCGGCGCAAGGGAAAACTCCTTCTTCACTTCGCCCTTGGGGCGGCCGAGATGCGAGCAGAGTATTATCCGCGCGCCCTGCTCAAGCAGATAGTTTATCGTAGGCAGGCTGGCGGTTATGCGCTTATCGTCGCTCACGTTTCCGTTTGCATCCAGCGGAACATTGTAGTCCACGCGCACAAGCACGCGCCTGGAGCGCACATCAACGTCTTTTACCGTCTTTTTCATAATAAATTTCCTCCTTATTCGTTGTGATCTAAATCTAAGGCCGAGGCCTATGTTTCCGCCTATATTTTAGCATATTATTACCGTAATGCAAATTCGTTAAATGTGCTTTTGCATTTTGTTCATGCTGTGTTATAATTTTAGATATGAAAAAGTTTTTTTTGCAGACCATTGCGGCCCTTGCCGCGCTTATGGCAATATTTATTCTTTCCGCCTGCGGGGCGAAGGACGAAACGCCTGCCCTTGCGGATGCGGCTGCCACTGCCGCGCCGGAAGGCACGGCTGCGCCCGATGCGGAAGCTACGCCAGCCGCATACGGTGCTAATGCATCCGCCCGCGTTACCGCCACGGCGGCATATTCATATGCGGATGGCGATAAGACTAAGCTTTACGCCGCGGTGGAATACCAAAACGACGGGGATTGCCCGATAGCTGTTTCAAACGTGAAGCTTACCATCGCGGCCGCCGGCGTAAATGAAACGGCGGAATTTGTGCCGGAGCTGAGCGATTATATCGTGCTGCTGCCGGGGGAGACGGGATATATCGCCCGCTGGCTGGGCGAAACGACAATACCCGCCGGTGAGACGATAACGCTTAACGCTTCGTTTACCGCCCAAAAGCGGGACGAGCGCGGCGCGCGCATAACGGTGGACAATTTGTACATTGCGGACAATTATCCTTCCGTAACAACGCTTTCGGGCAGGCTGACCTGCCAAGAGGGGCGCGCATGCGCGGCAAACATGATATTCGCCGGATTTTATGACGAAAACGGCAGGTTTATCGGCGCATGGTATTTTTCAAAAAACGCCCTGTTCGAAGGCGGGGACAGCAAGAATTTTGTTGTTGACATGAACGATTTCCCCATAGCCAAGCTTTCCGAAAAGGCCGCGGACGTGCGCGGCATAGGCTTCGGCTTCGATTTTTAAGCACAAAAGCATATATATCGGCCCTTCCGCGGATAATAAGCAAAAAACGGAAGGGCTTTTTTGATATATGAAAACGAAAAAACTGCTGCTTATCGCGCTGAGCGTGCTGGCGTGCGCGGCGCTGTGCGCGGTGCTGTACTTTGCGTTCGTATCCCCGCCGGGGGAAAACCGGCTTGCAGGCGCGCGGTTCGTAAAGGCGGGTGCATATGAGCTGCGCCGCTGATACGCGCCCCTGCTTCACCCGCCCGCCGCAGGAGCTGATTGCCCCCGGCGGCACCGGCCTACCGAACGACAGGGAAAAACGGGCGGGGGAAAGGGGCCCTAAGGAAAAGGCGGGGCATAATCCTTCCCCATAATGCCAATACTCCTTATATAAGTTCGGCGTTATGGCAGAAGGAGGCTAAAAATGAAGAACGAACGTATACCTTCGGCGAAGGAGAAGGATTATCAGCGGCGCGTTAACGAGCGGATGCCCAAAAGCAAAACGCTTTCCCAATGCATCCGCGCTTTTGTGTCCGGCGGGATAATATGCTGCATAGGTCAGCTTATACACGATTTTGCAAAGCTTACGCTAAATTACAGCGAATCAAACGTTGCAGCGTTTACGGCGATAGTGCTGGTGTTTATAGGGGCAACGCTTACGGGCGTTGGCATATACGATAAAATAGGCGCGTGGGCGGGCGCGGGCAGCGTGGTGCCCATAACCGGCTTTGCCAATTCAATAGTGTCCCCCGCGATGGAGTTCAAACGGGAAGGCTATGTGCTTGGCCTTGGCGCCAAGCTTTTTTCAATAGCGGGGCCGGTGCTTGTTTACGGAATAAGCGCAAGCGTTATAGTGGGCATAATAACCTGCCTTATAACGGGGCGTTTTTAGCGGGGGGGGGATAAGGCATATGCGCACAAAATGCAAAGGCAAGTCAACCGTTTTTTTCGCCGACCCGCCGCGCATCATTTCCGGCGGAACGATAGTTGGCGACGTTGAGGCCCAAGGCCCGCTGGGGGGATATTTCGACATTGCCCTTGAGGACGACACATGGGGCGAGGATACATGGGAAAAGGCCGAAAGAAAAATGTTTGAACACGCGGTGCGTACGGCCCTTGAAAAGGGCGGCCTTACGCCTATGCAGGTGGACATATTGCTGGGCGGAGATCTGCTGAACCAGATAATATCCGCAAACTTTGCGGCAAGGGAGCTTGAAATACCGTTCCTTGGGCTTTACGGCGCGTGTTCCACAATGGCCGAAGGCATGCTGATAGGCTCCATGCTTATAGACGGCGGCTTTGCGGACAGAGTAGCCTGCGCCGCAAGCAGCCATTTTTCCACGGCGGAGCGGCAGTACAGATTGCCGCTGGAGATGGGCTCGCAGGCCGTGCCCACAAGCCAGCGCACCGTTACCGGCGCGGGCTGCGCGCTTTTGAGCGGCAGCGGCTGCGCGGACAAAGGCTCGCTTTCAAACGTATGCATAGCGGGAGGGGTGATAGGCAGGGTTGTTGACCTTGGTATAACGGATGCGGCGAACATGGGCGCGGCAATGGCTCCGGCGGCTGCGGATACACTTAAACGCCACCTGTTCGATACTGGGCGCACGGTTGAGGATTATGATTTGATAATCACGGGCGATCTTGGCTCCTTCGGCAGCGAGCTTTTCCTTATGCTGCTCAATGATGCCGGTATAGACGCCGGAACGCGGCACCTTGACTGCGGCAACATAATATTTTCCGCCGAACAGAACGCCGTGTGCGGCGGGAGCGGCTGCGGGTGCAGCGCCGTTACAATGAATGGCTATATACTGCCGCGCATGGATGCGGGCGAATACGAAAGAATACTGTTCATGGCTACGGGCGCGCTGATGAGCCCCACGGCGGGCTTGCAGGGCGAAAGCATACCGGGCATAGCGCACGGCGTAGTGATAGAAAGGAGATAAGTAATGGAGCTTTCCGCATACATTTATGCGTTTATTATAGGCGGGGCGATATGCGTAATAGGCCAGCTTTTGATAAGCCTTACCCGCCTTACCAGCGCAAGGGTGCTGGTGCTGTTCGTTGTTACGGGCGTGATACTTACGGGGCTTGGGCTGTATGAGCCGCTGGTGCGCCTGGCTGGCGCAGGGGCTACGACGCCGCTTACGGGCTTTGGCTATGCCCTTGGCAAGGGCGCGATAGACGGTGCGATGGAGGACGGGCTTATAGGCGCGTTCACCGGCGGCATAAGGGCCACCGCTGGCGGCGTTGCCGCGGCAATAGTTTTCGGCGCGCTCAATGCGGCAATATTCACGCCAAAGACGAAGAAGTAGTGATACCATCAAAAGGCTCCCTGTCGAGGGAGCTGTCGAGCCGCAGGCGAGACTGAGGGAGTTAAACAACGATCGCTCCGCGAAGGGGTACGGCACTGTGCGCGGTGTTTGTACTGCGCCGTGACTGAGGGGTTGCCGTAAACAGCGGAGCCACGGTTTACTCCCTCCGTCTGCTCGTTACACTCGCATCCACCTCCCTCGACAGGGAGGCTTTTGGCGTGCTTAGCGATGCACTGTACTGCGGCAGCCTTGTCGGCGAATGGGCGCTTTACCGCCCGTCCCCATTTGTTCACAAAATACGCCCCTTGTTGGGCAATAACAATCATAGTATAATATAACTGTATAGATATATGGAAAGATACGAAAGAGAGGATAACTTTTGACGGATAACATTGAAGTGCCTACCGAAAAGAAGGCGGGCGGAAGAACCAGAAGAAAAGCCGAAGCGGGCGCGCAGACCGGCGCACGCAGGCGCAGCGCAACGCGGCCGCGCGCACAGGGCCGCACAAAGACAACCGAAAAGGCCGCCGCCGAAAAGCCGAGCCGCGTGGCAAAATCCGCCGCAAAGACAGCAGCGAAGGCGCAGAGCGCGCGCACGGGCCGCGCAAAGAACAAGCTGAAGATAATCCCGCTTGGCGGCGTGGGCGAAATAGGCAAGAACATGACCGTGCTGGAATACGGCAAGGACATGATAATAATAGACTGCGGGCTTATATTCCCCGATGACGACATGCCGGGCATAGATCTTGTTATACCGGACATGACATACGTTGAAAAGAACGCGGACAAGCTGCGCGGCATACTGGTGACCCACGGTCACGAGGACCATATAGGCGCGCTGCCTTTCGCGCTAAAGCAGTTTCAAACCCCGGTTTACGGCACAAAGCTTACCTGCGCGCTTATTGAGCACAAGCTTGAAGAGGAGCGCGTGAAGAACGCAAAGCTGAACGTTATAAAGCCTGGGGACAAGGTGCAGCTTGGCTGCTTCACGGCGGAATTTATAAAGACCAGCCATTCTATACCGGGCGCGGTGGCGCTGGCGATAGTTACGCCGGTGGGTACCATAATCCATACGGGCGACTTTAAGGTGGACTACACTCCGCTGGACGGCGAACCCATGGACATGGGCAGGTTTGCGTATTACGGCTCAAAGGGCGTGCTTGCGCTGATGAGCGACAGTACCAACGCCGAACTTTCCGGCCACACGGTATCCGAACGCGAAATAGGCAAAACGTTTGAGCATTATTTTGACATTGCGGACGGCCGCGTGATAGTGGCCACGTTTGCATCAAACATATACAGGATTCAGCAGATCGCGGATGTTGCAATATCATTCGGCAGGGTAATATGCTTCCAGGGGCGCAGCATGGTGAACATAACCAAGGTTGCGGCGGAGCTTGGCTATCTTAACATTCCTGAGGAAAAGATAGTTGAGGTGGAAAAGCTCAAGCGTATTGACGACAGCAAGGTTTGCGTAATAACCACCGGCAGCCAGGGCGAACCCATGAGCGGGCTTTTCCGCATGGCCAACGCATCGCATAAGCTTAACGTGGGCGAAGGGGACACGGTAATTATTTCCGCTTCCGCAATACCTGGCAACGAGCTGGGCGTGAGCAGAGTGATAAATCAGCTTTATCAGCGCGGCGTAAGGGTTGTTTACGACAGAATGGCGGACGTGCACGTTTCCGGCCACGCGCGGCGCGAGGAACTGCGCCTTATGTTCACGCTTACAAAGCCCAAATTCTTCATACCCGTACATGGCGAGGCTAAGCAGCTTTATCAGCATGCCGATCTTGCAAAGCAGATGGGCATACCGGAAGAAAACATAATTGTGCCCGAGCTTGGCGAGGTGATAGAGCTTAATAAGTCCGGCATAAAGGCGAACGGCTCCGTGCACAGCGGCAGCGTGCTGATAGACGGCTCCAGCGTGGGCGAAATAGGCGACGCGGTGCTAAAGGACAGGAAGCAGCTTTCCGAGGACGGGCTTTTCACCGTCGTGATACCGCTCAAAAAGAAAACCGGAGAGCTTATTGGCCAGCCGGAGATAATATCGCGCGGATTCGTATATGTAAAAAGCTCGGAAGAACTGATTGCGGACGCGAAAAATCTGGTCAAGGGGCTTGCGGCGCAGTTCGCATCGGCCAACCGCAGCGAATGGAGCGGTATAAAGAACAATATCCGTTCCGCGCTGAAAAACGAGCTGTACCACAAAACCAAGCGTACACCGATAATTTTGCCTATTATTATAGAAATAGACATATAAATACAAAACGGAGGTAAACTATGATTTACGATAAGGCAAGGGATTTGGCCAAGGCAATGGCCGAAAGCGAAGAATACGTTTCCTATAAAAACGCGAAGGAAAAGGCCTTTGCGAACGACACTACCAAGGCGCTGCTGAAGGAATACATGACGCTGCGTATCCGCATGCAGGGCGCGCTTGTATCGGGCCAGAAGGATGACGAGGCCATGGAAAGGCTGCAAAAAATAGGCGAGGTGCTTCAGCTCAACCCCGATGCATCGGCCTATCTTATGGCCGAATACAGGCTGAATACAATGCTTGGCGATGTTTATAAAATACTTGCGGACGGCATAGACCTTGACTTGGGCCTGAGCGAAGACTAAACGGAGAGGTAACGTAGCGTGGAGCGCGGCACAAAGGAAAGAAAACGGCATAGCGGGAAGGGAAACAGCACGGCAGGGAAAATATGGCGCGCGGTAAGGCCGCTGCTCATATTCCTTATAAGCGCGGGCATATGCGTGTTCGTGTTCGCGTTTGCGTTCAATAAGGTTAAGGCAAAGCTGTTTTCTCCAGTGGATATAAACGACGCAACGCCTGTTGAAATAACAATCAATTCCGGCTCCGGAGCAAGCAGCATAGCCAAAAAGCTGTATGAGGCCGGCGGCGTGGACGAAGAAGGGAACATCGTGTCCCCCGGGCTTATAACCAGCAAGACCGTGTTCAAGATATATGTTGACTTCACGGGAAAATCCAGCAAGCTTAAAGCCGGAACATATATACTTTCCCGCAACATGGACATTGAGCAGATTGTTGACGTTATATGCGAAGGCAACCCGCCGCGCACAACGCTCAAATTCGTTGTTACGGAGGGCATGACAGCGGAGGACATTGCGGACAAGCTTGTAACGCTTGGCGTGCTGAAGGCAAAGTCCGAATTCCTGAACCTGTGCAAAACGGGCGAAAGCTTTAAGGAAAGCTATCCGTTCGTGGCCAACATACCCGTGAACAGCGCGCAGGCGCGTGACTATGCGCTGGAAGGCTATCTGTTCCCCGATACATATGAAATTTACAGCGATGAATCCGCCGAATCGATAATCGGCAGGATGCTCACCCGCTTCGGGCAGATAATGGGCGATGAATATACCGCCCGCGCGGCGAAATTGAACATGAGCGTGGACGACGTGATAACGCTCGCTTCCCTTATTGAAAAGGAAGCGCGGCACGAAAACGACTTTACGCGCGTATCGGCCGTGTTCCATCTTCGCCTTGATAAGGGCATGAAGCTGCAAAGCGACGCGCCGCTCAAGTACATATTCCATACGTCCGGCGTGCTCACGTTTACAGCTGAGCAGATGGCGGATGCCTCGCTTTATAATACCCATGTGTATGAAGGGCTGCCACTTGGGCCGATAGCAAATCCGGGCAGGAAGGCTATAGAGGCCGCGCTGTATCCGGATGAGGAATACATGAACGAAGGATACCTGTATTTCTGCCTTATGGATTCAGAAACGGGCGAGCTTATTTACGCCAAAACGCTTGAGGAGCACAACGCCAACGTGGCGAAATACCGCCCCAATTGGTAAAATAAGAAGAAAAACGCGGCAATTTGGCCGCGCAGGGTTGTACGTGGGCTAAATGGGTGCTATAATAAGTTGTTAATTTTTGTGGAGGTCAACAATATGTCGGGTCATTCCAAATGGGCAAATATCAAGAATAAGAAAGAAAAGACCGATTCTCAGCGCGGCAAAATTTTTACCAAAATAGGCCGCGAGATAGCTATAGCCGTTAAAGAGGGCGGCAGCGACCCCAACAACAACTCAAAGCTTAGGGACGTTATAGCCAAGGCGAAGGCCGCCAACGTGCCCAACGACAATATCACCCGCTCCATTAAGAAGGCCGCGGGCGAGCTGGGCAGCATAAACTACGAAGAGATAACCTATGAAGGCTACGGCCCCAACGGCATAGCCATGATAGTGGACGTGGTTACCGATAACCGTAACCGTACCGCGGCGGAGGTGCGCCACCTGTTCGATAAGAGCGGCGGCAGCATGGGCGCGAGCGGCTGCGTTGCATGGATGTTCGATAAGCGCGGCGTTATCGTAATCGAGCGTACCAGCGACATTGACGAGGACGAGATAATGATGCAGGCGCTTGAAGCGGGCGCGGAAGACGTTGTTCCCCAGGACGATGTGTTTGAAATATACACCAATGCAAACGATTTCTCCGCCGTGCGCGAAGAATTGGAAAAGCTTGGCTACAGCTTCCTTTCCGCCGAAGTATCAATGATACCGCAGACCACCGTTGACGCGAGCGACCCCGAGTTTGCCGAAAAGATAGAGCGCATGATAGAGCGTTTTGACGATAACGACGACGTGCAGCAGATTTATCATAATGCCATACTGCCCGAGGTTGAGGAAGAAGAATAATTTTTACCGTGCATAAAAAGGCCGCAGGATCCGCTCCCGCGGCCTTTTTGCCGCATTTTATAACTTTTTTGCGGCAACGCATAAAGTTTTCATAATCTTGACTTTTAGCCGTGCAGGCTTTACAATTATACGGAGTAAATATGCACCGGTGTGTGTTTGTGATTTATTGCATTATGCTTATTTATACATACAACGTTGATATGCTCGGATTTTTCGATATATATTTGGAGGTGTACTTACTTTGTGGGACATACTTATCCCCATTATAGTTGGGGTTGTTTGCGGTGCCGGCGGCTGGTTCGGAGGGTACTGGTATCGCCGCAACATTGCCGAGGCTAAGGTTGCCAAGGCTGAAGACGCCGTAAAACAGATGATAGACGCCGCACAGAAGCGCGCGGAAACCATCAAAAAAGAAACGATACTGGAAGCAAAAGAAGAAGTTTATAAGCTAAAGAGCGAAAACGAACGCGAAAACAGGGAACGCCGTAACGAGATACAGCGCAGTGAGCGCCGGCTTTTGCAGAAGGAAGAGCTGCTGGACAAAAAGATAGAGGCTATCGAGCAGCGCGAGGAAAACGCCGTAAAGAAGCAGAAGGAGATTGAAGCGAGCGAGGCGGAGATAAACGAGCTGAAGGCTAAGCAGCTTAAAGAGCTGGAAACAATATCCGGCATGAGCATGGACGAAGCCAAGGATATTCTGCTTGAAAGCGTTGAGCACGACGCGCGGCACGAAGCGGCGCTGATGCTTAGGGAAATAGAGCAAAAGACCAAGGAAGAGGCCGATAAGCGCGCAAGGAACATAGTATCCCTTGCAATACAGCGCTGCGCTGCGGATCACGTGGCGGAGACTACCGTGAGCGTAGTCGCGCTGCCCAATGACGAAATGAAGGGCCGCATAATAGGCCGCGAAGGCAGGAACATACGCACCCTTGAAACCGCTACGGGCGTTGATCTGATAATCGACGATACTCCGGAGGCCGTTATACTTTCCGGCTTCGATCCCGTAAGGCGGGAGGTTGCAAGGATAGCGCTTGAAAAGCTGATAATGGACGGGCGTATTCATCCCGGCCGCATAGAGGAAATGGTTGAAAAGGCGCGCAAGGAAGTGGATGTGCAGATACGCGAAGCGGGCGAACAGGCCATTTTCGAATGCGGCATACATGGGCTGCACCACGAACTGGTTAAGCTGCTGGGCAGGCTTAAATACCGCACCAGCTATGGCCAGAACGTGCTGAAGCACTCCATCGAGGTTTCCCACCTTGCGGGCATTATGGCGGCGGAAATAGGCGCGAACGTAACGCTTGCCAAGCGCGCCGGCCTGCTGCACGATATAGGCAAGGCCATTGACCACGAGGTTGAGGGCCCGCACGTGCAGATAGGTGCCGACGTTGCCAAGAAGTACCGCGAGAATAATCAGGTCATAAACGCCATAATGGCGCACCATGGCGACGTTGAACCCGCAACGGTCGAGGCCGTGCTTGTTCAGGCGGCGGATGCCATAAGCGCGGCGCGTCCCGGCGCAAGGCGCGAAACGCTTGAAAACTACATCAAGCGCCTTGAAAAGCTGGAGGAAATCGCAAACTCGTTCGAGGGCGTGGATAAGTCCTTTGCAATACAGGCAGGGCGCGAGATACGTATAATCGTCAAGCCCGAAAACGTGAACGATGCCGATACCATAATAATGGCCAAGGAGATCGTGAAGCGCATAGAGACGGAGCTTGAATACCCCGGCCAGATAAAGGTGAACGTAATACGCGAAACGCGCGCGGTGGAGTTCGCCAAATAAACGGAATACGGACAAAAATAAAAATGGGCTGCGGCGCAACTGCCGCGGCCTTTTAATGATAAAGCAGACTGGAGAAAACTATGTACGTTGCGGATGCGCATTGCGATTTTTTATATTATATGCTGCATAGGGAATATGACGTTGCCGTGCCGCGGGCAGGGCAGGCCGTGGATATTCCCGGTATGCGCGCGGGCGGGGCGGCTATGCAGCTTTTTGCCGCGTGGATGGATCCTGATGAGGATGTTACGTTTTTGCAGCAATGCATGAGCCTTATAGACGCATATAAGCGCATGTTAGCCGCCAACAGCATGCTTACGCCGCTTACAAAGGACTTTGAGCCGGGGCAGGGCAAAATAGCCGCCGTGCTTACAATAGAGGGCGGCGAGGCGATAGAGGAGCGGCTTGAAAACCTGCGGCTGTTCCATGAATTGGGCGTTAAGGCAATGACGCTTACCTGGAACGACCAAAACGAGCTTGCAAGCCCCGCAATGGCGCGAAGGGATAAGGGACTGAGCCGCCTTGGCAGGAGCGTTGTGCGCGAAATGGAGCGGATAAACATGGCCGTGGACGTGGCGCACCTGAGCGACGCTTCAATAGACGGCGTGCTGGACGAAATAAGCGCCCCAATATTTTCATCCCATACCAATGCGCGCGCGGTGCTCAAGCACAGGCGTTCGCTTTCGGATAGGCACATAAGGGAGATTGCGCGGCGCGGCGGCGTGGTAGGAGTGAACTATTATTCGCCGCAGATTGTTGAGCGCGGCCGCGCAAGGATAGAGGATATAGTTAAGCATATAGAGCATATTGCGGCGGTGGGCGGCATAGACTGCGTGGCCCTTGGCAGCGATTTTGACGGAATGGGTCAGGACGCTTATCCCGAAGGAATGAACAACTGGAAGGATGTTCCCAAGCTTATCGCAGCATTGCAAAAAGCAGGCTTTAGCGAAAGCGATATCCGCAAAATAGCCTGCGACAATCTTTTGAACTATATGAAGCGGTTCGTTTAGGCCTGTATTCCGGCTTCGTGCATTATGCCCGCTATTTCGTAAGCCGAAAGCGGGCTGCATATTATCGCTATGCCTTCATGCTCCGCCCTTTGTGCGCTGAGCATATCCGCGGCGATGCCGTCCGGCCATATTATGCACGCCATTGAGCATTGCGTGGCTATGGCAACGGCTGTCATGTGCGTTTGTACGGTTATCCATGCGCAGTCGGCTTTGCCGTGCGCCATTGCGTGGCTCAGCATGTCGCAAACCATGCCGCGGGATATTTCGTTATCGGCATTTGCGGCAATAAGCGTGCCGCCGATACGGCGCGAAAGTTCGCCGGCTGTCATAAAAAATCATCCTTTGCTCATACTATCCCGCAAGCTTTTCAACCATTGCCGCGTAGCGGGAAGCGATATATAAATGAGTATACTTCATTGCGGATGAAAAATCCACAATGCTTTGATATTCGCCTCCGCGCACCGTGTCAAGCTGCGCACGGCAGTCCGAATACGCGCCGAGTATTTCGCCAAGTGTGCCGTCCGTACCGGAAAAGGATTCAAGCGGCGTAAGCTTTGCATCGAATGCGTTCAGTATATCGGCGCAGATAAGCTTCCCGTCCGCCACGCTAAGGCTTTCCTTATCGAAGCGTATCACCGCCTGACCCATGCTGCCTATGGCTTCGTCAAATGCGGCAAATGCGCCGCAAATGTCCTCTATGGCGCTTTTGTCCGCCGTAACCCTAAAGCTGGCCTGCGGGGAGGAAAGTGTGTACATGGCGGCTTCCACGCCTTCTGACGTAAGCCTATCCTTAACGCTTTTGGCGCTCTGCTCGCTGTCGTAGCCCGATGCCATAACGCGGTAGCGTGTTTCGCCGTAGCTGCTGTCGGCAAATATATAGCCTGCTGCGCCGAGCGCGCGGAGACGTTCGGCTTCCTTCTGCGCGTTTTCGTGGCTTGAATACACGCCCATTTGCAGCATATAGCAGTTCAATGCGGGCAGCACGGCGTTTGCGCTTTCGGCGGCGGTTGATTCGCCCGTGGAAAGGTTTATGCCGCCGGCTGTTGTGCCGCTGTTGTTCAGGCTTGACGGCGCGTCGTTCGCCTTATCGCCAATGGAAGAAACGGCGGAAAACAGCGGGGCCATGACCTCGCGCGCCACCCATTCGCCGGCGTTTGACGTGACTATTATGTATACTATTCCGGCAATGAGTATGAGCGATACTATCATTCCTCCGGCGCCGGAGGACGACTGCGCGCGGCTGCGCGGGCGGGAACGCATTGAACCGGATTTTTTTCTGCGCCTGTATTCCATGTGTGCAAGCTCCTTATGTGATGATGGTACATATGTATGCTTGGACGGCTGCGGAATATACTTGATTGCAAAAGGCGAAATATTTGTATAAAATAAATAAGATATCATTTATGCAGGGGCAGGTGGATATAAGCTGAAGCGGCTTACAAAACGGCTGGGCGCATTGCTGAATATGCTGCGCGGCACGGAAGAATTGATAGATATAGGCTCTGACCACGGCCTATTGTGCGCATACGCCGTTACCATGGGCAGGGCGGCGCATGCAACGGCCGCGGACATAAGCGCGGATTCGCTCAGCAAGGCGCGCGCGCTTATTAAGGAGCTTTCGCTTGAAGATATGGTCGGCTTTGCCGTGTCTGATGGGTTCATGAACATAGATATTGCCGCGAAAAATTACAGCATTGTAATAGCCGGCATGGGCGGGGAGCTGATAGCGCGCATACTTGAAGCGGGAGGGGACAAGGCCCGCCGCGCAGCGGAAATAGCCATGCAGCCCATGGGCGGGGCTAAGGAACTGCGCGAATATCTTTACGCGAACGGCTTTGGCATAACCGACGAAAGCATAATAGAAGAAGGCGGGCGGTATTATCAGTTGATACTTGCGCATTACGATGGCATAGCGCGCCCGCTGCCGGACGGGGGCTTGCTCGAATTCGGCGAAATAGCATACGGTAAGCGCGAAGCGGCGCTGAAAAAGCTGCTGGATAAGGTCTGCGCCACGCGCGGCAAAAAGCTTCAAAGCGCCCAAAATGGCGGCGCCGCACCAAAAGAACTTATAAACGAACTGCACGATGCCGAAAGGCTGAGGGCGGAGTGGTAGAAAGGAGAACACCACATGCACATATCAAACTTTACCGAAAAAATGCAGCGGATAGCTCCGCGTGAACTGCAAATGGATTACGACAACGTGGGGCTTTTGATTGGGCCGGAGAAGCAGGAGATACGGCGCGTGCTTGTGGCGCTGGACTGCACGAGCGTAACCGCCAAGGAAGCGATAGAATGGGGCGCGGACCTTATGCTTACGCATCACCCTGTGTTTTTCCGCGGAACTAAGCGCATTGCGCCGGACGATCCGGCTACTGCGGGCGCATATATGCTGATACGCCACGGCATAGGCCTTTTTGCGGCGCATACCAATTTGGATGCCGCCGAGGATGGCGTGAACGACGCGCTGGCGGAAGCGCTGGGCGTGCAGAATGCCGTGCCCATGGAGCCGGACGGGCTTGGCAGGATAGGTTCGATTGCCGCGCCGGTAAGCTTCGGCACGTTTGCAAAAACGGTTGAAGAAAAGCTGAATACCGCCGTGCGTATATCAGGCGAAATTGACAGGATAATTAACCGCGTGGCGGTTATAGGCGGCGCGGCGGGCGAATACGCGCTCTTGGCGCGTGATGCGGGCGCGGATGTGTTCGTTACGGGCGAATGCAGGCACCACGAGGCACTGTATGCGCGGGAGGCGGGCATTTGCCTTATAGACGCGGGACATTACGAAACGGAGAAAACCGTGCTGAATCGGCTCATAGGACGTTTACATTGCGAAGGCGATGATGTACAATATAAAGTGAGTGAGTATGAATACGGCCCACTCAGGAGATTATGATTTGCAGCGGAGGAATTATATAGACCTTAGCGTGAATTATAGATATGGAGGTATGAACCATGAACAAACTGGACGCCCTCTGGCAGTATCAGCAGGCCGAGCTTGAAGCGGATAAGCTGGAAAACAAGCTTAAATCAACGCCCGCAAGGCAAAAGCTGAATAAGCTGTTCAACTTTTTGAAGGAACAGCAGAACGCCATAGCCGGAATACAAAAAACGCTGGACAGCCGCCAGCAGGCCGTGGATAAGCTTCAGGCGCAGATAGATGAACTGGCGCATAAATACGAGCTTGAACTTGGCGAGTTCAAAATAATGCTCAACGATGATGAATGCACCGCGGAGGAGATGACCGAATCCCGCAGGAACGTGGAGCGAATAATGAAAAAGGCAGAAGCCGCAAAGCGAGAGCTTTATGATGCGATAGCGCAGATTGAAAAATCCGCGGCGGAATACAAGGAGACCTATGCCAAGGCTGCTAAGGCCAAGAAGGAATACGACGCCGCCAGGAGCGAATGCGAGCAGGAGGCTGCCGCCGCTAAGCCCGATATAGACAAGGCCAAGGCTGCCGCAGACGAAGCGGCGAAGGCCGTGGATGCGGAGCTGCTTGCGCGCTATAAGCGCATAAAGGGGCGCTATGCCGTGCCGATGGCAAAGGTTGAAAACAACCAATGCTCCGGCTGCAACATGTCGCTGCCCACAAGCACCGTTAAGCGCGTTGCAACGGGGGAAGGCATTGTTGAATGCGAAAACTGCGGCAGGATACTGTACGCATAGAAAAGTTTATAAAGTTTGTGAGTAAGCCATGCGGTCGCGTGCGGAACTGAGTTTTCAGTCATCCGCATGAGGAAAGTCCGGGCTCCGCAGGGCAGGGTGCCGGATAACGTCCGGCGGGGGCGACCCCAGGGATAGTGCAACAGAGATATACCGCCGCGTTTATGCGCGGTAAGGATGGAAAGGCGAGGTAAGAGCTCACCGGCGGGGCGGGTAACCGTTCCGTCCTGTAAACCCCACCCGGTGCAAGATTGGAATGGGAGCGCATGCGCTTTTGCGCAGAAATGGCTGCCCGTTAGGCTCCTGATAATCGCGCGAGTGCGGCGGCAACGCCGTGCCAAGATAGATGGCCGCACGCCGGTTTTACCGGCCGACAGAACCCGGCTTATTGCTTGCTCATATGTTTTTATTGGGGATGCTCAGCGCGTCCCCTTTATCTTTATCAACTGATGGTAACATAATGGGTATATCTAAAATAATCATGCGGCGATAAGCAAAGGGTACTTTACTTATTCCTAATGTGTGATATTATATGACATAGAGCGTGAATACGCTTATAACGGGAAAGGATATACCTGAAATGAAAAACGAAAAGCTCTACAAGATTATTGTTGCGGCAATGATGGCCGCGCTCGCCTGCGTTGCAACCATGATAATCCGCATCCCTTCGCCTATGCAGGGCTATGTTAACCTGGGCGACGCGGTTGTGCTTATGTGCGGCTGGATATTAGGGCCTATATATGGCGTCGCTGCGGCAGGCATAGGCAGTATGCTGGCGGACATATTGGCGGCATATCCGCATTATGCGCCCGGTACGCTTGTTATCAAGGCGGTTGTTGCGCTGATAGCTTATGTGTTGTTTACGGCGCTCAGGCGCGGCAAGGAGCAGAACACCAAGAACCTCATCCTTCCGCTTGTTATAAGCGGCATTGCCGGCGAAATTGCCATGGTGGTGCTGTACTTTGTTTATGCTTCGCTGTTGCTTGGCAAGGGCTGGGCCGCCGCCGCAAGCATCCCCGGCAACCTTATGCAGGGCTTGGTTGGCATAATCGTTGGCGCGGCGCTGTATGTGCTGATAAGCAAGAGCAAGGCGCTGCCGCATCTGTTCAAGGAATAATAAGAATCGATATACACCAAAAGGAGCCTTTACAGGCTCCTTTTTAGCATGCTTTTTCAGGATTTTGCAAGGTAGGCGTTTATAAAGTTCTCTATGTCGCCATCCATAACGGCCTGAATGTTGCCATTTTCTTCGCCGGTGCGGTGGTCCTTGACAAGCGTATACGGCTGGAATACATAGGAACGTATCTGGCTGCCCCATTCTATGCGCTTCATTTCGCCCTTTATTTCGTTCATTTGAGCCATGCGCTCCTGCTCCGCCAGCTCCATCAGCTTGCCCTTCAGTATGCGCATTGCCATTTCCTTATTCTGAAGCTGGCTGCGCTCGTTCTGGCACTGCACAACTATTCCGGTGGGAAGATGGGTTATGCGTATGGCGGAGCTTACCTTGTTTACGTTCTGGCCGCCTGCGCCGCCGGAGCGGTATGTGTCTATGCGCAGATCGTCCATGTCTATCTCAACGTCGTTTGTATCGTCGTCGAATATAGGCGTAACGTCAAGGGAAGCGAAGCTGGTATGCCGCCTGCCGGAAGAATCGAACGGAGATATCCTTACCAAACGATGCACGCCCTTTTCGGCCTTAAGGTAGCCGTAGGCATTGTCGCCGTCCACTTCGAACGTAACGCTCTTTATGCCGGCCTCTTCGCCGTCCAGATAGTCTATCACCTTTACGGAATAGCCCATCTTTTCGCAGTAACGGGTATACATGCGGTAAAGCAGGCTTACCCAGTCCTGCGCCTCGGTTCCGCCCGCGCCCGCATGCAGGCTGAGTACGGCATTATAGCTGTCATATGGGCCCTTCAGCAGCGCCTCAAGCTTCAGCGCCTCTATGTCCTTTTCAAGCGAGGCAAACTCGCTCTGTACCTCCGGCACAAGGCTTTCGTCGTTTTCCTCGTCCGCCATTTCAATCAGCGTTTCAAGGTCCTCGCACCTTGCCATAAGGTGAGAATACTTATCCAGCTTGGAGCTTATGGCCTTCATGCGGCGGTTCACCTTGTTCGCGTTCTCAACATCGTTCCAGAAGCCTTCCTTGCCCATTTCGGCCTCCAGTTCTTCCTTTTCCTTGCTCAATGAAGCAAGGTCAAAGGGAGCCACCTGCCTCTTTCAGCGTTTCAACCGCCGCGGCAAGCTGCTGCCGTGTTTCATCCAGTTGGATCACTGTTAATCACATCCTTCTTTTTGTGTTTTATATTTACCGTGGAAGGTATCAGTTCCTTCCACAGCAATTCTTGTATTTCAGTCCGCTGCCGCAGGGGCAGGGGTCGTTACGGCCGGGCTTTTTATCTGTACGCTTGGGCTTTTGCTTATCGTCGCCCGCAACCTCAACCGGCTTTGCAAGCTGCTCTCGCTGCTGCGGCGCCATGCGCACGGTAACGTGGAATATGTTCCGCACGGTCTGCTCCCGTATGCCAAGCACCATTTCATCGAACATGTCGAAGCCCATGTTGCGGTATGCAACAACCGGGTCCTTCTGGCCGAGCGCCTGCAAGCCTATGCCCTGGCGCAGCTGATCCATTGCGTCTATATGATCCATCCAGTGCGAATCAACTGCCTTCAGCAGCACCACGCGCTCCACTTCGCGCATGTCTATGCCCGCGCCGGATATTTCCGCTTCCTTCTTGGCGTACAGCGCGTCAACAAGCTCATGCGTCTTTTCCTCAAGCGCCTTGCGGTTGGTTATGCCGTGCAGCTTGCCCGTGAAGTCCGCGCCGAGCAGCTGGTTAAGCTCGCTGTACAGCGCCATCATGTCCCATTCGTTGGCGGAAGCATGGGCGCTTGCGCATTGGTCAAGCTTTGCCGTAACGCTTTCGTTCACCATTTCCATTATGGAATCGTGAATATCTTCGCCCATGAGCACGCGGCGGCGCTGCGAATAGATTATTTCGCGCATCTTATTCATAACGTCGTCATACTGAAGCACGTTCTTTCGTATTTCAAAGTTATGGGCTTCAACGCGCTTTTGTGCGTTCTCAATCTGCTTTGAAAGCAGCTTCATGTCCAGCGGAATCTCCTCGTCCGGCGATATGCGCTGCATCATCAGCTTTATGCGTTCCCCGCCGAAGCGCTGCATCAGCTCATCCTCAAGCGATACATAGAAGCGCGTGGAGCCGGGGTCTCCCTGGCGGCCGGCGCGGCCGCGCAGCTGATTATCTATGCGGCGGGATTCGTGCCGCTCGGTGCCTATTATGTGCAAGCCGCCCGCGGCAACCACTGCGTCGTGCTGCTTATCGGTTTCCTGCTTTATTCTGTTGTATGCTTCCGTGTATTCCGCGCGGGCCTCAACCACGCTGTCGTCGCTCGTTTCCTCGTGCCCCGTGGCGGCCTCTATGAGCAGTTCGTCCATACCATTTTGCCTGAGTTCCCGCTTTGCAAGGAATTCCGGATTGCCGCCCAGCAGTATGTCCGTACCGCGGCCGGCCATGTTGGTGGCAATGGTAACGCAGCCTAAGCTGCCCGCCTGCGCCACTATTTCGGCTTCCTTGGCGTGCAGCTTGGCGTTGAGCACCTGGTGCTTTATGCCGCGGCGGGAAAGCATGTCGCTCAGCATTTCGCTCTTTTCGACCGATATGGTACCGACCAGTATCGGCTGGCCCGTCGCGTGAACCTTTACTATTTCGTCCACTACCGCATCGAACTTACCGCGCTCGGTGCCGTATATAATGTCATTATTGTCTATGCGCCTGAGCGGCTTATTGGTGGGGATTTCCATAACGTCCAGCCCATATATGGATTGGAACTCCGCTTCCTCTGTCTTAGCCGTTCCGGTCATGCCGGCAAGCTTATGGTACATCCTGAAATAATTCTGGAACGTGATGGTGGCAAGGGTTTTATTCTCGCGCTCAACCTTAACGTGTTCCTTGGCCTCCAATGCCTGATGCAGTCCGTCGCTGTAACGCCGGCCCATCATGAGGCGACCGGTGAATTCATCAACTATAAGCACCTGACCGTTCTGCACAACGTAGTCCTTATCCCGCGTGAAAAGGGCATGCGCCTTGAGGGCCTGAATTATATGGTGGTTTATTTCGGTATTCGCGGCGTCCGAAATATCGTCTATGCCGAAGAATGTCTCCGCCTTGCGCTGGCCCTGCTGGGTAAGCGCGACCGTGCGCGCCTTTATGTCGCACATATAGTCTCCGCTTTCCTGCTGCGTTTCGCCCATCATAATGTCCGCCTTGGAAAGCTTTTCTATGTTTTCGCCTCTCACAAGGCGGCTTACGAAGCGATCTGCCTTGGCATACATATCGGTGGACTTTTCGCCAGTGCCTGAAATTATAAGCGGCGTGCGCGCTTCGTCTATCAAAATGGAGTCAACCTCGTCCACTATGGCATAGTTAAGCTCCCGCTGTACCATCTGTTCGCGGTAGACCACCATGTTGTCCCTAAGGTAATCGAAGCCGAATTCGTTATTGGTGCCGTATGTAATGTCGCAATTATAGGCCATGCGGCGTTCGTCATTGGAAAGCTCATGGACTACGCAGCCTACGCTCAGCCCAAGGAAACGGAAAATTTTGCCCATCCATGCCGCATCTCGCTTGGCAAGGTAATCGTTAACGGTAACTATATGCACGCCGTGCCCGCTCAGTGCGTTCAAATACGCGGGCAGCGTCTCAGTTATGGTTTTGCCTTCGCCCGTTTTCATTTCGGCAATGTTGCCGCGGTGCAGCACTATGCCGCCGTACAGCTGAACGTCGAAATGCCGCTGGCCTATCGTGCGCATTGCGGCTTCCCTTACCACGGCGTAAGCTTCGCACAGTATATCGTCCTCTTTTTCGCCGTTAGCAAGGCGGGCCTTGAACTCGTCGGTTTTCGCGCGCAGCTCGCCGTCGCTCAGCGCATGCGTGGCAGGCTCAAGCTCGTTTATCTTTTTTACCAATGGCGCCAGCTTTTTCAGCTTCGCCTCGCTGGTGTTGCCCAGCAGTTTATCCATAAAACCCATGGTTATCGCCTTTCTTGCATAATTCATATTATTGTAGCATGGAAAGGGCTTGTTTGGCAATCAAACCGCGCAATGTTGACAAATTTAACACCCTATACACAAACTTTTCGCCCCTTAACGCCCAAATGGGCAAGATATATAGAAAAACAAGCAAAAACGGCTTGCTTTAAGCAATGAAACCATGCTATTATGGAATCACAGTCCGAAAGGCCGGTCTTATCGGATATGTGCAAAGCTAAAAATAAAAAGTGCAGAAGTGAAAGGAGAGGGAGTATGAAGCGAATAAGCATAATTTCGGCATTGCTGCTTGCCGTGCTGATGGCGGGCTGCGCCGCGGCAGCGGTGCCGTGCGATGCGCAAACGCCTGAATTGCCGCCGCAGGCGGAAGCGGCAATGGATTCGGAAGGCATAGGGGAAATTCAGGAACGCCTTTTGGACATTGCCTTTGATAATGAGTACGACTGCTCCGCGGCGGAGATCGTGAATTGGGAAGCGATAAGAAAGTTCCAGGAGGAAAATCCGCAATATTACCCCACCGTTTCCGGAGAAGGCATCATCTCCGAAGAAACAGGGGAACTACAGGAACGCCTGTTGAATTGGGATAAATAATAATCTAACGACCAAAGTTAACACCCCGTATACAAATCGGGGTGTTATTTATGTTATACTATACGGCATGGGAAAGAGTATCGGTTCAAAAAATGAAACGCTTGGCATGATTGCCACGCTGGTTGCAAGCCTGCTGTTCGGCTTCAGCTTCCTTTTCACAAAGGGCGCTGTTGACCGCGTTTCTGCGTGCACGCTTTTAAGCTGGCGCTTTGTTACGGCGCTTGTTGTTATGAGCATACTCGCGCTGTGCGGCGCGATAAAGCTGAACTTCCGCGGCAAACGCTTCGGCGCGGTGCTGACGATGGCCATATTCCAGCCGGTGATATATTTTATTGGCGAAAGCGTGGGCATGCGGCTGACCACCGCCAGCGAAAGCGGCACGATAATTGCCGTAATACCCATATTTGTGCTGATATTCAGCGCGGTTTTCCTTAAAGAAAGGCCAACGAGGCTGCAGGTAATGGGCATTGTGCTCAGCATTGCCGGCGTTATATGCATTGCCCTTGTTAAGGGCTTTTCCGCTTCGCTAAACCCGCTCGGGTACGCAATGCTGTTCGTTGCCGTAATGGGGGACGTTGGCTATGCAATAGCCGCGCGCAGGGCGG
Source organism: Christensenellaceae bacterium Phil1 (assembly GCA_001940855.1). GTDB lineage: Bacteria > Bacillota > Clostridia > Christensenellales > CAG-138 > Phil1. The sequence continues at coordinate 57,687 of MSGS01000060.1, read as the reverse complement.
ATGAGTTTTCAAGCTTTGAGAAAACCTATCTTATGGCGGTCGTAGGCTCGGTCGTGTTCACGGCGGGCGCGGTAATAGAGCACGCGAACGCGGGCACATTGGTCGAATACGTTACGCTGCCGTTCCATGATACGCAGTTCCTTATTGCCGTGCTGTATTTGGCGCTGGGCTGCCAGGTGGCCGCGTTCATCATGCATACCTACGGCATTGCGCAGATAGGCGCCAACCGCTCAAGCTCATTTGCCGGCATAACCACGCTCACAAGCGTGCTGTCCGGCGTGCTGATACTGGGCGATGCATTCAGCCTGCTTCAGGGCATAGCCACCGCGCTTATATTGATAGGCACCACAATGGCGAACACAATGCCCAAGGGTGCGGTAGAAATAAGGAGGGAGAACGTTTGATGAAGTTTTTCAGAATAATAATGATATTGATAGGCGCAATCGGCGTTGCGGACACGGCGGTGCTTTCCATGTGGTCAAACATGAACCTTGGCATAATGCTGCCCGCCATAATAGGCATGCCGCTCATAATAGTGGGCATATTCTTTGAACCGCTGCGTTCATTCACGGCGCACGCGCTTTGGCTCAGATATGCGTTCTTTGGCGCGTATATAGCATATGCGCTGTTTATGCTGATAGTAGGCGGCATGATATACACAAGCGCGCATGACGATCCGGAAGAAGGGGCGGACGTGCTGATAGTGCTTGGCTGCGCCGTGCATGGAGAGCGCGTGTCCTTAACGCTAAGCTACAGGCTGGATAGGGCGATAGAATACCTTAATGCCAACCCAAACACGGTAGCCATAGTATCCGGCGGGCAAGGGCAGGGCGAAAGCATAAGCGAGGCCGAGGCTATGCGCCGCTATATGGTGAACAGAGGCATAGCGAACGAGCGCATAATTATGGAGGATAAATCCACAAGTACGGAGGAAAACTTTGCATTTTCCCGGGAAATAATCGATTCGCTGTACCCAAACGGCGCGCGGCTTGCGTTTGTAACAACCAATTTTCATGTGCTGCGCGCGGAGCTTGTGGCAAAGAAGCAGGGAATAGCTATAGACGGCTTCGGCGCAAAGGACGTATATTACACCGCGCCCAATAACTACATGCGTGAAGCGATAGCGCTGACGCTATATAAGCTGACAGGGAAAATATAGACAAAAACGGAGGAATGAACATGGAAAAGATATGGGCCGATATGTATGCCGCGGCGAAGGGCGTGCTTGCCCCGCGGGAGGTTTCGCGGTTCGTTGAAGCGGGCGGCGTTGCCGCGGCGATAGAGTCCGCCTCCGGCAAAATATACGTTGGCGTGTGCGTGGACAGCGCCTGCACATTGGGCGTATGCGCCGAGCGTAATGCGATATTCAACATGATAACGAATGGCGAAGGTGCGTTTCGCCGCGTTATCGCCATCAATTCAAAGGGGGAGGCCATACCGCCCTGCGGCGCATGCAGGGAACTGATGAGCCAGCTTATGCCCGATGAATACAGGAATGTGGAGATAATGCTGGACTATGAGGCGAATAAAGTGGTAACGCTCGGCATGCTTACGCCGGAATGGTGGATATAAGCTGATAAAAAAGAAAAGCGCGGGAAGCTGCTCCTGCGCCTTTTATATTGCCCGGTTTTATAGCTTTAGGCCGAAGTAGGCCGCCAGCTTTTCGTAGCGCTCAAGCAGAGTGTCTTTCAGCTTTGCGTGCCGCTCGGTCATTTTTGCTTCGTCCTTTCGGGCTACAAGCGCGGCGTAGCGCTCACGCACCTTGACCAGTATACTGTCCCAGTCGTGCGGGATAGTATCGTGCGCGGCCTGCCCCATGCGGGTAAGGGCTTCGGTATCGTGCATGTATTTCAGCAGCAGCTCGCCCAGCTTTTCGCCGTCGTCCGCGCAAACAAGGCCGTTCTGCCCGTGCACTATCGGCTCCGCGGGGGCCGTGCCCTCTATTGCCACGCTTGGCGTGTACATGGCCGCCGCCTCGCGTATAACAAGTGAGAATGTGTCGTACTGGGAGGGGAAGGTGAACAGCGTAGCCGCCTGGTAAAGCCCGTCCAGCAGATGTGTGTCGCTAAGGTGGCCGGTGAACAATACATGCTCAGATACGCTAAGCTCTTTGGCTTTTGCCTTCACGGCTTCCTCATCCGGACCTTGGCCTGCAAGCACAACGGTGAATTTCTCGCCGCGCCGCTTCAGGTATGCCGCCGCCTCAAGCAGGCGCAGTATGCCCTTTTTCCAGTTTATCTGTCCAACGAAAAGGAAAACGGGGTTAGCAGCATCAATGTGGAATTTCTCTATTGCGGCCTGCTTATCTTCGCTTCTTACGGGGCGCATCTCCGTACCGTTTTCGATTATTATAATGTCGCCCGTGTAGCCGTATTCGCGCAGCACCACGGCGGAGGATTCGCTTACAGTCCAAACCTCGTCGCAGCGTTCATAGAAGTCCACAACGAACTTTACGCCTATGTTGGCGATAAGCTCCGCATTTGTGGCCTTATAAAAATCGTCGTAATATTTGGAATGGAATGTGCCTATCAGCGGCAGATTATATTTGGAACATAGCCTAAGCGCTTCCTGACCGGCAAAGAACGGCGTGTGCGCATGGCAAACGTCCAGCTTTATCATTTCCATGCGGTCAAGATAATGCTTATCCAGCACCGCAAGCCCGCTTTTATATTGCGGCGAACCTATAACGGGGGATGCGGAATAGTCTACCAGCTCAAACGGATACCCTCCGCGGTAGCCCGTGTTGTTCTGCGGGGCGATAACGTAGCATTCGTCGCTGCCTTTAGCAAGGCCGTTTGCGTAGCTGTAAACCACGCGGCCCACGCCATCAACTATGGGAAGAAAGCTTTCGCTAAATTGTCCTATTCGCATAGCATACACTCCTGTTGAAATAATTTATTATATCTAAATTATACCTGAGCCGTGATATTGCTTCAAGTGGGTGCGACAAACCTAAACATAAGTTTACATATTATCCATAAAATTGCACGGATTGGAATAAGGCCGGATGGTCAGGCGTGCAAACCGGGATCTATAATTACAATGTAATACCTAACTCTTTGCATTTCTCGATTGCCAAATCATGGTATTGCAGTGCGGCAAGTCGATACCAATGCTTAGCCTGTTCGATGTCTCGTTCTACTCCGATTGCTTCTTCATAAAACCATGCCAAATTGTATTGCCCATCTCTATCACCATGCTCTGCGGCACGGCGAGTCCAATATAGTGCTTTTTCCAAGTCCTTTTCAACACCGAGTCCCTCATAATAGAAATAGCCTATTTGACATTCAGCAAGGGGATAGCCTTGCTCTGCCAAAACCAAATGTCCTTCAAAGCACTTGTCATATTGTTTTGATTCCCAATATTTTTCAATCAACTCATTGCAAATGTCTAATTCCTTGCAAGGCTTGTAATACGCACTTGCCATGTATTTATACCTCCTAATTCCGATTTGCCATAGCGGTTGATGATGGATGGTCAGGTGTGCAAACCGGAATTTATAGATTGAAAGTTTCCTTGATCAATCTTGCAACTTTATCAGGCTCCATATCAGAATTATCAATCCTTAGGTAGTTATCAAAAGTAATCTCGCCTTCATAGCTAACACACCTATGGTTTTTGTCATCATTGATTAGACGCTGATTTGAAGTCTCTATATCTCTTTTGGAAGCTTTGTTTTTTAGTCTGTTCTCAGAAACATTCCTTTTCAGTCTTATTTCTTGCGGAGCAATCAGTTCAACATAATAAAAGTCGGCCACGTATGGTTCAAATATACCTTTGACATGCTCCAGATACTCCCATTCTGACGGCATATCAAAATCCATCATCATTGTAAAAATCATCCCATAGTTATCGGAAGCTGCATAGTTCTTGAAAATAGTGTCACGTATTTCTGAGATTGTCTTTCCGTCGTATCTACCGAAAATCTCTATCACTGGTTCGATGGTCATGTGATTGTGAAAGAGCCTTAAATCCGTTATTTTCATCAGCTCCTGACCAACTGTCATTTTTCCGACAGCAGCATCGCCAATTATAAATAATAGTTTCATAAAACACCCTCCGCAAATTCCGATTTGCCAACTTCTTCTTCCGCAAAAATTATAGCATGGATAACACCCTACATCAACTTAAAAACGGGTATCCGGCTTTTATTCGGATACCCGCTGTTTCGCTTTAGATATTGCCTAAGTTAGGGCGTGTGATTATCTGTAATTCACAAAGAATTCGTGATAAGCGCGGCTGGTCATGTACACGTCCGCCTTGGATACTATTTCCCAAGGAGCATGCATGCTAAGCATGGCAACGCCCGCGTCTATAACGTCCATATCATAATTGGCCATTATGTAGGCTATGGTTCCGCCGCCGCCCTGGTCAACCTTGCCAAGCTCGCTGGTCTGGTAAACCACGCCGTGGTCGTTGAACAGCTTGCGTACCTTGCCAACAAGCTCCGCCGCCGCGTCGTTTGCGCCACTCTTACCGCGGGAGCCGGTGTACTTGACCATGGCAATACCCTGGCCGATGGCGGCAAAGTTGGCATTGTCGCCAACGCTGGGGTAGTTGGGGTCAAACGCGGCCGCAACGTCCGCGCTCAGTAGCGTGCTGTGCGCAAGGGCGCGCCTTACGGCAAGATCGGAGCAGTTGCCGCCGTTCATAAGGGCTATCATTTCGCCAACCATGTTGTTGAAGAACTGGGAATGCATGCCGGTTGCGCCGATGCTGCCGACCTCTTCCTTGTCCACATACAGGCCAACGGTGGTGCGGGCGGGCTTTTCAATGCTGAGCAGCGCCGCAAGGGAAGCATAGGAACATACGCGGTCGTCGTGACCATGGGCAACTATAAGGCCGCGGTCGAAGCCAACATCGCGCGCGGCGCCGGCGGGAACAGCCTCAAGCTCGGCGGATACGAAGTCCTCCTCGGTTATGCCGTAACGCTCGTTCAGCACGGCGAGCAGGGCGGTTTTGAATCTGTCGGATGCTTCGGTATCGTCAACGGGCAGGCTGCCTATCAATATGTTAAGGCTTTCGCCCTCCACGCCCTCGCTCATGGTTTTGCTCATCTGATCCTTGGCAAGGTGGGGGAGAAGATCGGAAATATAGAACACGGGATCCCCACACTTATCGCCCACGGCTATTTCAACCTTTTCGCCGTTTGCCTTCACTATAACTCCGTAAAGGGCAAGGGGCAGCGCAACCCACTGATATTTCTTTACGCCGCCGTAATAATGCGTTTTAAGCAGGGTGGTTCCGCCGGCCTCGTATACGGGGTTCTGCTTTATGTCCAAACGCGGGGAGTCGATATGGCTGCCCACTATGTTCATGCCGTTTTCAAGGGGCTCGCTGCCTATAACGGATAGCATAACGGCCTTGCCGCGGTTATTGTAATATACCTTGTCGCCGGCCTTGAGCTCCTTCTTTTCGCATATGCATACGAATCCGGCTTCCTTGGCGCGGCGGATTATCTCTGCGGCGCAGCGGCGTTCGGTCTTACTTTCGTTAAGGAACGCCTTGTAATCTTCGCCCATATCCATGCAGGCCTTGCGCTCCTCGGCGTTCAGCTTGTCCCATACATATGCGCGCTTGTACATAAGATCCTTGGTTTCCATAAGCTCTCCTTTATATAATGGTGATATTGATATAATGTAAGCATACATCCTTGCAGCCGCGTAGTCAAGAGCGGCGGGAGAATATGCGGCTAATATATAAAAAGGAGCCGCCGCGCATTGCGGCAGCCCCATGGTTTAAGCCTTTGGCTTATTCTTCGTCCTGAAGATCTTCCGCCGCGGGGATAACGGGCTTGTTGCAGTTGGGGCAGATAAGCGCGCCGTCCTCGGTCAGCATGTCCTCGTCAAAATAGATGGTCTCGCCGCAATGGGGGCATTCTACTTCAACAAAGTCGTCGTCGCAAAAGTCGCACTTGTCGGTGCAGTTTTCGCAGTCATAGTCGCACTCGTCCTCATCGTCGTCGCACTCGTCGCAGTCGCAGCAATCGCACAGCGCATCAAGGCATTCGTCTATGTCGCTCAGCTCATCGCAAATGTCGTCTATGCATTCGTCCATGTCTATAATGGCTTCCTCGTTTTCGTCAACGGTGTCCGCCATCTCGTCCAGAGTTTCAACTATCAGCTTGAAAAGCTTGCCATACTTGTCGTCGGCAAGATCCATGCCGTCTACTACGCCGCGCAGATATGCGACCTTTTCCTTATTGTAACCCATAGTGACCTCCTTGTAGTTATTTTATAAATTTTATTTGATACAGGATAGCTTATACGCGCTCCATGTATTCGCCGGTACGGGTATCTACCCTTATGCGGTCGCCTTCGTTAACGAACAGGGGAACGTTGATTTTGTATCCGGTTTCAAGCGTTGCGGGCTTGGTGGTGCCGGTCGCGGTGTCTCCCTTGAAGCCGGGTTCGGTTTCGGTAACGGTAAGTTCAACAAAGTTGGGAGCTTCCACGGAGAAGGCGTTGCCCTTGTAGAAGCGGATGTTCACGTTCATGTTTTCAACTATAAAGTTGATAGCGTCCTCGACCTGGTCGTGGTTAAGGGGCAGCTGCTCATAGGTTTCGGTATCCATGAAGTAGTACAGCTCGCCGTCGTTGTAAAGATACTGCATCTCCTTGGTCTCGATATGAGCGCGGGGATACTTGTCCGTGGGGCTGAATGTGCGCTCCAGCACCGCGCCGGTCATAACGTTCTTGAGCCTCGTACGGACGAAAGCCGCGCCTTTACCGGGCTTGACGTGCTGGAAATCGGCAATGGACCAAACCTGTCCATCGATCTCCACAGTAACGCCCTTCCTGAAATCGCCAGCCATCAGCATAAAAAGTTACCTCCAAATAACATGTTCTTCTTAGTGTATGTTCTACATCGTCCGACACAAAGCCGGTAGATAAAAAATACCCACTTAATATAATAGCATAACAATGGCCCGTTCACAAGCTTTTTGAAGCCGGCGCGGGCCAAAATAGCAAATTATTTATTTACATCAGGCTTTTTGCGCCTTTTTACGCCGCGCATGGGCAAGCTCCGGCGCTATTTCGCCCGCCTTCATCAGCGCCATCTTGGTTATAACGGGGCCGATGAGTTCGTATATAAGCGTTGCGCACAGCACAACGGTGGTTATGCGTTCGCTGTACATGGGCAGCTTTGCCGCGCAAACCTGGGCCATACCTATCGCCACGCCCGCCTGCGGCAGCAGCGCAAGGCCAAGATATTTCTTTATTTTCTCATCCGCGTGAACTATACCTGAGCCGATGTATGTGCCGAGGTATTTGCCCGCAGAGCGCGCCACAAGATACGCAACGCCGAGTATGCCGACCGTCGGTATGGCGGCAAGGTCAAGCTCCGCGCCCGATATTACGAAGAACAGCATGAAAAGCGGCGGCGTCCAGCGTTCACACCCTTCCATTATGCTATCGGCATCCTTCCTAAGGTTGCATACTATTGCGCCTATGGACATGCAGAGCAGCAGCGAGGAAAGTCCCCATATGTCCGCCAGCGCCGTGCCCAGCAGCACCGCCGCAACGGATACGCAAAGGAAGTTATCCTTTGAATGGAAGAAGCGCAGCGCAATGCTTGCAATAAGGCCTATCGCCCCGCCTATGGCAAGGGAAAGCACTATTTCCGTAAGCGGCTGCACGACCATTGTGTAAAAGCTCATGTCTCCGCCGCCGGACATTCCCTGCGCCAGCGCAAGGGATACGGCAAAAACTATAAGGCCAACCGCGTCGTCCATTGCGACCACGGGCAGCAGCGTGCGCGTGACGGGGCCGTTCGCCCTGTATTGGCGCACTACCATAAGCGTGGCCGCCGGAGCCGTGGCCGCGGCTATTGCGCCGAGCGTGAGCGCAAGCGGCACGTCAAAGCCAAGAGCGCAAAGCGTTATGTCCACAAGGCCGACTGCCGTAAGCGCCTGGAACATGGTTATTATTATGCTCTTGCCGCCTATGGCCTTTATATTGTTTATGTTGAATTCGCCGCCTATCGAATAGGCGATGAAGCCCAGCGCCAGCGTTACCAGCACGTTCAGCGCCTCGGTACCATCCTTCGGGATAAGGTTAAGCACGCTTGGCCCTATCAAAAGGCCCGCAACAAGATAACCCGTTACATTGGGCAGCGAAATAAGCTTCGCAAACCTGTTGAACAGAAGCCCGGCCGCCATAGCAGCCGCAATATATAAAATTGTAATGCTCATCAGCTCTTCTTCGAAACCCCCTCAACGTTCATAACGGGTATTTCAAACATTATGCCCGTGTTCGGCCTGTCCAGCCTGCCGGCATGCTCGTGAATTATTTGCTTCACAAGCGCAAGTCTTTCATCATCCCTCGGTATTATCATAAGCATCTTTACCGTTTCCTGACCGGGATTGATAAAGTGCCTTAGCGAACCGAATACCGGCGGGGGATCGATACTGGATTCGTTGATGGCTTTCAGCATACCCTCGCAGTCGATAACGGTCGCGCCGCTTATGTTGCGGTTGAGCAGATCGGCCAGAATGGGGTTTATGCATTCAGTCTGCTTGGTAATAAAAACCAACATCTGCATGGTTATGCCTTCCTTTCTAATGTATGTATAAAATCTATAATAACGCCGGATTTTACCCCGGCGCATTTTTACCGCATTGAAAGATACTACTGTTTTTTCACTTTGTCAAGCATTGATTATTTCTCCCCAAGGCGGGAATAAAGCTTGGTCAGCGCTTTCTTTTCAAGGCGGGAAACATAGCTCCTTGATATGCCCAATATAGCCGCCACCTCCCGCTGCGCCATGCACCTGCCGCAGGGGATGCCGTAACGCAGCTTTACGACCGTGCGCTCCCGCGCGCTGAGTACGTCGTCTATCGCCTGCCAAAGCCGCTCCGCCTCCATGCTGCGCTCCGCCTCGTTATGCACATGGTCCGCATCCGTGCCCAGTATGTCGCAAAGCGAAATCTCGTTGCCGTCGTTGTCCGTACCTATTGGCTCCATCAAATACACTTCGCCGTTCTGCTTCTTTTCCGCACGCAGGGACATGAGGATTTCATTTTCTATACACCTTGCCGCATAAGCGGCGAGCGTTTTGCTCTTTGATGCGTTGAACGTGGACACGGCCTTTATAAGCCCCACCGTGCCGATGGATATCAAATCGTCGCTGTCCCGCTTGGGGGAGGCGTACTTTTTCGCAATGTGCGCGACAAGCCTTAGATTGTGCTCTATCAGCTTTTCGCGCGCATGCTCATCGCCCTGCGCCATGGCCTCAAGGCAGCGGCGCTCCTCCTCCGCCGGAAGCGGATCCGGAAAGGAACTGTTCAGTCCAACATATCCCGTGAAGAAAAACAGCCGCGAAACGAGCCGCACAAACCATCCGAACATATTCGAAGTACCTCCCGTAAAAGCTAAGGTATGCTAAGAATATGCGCGAAAATTGGGAAATATGAGGGGAAAATAAAAAGCAGAAAGCTACCGGCTTCCTGCTTTATGCTTATTATTCTCCGTCCGGCTCCAGTTCCTTTATTTTGTCCCTGAGGGACTGCATATCGTGCCAGGCGTCGCGCTTTTTGCTTTCGTCGCGCAGAAGGGCGGCGGGGTGGAAGGTGGGCAGCATCCATATGCCCTTCTTCATGCGCCATATGCCGCGGTCCCGCGTGATGCGTATTTCGCGGTCTATAACGTACATGGCTGCCGTTTTGCCAAGGCAAACTATTATCTGCGGCTGTATCAGCGCCACCTGCGCCCTAAGATACGGCAGGCAGGCCATGGCCTCGTCCTCAAGCGGGGTGCGGTTCTGCGGCGGGCGGCATTTCACTATGTTGGCAATGTATACCTTGGTGCGGTCAAGGCTTATCGCTGCAAGCATCTTGTCGAGCAGCTGCCCGGCCGCGCCGACGAACGGATAGCCCTGTATGTCCTCGTCCCGCCCGGGGCCTTCGCCTATCAGCATTATTTTGGATTGCGGATTCCCCACGCCTATAACCACGTTCGTGCGCCCCTTGCAAAGGCCGCAGTCCGTGCAGCTTTCAAGCTTTTCGTATAGCGTTGCCCAATCGTAATGCGCCATTGTCCGCTCCTTAGCCTATCTGTGCGTTAAGAAAATCCAGCACATCCTGCCAAACCTTTTTCTTGCCGGTTTCGTTGAGTATCTCGTGCCGCATGCCGGGATAAAGCTTTAATATAACGTCGTGGCCGCTGTTCAGCAGCCGCCCGGCAACCTCTGTAGGGCCCTTGCCCATGCTGCCTACGGGGTCTTTGTCGCCGGCTATTACCAGTATGGGCCGGTTCGGCACATTCGCGGCCCAGTCCTTGCGGGATACCTCGCTAAGCCCAGTGAACAGATCGCGGAATGCCGCGGCGGTGAACGTGAAGCCGCACAGGGGGTCGGCAATATATCGGTCTACGTTGGCCTGATTCGCGCTCAGCCAATCGAATGCCGTTCGCTGCTCGAATGGCTTATTGTATGCGCCGAACGCCAGCAAATCGAGCTTTTTGCTGGGCACATCGCCGCCTGTGCGCTTTATTTCAGCATTTGCTATCAGCTTGGCGATGGGCATAACCGGGTTGTGCCCCGCCGTGCCGCAGAACACGAATGCGTCTATATCATCGCCATGCCGCGCGGCGTATGAACGCGCAAGGAAGGAGCCCATGCTGTGCCCCAAAAGGAAGCAGGGAACAGAGGGATAAGCTTGCTTTATGACCTTGTGTACGCTCAGCGCGTCATCAATAAGCCTGTCCCAGCCGTTTTCCGGCCCAAAATAGCCCCGGATACCGTTTTCGCTTATGCTCTTGCCGTGCGATGCCATGTCCGCCGCGGCAACGGCTATGCCGTTTTGCGCAAGGAATCCTGCAAAATCGTCATATCTGTCCACGTGCTCTGCCATGCCGTGCATAATGGTAAGCACCGCGCGCGGCGGCTGATGCTCGGCATCCCAGAAGCGAATGTTTATGCTGCATAGCCCTGTTGACGAGCGTAAGGCCTGTTCCATTTGAATTTCCTCCCTGCGTTTGATGCGCTTTTACCCCATTATACCATCTAATACAGAATATTGCATTAATATTAGAAAAACTTATTGCATTATGGTGCGATGGTATGTATAATCAAATGCAATACCCTGAAAGATGGAGGAAGCATACTATGCCTACCGATCTTGATCTATACAGCATATTCTGCACCGTTGCGCGCTGCGGAAGCCTTTCCCATGCCGCGCGGGAGCTTTACGTTAGCCAGCCCGCAATAAGCCAGTCCATGCACAGGCTTGAGTATACTTTGGGCTGCACCCTGTTCACCCGCACCAGCCGCGGCATATCGCTCACCAGCGAAGGCCGCATGCTGTACAGCTATGCCGATAAGGCCGTAAGCCTCATTGCCGCGGCGGAGGATAAGCTGAACCGCATGCGCACGCTGCAGTCCGGCGGCCTTATGATAGGCGCAAGCGACACGCTGTGCCAATATTTCCTGCTGCCGTATCTTGAAAAGTTCCATTCGGAATATCCGGATATTCAGCTTCAGGTCACCAACCGCACCACGCCGGACACCGTGGAACTGCTCAAAGTCGGCAAGGTGGACATTGCGCTTGTAAACCTGCCGGTAATAGACAGCGCGCTTTCCGTTAAGGAAGTGCTGAAGGTGCACGATGTGTTCGTGGCGTCGTCGCGGTTCAAACACCTTTTGAACAGGCAGGTAACGCTGGAGGAGCTTTCGCGCGAGCCGCTGGTGCTGCTTGAAAAGGCGTCCAACTCCAGAAAATATCTGGATGATTTTGCCGCAGTATGCGGCGTAACGCTGCGGCCTGAAATTGAACTGGGCGCGCACAGCCTGCTGGTTGAATTTGCCAAGATTGGCCTTGGCGTGGCATGCGTAACGTATGAATTTGCGGCGGAGGCGATAAACAGCGGCGAACTGTTTGAAATCAAACTCAAAACGCCCATGCCCAGCCGAAACATCGGCCTTATCTCGCTTGAAGGCGTGCCGCTTTCCCCTGCGGCGGAGCGGTTCATCCAAATCGTCCTCGGCGAAGGCGCGGATGAGGAGAAGAAGTAAGCTTCAACCGAATACCGAAACCACACGGCCTGCGGAACCTGTTCGCGGGCCTTTTGTTTATAAAAAACGCTCCCCGGCCAAATGCGGTAGGGGAGCGAAAGCTTATCGCTTTATATTTACTTACGCCTTATACGGCACTATACCGGCCAGATCGCGGGAGATTTCGCGTATGGCGATCTCCGCGGTGGGAACGTCGGTATTGTAGCTTGCGAAGGAGACCACGAAGGGCTTTTTGGCATACACTATGCCAACGTCGTTGGTAAGGTTGTCATCCTCGCCGGTCTTGTGCGCAACGGCGACCTCGTCGCGGAGGTAGCCTGGTATCTTGTGGTTTATCTGCTGTTCAAGCAGCAGCTTTTCTATCGCCTCGCTCACTTCCTTGGAAACGAACGTGCGGCGGTATACCTGCTCCAGCAGCATACCCATCTCGGCAGGCACAATGTAATTGCACTTGCCCTGCGCGCTTGCTTCGCTGTCGAACAGCAGCCGCTCTATATGGGTCTTTTCAAGGCCTATCTTTTTGAATTCCTCGTTGAGAAAATCTATGCCAAGGCGGCTTATGAGCATATTGGTCGCGGTGTTGTCCGATATGGTTATCATCAGCCCGCACAGCGTTTCGATATCCACCACCGGCTCGTCCGTAAAGAAATACAGCGCGCCGCAGGGGGGCATCTTGTCCGCATGGTGGCAGGTAAGCTTTTCGCTAAGGCTCAGCTTGCCTTCGTGCGCCAGCTTCATTATTACCATGTATACCGGCAGCTTTATTACGCTTGCCGCTTCAAATTGCTCGTTTTCGTTATAGCCAAGCGTTTCGCCTGTGGTGAGATCCTTATAATAGAAGCCCACGTTGCCGGGAACGGCCTTAAGCTTTGCAATGATAGCTTCGCTGTTCATAATAATGTCTCCGTTAATTATCAGTTGTCTATCTTATCGGTATCGTATTCCATGCCGCCGTTGAGCTTACGGAAAATGTAATAGAACGGTATGCACAGGGCGATTATGATAAGACCCTTGGCAGAGGTGAGGGGATCCTCAACAAAGTTGTTGACCAGCAGCACCACGAACAGCAGGCAGGTGAGGATTATTACGGGTACGCCGCCCCATACTTTGTAAGGACGCTCCATATCGGGATACTTCTTGCGGAAAATGAGCACCGCGAATATGGCCATCAGGTTGAGCAGAGCGCTTACGGTGACCAGCCAGTCGGTGAGCTGCTGCAGGCTATTGAACAGAACAAGTATTATGGACATTGCGGAGGAAGCAATTATAGCGAACGCGGGAACGCCCTTGTCGTTAACTTCGCCGCACTTCTTGAAGAAGAAGCCGCCGCGCGCCATTGCGTAGTAAGTACGGGGGAACACCAGGCAGTCGCCGTTAACGGTACCAACGATACCAACGGCCATGCCGATGAGCACTATCCACTTACCGAAGTTGCCCATTACGTTGAAGGCGGCGGTCTTGCCAAGATAGATGTTGCCGTCGGCTATCATGGAGTTAACTTCGGCCTGCGGGATTATGCGGTAGACAGCAAAATTGAACAGGGTGTATATGAGCATTATGCCGCCCATGGAGATTATTATGGCCAGGGGCAGGTCACGCTTGGGGCGCTTCATTTCGCCGGCAACGGTGTTAAGGTTGGTCCAGCCTTCATATGCCCAAAGGGATGCAAACGTTGCGTAACCGATTACCTTTACTATGTTGAAGAACGTGGGAGGGGTGTCGGTAGTGAAAGCGGTAGCCAGGGAAAGATCCGGCTGGCTCTTGCCAGCGAATACGCCAAGAACTATTACCAGCACCAGCGGCACAAGGCGCAGCACCATGCTTATGTTCTGTATGGCGGCGGCGGTCTTTATACCGCGCAGATTGATTATGGTGAATAATACTATAAGTCCGATAGCTATTGCCTTGGTGACGGGTTCGGAGAACGCGAACTCCTCCTGGAACGGGGTAACGGCGGCCAGGGCAAGGGATGCGATGGATCCGGAAGCCGTGAGCAGGAAGCCGGAGAAACCGTTTACGAAGCCGGCCAGGGGATGATAGGCCTTGGCAAGATAGGTGGTCATGCCGCCGGTGACAGGCATTTCCGCGCCAAGCTCGGCAAAGCAAAGGCCGCCGAGTATGCTGACTATGCCGCCGACTATCCAGCACACAAGCGCCATACCCATGGACATGTTTACGCGCTCAAGCACGTAGCTGCCAAGATAATAGATACCGGAGCCTATGGTCATGCCGGCCACAAGGCTGATACCTGAAAACACGCCAAGTTCTTTCTTGAGGTGTTTTCCGCTGTTGTTTTCCATATGATACCTCCTAATAATTTTATGAATAAATACTTAAATTTTAGTGTTTATCCACATTTTTGTATAAATATATATTAACACCATGTTAATATTTCGTCAATATAATCTCCGCGAAAAGTTTCACATTCCGTCACATTATTCGCATAGACGCATGGCTCGCAAAACGCATATAATAAGGAAGAAAATAATGGCATCACGAAAGGCAGAATACTTCCAGCTATGATAAACCTGAGCGATATGCAGGGCCTTGAGCAGCTTTTACTTTCGCGCCTGAGCAAGAGCGACATAAGAACATGGATGCAGAATTATGCGCGGCCATACAGGGAACTTATGGCCTATTACCGCTGCGCCATGATGGAGGTGGCGACCAAGTTCAACGTGCTTAACGAAGAACTTTCGCTGCAATATGACCGCAACCCGATAGAAAGCGTTAAAACGCGGCTGAAGTCGCTGGACAGCATTGTTGAAAAGGCTTCGCGCAAGGGCGTTGGAATATCGATAGACAGCATAGAGAAAAACATAAACGATATTGCTGGCGTGCGGGTTATATGCTCCTATCCGAGCGATATCTATATGCTTGCCGAATCCTTCACGGAACAGGACGATATCCGCGTTATAGAGTGCAAAGATTACATAAAGAATCCCAAGCCCAACGGCTACCGCAGCCTACACCTGATAGTTGAAACGCCGATATTTCTGCACGATAAAAAGCGCATGATGAAGGTCGAGGTTCAGTTCCGCACAATATCAATGGACTGGTGGGCAAGCCTTGAACACAAAATAAACTATAAAAAGGACATGCCGGACGATATCCGTGCCGAAATAACAAAGGAACTGCTTGAATGCGCAACCATGGGCGCAAGCCTTGATGCGCGCATGGAGGGCATACAGAAGCGCGTGGAGCAAGAGGCGGACTGAGCATGGGTGAAACGCGGCACATTGTGCATCCCTTTGCACCGGTGATGGATGCACGCTGCACGGTGCTGATACTCGGCAGCGTTCCTTCCGTGCGCTCGGTTGAAGAAGGGTTTTATTATATGCATCCTAAGAACCGCTTTTGGCCTGTTTTGGGTGCGCTCACGGGGGAGAATTATGCCGCGCTTGACTTTTCCGCGCGCGGGGCGGCGCTGATACGCCATGGCATCGGCTTATACGACGCCGTGTATGAGTGCGACATTATGCTCAGCAGCGATGCTAAGGCCAAAAACATAGTTCCCGCGGACATTCCGGCACTAATCGGCGGCACGCGCGTGCAAAGGATATTCTGCAACGGCGCGCTTTCGTACGCAACGCTTGTAAAGTACCATCCTTCCCTTGAACCCATGGCGGAAAAGCTGCCGTCCACAAGCCCCGCCAACGCTTCGTATAATATGCCGCGGCTCATTGCGGCGTGGCAAAAAATATGCGAATTTATACAGCAGGATTGACAATATATTGTTGAATATGCACCCGATGGGTGCTATATTTATTATATCTGAATATATCCGTTTCGGCACTACTCCACTCATAATAGGCCGCGGCGGGAAACAAAGGAGGATGCGTCCGCTGTTGCTGGCGGTGCGGCAGCGTGGAGACCTGCCGTAAGGCCGCGCGGGTAATGCCGGCGGCGAGCTTCTTTTTGCCGGAGGGCAAAGGAGCGCAGCAAAAAACATATGGCACAGGTGAGCCTTAAAAACATCAAAAAGGTCTATCCGGTAAGCAAGGATAATAAGCACAAAAAGCGCGAGGACGGCCCGAATCTTCAGATAACGGAGGAAGGCGTAGTCGCCGTGCAGCAGTTCAGTTTGGACATTGCAGACAGGGAATTTGTGGTCCTGGTCGGGCCTTCCGGCTGCGGCAAGTCCACAACGCTCAGAATGATTGCCGGGCTTGAGGAAATAACCGATGGCGAACTGTATATAGGCGATAAGCTTATGAACGACGTTGCGCCCAAGGATAGGAACATTGCAATGGTTTTCCAGAACTATGCGCTGTATCCGCACATGACGGTTTATGAAAACATGGCGTTTTCGCTCAAGCTTAAAAAGTGCAGCAAGGAAGAAATAGACAAGCGCGTAAGGGAAGCGGCGCATATACTGAATATCACAGAATATCTCGACAGGAAGCCCAAGGCGCTTTCCGGCGGACAGCGGCAGCGCGTTGCAATAGGCCGCGCAATCGTGCGCAATCCGGCGGTATTCCTTATGGATGAGCCGCTTTCAAACCTTGACGCGAAGCTGAGGAACCAGATGCGCGCGGAGCTGATAAAGCTGAGGCAAAGGATAGATACCACATTTATATATGTTACCCACGACCAGACCGAGGCCATGACGCTGGGCGACAGGATAGTTATAATGAAGGATGGCTTCATTCAGCAGGTCGGTACGCCGCAGCAGGTGTTTGACCACCCCGCCAATCTGTTCGTGGCAGGCTTTATAGGCACGCCGCAGATGAACTTCTTCGATGGCAGCCTTGTTAAGCATGACGGCCGCTACTTCATCGAAACGGACGGGCTGAGCGTTGAACTGAGCGAGGATAAGCAGCAGCGCCTTGTCGCAAAGGACGTTGCGGAGCAGCAGGTCACCGTGGGCGTAAGGCCGGAGCATGTGATAATAGGCCAAAGCGGCATACCGGCAAAGGTGGACGTGAGCGAAATGATGGGCTCCAGCGTGCACCTTCATATGTCCGCCCTTGGCGGGGACATGATAGCCATAGTTCCGCTCAACGGCGAGGCCGCGCATTATCCCATGGGCATGGATGTGAAGCTCAGCTTCGGCGGGCATGTTGTGCACGTGTTCAGCAAGGATGACAGCAAGAACCTTGAATGGTGAGAAAACATATGGAACGTAGTTGCGGCATATTGATGCCGGTATTTTCGCTGCCTTCGCCCTACGGTATCGGCACGCTTGGGCGCGAGGCATATAGGTTTGCCGATTTTTTGAAGGCCGCGGGCAGGCGCGCGTGGCAAATGCTGCCCCTTGGGCCGACCAGCTACGGCGATTCGCCGTACCAAAGCTTTTCCTCCGCGGCGGGCAATCCGTATTTTATTGACCTTGATATGCTTATTGAGGACGGCTTGCTTGAGCGCAGCGAGATTGAAAGCGTGAACTGGGGCGACGATGCGGGGCGCGTGGATTACGAAAAGATATACCTTAACCGCTTCCGCGTGCTGGAGGCGGCCAAGCGGCGCGGCTTTGAGCGAGACCGCGCGGCGGTTAATGCATTCGTTAAGGAGCACGAAAGCTGGATACATGAATATGCGCTGTTTATGGCGCTCAAGCGGCATTTCGGCATGAAGGCGTGGACGAAATGGGACGATGAATCCATCAAGCGGCACGAGGCGGACGCCATAGCGCATTACAGCGCGGAGCTGAAGGAGGATATAGAGCTGTTTATATATATTCAGTATCTTTTCTTCACCCAATGGAAAAGGCTGAAAAGCTATATAAACGGCCTTGGCATAAGCATAATTGGCGACGTGCCGATATACGTTGCCATGGATTCCGTTGAGGTTTGGGCGCAGCGGGAGTTTTTTGCGCTGGATGAAAACCTTACGCCAAAGGAAGTTGCGGGCGTGCCGCCGGATTATTTCAATCAGGATGGTCAGCTTTGGGGCAACCCGCTCTATAATTGGCAGAGGATGGAGGAAACGGGCTTTAGCTGGTGGATAAACCGGCTAAACGCCGCCGCAAGGCTTTATGATGTTATTCGCATAGACCATTTCCGCGGGATAGAAAGCTATTATGCCGTGCCCTTCGGCGAAAGCACCGCGCGCAACGGCCGCTGGGTAAAGGGGCCGGGCATGGCGTTTGTGAACGCCGTTAAGCGGGGCGTAAACGCCGAATTTATCGCGGAGGATCTGGGCTATGTTACGGATGAGGTAAAGGCGCTGCTTTCCGGCTCCGGCTTCCCGGGCATGCGGGTATTGCAGCTTGGGTTCGACGGTATGCAGCCGCATGATTATCAGCCCCATGCCTTTGTTGAAAACTGCGTTTGCTATACCGGCACGCATGACAACAGCCCAACTCCCCTTTGGGTAAAGGAAGCGAGTGACGGCGTGCGCGAATATACCGAAAAATATTTCGGCGTAAGCAATTCGGCTGAACTTGTTGCCGCAATGATACGCGGCGGCATGGGTTCCGTTGCGCGCTTGTTCGTTGCGCAGCTTCAGGATCACCTTGGCCTTGCGGAGGGCAGTCGGGTTAATATCCCCGGTCAGCCTTACGGCAACTGGCAATGGCGGCTGGATAAAAATACCGATCTTTTTGCCATAGCCCCCGCGCTTTACGAGCAGGCAAGGCTTTATGCAAGAATATAAAAAGGAAAGGAAAAACGACATGAACGGATTTGTGTACGATATACCCACGCGCATATACTTTGGGCAGGATCAGCTTTGCCACCTTGGCGATGAGCTGAAAAAATACGGCAAAAAGGTGCTTGTTGCATACGGCGGCGGCTCAATAAAAAAGAGCGGGCTTTACGATAAGGTAATGGCGCAGATCAGCGCTGCCGGACTTTACGCGACGGAGCTTTCCGGTATTGAGCCTAACCCTAAAATAGATTCCGTGCGGCGCGGGGCGGAGCTTTGCAAGCAGGAGAATATAGACGTGGTTTTGGCGGTTGGCGGCGGCAGCACAATAGACGCAGCCAAGTTCATTGCCGCCGGAGCGTGCGCGGACATTGACCCGTGGGAATTTATAAAAAACCGTGCGCCCATAGAACGCGCGCTGCCTGTGATAACTGTACTGACGATAGCTGCAACGGGCTCCGAAATGGACAACTGCGGCGTTATAAGCAACCCCGAAACCAATGATAAAATAGGCCGCGGGGACTATAAGCTTGTGCCCAAGGCGTCCTTCCTTGACCCCACCGTGACCTATTCCGTAAGTGCATACCAAACGGCGTGCGGCGCGGCAGATATAATAAGCCACATATGCGAGGTTTACTTTAATACCGAAAAGGATCTGTATATGCTGGATGGGTTCATGGAGGTGCTGTTCAAAACGGTAATAAAATACGCGCCCATTGCAATCGCCAAGCCCGATGATTACGAAGCCCGCGCCAACCTTATGTGGGCAAGCTCGTGGGCCATAAACGGCTTCCTTGACGGGGGCAGGACGCTTGCATGGAGCTGCCACCCCATGGAGCATCAGCTTTCCGCGTATTATGATATTACGCATGGTCTTGGCCTTGCCATACTTACCCCGCGCTGGATGCGGCATTGCCTGAACGATGCCACCGCGCCGCGCCTTGCAAGGTTCGCGCGCACGGTGTTCTCCGTTGACAATGCTCTTGACGATGCGGAGGCGGCCAACGCCGGCATAGAGCGGCTGAGCGAGTTCCTGTTTACCACGCTTGGGCTTAAAAGCACGCTCTCGGCCATAGGCATAGACCAAACCCATTTCGATGCCATGGCGGAAAAGGCCTGCGGCGCAGGCGGCGTTATTGAGGGCTTTGTGCCGCTTAAAAAGCAGGACGTGCTGGACATATACCGCATGAGTCTGTAAAACAAATGTGATAAAAAAGAGACGGTGCTGAACCGTCTCTTTTATATTCCCACGTTTATCGCTGCGCTTTTGCCGTTTCCTGATATGTTTTGGTGATTTCCTGAAGGATGTCAAAATGCGAAAAGTCGCGGTTGTAAACTATGCGCGTTTCGCGCACCATGCTCAGATTTTCTATCGGCAGCGCGGCAAGCTTGCCTTTGCTCAGTTCGTCCATGCATGCGCTCTTTGGCAGTATGGATACGCCAAGCTCCTTCCTGACAAGGTCTTTTATTGTGGCTATGTTGTCCACCTCAATAGTCACGTTGAAGTTTTCTATTGAATCGTTTATGCTTTCAAGCGTGGATTCAAACAGCGTCCGCGTTGCGGAGGAAGGCAGGCGCAGTATCATCTGCTCTCCCTTCAGCTCGCTTAGCGTGACCATTGCGTGGCTTGCAAGCGGGTGTGTCACAGCCATTACGCAAACAAGATAGTCCGTATCCAGCATCAGCGACGAAAACGCGGAGCTTGTCGGCGAGCCTTCAACTATGGCCAAATCTATCTCGTAATTTTCAAGCATCTCATAAAGATTTTTTATCGTATCAGTTGTAATGGTAATGCTTAAGCCGCTGTGCTGATTGGCGCATTTGGCAAGCACCTGCGTGGTCAGGTTGCTTTCCGCTGTGTGCGTTATGCCTATGCGCAGATTGGTTATGCTCTTTTCAACGTTTATAAGCTCCCTGTGCAGCTTCTGGTCCAGCGCCTTAAGCCTGCGCGCGTATTTAACGGCTATCTCCCCCTGCGGCGTAAGCTTTAATCCGCCCTTGCTGCGCACGAACAGCACCGCGCCCAGCTCCTCCTCGAGCTGGTTTATATGGTGGCTCACGGCGGGCTGGGTAAGCGAGAGCGCCTCCGCTGCCTTTGTAAAGTTTTTGTATTCGACCACTGCAAGCAGTGTTTCCATCTTTGTTCCTAACATTGCCCCTCCATTACAAAACGTGATTGCTGCCAAGAAAACCATAATTTGATTTTATCTGAAACATAGCATATCATATATACCATCCGATAGCAATAGGGATACGCAAAAAATAAAGCAGCCGCAAACGAAAACGCGCGTCTGCCGCTTATTAGGCATACCCCTTGCGCGGGAACGGGACGATAAGGAGAAAAGAAAAATTGGACTGCGAAAAGAGATCAAAAGCATTGTTTGAGGACGAACCCGTTGGCAGGGCCATAATGAAGCTTGCCATGCCTGCGGTGATAGGCCAAATAATACTTGTTATATATAACATGGCGGACACGTTCTTTGTCGGCCTTACGGGGAGCGATGCCATGATAACCTCCGTAACCGTATGCATGCCGGCGTTTATGATACTGAGCGCCATAGCCAATCTTTTCGGCGCGGGCGGGGCCAGCGCCATAGCCCGTGCCGCCGGGGCAGGGCAGCGGCACCGCGCCAAGGAGGCGGCAAGCTTCGCCTTCTGGGGCTGCATGGGCGTAACGGCTATATATTCGCTCGTGTGCGTGTTTTTTGCGGACGGAGTTATAGACCTGCTCGGCGGCGCAAACGCGGCCGTGCATGCCCACGCCAAGGCATATCTTATAACCACCGTGTCCATTGGCGGGCTTGCAACGGCGTTCGGCGCGCTTATGGCGCATCTGCTGCGCTCTGAGGGGCGCAGTATGCAGGCCAGCATAGGCATAGCCGTAGGCGGCATTGCAAACGTTGCGCTGGATCCGCTTTTTATGTTCGTTTTGTTTGAAAAGGGGAATGAACCGCTGGGTGCGGCTGCTGCAACCATGCTTTCCAATGTTATAACGGCCTTGTACTTCATTGCCGTTATGCTTAAAAACCGGCATAATACAACGCTCGGCTTCGCGCTGGATAAGGATACGTTCAATAAGGACATAGCGGGCGAGGTTTTGAGCGTTGGCCTGCCAGCCTGCCTTATGACGCTGTGCGAAAACATATCCTTCGCCGTGCTCGATAACCTTATGGCCGCATACGGCACGGCAATGCAGGCCGGCCTTGGCGTTGCCAAGAAGGTGAATATGCTTGCGCACTGCATGGCGCGCGGCATGGCGCAGGGCGTGCTGCCGCTGATTGGGTATAACTTTGCCTCCGGCGATCATAAGCGCATGAAAAAGGCCGCGTTTACCGCGGCTATGGTATCCGTTGCGCTGGCGCTCGTGTGCATGGCGGTGTGCCTTGGGTTCAGCGCGCAGCTTATTGGGCTGTTCATTCAGCATGGGTCGGAATCGGTCAGCGCGGGTGCAAGCTTCCTTAGGATACTGTGCATCGGCGGCCCGTTCTCCGCATTTGCATACATGGTGGTGTCATTCTTCCAGGCCACGGGCCACGGCGGCAAATCGCTGCTGCTGGCGCTGATGCGCAAGGGCATGGTGGATATACCGCTTATGTTCGCGCTGGGCGCGCTGTTCCCCATGTACGGCCTTGTGTGGGCAACGCCCGCGGCGGACATTATATGCTGCATTGCCGCGGCCGCAATGTTCGCGTTGTTCCTGCGGCAGCTCGACCGCGCCCCGCAGCCCTCACCGCTCTGCGTAACTGAAAAAGCCGCGCACAGCGCAGCGGCGCATTAAAGCATAATAAACGAACAAGGGACTGGAGCCTATCGGTGCAGTCCCTTGTTTCATATTAAAGCATCATTCCCCAACCATCCCAAGCAGCGCATCCGTTGCTGCCGCATTTGCATCGAAGAGGAGAAGGAGATAGCCTTCGCCCCGCTCGTCGCGTATTTTCAGGCGAAGCAGGCCGGAGGCAATGTCGAACGCGGTTCCCGTGGCGCTTTCGCTGTCTGTATAGAGCGTGAGCGTGCCCCAGAATTGGCCGCCCGGGGCAGAAGCTGATTCGTCCGTGCCGAGAAGCTGCACTTCCTTCAGTGCCATGGAAAGAATTATGCTTTGAACGGCCTCGTCCGCTTCGTTTTCGGCGGGGATAAGCGTGGCTTTGGGGGAGAATATGGCGCTATTCAGCCTTGACTCCGTGCCGAGCACCCATACCGATGAATGGTCGAAGGAGTCCCTTTTTACCGTGTACTCAACGGCGGATGAACCCTGAATGTCCGCAATCAGCGCCGCGGCATAGCTTTCGCCGTATGCCTTTGACTGAGCAGGCTTGTTGTTATTAACAAGGCTGAATATAAGCACGGCGGCTGCGGCCGCAATCAGAATAAAGACAAGCACATATTTTGCTGTCTTGTTGGGGGTAGAGCGCTTTTCCATTCTTTTTTACCTCCGAATCAAGTTTTTTATATGCTCACGGCCTTTCGCGCTTTGCGGAAAACACGATTGCATCAAATGCGGCATAATCCGTATCAATCGTCCACATCGAACGCTTCAAGCTTGCTCTTGGCCGCTTCGGGGCGGTTGTCGCCATGCTTTGCAAGGCTTATGGGTATAAGCGCCAGCAGCACGAATACAAGGCCATAGGGAAACAGCGCGTCGTTGCCCAGTTTGTCAAGGAAAATGCCCACAAGGAACGGCGTTACGGTCTGCGCCGTCATGGACACGGTGTAGTAGAAGCCCGTATATTTGCCAACGTTGCCGCTGCGGCTTATTTCCCAAACCATAGGGAACGTGTTCACGGTCACCGATGCCTGCGCAAAGCCAACCACGGCGAACACTATATAAAGATAAAAGCTGAACTCACGCGCGCAGAACGTTGCCACGGCGAAGCCTGCCGCCGCCGTAAGTAGGCCTATGCGTATCATATTGCGGCGGCCTATCTTTGCGCTTATCATGCCGATGGGTATATAAGATGCGACGGCTGCAACGGTTGCAACCATAAGGCAGGTGGATGCATGGCTGAGCCCGCCGGACCATGTGGCGGTGGCATAGCTTGTGAAGAATGTGGTCACGGCATTGTAGCCAAGGAACCAAAGGCCGATGGTGGTAAGTATCAGCAACAGGCTCTTTAATACGGGCTTGGGCAGCTTTTCCTTGCCGTTTACGGTTTCGGTCTTGCCCTGATCCTCGTCCTCGCTCACGCCGTAGTTTATGGCCTTCATCTCGGCCACAAGCTTCTTTTCGCGTATTGTCAGCACCAGTATTGCTATGGCCGTTACCATAAGGCCGGCTACCGACGCGAACAGGGCCGTGTAGTTTGCGTTGCCCGCGGCGTCCGTAGTTACGGCGACCTTCATCATTATAAGCGTGTAAAGCCCGCCGAACGCGCCCATAAGGTTTATTACGGCGTTGCCCTGGCTGCGCAG
The DNA here is from genome assembly GCA_001940855.1 of Christensenellaceae bacterium Phil1. GTDB lineage: Bacteria > Bacillota > Clostridia > Christensenellales > CAG-138 > Phil1. Next base: position 33,678 of record MSGS01000060.1, on the reverse strand, counting down.
GGGCTTGGGCGTAACGTCCGCCATGAGCGCAACGGCAGGGGAACGGTAAAGCCCCATGGATACGAGCAGCGCCATGAGCGACACGAAGAATATCATCAACGATTCTGCGGGAGCGGCGGCGTTATAGTGGCGGATTATATAGGCAAGCAGCATCGTAAGCACAACCGCAAGCGCCGTGCCTATGATGATAAACGGCATACGGCGGCCCTTTTTATCGCTCAGCGCGCCGAAAAGCGGCAGCAGGAACAGCGCAAGCATATTGTCTATACCCATCACTATGCCGCGCAATTTATTGTCCAGCCCGTATGTATCGCGCAGAATAAGGGGGATTATGCCATCGTACATCTGCCAAAATGCGCAGATGGAGAAAAATGCGAGTCCTACTAAGAAAGTGCGTTTGTAATTCAGCTTCATTGGCCGCTCCTTGTAAAAACAAAAGATGTTGTAATGATTATACCCGCAAATGCCGCCGCGTTCAACAGCATTCGGCACGCAAATAATATATTTTCCCAAAATGCCCAAAATGACGGAAATATATGCTACAATCGTGTTAGAACACGGACAAAGCACGGAGGAGAGTATATGTACGATTTTACTACAACTACCGACAGACGCCACACAGGTTCAATCAAATGGGACGCCGCGCCCGCGCGCGTGCAGGAAGCGGGGCTTACGCCGCTTTCCATAGCGGACATGGAATTCCAAGTAGCGCCGCAAATTAAGCGCGCCGCCGTAAAGGCCGCGGAGCACGGCATATACGGCTATACGCATGTTGACGACGAATACTTCAACGCGGTGAAGAACTATTATATCCGCCATCATGGCTATGAAGTGCAGCGCGAATGGCATACCGTTACAAACGGCATTGTTCCCGCGCTCAGCGTTGCGGTAAGGGCATTCGCCAGGGAAGGCGAGGGCGTTATAGTGCAAAGCCCGGTATACTATCCGTTCTATAACGATATAAGGAAAAACGGCTGCAAAGTGGTTGAAAACAGGCTTATACTGAAAAACGGCCGTTATGAAATGAACTTTGAGGAGCTGGACAGGCTTTGTGCGCGCGAGGACGTGCGTCTTATGATAATATGCAGCCCGCATAACCCGGTTGGGCGCGTATGGACAAGGGAAGAAGTGAAGCGTGTGGGCGATATTTGCCTTAAGCACGGCGTTTTCCTCATTGCGGACGAAATACATTGCGACATTACGTTTGGCGGCCACAAGCACCATTCGCTTTTGACCTTCCCAGAATTTACAGATAACTGCATGGTATGCACGGCCATGAGCAAAACGTTCAACGTGGCGGGACTCGGCTGTTCGGATATATTCATTCCCGGCAAGGAACGCTATGAACTGTATAAGGCGGAGCAGAACCGCGCCATGGGCGACTCGCTCACCTATTTCGCCCGCGCGGTGGCTATAACGGCGCATAACGAATGCGATGAATGGGTAAAGGAAATGCTCTCGGTGATAGAGGATAACCTCAACGCAATGTATGAATTCGTAGATACCCGCCTGAAAGGCATAAGCTGTATACGTGCCGAGGGCACATATCTTGCGTGGATGGATATGCGCGTACTCGGCCTTAGCGATAGTGAGCTTACCAAGCTTTGCGACGATGCCGACCTTGTGCTGGATATGGGCGAAATATTCGGCACCAACGGCTCCGGCTTCACGCGCTGGAACGTAGCATTGCCCAAGAAGGACCTGATAGCCGCGCTTGAAAGGCTTGAAAAGGTGGTAAAGCCTCTGCTTGATAAGCACGGCGCAATATAAAAAAATAATGAAGAGGATACTGCTTATTGCCACGGGCGGCACAATAGCCTGCAAGCAGACCGCAAGCGGCCTTGCGCCGCAGCTTGGCGCGAAGGAACTGCTTTCCTATGTGCGGGACAGGGCGGAAAACGTTGAATCGATAGAGCTGTTCCGCATGGATAGTTCAAACGTGCAGCCGGAGGAATGGCGCGCAATAGCTCAGGCCGTGGCGGACAATATGCACAATGCCGACGGCATAGTTATAACCCACGGCACGGATACAATGGCGTACACATCGTCCATGCTGTCCTTTATGCTCAGGGGAATAAAAATACCCGTTGTGCTGACCGGCGCGCAGTACCCGATGGGCATGGACGGAAGCGACGCCGCACGCAATTTGGGCGATGCGCTTACCGCCGCAAGGGAGCTGTCGGGCGGGGTGTATATAGCCTTCGGCGGGAGCGTGATATTGGGCTGCCGCGCGGTTAAAACGCGCACAATGTCGCTGAATGCATTTGAATCAATAAACCGCCCGCTTGTGGGGTATTTTGAGGACGGCCGCTTCATAATGGCGGATGCGCCGGAAAAGGAAGCCGCTCACGAGGACTTCTTTATGGATATAGAGCCGCGCGTGGCACTTATAAAGCTCATTCCCGGCACTATGCCCGCCATAATAGAAAGCCTTGCAGGGTGCGGCGTTAAGGGCGTTGTGGTGGAAGCGTTCGGCCTTGGCGGGGTGCATAACATTCGGCGCGACCATGCGGAAAGCCTGCATAAGCTGATAAAGGAAAATATTCCGGTTATACTCACCAGCCAATGCCTTTACGAGGCCAGCAATCCGGATATATATGAAGTTTCAGCGCCGCTGAGGAGTGCGGGCGTTATTTCCGCAAAGGATATGACCACGGAAGCATCGGTAACAAAGCTGATGTGGGCGCTTGGCAAGCTTGGGCCGGATTTCTCATTGCAGGGCGTACGCACGCTTATGCAAACGAATATCTGCGGGGAACTGAAGGCCTGAAAAACAGAATAAACAACGGCACGGGGAACGCAGAAAATTCGCATGCGTTCCCCGTTCATTTTGCTTAACATTCCTTGCTATTTCAGGGCGATGTGATATAATAACAAATAATACCATGGCGCAGTATATCAAAAATATGCACGAAGGGGAGGACTAAATGAACGAGAAAACCACCGAAACGATGCTTTTCAGGATGCCCCGGGAGAGAAGTACCGCGAGCGAGGTCCTTATAAGCGTATATGAATCGATGAGGGAAAAGGGATACGACCCCATAAATCAGATAGTGGGCTATCTTATTTCCGGCGACCCGACATATATAACCAGCTATAATAACGCGCGCTACCGTATATGTAGTTTGCAGCGGGACGAACTGGTGGAGGAACTTGTGCGCTTCTATATTCAGGCGCAGGATGCGGCGGCCGCAATAAACGGCGACGGAGCGGACAAACGATGATGCGGGTGCTTGCGCTGGACGTTGGCGACAAAAGGATAGGCATAGCCGTGAGCGATCCGCTGGGCATAACCGCGCAGGGGCTTGAAACATACAACAGGACCGGAGATATTGAAAAGGACGCGGAGTACATTGCGAATTTCGCAAAAAAATATGCTCCGGTACGGCTTTTGTTCGGTATGCCGCGGAATATGGACGGCAGCTATGGTTTTCAAAGCGAAAAGGTGAAGGAATTCGCGGACGCCGTGCTTAAGCTTTGGGATGGCGAGCATGCCTTTTTTGATGAGCGGCTTACTACCGTTTCGGCCGAAAGGGTGCTTATGGAGGCCGAGCTTGACTGGCGCAAGCGGCGCAAGGTGGTGGACAAGCTGGCCGCGACCATAATTTTGCAGGGGTATTTGGATTCCAACCCCCGCCTGTAAATATGCATACAATTATTTAAGGAGATACGCCATAAAATGGAAAACACGGGCAAAAACGACGGCTACGACGAAATAGTGCTGCTGGACGAAAACGGCGAGGAAGCCAGCTTTGTGCATGTGCTCACGTTTGTTTACGAAGGGCAGAAGTACGTTGCGCTGGAGCCGGCTGAACAGCAGGACGACGAGGAAGCGGAAGTGGTGCTGCTTAAGGTGGATACCAAGGACGGACAGGATTATTACAACACGATAGATAATGAAATACTTCTTAACGAAGTGTTCGATGAATTTTTGGACATTGTTGAAGAAATGGAAGGGGAGGATGAAGAAGAATGAGAGGACCTAAGCTTTTTGAAGGGGCGCGCGTTGCGCTCATAGCGCCGTCAAGTCCGATTAACGGTGATGTTGAGGCCAAGCTTGACCGCGCGGTAAAAACTGCGGAGAAGCTGAACCTTATACCCGTCCTGTATCCAACCGCCCGCGCGAGCCACGGCTACCTTGCCGGTACCGACGAAGTGCGTGCCAAGGACATAAACGAGGCCTTTGCCGATAAGGATATAGACGGCATATGGTGCCTGCGCGGCGGCTACGGCGCGCACAGGATACTGCCCCTGCTCGACTATACCACAATACGCGAAAACGCCAAGTTCTTCGGCGGATACAGCGACATTACCGCCTTCCATATAGCGTTCCGCCAGCAGTGCGGCTTCGGCACATATCATATGACCATGCCCACCAGCGATAATCTTATCGACGGCAGCGAATACAGCTATAAATACGCAAAGGCCATGATATTCGGTGAGGACATAACCTATGAAAACCCTGCCGATGCGCCCATAAAGACCCTTGTCGGCGGCAAGGCGGAAGGCGAACTTTGCGGCGGCAATCTTTCGCTGGTCGTGGCAAGTCTCGGTACGCCGTGGGAAATAGATACGCGCGGCAAGCTAATATTCCTTGAGGATGTTGACGAGCAGCCGTACAGCATAGACCGTATGTTTACCCAGCTTAGGAACGCCGGTAAGCTTGACGACTGCGCGGGCATAATACTTGGCCAGTATACCGATTGCGAAGCCAAAAAGCCCGAAAACTCGCTCACGCTTGAAACCGTGTTTGAGGAACTGGTAAAGCCCTGCGGCAAGCCCTGCATAACCAACTTTATGTGCGGTCACTGCTCCCCCACCATGAGCCTGCCCTTCGGCGCAAGGTTCGCGCTGGATGCTGACGCATGCACGGTGATAGAAAAATAATGTAAAAGAATATATGTAATTCGTTAAGATTACATAAAGAAAACATAAATACGACGCTGAAACAAAGCCCTGCACGTTAATAAAATGCATTGCATATCATGCGATATGCGCTGCATCACGCGCAGGGCTTTTTATGTCGGTATGAATTGGGAAAGCCTAAAATGCTAATGAAAACGTCGTTCTGCGGCATGCGAAAAACAAAATTACAATCACAAAATGCAGGATGATGACGCTGCGTTTGCATGGCATATATTCCTAACGACTTCTTAACACCTGTGTTATGATGTTCATAAATTTCTCACAATTCCTTGACGATGCCGACAAAATCAACTAAAATTAAGATACACACAAAATCTATAAGGAGGATCCCATCAAATGGACAAAAAAGGTACAAAAATAGCCTATTTTGTAGCTTGTGCCGTATTCGTAGTGCTGCTTGTGGTGCTCGGCATCAGCTTCAAGGGCGCTCCGCTGCCTGAATTCGTTATAGACGGCGAAACCGTTCAGGCAGAAACTCCCTTCGCAGGAACCTTCTGGTCCCTGCTGCCGCCTATCGTAGCCATAGTGCTGGCCCTTATCAGCAAGGAGGTTTATTCTTCCCTGTTCTTAGGCTGCCTTGTAGGCGCGCTGCTTTATACTCAGTTTAACCCCTGGCACACCATAGTAGAACTGGTTGGCGCCAACTACGGCATCGTATCCGTTTTGGCGGACAGCTACAACATGGGCATTATAGTATTCCTGGTAGTGCTTGGCATAATGGTCGATCTGATGAACAAGGGCGGCGGCAGCGAAGCCTTCGGCCGCTGGGCTAAGAAAGCCGTTAAGACCCGCTGTGCCGCTCAGCTGCTGACTATGCTGCTCGGCGTGCTCATATTCATTGACGACTATTTCAACTGCCTCACCGTCGGCGCCGTTATGCGTCCCGTTACCGAAAGCCACAAGATCAGCCGCGCGAAGCTCGCTTACATAATCGATGCTACCGCCGCGCCGGTCTGCATGATCGCTCCGGTTTCCTCTTGGGCGGCCGCCATATCCGGTTACGTCACCACCGCCGATATCAACGGTATAGAGCTGTTCATCAGGCAGATTCCCTGGAACTATTATTGCCTGCTGACTCTCGTCATGATAATAGTCACAAGCCTGCTTAACCTGGACTACGGCCTTATGCTCAAGCATGAGTATAATGCTCAGGTCAAGGACGATCTGTTCACCACTCCCGAACGCCCCTTTGAAGGCGCTGATGATTATGAAAAGCCCTCCAACGGCAAGTCCTCCGTGCTCGATCTTATGCTCCCGGTCATCGTGCTGATAATCGTGTGCATAATCGCGCTTGTATTCTCCGGCGGTTACTTCACTGCTGGCGAAGAAGGATATCAGGACTTCGTTGTTGCCTTCTCCAATGCTGACGCCGGCGTTGCCCTTGCCCTCGGCGGCATGATAGCGCTCGTGTTCACGTTCATCTATTTCTGGGTCCGTGGCGCATTCACGTTTGAAAAGTCCATGGAATCCATACCCCAGGGCTTCATTCAGATGATCGCCCCCATACTGATACTGACCTTTGCATGGACGCTTTGCTCCTTCACCCGTTATGCCATGTACTCTGCCGAATTCGTTAAGGCTGCCATGGCCCACGCCGGTGAGCTGAAGCTGTTCCTGCCCGCGGTCATATTCGTAATCGGTGCGGCCATCGGCTTCGCTACCGGTACCTCTTGGGGCACCATCGGCATAATGGCACCTATCGTAACGGCCGTATTCGATTACAGCGTAGAGCCTGTGCTCTGCACCATCGGCCTTGCGGCGGCCTGCTCCGGCGGCGTTATGGGCGACCATTGCTCCCCCATTTCAGATACCACCATCATGGCCTCCGCCGGTGCGCACTGCTTCCATCTTAACCACGTGTTCACCCAGCTGCCCTACTCCCTGACGGTTACCGCCGTGGCGTTTGTCAGCTTCATACTGGCCGGCCTTATCCAGAACGTATGGGTCAACCTTGCCATAGCCATCGCGCTCATGGTCGGCACCCTGTTCGTAATCAAGGCTGTTGTTTCCAAGAAGAATGTCGGTATGTTCGAGGAAATGGCCGAAGCCAACAAGAAAATGGTTGCGGAAGCCAAATAAAAAAGATCTTACCTGATGTGATTAAACAAAAAGGCACGGCGCGCCGCAAAAACGGCGCGCTGCGTCTTTTTAATTTCCGTGACAATACGCCCCATGCATGGTATACTTCTATATAAATCATTCGCTTTGTTCTAAGGAGACGCATAATGGGAAACACTACGGGCATTACTATTTTTATATTTCAGGCGCTGCTTGCGCTGTTCGCTTTTTTTGTCGTTGCGCCCATGACGCTTAACGCAATAAGCCTTTTCGGCGTGCAGAAGCGCTTTGCGCAGGAGATGATTAAGCTTGGCGTTGTCAAGGAAAAGGACGTAAGCAATATGCAGCCGAAGAAGCAGATAGTCGGCGTTTTGATATCGCTTGTGGTAATTGCCGCGCTGTGCTATTCATGCTACCGCACGGCCCCTATGGGATATTTCTGCGGCGGCGTGCCGCTCATGGCAGGCTTTTGGAAATACCGCAACATTCTTGAAATGAATAACCTTACCGTGCAGCGCTTTAAGAACACATATAAGGATTGCATGAACGCAAAGAAATATAATGAATATGTAAGGACGCATTTTTAATGCGCAAAAGGCGGGCAAATGCAGCCCGCCTCTATATTTTTTTGTTGCAAAGCGGGGCTCTCTGTGGTATAATCCACCACGGTGCGTTTAATGGAATGGCGCGCCCGCGTAAAAGTGAATCATTACGCACCCATGCGGACCGTAAGGCTCGTGCCCGATGAGTCGGGTCGCGTTACGGGATGATGCATGGGGAGGATAAAAAACGAGGAGGTTTTTTTATGTCTGTTATTTCCATGAAGCAGTTGCTTGAAGCCGGTGTGCATTTTGGCCACCAGACCCGTCGTTGGAACCCGAAGATGAAGGAATACATCTTCACCGAGCGCAACGGCATCTACATTATCGACCTGCAGAAAACCGTTAAGAAGATCGACGAAGCTTATTACTTCATTCGCGATCTGGCCATGGAAGGCGGCACCGTGCTGTTCGTAGGCACCAAGAAGCAGGCCCAGGAATCCATCGAGCAGGAAGCAAAGCGCTGCGAAATGTTCTATGTCAACCAGCGTTGGCTGGGCGGCATGCTGACCAACTTCAAGACCATCCAGAGCCGCATCAACAAGCTGCGCAAGATCGAAAAGATGGAAGCCGACGGCGACTTCGATCTGCTGCCCAAGAAGGAAGTTATCCAGCTCAAGGCCGAGCAGGAGAAGCTTGAAAAGAACCTTGGCGGTATCAAGGAAATGAAGAAGCTGCCCTCCGCCATGTTCGTTGTTGACCCCCGCAAGGAGCACATAGCCATTCTGGAAGCCAAGGCCCTTGGCATCCCCGTGGTCGCCATAGTTGATACCAACTGCGATCCTGACGAGGCAGATTACCCCATCCCCGGCAACGACGACGCTATCCGTGCCGTCAAGCTGATCGCTTCCAAGATCGCCGATGCAGTGCTTGAAGGCAGGCAGGGCGAGCAGATGAGCGACGAAGCCATTGAAGAAGTGGCTGCGGACGAGGAAGAGTTTTAATCAAACAGCCGAGCGCATATTTTTAGGAGGATATTAAGTTATGTTTACTGCAAAAGACGTAATGGCCCTGCGTGAGATGAGCGGCGCCGGCATGATGGACTGCAAGCGCGCGCTTGTTGAGACCGATGGCGATATGGACAAGGCCATGGAGTATCTCCGCGAGAAGAGCCTTGCCGCGACCGCCAAGAAGGCGTCCCGTATAGCTGCCGAAGGTATAGTTGATTCCTATATCCACATGGGCGGCAAAATCGGCGTTCTGCTCGAGGTCAACTGCGAGACCGACTTCGTTGCCAAGACCGACGATTTCAAGCAGCTTGTACACGATATAGCCATGCACATTGCGGCTTCCAACCCCACCTATATTACCAAGGAAGAGGTTGACCAGGCCGAGATAGAGCATGAAAAGAAGATCCTGCGTGAGCAGGCCATGAACGAGCCCAAGCCCAAGCCCGCTGCCATAATCGAAAAGATGGTGGAAGGCCGTATCGAGAAGTACTATAAGGAAGTGTGCCTGCTGGAGCAGCCCTTCGTTAAGGATCCCGATAAGACCGTTGGCGAGATGGTCAGCGCCGCTATCGCCAAGATCGGCGAAAAGATCAGCGTCCGCCGCTTCGTCCGTTACGAGATGGGCGAAGGCCTGACCAAGAGGCAGGATAACTTCGCCGAAGAAGTTATGGGCCAGATGAAGAAATAATTAAGTTAGCAAAAGGGGACGTTATTTGACGTTCCCTTTTTGTATATACTCAGCAAAAAGGAGAAAGATATGCTTAAATATAAACGCGTATCATTAAAACTGTCCGGCGAGGCCATGGGCGGCGGCAAAACGATAGACTTTGCGGCGGTGGCGGCCATTGCGCGGGAAATAAAAACGCTGGTGGAAGCGGGCGTTGAGGTAGGCGTTACCATAGGCGCGGGCAATATATGGCGCGGTAGAAGCGGCGGCAGCATGGATAGGAACCGCGCGGATCAGATGGGCATGCTTGCAACCACCATAAACTGCATGGCAATGGAAGCGGCGCTGAAGGAAGAAGGCGTTGAAACATTGGTGCTTTCAACGCTGCATATGCCCTCCTTCTGCGATGATTTTTCCGCGGAAAAGGCAATAGACGCAATGCGGCAGGGCAAGGTTTGCCTGTTTGCCTGCGGCACGGGCAGGCCGTTTTTCTCAACGGATACGGCCGCCGCGCTGAAAGCTGCGGAAATATACGCGGATGCGCTTGTGCTGGCGAAGAACGTGGACGGCGTATATAGTGCGGACCCCAATAAGGACCCGAATGCCGTAAGATACAGCCACCTTACCTATCAGCAGGTGATAGAGCAGAACCTGCAGGCTACCGACCTTACTGCCATAACCCTTTGCAAGGAGCAGAAAATCCCCGTTGTTGTATGCGCGCTGAAGGATGAAGGCGCAATACTTCGCGCAATTAATGGGCAGGATGTTGGTACCGTCATTGACTAAGCGGAAGATTTAGCCTAAAATATACATATACAATATTGAACAATTAGTACGGAGGTATAAATATGGACGCAATAGAAACCGCAAAAGAGAAAATGGGCAAAACCATTACCGTGCTGCATAAGGAGCTCAGCTCGCTCAGGGCCGGCAGACCCAACGCGCAGGTGCTGGATCGCATAATGGTTGACTATTATGGCACGCCCACCCCCGTTAACCAGGTAGGCAACATCTCTTCGCCCGAGGCAAGGATGCTTGTTATAACCCCCTATGATCCTTCTGTGCTCAATCCGCTGGAAAAGGCTATACAGATATCCGATCTCGGCATCAATCCTTCCAACGACGGCAAGTGCATACGCCTTATATTCCCTGTGCTTACCGAGGAAAGGCGTAAGGAGCTGGCCAAGACCATCCAGAAGAAGGGTGAAGAAGCCAAGGTTGCCATCCGCTCCATCCGCCGCGACGCCATAGAGCAGATAAAGAAGGCGCAGAAGGACAGCGAGATTACCGAGGACGACCGCAAGAAGCTGGAAGATCAGGCGCAGAAGCTGACCGACAGCCACATAAAGGATATCGATAAGATAGTGAGCGATAAGCAGAAGGAGATAATGGAAGTTTGAGGAACGTAGAGGGCCTTGAACTATCCGCGGCAATAGAAGCGCTTGAGGCGGACGGGATACAAGTAACTACGCTTGAAGTATCCAGCCGCAAAGGCGTGGACGGGGACGAACGGCGCGTTGTACGCGCCAAACAAACGGGCGAAAACAGCGCGGAATTGACATTTGCCGTGTTCAAAACACGCATTGACGCGCCGGAGGAATGAAAAATTGACAGTGGCTGAATTGAATGCCCTGCGCATCACGCTTTCGCCCCTGCCCAAGCATGTTGGCATAATAATGGACGGCAACGGCCGCTACGCCACGCGGCGCGGCCTGCCGCGTTCCATGGGCCACAGGGCGGGAACGGAGCGGCTGAGGGGGATAATCAAACTCAGCAGCGACTTGGGCATAGAGGCGCTTTCCCTCTATGCCTTTTCCACCGAAAATTGGAAACGGCCAAGGATAGAGGTGGATACGCTGTTTGCGATATTCATGGAATACTTTACCAAAGAGGTAGAGGATCTGCATAAAAACAACGTTGCCATACGCGCCATGGGCAACATTGCGGCGCTGCCGGAAAAGGTATACGCCCAATGCATGGCCGCTATGGAGAAAACAAAGAATAATACGGGACTGAAGCTGAATATTGCCCTTAATTACGGCAGCCGCGCGGAAACGGTGAACGCCGTTAAAAGCATTGCGCTGGATGCCAAGGAGGGCAGGCTTAATATAGAGGATATTGATGAGGAATGCGTGATGAGCCGCCTTTACACAAGTGGGCTTAGCGATGTTGACCTTGTTATACGCACGGGCGGCGAACAACGACTTTCCAACTTTATGCTGCTGCAAAGCGCATATGCGGAATTTGTGTTCACCGATACGCTGTGGCCTGATTTTAGCGACGAATGCTATATTGCCGCGCTTGGCGAATTTGCGCACAGGAACCGGCGGTATGGCGGATTGGATGGAAAATGAAGCTTGTAAAACGCATTGGTGTCGCCGCTGTACTTATTGCCGTGCTGGCGGCGGCGCTGTATTTCGGCGGATGGGTGCTGTGCGCGCTGTTCACGGCGGGCGCGGTGATGGCGGCGTATGAAATGGGCAGCGCGCTTGCCAAAAAGGAACTGAAGCCGTTCATGCTGCCGGCGTATATATTCGCGCTGCTGTATTTTGCGGCGTATAGGGTATTCGGCGGCATGGGACTTTGGATAGTTGCAATGGCGTGCATACTGATGGCAATGGCGGACAGGATATTTACCGAAGCGCGCACAGCGCAGGACACTATGGCGTCCATGTTCGTGCTGGTGTATCCAATGAGCCTTTTTGCCGCAGTCGCTATGCTGTGCGAATACGGCGCCGATGCGGACAAGAGCAGAATAGCGCTGCTGTGTGCGTTTGCAATGCCGCTTATGGGGGACACGCTGGCGTATTTCGGCGGCAGGCTTTTGGGCAAAAAGAAGCTTTGCCCGCGCCTTAGCCCGAACAAGACCGTTGCCGGGAGCATATTCGGCTTTGTCGGCGGCGGAATAGGCGGGGCGCTGGTATTCCTTATGCAGAATGTGTGGAACGCCGGTGCGGGGCTTATCATGCTTATAATACTCGGCGTTATATGCGGCGGCGCGGGGCAGATAGGCGATCTTTTTGCCTCCAGCATAAAGCGCTATGCCGGAATAAAGGATTACAGCCGCGTTTTCAGCGAACACGGCGGCGTTATGGACAGGCTGGACAGCGTTTTATTTTGCGCCCCGATAGTTTACGCTGCGTTCACGGTTGCCGGAGTATAATATACCCATGAAGAAGATAACGGTGCTGGGCAGCACTGGGTCCATCGGCACGCAAACGCTGGACGTGGTGCGCTCGCATAAAGATGAATTTGAAGTATGCGCGATATGCGCGGGCAAAAACGCTCTCCTTGCGCTGGAGCAGGCGAAGGAGTTTACGCCTGATTTGATGTGCATGGAGGATGAGGCGGCTGCGCTTTCGATAAGGGGACTGCTGCCAAAGGGCGTTGAGCTGTATGCCGGAAAAGACGCTGCGGCTGTTGCCGCGCGGTATGCCGCTGCGGATACGGTGGTGAACGCGGTCAGCGGCTTTGCGGGCACGCTGCCGCTTATTGCGGCGCTGGAGGCGGGCAAAACGGTTGCCCTTGCCAATAAGGAAAGCATAGTTTGCGCGCACGAATTGGTGGAGCAGGCAAAGCGGAAGGGCGGCGGGAATATAATCCCCGTGGACAGCGAGCAGAGCGCCATATTCCAATGCCTTTGCGCAGGGGAAAAGCGGGAGGTAAGGCGGCTTATACTCACCGCGTCCGGCGGGCCGTTCAGGCAGTTCACCAAGGAACAGCTTGATTTGGTTACGCCGCAAATGGCGTGCCATCACCCAACGTGGAGCATGGGCCGCAAAATAACCATCGATTCGGCCTCGCTTTTCAATAAGGGGCTGGAAATAATGGAGGCGGCGTATCTTTTCGGCATGGATGCGGAAAGGATAAGCGTGCTTGTGCACCCGCAGTCGGTTGTGCATTCAATGGTTGAATATTGCGACAGCGCGGTGATTGCGCAGCTGAGCGCGCCTGATATGCGTCTGGCCATACATTATGCGCTCACGTATCCCAAACGGCACGAAAGCAGCTTTGGCGCGCTTGATTTAACAAAGCTCGGCATGCTTACGTTTGAAGAACCCGATACGGAGCGCTTCAGGGCGATACCGCTTGCGTACCGCGCGCTTGAAGCGGGCGGCATAATGCCCGCGGTGTATAACGGCGCGAATGAGGCGGCGGTGGATATGTTCATAAAGGGAATGATCCGCTTTACGGACATTGCGGACCACGTTGAGCGGGCCATGGACAGCATAGCCAACGCAGCCGTAGGCTCCTTTGAGGAGCTGCTTGAATACGACGCTATGGCAAGAATGGCGGCGGTGAAAGGATAAATTGAATGAGTACGGTCATTTCGGTATTGGCGGCGCTGATAGTGCTGAGCATATTCGTGGTGCTGCATGAACTGGGGCACTACTGCGCGGGGCGCATATTCGGCTTCGGCATAGTTGAATTCAGCGTGGGCATGGGCCCGGCAATAATAAAAAAAGAGAAAAACGGCATAACGTATGCCCTGCGCGCGCTGCCAATAGGCGGCATGTGCCAGTTTTACGGCGAGGATCAGGCGGATACGGGCGACGGGAAGGCGTTCAGCTGCCACCCGATATGGCAAAGGATGATAGTGATTGCCGCGGGGCCGGTGATGAACATACTGACGACTATAATACTTGCCACCGTAATGCTTATGACATACGGCGAATATATGCCCGCGGTGAATAGCTTTTCGTTTGAAAATTCACCTGCGGAGGTTGCCGGCATGCAGAGCGGGGACATTATTGTTGCCGTGGATGGGCATGAGCTGAGCTATTATAACGAAGTATCCTCGCTTATACGCGCGGCGGACAGCAAGAGCATGACGCTCGAGGTCATACGCGGCGGCGAACACATTGAAATAGAGATAAAGGATTTTTACAGCGAGCAGGAAGGCCGAAACATAATTGGCATAGTTATGGAGCCTGCGCGGCTGAAGCAGAACTTCTTCGGCGCGGTTGCGGGCAGCTTTAACTATGTTTGGCAGATGATAAAGGATCTTATATCCTTCTTCGGCATGCTGTTCCATGGCCAGGTGAGCAGCGGGGACGTTGCGGGGCCGGTGGGCATAGTGTCCATGATAGGCCAGGCCGTGCGGACGGGGTTTGAAACCGTGCTCAGGCTGGGCGTGCTGATAAGCGCAAACCTTGGGCTGATGAACCTTCTGCCGCTGCCCGCGCTTGACGGCGGCAGGCTGGTATTTTTGATAATAGAGGCCGTGCGCGGCAAGCCCGTGCCGCCCGAAAAGGAAGGCATAGTTCACTTCGTGGGGCTGGTGCTGCTGCTGTGCCTTGTTATTTTCCTTACAATATCGGACGTGAGAACATTTATAATCGGAGGATAATATGACACCGCGCGAAAAAACGCATCAGGTCACGGCGGGCAATGTTAAAATAGGCGGCGGCGCGCGGGTTAGCGTGCAGTCCATGACCAATACGCGCACGGCGGATATATCCGCTACCATTGCGCAGATACGGCGCCTTGCTGACGAAGGGTGCGAAATAGTACGCCTTGCTGTGAAGGACATGGATGACGCGCACGCCATAGCGGAGCTTAAACGCGGCGCTATCGTGCCGCTGGTCGCGGACATACATTTTGACCACAGGCTTGCAATAGCCGCGCTTGAAAGCGGAATAGATAAGCTTAGGATAAATCCGGGTAACATAGGCGCGGACTATAAGGTGAAGGAGCTTTGCGAAAGGGCAAAGGAGCGCCGCGTGCCGATACGCATAGGCATAAATTCCGGCTGCATGGAAAAGGAGCTGCTTATAAAGCATGGTGGGCCGAACGCCGCGGCGATGGCGGAAAGCGCGCTGAACAACGCCAAAATGCTGGAGCAGTTCGGCTTTGACGATATAGTCATATCCGTCAAGTCGTCGTCCGTTACGGAAACGGTGAAGGCATATAGGCTCCTCAGCGAAAGCTGCGCCTACCCGCTGCATGTGGGCGTTACGGAGGTTGGCGGCGGCATGGAGGGCATAGTCCGCTCCGCCGCGGGAATAGGCACGCTGCTGATGGAAGGCATTGGGGACACAATAAGGGTGTCCTTAACGGGCGATCCCGAAAGGGAGGTTGAAACGGGAATAGAGCTGCTTAAAGCCGTTGAACTCCGCGCGCAGGGGCTGCATCTTGTTTGCTGCCCAACGTGCGGCCGCTGCGGCAACGTGGCAAAGCATTCGGAAATATATGAGCGCGTGAAGGCGGAATTCAAGCGCGAAAAGCGGCCGCTGAAAATTGCCGTTATGGGCTGCGCGGTAAACGGCCCCGGGGAGGCGAAGGAAGCGGACATAGGGCTGGCGCTCGGGCGGACGAACGCCGTGCTTTTCAAAAAAGGCGAACAGATAGCCGCATACGATATAGACACAGCCGAAGAAGAACTTATACGGCAGGCCAAGCAGATGCTTGAAGGGAAGTAAACGCACGGATGGAAGCGGAAAAGGATTACGGCATTGCCCGCTACGGCGCAAGGCTGAGCAGGGCCAAGCTGCATATGCGCAAAATGGAGCTGGAGGTGCAGCTTTGCCTTTCGCGCCTGATAGACGCGAAGGAGGCCGCGGAGATAGCGGCCATTTTGGGGCAGAACGCGCCGGGATGCAGCGTTCTATTAAGCGCACAGTTTGAGGACGGCCTGCCTGCAAGCGAGCAGGAGGGCTTTCTTGACATGCTCAGGGCAAGCTGGGAACACTTTTCGCCGCTTATGAAGCCCGTGCTTGGCTTTTCCCAATGGGAAAGGGGCGCGGAGGGCATTATAGCCGTGCGCATACCAAAGCGCCTTTACCTGAGCGCAAAAAGCTACAACGGCGCGAATATGCTGGAAAAGTTTATATACGATACCTATGGCGAAAGCATAGAGGTGATGCTGATAGGGGACGAGAGCATAGCGCTTACGATGCCGGAGCGCAGGGAAGAACCGATAGCTATAAAGCGCAGCGCGCAGGGGGATATCCCGCCGTGGGAAGAAGCGCCCAAAAAGCAGGACAAGGCGGAGAAGAAGCCGTTCAGAAGGAAGCTTGAAAACGCCGGTCCTAAGCCCAACGTGCCGCAGGAAAACATAATAATGGGGCGCGTTTTCGGCGCGCGCATAACCAAAATGAGCGAGGTTACGGAGGAATCCGAAACCGTAACGGTTCAGGGCGGCATAATAAGCATGGACGTGCGCGAAAGGAAAAACGGCGGCTTTATAGTGCAGTGCTACGTTACGGACCGCAGCAACACCCTGCCAATAAAGCTTTTCCCAAAAGCCGAGAATAAGGACATAATAGATAAGCTCGCGGAGATAAAGGACGGGGGAGACTGGATAGTTGTGCACGGCAAATATCAGCGCGACGAATTCAGCGGCACATACTGCGTTTTTCCAGACTCAATATACAAAACCAATCCCGTAACGCGCAAGGATAAGGCCGGGCGCAAGAGAGTGGAGCTGCACCTGCACACCAAGATGAGCGCCATGGACGGCTTTATAGACGCGGGCGAGGCCGTGAAAACCGCAGCCAAATGGGGCCACAAGGCCGTTGCAATAACGGACCACGGCGTGGTGCAGGCATTCCCGGCGGCGGTGAACGCGGCGGGCAAGCTGAAGAAAAAAGGCGTTGATATAAAGATCATAATGGGTGTGGAGGGCTACCTTCTGCCGGACTGCGTATGGACAAGCCCGCGCGGCGAATACGCGGCGATAGAATTGACCCATTGCAACGGCGCATTGTGCGCCATAAGCGCCGTGCGCTTCAATGACAACGGCGAATGCAGCGAATTTTATACTCCGGTTAGCGTTGGCGTGCCGATGAGCGAGGAATTCCGCCGCCGGACCGGCATAAGCGAGGAGGACAGCGAAACCGCCCCGCTTTTGAAGGACGCCGTTAACGCGCTGCTGCAATTTGCAGAGGGCGCTAAAATGGTCGTATGGGATAGGGAAGAATATTATGAACTGTATAAAGAGGCGAAGAAGCGCGGCATAGACATGAACGAGCATGCCGCCGTGGCGATGGAGCTGACGCGGTACCATTGCCGCGCCCCGCTGGACGACACGACTACCATAGACGGCTGCATGGCAGCTATGGGCACAAGCCGCGCATCCATGCTGCCCATTGACGGCGCACGCGCGCTGAAGGAACAGTTTTTGAAGATAATAGAGCGTTATGAGGCTATGGGTAAGGCGCGCATACCGCTTTTTGACTGCGTGCCGCACGAAAAGGTAAAGGGCAAGCGCAGTACATATCACATAATAATAATCGCTAAAAATATAGTCGGGCTGAAGAATCTGTATAAGCTTGTGTCCTATGCCCATATAGATTACCTTAAAGGCGTGCCGAGGATACCAAGGAGCCTGCTGGATTTTTATCGCGAAGGGCTTATAATCGGCTCCGCATGCGAGGCGGGCGAGCTTTTCCGCGCGGTGCTTGAAGAAAAGCCGCACGAGGAAATATGCGCCATTGCAAGGGAGTATGACTACCTTGAAATACAGCCGATAGGCAACAACGCCTTCCTTATGCGCGAGGGCATAGTGAAGGACGAGGACGGCCTGCGCGAGCTTAACCGCAGAATAGTGCGGCTGGGCGAGGAGCTTGGCATACCCGTGGCAGCCACGGGCGACGCGCACTTTATGGAGCCGGAGGATTCCATATTCCGCGCAATAGTCATGAGCGCACGCGAATTTAAGGATGCGGAGCAGCAGGCGCCGCTGTATTTCCGCACGACGGACGATATGCTTGAAGAATTCAGCTACCTTGGCAGGGAAAAGGCCGAGGAAGTGGTTATAGACGTGCCGAACGCAATAGCGGACATGTGCGAAAGCATGAAGCCGTTCCTGAGCGAAAAAAGCACATATGCTCCTAAGTTTCCCGGCGCTAACGAGGAACTGAGGAGCATGTGCGAAAACCGCGCGCGGGAGATATACGGCGATGTTCTGCCGCCCGTTGTGCAGGCGCGGCTCGATAAGGAACTTACTTCCATAATAGGCAACGACTATGCGTCGCTGTATTTGAGCGCGCAAAGGCTGGTTTCAAAATCCATGTCCGATGGCTACCTTGTCGGCAGCCGCGGCAGCGTAGGTTCATCCTTCGTTGCCACAATGGCGGGAATAACGGAAGTGAATCCGCTGCAGCCGCACTATGTTTGCCCAAATTGCAGGCACAGCGAATTTGACGTTGACCTTGATAAATATGCCTGTGGCGTGGACATGCCGGATAAGGACTGCCCCGTTTGCGGCGCAAAGCTGAAAAAGCTTGGCTATACTATACCGTTTGAGGTATTCCTTGGCTTTAAGGGAGACAAAACGCCGGATATTGACCTTAACTTCTCCGGCGATTATCAGCCCCATGCCCATGCGTATACTGAGGTCATGTACGGCAAGGGCCACGCCTTCCGCGCGGGCACGATATCCGGCCTGAAGGATAAAACCGTATATGGTTACGTTAAGGGCTATTGCGAACAATACGATGCTTTCTTTACCCGTGCGGAGACGGAAAGGCTTGTTGCGGGCTGCGAAGGCGTTAAGCGCACCACGGGGCAGCACCCCGGCGGCATAGTTATCGTACCCGAAGGATACGAGATATTCGACTTTACGCCGATACAGTACCCTGCGGATAAAAAGGAAAAGAACACCGTTACCACGCATTTCGACTTCCATGCCATGGACGACAGGCTTGTCAAGCTGGACATACTTGGCCACGATGACCCGACCGTTTTGAGGATGCTTCAGGATATAACGGGCGTTGACCCAAAGGGACTGCCGCTTGACGATAAGGAAACGATGAAGCTTTTTTCGTCCACGGAGCCGCTGGGCATAACGCTTGAGGAGCTGAATTGCGACGTGGGCAGCATTGCCCTGCCCGAATTCGGCACGAACTTCGTGCGGCAGATGCTTATGGATACTCGTCCTACCACGATGGAGGAGCTTGTCAGGATTTCCGGCCTTTCTCACGGCACGGGCGTGTGGCTGGGCAATGCGCAGGATTTGGTGCTTGGCGGCATAGCAACGCTTTCGCAGGTGGTCTGCACGCGAGACGATATTATGAACTACCTCATTAGCATAAAGATGGAACCTTCAAAGGCTTTTAAAATAATGGAAAGCGTAAGAAAGGGCAAGGGACTTACGGAGGAAATGGAAGAAAACATGCGGGAAGTGAACACGCCCGAATGGTTCTTCTCCTCCTGCAAAAAAATAGGATACATGTTCCCCCGCGCCCATGCGGCGGCATATGTTATGATGGCGTTCAGAATAGCGTGGTATAAGGTGCATATGCCCGAAGCCTTCTATGCGGTTTACTTCTCCGTGCGCGCGGATGCGTTTGACGTATCCATGGCGCTGGGCGGGGAAGAAAGGGTGCTGCGCAACATAAAGGCGATACGCGACAAGGGCAACAAGGCAGAGCAGAAGGAGCAGGATCTGCTGGTGATACTCGAAGTTGTGTACGAAATGAACCGGCGGGGAATAAAGCTGCTGAATGTGGACATATATAAATCCGACGCCACAAAGTTTACCATCGAGAAGGACGGGCTAAGGCCGCCGTTCTCTGCCGTGGCGGGCGTAGGCGTAACGGCTGCGGAAGGAATAGGCGCGGCGGACAGGAGCGTCCCCTTCAATTCGATAGAGGACTTCCGCGCCCGCACGAAGGCGAACAGCGGCGTTGTGGATAAGCTGAGGGAGCTTGGCTGCTTCGATGGGCTTGCGGAAAGCAATCAGGTAAGCTTTTTCTAAGGAAAATAAGCAAAACTATTGCGCTTAGACCATAAGCTGTGCTATAATGCTTGTGTTGGGCGGTAAATACCGCATTTGTTGGCTTTTTGAAGAGTGGGACGTTCCCGCTCTTTTGTTTTGATAAGGCAATGAATCGGCTCATGTGAGCCTTATATTTAAGGAGGTACGGTTGAAAACTACCGAAATAGTGGATTCCCTTGTGCGCGGGAAAATAGCCGAAATGGGCTACGAACTGGATGAAGTTGAATACGTTAAAGAATACGGCAACATGGTGCTTACGCTTTATATCGATTCGGAAAACGGCGTGACCATAGACGACTGCGAAAAGGTGAGCCGCGCAATAGACCCCATACTTGATGAAAACGACCCCATAGAGGAAGCGTATTACCTGAGCGTTTCCAGCATAGGCATAGACCGCCCGCTCAAAAAGGACAGGGATTTTGAAAGAAACATGGGCAAAAAGCTTCAGGTCAAGCTGTATGCTCCCATAAATAAGAAAAAAGAGCTTCTGGGCATCCTTACCGGATACGATGGTGAAAGCTTCACCATAAGCGTTGAAAAAACGGGCGAAGTGACCATAAAACGCAAAGATGCGGCGCTTATAAGGCCGTGGATAGATTTTGAATAACACAGGGAGGATAAGTAATTAAGATGAAAGCCGATTTTATCGAAGCACTGAACGCTATCGAAAAAGAGCGCGGCATCAGCAAGGACATATTGATAGACGCATTCGAGTCCGCGCTGGTCGCGGCGTATAAGCGCAACTACAACACCACCGCAAACGTGCGCGCCGTTGTTGACCGCGACACGGGAGACGTGCAGATTTTCGCGTCCAAAACCGTTGTTGAGCACGTTGAAAACCCTTACAGCGAAATTTCGCTTGAAGAGGCGCATAAGATAAACCCCTTGTTTGATATTGGCGACGTGCTGGAAGAAGAAGCCGACCCCAGCAAGTTCGGCCGCATAGCGGCGCAGACCGCTAAGCAGGTAGTGGTGCAGCGCATAAGGGAAGCCGAGCGCGGCGTTATATACGACGAGTTTGCTGAAAAGGAAAACGAGATATTGACCGCCATAGTGCAGCGCGCCGAAAAGGCGGGCGTATACGTTGAGCTCGGCAAAACGGACGGCCTGCTTTCCTATAACGAAACAATACCCGGCGAAGAGTATAACAATAACGACCGCATAAAGGTTTATGTTCTTGAGGTAAGAAAGACCAATAAGGGCCCGCAGGTGCTTGTTTCAAGGACGCATCCCGGCCTTGTGAAGCGGCTTTTCGAGCTGGAAGTGCCGGAAATAATGAGCGGCGTTGTGCAGATAAAGTCCATCGCGCGCGAAGCGGGCTTCCGCACCAAGGTCGCCGTGCATTCTACCGATCCAATGGTGGATGCCGTGGGCGCCTGCGTGGGCCAGAAGGGCATAAGGGTGGAGCGCATGGTGAATGAGCTGCACAATGAAAAGATAGACATAATAGAGTGGGACAGCGACCCCGCCGTGTATATCGCAAAGGCGCTCAGTCCCGCGAAGGTGATAATGGTTTATATCAACGAAACCGAAAAGGCGGCGAAGGTAGTCGTGCCCGATCAGCAGCTTTCCCTTGCAATAGGCAAGGAAGGCCAGAATGCGCGCCTTGCGGCCAAGCTTACGGGCTGGAAGATAGACATAAAGAGCCAGAGCCAGGCCGAGGAGGAGCTGGACCGCATAGATCTTGACGGCATGGACGCCGGCGAAGAACCGGAGGCATAATGGCCGCAAAGAAAACGCCCATGCGCATGTGCGTTGCGTGCAGGGAAATGAAGCCAAAGCGCGAGCTTATACGCATAGTGCGCACGCCGGAAAACGAAATATGCGCCGATACCACCGGCCGCGCAGCCGGGCGCGGCGCATATATATGCAAAAGTCAAGCGTGCCTTGAAAAGGCGATAAAGATCCGCGCGCTTGAAAGGGCGCTGGATAAAAAGATAGACGAAGAAGTGTTCCAAAGGCTGCAAAAGGAGATAGGCGCGGGTGGTCAGGAGTAAATTGACGGCGTACATAGGCTTTGCGGCGCGCGCAAGGAAGCTGAAAAGCGGGGACTTTACCTGCGAAAAGCTGATGAAGCAGAAAAAGGTGCAGCTGATGCTTTTGGATAGCGGCGTAAGCGCGAACACAAGGGAAAAATACGAGGCGATGTGCAGCGCGGCGGAAATAGACTGCCTGTACATAGAAGATCTCGGGCGGCTGATAGGCAAGGATGCCCACAAAACGGCCGCGGTGACAGACCGGCACTTTGCCGGAATAATCCGGGAAGCCTACCAGGCTACGGAACAAGCAAACTAAAAGGGGTGGCAAGAATGGCAAAAGTAAAGGTAATGGATTCTGCCAGGGAGCTTGAAGCCCGGGCTAAACAGCTTTTTGAGCGGATAAAGGGCATGAATGCGGACATGAGTGCAACGCTTGAAGACATGCGCCAATACGAAGGCAAGCTGATAGAAAAGGAAAAAATAGCCGAGAAGGAGCGCGCGGAGGCGCTGAGGATAGAACGGCTCAGGGAACTGGCCAATAGTGCGGATACTGCGGCGTACCACAGCGACGAACCGGAAACGGCAGAGCCGGAGAAGCCTAAGGCCGAAGAAAAGAGCGAAGCGAGCGCAATAAAGAGCGCGGAGCCTGAGAAAGCGAGCGCGGAGCCCAAGGCGGAAGAAAAGAGCGAGCCTGCCGAACAAAAGGCGGAAAGCGCGAAGGAAACGGCAAAGCCGGAACAAACAAAGGAAGAACTCAAGAAAGAAGAAAAGGCAAACGAGGTAACAGCGCCTGTGCAGCAGAAGAACCAGGAAAAGCCCCGGCAGAGGGCAAACGACGCAAACAGGCCGCAGCAGGGCGGCTACCAGCAGCGCACCATACCGCAGGGCAGCCGCACGGATAAACCGCAGCAGCAGCGCGGAGACAGGCCGCAGCAGCGTACCGACAGGCCGCAGCGGGACGGTTACCAGCCGCGCCAAGGGCAGGACGCAAGGCCGCCGCGCAGCGATGATCGCTTCGGCAAGCCGCAGCAGCAGCGCAATGACAGGCCGCAGCAGGGCCAGCGGCGCGAACGCCCCATGCAGGCCGCAAGCGAACTGATACAGCCCGCATCCGGCGGCCGCGAGCGCGGCTACGAGGCCAACAAAAAAGCGCCCGCCAAGGGGAACCGCGACGACGAGCGCAGAAAGAATAAAAAGACATTGTTAAAGGAGGCGGCGCCCTCAATGAACGCATGGGATGATGACGGCGGCTTCGGCGGAAGGAAGAAGAAGAGGCAGGCTGCGCCCGCGCCTAAGCCGGAACCGGTGAAGATAGAAAAGGCCGTTATAAACGGCGAAACAATAACCGTTAAGGAGCTTAGCGAAAAGATAGGCAAGCCTGCGGCGGAAATAATCAAAAAGCTGTTCATTTTAGGCATAATGGCCACCATAAATCAGGAGATCGATTTCGATACCTGCTCGCTGATAGCATCGGACTACGGCATTGAGCTTGAACAGAACATTGCCAAGACCTATGAGGACGTTCTGCTTGAAGGTGTGGACGAGGACAAGGATGAAAACCTTGTTGAGCGCCCGCCGGTAGTAACCATAATGGGCCACGTTGACCACGGCAAGACCAGCCTGCTCGACGCCATCCGCCACAGCAGCATTACCGAAGGCGAAGCCGGCGGCATAACGCAGCACATCGGCGCATATACCGTCACCTGCAACGGCAGGCAGATAACCTTTATCGATACCCCGGGTCACGAGGCATTCACAGCTATGCGCGCCCGCGGAGCGCAGGTTACGGACATAGTAATACTGGTCGTTGCGGCGGACGACGGCATAATGCCGCAGACCGTTGAGGCCATAAACCATTCCAAGGCCGCAGGCGTGCCCATAATTGTTGCAATAAACAAAATGGATAAGCCCGCCGCCAATCCGGACAGGGTAAAGCAGCAGCTTACCGAATACGGTTTGGTCAGCGAAGAATGGGGCGGCGACACAATATGCGTTCCCGTTTCCGCCAAAACCAAGGAAGGCTTGGATAATTTGCTTGAAATGGTATTGCTCCAGGCGGACGTGCTTGAGCTTAAGGCGAATCCCAACCGCATGGCTAAGGGCATAATAATAGAAGCCGAGCTTGACAAGGGCCGCGGCCCGATAGCAACCGTGCTTGTGCAGAACGGCACGCTGAAGGTTGGCGATCCGATAGTTGCCGGCATGGCATACGGCCGCGTGCGCGCAATGATGGACGATAAGGGCAGGCGCGTTACCAAGGCCGGCCCCAGCACGCCTGTTGAGGTGCTTGGCTTTAACGAAGTGCCGAGCGCTGGCGATATGCTCAACGCCGCCGAAATAGATAAGCTCTCTCGCCAGGTTGCCGAGGAAAGGCGCGATAAGCTGAAGGCAGAGCAGCTCAAGAATACCCATAAGGTATCGCTGGACGATCTGTTCAACCAGATAGCCGAAGGCCAGATGAAGGACCTGAACATAATAATCAAGGCGGACGTTCAGGGCAGCGTGGAGGCCGTGAGGCAGGCGCTGGAGAAGCTTTCAAACGATGAAGTGCGCGTAAGGTGCATCCATGGCGCAGTCGGCGCTATAACCGACTCCGACGTTATATTTGCATCCGCGTCCAACGCAATCGTTATCGGCTTCAACGTGCGCCCCAACACCAGCGCAAGGGCCTTGGCCGAAAAGGAAAACGTGGATATAAGACTTTACCGCATAATCTATAATGCGATAGAGGATATCCAGAATGCCATGAAGGGCTTGTTCAAGCCCGTGTTCAAGGAAGTTGAGCTGGGCCGCATAAGCGTGAGGAACACGTTCAAGGTAAGCGGCGTGGGCACCATTGCCGGCGCATATGTGCAGGACGGCAAGGTTAGCCGCAATGCGCAGGTGCGCGTTGTGCGCGACGGCATAGTTGTGCATGAAGGCAAAATATCCTCGCTCAAGCGCTTCAAGGACGACGTTAAGGAAGTTGCTGCGGGCTACGAATGCGGCATAGGCATAGAAAACTTCAACGATATTCACGAGGGCGATACAATAGAAGCCTTCGTAATGGAAGAAGTAAAGCGCTGATAACGCGAAAAAGGAATAAACGGAAAGGAAAGCGGCCTTGCAGCCCACAAAGCGAAGGGGCCGCTTCTTAAAACAAAATGCCAAATATCAGATACGACAGGATAAACGAAGAGGTCAAAAAGACCATAAGTGAAATAGTGCGCGAAATGAAGGATCCGCGCATATCGCCCATGACCACCATATCCTCTGCCGAGGTCACAAACGACCAGAAGATAGCCAAGGTGAAGGTGAGCGTATATGACGAGGACGACGCCGTGCGCAAGGGCACGGTGGACGCGCTTAACCGCGCGGCGGGCTTCATACGGCACGAGCTGGGCCAAAGGATGGAACTGAGGGCGCTGCCGCAGCTTAAATTCACGCTGGACACATCGATAGAGTACAGCGCGCACATAGCAAAGATAATAGAAAGCCTGCACAGTCAGGATAAAAAGAGCGATGAATAACACGCCCGTGAACCAACCGCTTGCGTCCATAGCGCGGTTGATAGAGGAAAACAACGACTTTACGCTTATAATGCACGTTTCGCCGGACGGGGATTCGATAGGCTCCGCCTGCGCGTTAAGGCTTGCGCTTATGGCGATGGGCAAGCGTGTGCAGGCCGTGTGCGATGGGGACGTGCCGCGCATATACCGCTTCCTTGAAGGGGCGGAGGATATTATTAAGCCCAATGATGCGCGCATAACAAGCGCGGCAATAGCCGTTGACTGCGCGGACGAAGGGCGCATGGGCGCGGCGGGTGAAACATTTGCGCAGGCAAAGCATACCGCGAACATAGACCACCACGTTACCAACACCATGTTTGCGCAGCATAACGCCGTTGAGGCGCACGCTGCCGCGGCGGCGGAGGTAGTGAAAAGGCTGATAGAGCAGCTTGATGCGGACTTCGGCGCGAATATTGCAACGTGCCTTTTTTGCGGCCTTGTTACGGATACGGGCAACTTTGCCTATTCAAATACCACGCCGGATACGCTTTTCGCCGCAGGGGAGCTATTGCAGCGCGGGGCTGACAATGCGCTGATAAACCGCGCTGTATACCGCTCCGCACCCGTATCAAAGCGCAGGATGCTTGGCCTTGGACTTATAAAGGCGGAGTATCTGCACGGCGGCAAGGTAGCGGTATGCAAGCTTACGCGGGCGGATTTTGAACGCTTTAACGCGCGGGACGAGGACTGCGAAGGCATAATAGACAACCTGAGGGACGTTGAGAACGTTGAAATAGCCATGCTTATACGCGAAAAGGAGCCGAACGTATACAAGGTGAGCATGCGGGCGAAGGAATACGCCAACGTGTGCGCCGTTGCGGAGCGTTACGGCGGCGGCGGGCATAGGCTTGCCGCGGGCTGCACCGTGCGCGGCGAATTGGAGGCACTTGCCGCCGAGCTTACCGAGGCGCTTATACAGGCATTATAACCATAAACAGAGACACAGATGACAGAAGGTATCGTAAACATATTAAAGCCGCCGGGAATGACGTCCAGCGACGCTGTTGCGGACGTTAGGCATATATTCAAAATAAAGCGCGTTGGCCACACCGGAACGCTCGACCCGGGCGCGGCGGGCGTGCTGCCCATTTGCATAGGCCGGGCGACGCGGCTTTTTGACATATTGGTGGATAAGCAAAAGGAATACATTGCGGAGGTAACGTTCGGCGCGGCAACGGATACGCAGGACGCTTACGGCCGCATAGTTGAAACGGACGCAAGGATAATATCAAAGGATGAGCTTGCGGCCGTTTTGCCCTGCTTTATAGGCCAAATTGAGCAGACCGCGCCCATGTACAGCGCCGTCAGCATAGACGGCAAGCGGCTTTATCAGCTTGCGCGCGAAGGGGCGGATGCCGTTGAAATAAAGCGCAGCGCAACAATAGATAATATTGAGCTTATGGCGCAAAGCGGCGAAAACCGGTATCTTTTGCGCATTGTTTGCTCCCGCGGAACATATGTAAGGACGCTGTGCGCGGATATTGGCAAGCGGCTCGGCACATGCGCTTATATGAGCTTTCTGCTGCGCACGCGCAGCGGGGAGTTCACAATAGGCAGCACCTATTCCATAGCCGAGCTAAGGCAGATGAAGGAAAAAGGGCGGCTTGGCGACGCCGTGATAAGCATAGAGGATTCACTCAACGGGCTGATAGATAAGCTGAGCCTTACCGGCCTTGACGAAAAGCAGGCGCGGCTGATACGCAACGGCGCGGAGATATTCCCCAGGGAATTAAAGGGCAGGGACGACAGCCGCATTGTTATGCTGTATGCCGACGGCGAATTTTTAGGCATAGGCCAAACGGGCGAGGGTGGCAGCGTGCACATAAAAATAAACCTTACGGAGGCCGGCGCATGAAAAGAGCAATAGCGCTTGGCACGTTCGACGGGGTGCATATAGGCCACCGCGCGATAATAAACGCGGCGATAGATAAGGCTGCGGAGCTTGATATGGAGCCGATGATATACACCTTCACGGCTCATCCAATGGCGCTTTTCGGCAAGCAGCCGCCGCTGCTGATGACGCAGTCCGAGCGCATGGCTGCGCTTGGCGGCATGGGCTGCACGCTCAGCGCGGATGAATTCAGCGCCGAATATGCAGCGACCGAACCAGAACAGTTCATAAAAATGCTTATTGAGCGGCTTGATATGGGCTGCGCCGTTGCCGGATTCAATTATACGTTCGGCAGGCGCGGGGAAGGCAGCGTGGAGCTTATCAAAAAGCTGGGCGAAAAATACGGCTTCGCGGTGGAAATAGTGCCGCCGGTAATGTATAAAGGGGAAGCCGTGTCCAGCACGCGCATACGCGCCTGCCTTGAAGCGGGCCGTGTGAAGGACGCTGGGGAGATGCTTGGCGCGCCGTATTCAATTACGGGGCCTGTAATACGCAACCGCGGCATAGGGCGCACGCTTGACTACCCAACGGCGAACATAGCGGGCTGGGAGGACAGGGCCGTGCCCATGGCCGGCGTGTACGCAACGCGGGCCGTGCTTGACGGGGAAAAGTACCCTGCCGTAACCAACATAGGCCGCAACCCTACCGTGAACGGCGAGCATACCACCATAGAGACCCACATGCTTGGCTTTGACGCGGATATATACGGCCAAACACTGAAGGTGGAGTTCATTGAGCGCATACGCGGAGAAATACGCTTTCCAAACGTGCATACGCTTGCCACGCAAATGAAGGCGGACGGCGAAAAAGCCCGCGATATATTAAAAAATAGTTGATATGCCGTTTACATGCGGTGGGAAATATGGTATACTTTACTCAGAACCGGCTGCTGTGTTCGGCGACGACTCCGACGCTTTACTCGGCGCTGGGCGATATAATTATCAGGAGGATAAAAACAATGGCAACCAAACAGGAAATCATCGCGAAATTCCAGCTTCATGAGGGCGACACCGGCTCACCCGAGGTACAGATAGCTCTGCTTACCGATCGCATCAACCACCTTAACGAGCACCTTAAGGAGCACAAGAAGGATCACCACTCCCGTCGCGGCCTTCTGAAGATGGTTGGTCAGCGCCGCGGCCTGCTCAACTATCTCAAGGAAACCGATATAGAGCGTTACCGCACCATACTTGCCGAGCTGAACCTGAGAAAGTAAGTTTTGCAAAGACGCTTAGGAGGTTTATAAGATGGGAACTCTACACATAATTCTTAACATAGTGCTGATACTCGCCTCCGCCGCGCTTGTGGTTTCGGTACTGATGCAAAAGACCAAGAGCAGCGGCCTTGGCAGCGCATTCGGCAGCGATACCGCCTCCTTCAACACCGCCCGCAATAAGGCGGTCAGCAAGGAAGCCAAGCTGCAGAAAATCACGCTTATACTGGGCATTGTTATCGCCGTGCTTACCATAGCGATGATGTTCGTAAAATAAGCATCGATCCTAATGCAACGGGGACGCGCCATGTTAGCGCGTTCCCTTTTTCAAACCATGTATGAAGGGGGTGCCGAAGCATGCCTATAACCAAGGGCACAAGGCAGGTGGCGGAAAACCGCCGCGCCAGGCACGATTATTTTATAGAGGACACATATGAATGCGGCATAGCCTTGGTAGGGACCGAGGTTAAAAGCGTGCGCGCGGGCAAGGTGAACCTGAAGGACAGCTATGCGCAGGTGAAGAACGGCGAAATGCTGCTGGTGGGGATGCATATAAGCCCATACGACCAGGGCAACATATTCAATAAGGATCCGTTCCGCACGCGAAAGCTGCTGCTGCACAAGCGGGAGATACGAAAGCTCAATTCCCTTTCCCAAACGGATGGATACAGCCTTATCCCCACCCGCCTTTATATACGCGACGGGTTGGTGAAGGTAGAGCTTGCCGTGGCCAAAGGCAAAAAGCTTTACGATAAGCGGCATGCCATGGCCGAGCGGGACGCCAAGCGCGATATGGATCGCCGCATGAAAAGCGTTGATTGACGCGAAGAAATATAGTATAATATAATCCCCTGAAAAAAGGGGACATCACTTATCATGGGGCCGTAAATGGTTTCGACGGGGATCACGGGGGCCGGATAAGCGAGCCGAAGCCCCGCGCTTCGTAAAAAGCGGGAAAATTAAAAATTAACTGACGAAGCTAATTTTGTACCCGTCGCTGCGTAAGCAGTGACCGTCCGCCCTTAGGTTCCCACGCCTAAGGATACGGGCGTCATCAATGTGGGGAACCAACCTGCGTAAGCTTTGCCGCAGGCGGGATATATGAAGCTACCGCAAGCGCCGACCCTGCCGCCGGGGGCTCCGCCGAGGGAATTGTAAATCAGCGGCTACGCTCGTAGAAAGTCTTGCTGAAGGGTTTTCGGACAGGAGTTCGACTCTCCTCGGCTCCACCATACTTGAGAAATCCGAACTTGATTCCGATAGGGAATGGGTTCGGATTTCTTGTTTTTATCAAGGACATTGAAGTTTAGTTTCGGGATAGAATAACATCAAATTCAGGAGGATATACCCATGGAAAAGCCCATAAGCTGCGCGTTCAATATGGATACCGCCTGTGTGGAGCTTCGCTTCACGGACGGGAGCATTTGCTCCATCGACTGCACCGCCGTGGAGAACGAGGTGGCGGACAACCGCTTCCAGCGGGCGGAGCTGGGCTATCTCATCTACAACGACCCGCTGGCCTATGCAGACCTCGTTCTGAATGGCGACGTTGAGGCGTATCTGAACGCTGTCACAGAATACCAGACCTACGAAAAATGAATATGAAAAGGGAGTGTGCCGAGCGCACTCCCTTACTTTTTCATGCCGTCTTTCTGTCTTGTTCTCTTGTGTCTTCAGCGTCTTTCTTCTCATTCCACACCGCCAGTTCCGCCTGACCTTCATCGCTTTCATAGTACGCCTGGATCATGGGCAGCAGGCAGCGGGCGATGCGTTCAATGGCGTAATCCGGGATCTCCATGCCACTGTTTTTCCGACCGCTGAATGTTGACATTGATTCGTTTCTTCTCCTTTCCGAGCATGATCGCTCTCTTTTGAAATGAAAAGCAGACACGCTGTCAAGCAAGGCTTGCGGTGTCTGCATGGTGTCGTGTGTCTGAAATTATAGATTCATTATAGCAGCAATTTAGTTAAACCTCAACAGCTAAGGGAACGCGGTCAAGAGCCGATAAAAACCGAATACAGCCGACAGGGACGTTTCCAACAAGGAATGCTTCATCGGAGCGGTTTCTGTTCGAAAATCCTCAATTTCCCTAAGTCAAGAGCCAGAAAAATCGAGCGAAAAACGGCACTCTTGAGGGAGCAGCGCCAGAGAGATAGCAAAACGGACAGCGGCAATCAATGGTCAAGATGAACGCTTCGCGCCATTGACAGCCGCCGCCCGTTTCGCTTTTCGGCAGACAAGGCGGGCAAGCACAGACTGTGCCTGCCCGCCGGAACCAATTTTATATCCTCGTTCAGGTTAAGTTTACCACTTGCCCTTTTTCAGCCTTCCGCCAATCAGAATACCGGCAAAAAGAATGACGGCAGTCAATGCGGAAATCCAGATTGGCGAAAGCACCCATATCCAGTGCCACTTAATCACGCCTGACAGCTTCAGAACAATGAATACAATCGTCAGGATGGATACGATGCCAAGCCCGCCTTGCTTTGTTTTTGTGTTCATAACAGTCCCCCTGAGAATGAAGTTTGACGTTCTTTAACTCCAACGATCACCTAACTTGACAGCCGCCCCACTCCACTGCCGTGAAGCCGGTGCGCACCGGGGCGGTGAGGTTCTGTGTAGAAATATCCACGGCGCTCTCAAGCGGTTTCCACGCCATAAATACCCGCAGCAGCGTATCGGGTGCTGGCTCAATGGATAGCTGCGCCGTTTGCGTATAGCTGTCGGACTGAAATGCAATGAGATTGTAAGGATTCTCTTTCATCAGCGGCAGCCAGTAAACGATAAACTCATTTGCTTCCTTCCGGGTAAGTCCCAACTGGTTCAAGGTGTTCTCCAGAAAAGCGGCGGTGTCGCTTCCGGCTACGCAGAAGCCCTCGGAAAAATCATAAACAACGCTGTTTACGCCCTCCCAATAAAGGTAGTTGTACGTTTGCCCATCGGCGTCTGTCAATGTGCCGTCGGGACTGGCGCAAACCTTCCAGCCGTCATTGTAGGCAGGATATGTGCAGGTCAGTTCTCCGGCATAGTTCAATTTCACAGTGACCTCAGCTTTCTTCTCCGGGTAGAGATATATGACAGGCTTCGCGTCGTATTGCTCAGCATCGAAGTTCTCGGCAGCTTCCATAGTGGGCAACACCCAGACCGTATAACGCCCCCAATAAACCTCAGACGAGGCTACTTCATTTCGGCTCCCATCAGTAAACAGGTAGCTGCTCCCAGCCTGTTCGACAAATTCCATCCCTGCTTTTTCCTGATAATACTCAAGCAATTCCGGGCATTCTCCACGCTTAGAGATATAGATGCCCTTTGCTTCATCCACCGCTACATAGGGATTCTTTTCAGAAATCCGTGCAGCCGCTGTAAGATAAGGAATGGGATTGCCGCGCTGAAAAATTACAGCCCGGTTCAAATAAACAACAGATGCCGCAAGCACTACAAAAGCCACGAGGATCGCAATCCATAACTTCTTTTTCTTCATACTGTTCACCTCCAAAAATCAGGTCGGTTGCTTTTGCTTTGTCGGCGGGCAGAAGGATTGTTCAAATCACTTATAACTATCCAATATGATTGTACTATGCAAGGTGCGAGTTTTTCAATTCCCCACTCCACCTCTTGCAGCTAAATTTCAGCAAGGAGTTTGTCAAGGGTGGCTTGAATTTCCGCCTTATCGGTTTCATTTCCGAATACACGGAGCGCGTAAAACACATTGTCTTTTACCCAGTAGGCTGTGGAATCAAAATAATCCCCATTGTAATACCCGATGTTGTTTGTTCCGTTGACGGTCATAATCAACACGACAATGCCGGAGCCAGTCGTTACGGTGTCCTGCTCGTATGTGGCATACCCGGTGTAGACGCTCCCTATGGTAAATGATTCGGTGCTTGAAGAAACCGTTTCCGTCAGCGTTATCCGCACATCACCATCCTTGTATCCGGCGATAACACTTACTTCACCGAGCTTTCTGTCTGCGGTCTGGGATGCGTTGGCGGTTGCCTGAACGTGAGCTGTTGGTGTTTTGGAATCTACGTGCTCCATTCCAAAGTATCCGGTTTTACTAAGCCAGTCAAGCGTTTCAAGGGGATTATACAAGGTGAAGCCGATTGCTTCTTCGCAGTCATCCCATGTGTCGGTTTGAATATCGACAACGCCCCATAGCTTGCTTGATGTACACTGCTGTTCTTTGGTCATACTGTCGAATTCATCCCATTCCTGCGAAAGCTTTTCCGCAATCGGCTGACCGACAGAAGATAAATCTGTGGCAGGTAGCAATGCTTCAACCTGATAGGAAGATTCCTTTTCGCCAGAAATCATTCCAATGATTTGCACATCGGCGGCGTTGGTAACAGGTCGGCTCTTGCCCGTTGAGCCGGGCGACGGAGCGGTAGTGCAGCCTGCCAATGATAAAACAAATACAGCAACGGCGATTAACACAGAATATCGTTTCACAGAAAGCACCTCCTTGTGCGTGATGGGCGTGGTGTATGAATAAACCTATCCAATATGATTATACCATGCAAAGTGCGAGCTTTTCAATTCCCATCTCCGCTCAAATATGTAACATTTCTATGAACGCCGCGACACTTCACCGCATTATGTGCCCTCCCACAGCCATGTTCAAACAGGAAGATTTGCAGAACCGAAAACGGACTGGCAAGCAGGGCAAAGCGGTACCCACTTTGCTGCTTGCCGCCGCGCGAATCCTGCCGGCTTCACACTTGGCAAGCAAGGTGGCTTGGAGCCACTTTTCGCTTGTTGGGGAAATTTGTCCCCAAGCCCCTTTGAACGATTTTTGCAAAATCGGCTGCGCTCCTGCGGAGCTTTCTTCGCCTGCGGCGCGTCAGAGAATCGCGGTGTTATGTGAATACGTCATTGACATATTCTCTGTTTCCGGGTATACTTGAAACAGAAAAGGAGGTGACGCAGCCTTGAAAATCATCGGTGAACGGCTCAGGAGCTTGCGCGAAAGCGTCAGGCTCTCGCAGGCGAAGCTGGCAAAGGAATTTGACGCTTCCCAATCCGCTCTCGCCCGGTACGAGATCGACGATTCCACGCCCTCCCCGGAGGTTTTTCTGAAATACGCCGACTACTTTGACGTGTCGCTGGACTACATTTTCGGCAGG
>MSGS01000059.1 GCA_001940855.1 Christensenellaceae bacterium Phil1 | reverse complement strand
GCGCGCTTGACTATAATACCAAACGACCCGAATATTGTCAACAGCTTTTTTCAACTTTTTTTGATTTTATTTTTGCTGTTGCCAAAAAAGTCCCTAAACGCATATAATATTTAGTAAAAAGTTTTTTGAGAAAGCGGTGAGTTCTTGTGGACATGCGTCCCGTAGGATTTTTTGACAGTGGTTTGGGCGGTGCAAGCGTCCTGCGGGAGGCCCTGCACCTGCTGCCGAACGAGAATTATCTGTATTATGGCGATGACGCCAACGCCCCTTATGGCGACAGATCTTATACCGACATTGCCTTTCTTACCGAAAAAAGCGTCTCTGCAATGGCCGATTTCGGCATAAAGGCCGCCGTAATAGCCTGCAATACTGCCACGGCCACCTGCATAGATGCACTCCGCGGCGCATTCCCTTTTCCCATAGTAAGTATAGAGCCTGCCATAAAGCCCGCCTGCGAAACCGAAGGCAGCGGCCGCGTGCTCATGCTTTCAACCGCTGCCACGGCAAGCCTTCCGCGCTATAAGCATCTGCTTTCCACAATGAAGGACCCTTCCCGCGTTGTCAGCGTCCCTTGCCCCGGGTTGGTTGAGCGGATAGAGCGCGGCTGTTTTGCCGCCGATGCGTTTGATGACATACTCGAAAAGCATCTATCTTTCCTTGAAGGTGAAACAATAGATGCGATAGTTATGGGCTGCACGCATTATGTTTTCATAAAAAAAGCCTTTGCCCGCTATGCATCGCTGCATTTTAGGGGAAAGGCAGAATTGTTTGACGGCAATGCCGCAACCGTGCGCCAGCTTGGCCGCGTGCTTAAAGCCAATAATATTGAAAATCCGTGCGGCAGTGCGCACGTTGAATACCGCACCAGCGGCGATAAAGCCCGTTTGGAGCCTATTTTCCGTTCGCTTATCGCGCTATGACGCCGCTCCCGGCACGGGCCATGTTATACCGTGGCCCGAGGCATAGCGCCCTTTTTAAGATATTGCCGCAGGAACAGCATGGACATTATAAGGCACATCGCTTCCGACAATATCGGCGTGTACCATATTCCGTCCGCGCCGAAGGAGAGCGACAGCGCCATAAGGCTTATGCTTTGCAGCACAAGTCCGCGGCCTATCGATATGGCTGTTGCCTGCTTGGGCCGCTCAAGCGCGGTCATGAATCCGCCTATCAGCACATTAAAGCCCAGAATTATGTATGAAAAGCTGTATGTTCTGAAGGCGCTCACGCTGTATGCAATAAGGCTGTCGTCCACGTCCTTCAAAAACATGCCTACAACTTGGTTGGAGAATATGTATAGCCCAACGAATACTATCGCCGCCATGGCCGTAACCGTGCGCACGCCGTATTTCAGCAGTGTATTGCATTTTTCGCGGCTGCCTTCGCCGTAATAGAAGCTGATAAGCGGCTGCGATCCTTGGGATACGCCCATCATCAGGTTTATTACAACCGTGTTCACGTATGCTATTATCGTGTATGTAACCACGCCGTCGTTGCCTATATAATGCAGCACCGTGCGGTTGAATATGAACATCATAACGCCCGTGCAAAGCTCCGTTATTCCGTCGGCAAATCCGATTGGTATAAGGCGCTTGTATATATGCGGATCAAAGCGGAATTTTCTTATTTTGAACGAGCATTTGCCGCCCAGGAAATGCACAATGTATATTGTGCTTGTTATAAGCTGGGAAAGCCCCGTTGCAAGCGCTGCGCCATATGTGCCCATGTCCAATATAAATATTGCAACATAGTCCATCACGCAGTTGGACAGGCATCCTATTATGACTGTTATAAGCGCGGTCTGCGGGAAGCCGTCCGTCTTTATCAGTATTTCCAAATTGTACGATATCAAAAAGAAAGCACTGAACGGCGCAAGGCCCTTAAGATAATCAACGGTGTAATCAAGCGTAACGTCGTTCGCGCCGAGCAGGCGTGCGATGGGCTCCGTGAATATAAGCACCACCGCCGTTATGACAACGCCCATTATTATAAGCACCGTCAGGTTTTGGGATAGCAGTTCATCAGCCTCCCGTTTTTTCTTCTGCGCCATAAATATTGCAATTATGGTGCTTGAGCCCACCGCGAACATTACTGCAACAGCAAACAGCAGATTGGTAAACGGCAGCGCCAAATTAACTGCGCTCATGGCGTATTCCCCAACGCCGCGGGCCACCATCAGCCCGTCCACAACGGAGTAGAGACAGAACACCATCAGCGACGCGGTAGTAGCGGATACAAACCGCGCAAAATCGCTTCGCAGGCTTTTGCCTGTGAGTTTCAAAATAACACAACCTTTCTCATTTTGTTTTTTATATACACCCGCCCGCTTTCCGCACGCATGGCGGGGTATTGACTATGATTATACTATATTGCAGTGGGAAGGCTCGTTGTTTACTCCTTCCGTCTGCTCACTGCGCTCGCATCCACCTCCCTCAAAGAGGGAGGCTTATGAAGCAAGCAAACATAGTATCCAAAAGGCTCCCTCTTGGAGGGAGCTGGCAAACCGTAGGTTTGACTGAGGGAGTCGTAAAAATTTACTCCTTCCGTCTGCTCACTGCGCTCGCAGCCACCTCCCTCTAAGAGGGAGGCTTATGATGTCTTAAAGCCGCAGTGCCTTTATACCCGCGCTTTTACCGTTGCATCTATCAGAGCGCACACGCTCTCAAAATCATTGTCAACGGCATAGTTGGAAAACCTAAGCACCGTTAAACCGTATTCGCCCAGCAAAGCGGAACGCTCGTTGTCATATAGCTTCCCCTGCTCCGAATAATGCTGCCTACCATCTAATTCAATAATCAATTTTGCCTTGGCGCAATAAAAATCGGCTATAAACCCCTTTATTGTTTTTTGCCGTTGAAATCTTACGGGATAATCCTTAAGGAAATCATACCACAAATGCTTTTCCTGCTTTGTGGACTCCTTTCTGAGTTCCCGCGCCCTTGGTATTAACTCCCCTTTATACGGCAAGGACATAACTATCTTCCTTTCTGCCAAAAGGCTCCCTCTTGGAGGGAGCTGGCAAACCAAAGGTTTGACTGAGGGAGTGCTTTATCCTTCCAACTCCTTTGATTCCTCTATCTCCATTTCTATTTCCTTTGCCTGCGCGCCGCCCAGTGCGCACCACAGCGTTACCGTAACAAGTATCACCGCGCTGCCAATCATGGCGAACGTATCCGGCATTTCGCCCGTGCCGAGCCATACCCATACGGGGTTTAGCACTATCTCAACAGAGCTTATCAGCACGCAGCCGAGCGGCGGGCAATAGTTTATTGCCACGCTGTACAATGCATACGGCAGCCCAAGCATGAATATGCCCATAACCGCCACCATCACTACCGATATCGTAGTCACCTCCGGCGGATAAACAAACGTGAACGGTATGCCCACTATCGCCATCAGCACAAGGCCTACCAGCGTGCCGGAAAGGCGGTTGCCGCCCTCGCTTTCGCCCATCAAAAGGTACGCGCCCGCAAGGCTGCATCCGTCGATTATAGCTATTATGTTGCCCAGCGCCCCGCCGGGTTTAAGCTGATCCATGAAGAAAAGCGCAATGCCGCCAACCGTAAGCAGCACCGCCGCGTAGTCAAGCCCGCGGTATTTCTTTTTGAAGAATACCATGCTCAGTATCACAAGCCATACGGGCGACGTGTATTGCAGCACTATCGCGTTCGCCGCCGTTGTAAGGCGGTTGGCTATTATGTAAAGGAATCCCGTCGCGCATACGCATGTGCCTATCAGTACGGTGCGGCCGTTTATGCTTATTTTCATTTTCAGCGCCTTCATGGCGATAAACAGCGTTATCGCCCCCGCGAAGCCGCGCCAGCCCGCCAGCACCATTGAGTTCCACGGCGTAAGCTTTATGCAAAGGCCGTTTGCGCTCCAAAGCAGCGCGCATGTGAGCATGAGCAGTATGCCTATGTATTTTTTGCTTCCGTTCGGCCTTGTGATACCTTTTTCCATATATTAGCCTTCCCTACACCTAAAAACGGCCTTTAGAGCCGCATAGATCGAATTTCTGTTCAGATAAGATACAGAAAGGGCCCTCCCTTTAACGGAAGGGCCGATCCTTGATTCGCAGTTAATTAGTCCTGCTTGGGTGCGCCAACGGGGCAAGCGCCTTCGCACGCGCCGCACTCGATGCACATATCGGGGTTGATCTCGTAATGATCCTCGCCCTGGGAGATAGCGCCAACGGGGCAAGCGCCTTCGCACGCGCCGCAGGAGATGCAAGCATCAGTGATCTTATAAGCCATGGTATATTACCTCCGGTCATTATTCTGCATATATTGTAGCATATAACTAAAAAAAATCAAGGGGGAGGACATGTGTTGCGCACATATATAATTTACATCAGTGTCATATCCACCCTGTTTTGTTTAGTTCAGTTCTATCGTGAAAA
This sequence comes from Christensenellaceae bacterium Phil1, assembly GCA_001940855.1. Classification (GTDB taxonomy): domain Bacteria; phylum Bacillota; class Clostridia; order Christensenellales; family CAG-138; genus Phil1. The sequence continues at coordinate 64,381 of MSGS01000059.1, read as the reverse complement.
CGCTGTCGCCTATATGCATTTCAACCGTACCGCCGGCCGTGCCAAGCTCTGACCAATCCATTCTGTAATACCCATATTTTTCCAAGCATTTTGGCGCGTATACCGGTTCGTATTCCGCCTTCACCGGATTTCCGTTGACGTATGCGGTCATGCTCCTGCTCTGCGCAATTTCTTCCGCCGTGGGCGTTTCCCCGTTTTCGTCCCGCGCAGTATTTGCAAATTCAAATGCCGCGCTCAGGTTCCTGCTCCCGCTGACGTAGCAGTATTCGCTCAGCACTATGCCGTTGCTTTCAATATTCGCCTTCTGAGCACTTTGCGCAAGCGATTCATACCGATTTTTCAAAATGGAATAGTTCGTATTGTAAAAATCGAACGCGCTGTCGTCAAAATACGCTCCGGTCACATAATGTCCGGCATCTTCAAAATCAAGGCAGCAGCACACCAGCGAATGCGCTATTTCATCGCCAACGCTTTCCCTCAGCTTATCGGTCGCTTCCTTATACTCATTGATAGCGTCGTATCCGGCGCACAGTTCGCTGTACGCCTCCGCATATGGGGACGGCGCATCGCCATCCGCCTGTGCTATATTATTTGCTTGTGTTGCAGGCTCTTGCGAGCCGCTGCACCCTGCGGCAAGCAGTCCCAAGCATAGCAAAACCACGACCAATGTCCTTTTCACATATTCGCCCTCCGTATTGTGTTATTTTACCTCCCTCATCTTCCCAACTCTGCACTGTATGTTTTTTAGCGCGGTGTGGGTAAGGCACAGGAGGTCATCCATCTCTTTCGCCGCGTTAAGGTATTTTCCCTGCGTGTGGTGCAGCAAAACGTAATCAACTTCCTTGATTCTTCCCTTCGCCCTTATGCAGAACTCCCTCACCGGCGCGCACAGCGCGAATACCCATATGGGAGAGCATATGGTAACGTGGCTGTATTTGGTCAAATCTATGGATATATCCTCTATCGGCATCGGCCAGCGGTGCATGCCGAACCTGCCGCACCACCAGAAGCCGATCGTCCCCTCCGTGCGCTCCGTCGCCTTTATTTCATATATATCTGCGCCCAAAACGTCCGCCGCTTCGTATGCCGTCCGCTTTGTGTATCCCATGCGGGAAAAATATACCACCAGCCGCGTTTTGTCGCGGCCTATGTTTTTGTACTTCGCCGTGTCCACGGTGAAGCTTTCCTGCCGCATGAACACATACGCCGCGTAGCCCGTACACGCCTGCGCAAGGCCGAATATGAAATACAACGTGGACATCACGTTCAGCGGGAATATAACAAACTGTATGCATATCCAAAGCATGAGCGTAACGCCGAACACGCCGCCCAGTATAACGCCCGCTTTTTTCCGCGCAAAAAGCAGTCCCGCCGCAGTAAGATTGCTCAGCCCGTTCACTATCAGCAGCGCTATGCCCGAAAATACAAAATCCTGAAACACATACTCCGCAAACGGCAGCACCTGAAAATACGGCAGCATCGCCGCCATGCCCATCGCCTTGCCGGATGGGTCGACCAGCATCTCCGTCGCCCCGGCTACCGCGCCTATGCCTATGAACAGCGTCCAGAACACGAGCCATTTTCTTGCTGCTTCAAATCTTGAATGCGTCATGCGCATCATCTCCCATCAAATCCGTCAATATTGGCACTATTTTATCAGCATATGTAATTATAAGCAATGTATATGTTGGCTTATCGCGCCAAATAGTATATAATAATGGTAACTATGAACATGTAAAGGAGATAAAAATATGCCTCTTGTAACCAGTACCGAAATGTTCAAAAAGGCCTATGAAGGCGGCTACGCCATAGGCGCGTTCAACGTAAATAACATGGAGATAATCCAGGGCATAACCGAAGGCGCAAAGGAGCTCAACGCCCCGCTGATACTTCAGGTGTCCGCAGGCGCGCGCAAATACGCCAACCATACTTACCTTATGAAGCTTGTTGAGGCCGCAATAATCGAAACCGGCCTGCCCATATGCCTGCATCTTGACCATGGCGACAGCTTTGAGCTTTGCAAAAGCTGCATAGACGGCGGCTTCACCTCCGTCATGATAGACGGCAGCCACCATGCTTACGAGGATAACGTGGCGCTCACCCGCCAGGTGGTTGAATATGCTCACGACCACGGCGTTGTGGTAGAAGGCGAGCTCGGCCGCCTTGAAGGCGTTGAGGACGACGTTAAGGTTGCCATAGGCCAGGGCAGCTATACCGATCCCGATCAGGTTTACGATTTTGTTACCCGCACCGGCGTGGATTCCCTTGCCATAGCCATAGGCACCAGCCACGGCGCATATAAGTTTAAGCCCGGCACCAAGCCGCAGCTCCGCTTCGATATTCTTGAAGAGGTTCAGAAGCGCCTGCCCGGCTTCCCCATAGTGCTGCACGGTGCAAGCAGCGTTATACCCGAATTTGTTGAAAAGATAAACAAATACGGCGGCAATATGCCCGATGCCATAGGCGTGCCGGAGGATATGCTGCGCCAGGCCGCAAGCATGGCAGTCTGCAAGATAAATATTGATTCCGATCTGCGCCTTGCCATGACCGCAAGCGTGCGCGAGCATCTTTATACCCATCCCGACCATTTTGACCCGCGCCAGTATCTAAAGCCCGGCCGCGAAGCCATAAAGCAGATGGTAATGCACAAAATACAGTATGTGCTCGGCTGCGAGAACAAGGCGTAAGCTTCGGTGATAAATATGGAAATAGATCAGAATGACCTTATCGCCCTTGAGGACAGGGACGGAAACGAGCTTGCCTATGAAATAATGGACGTTGTGCCGTTCCTTGGCAAGGAATACGCCGTGCTGTTCCCCGTGGACGATGAAAGCGACGAGCCGGAGCTTGTTATATTGGAGCTTATGGCCGGCGCCGATGATGAAGAGGAAGAGCTGCGCGGCGTGGACGACCCAAATGTGCTGGACGCGGTTTTCAAGCTGTTCCTTGAAAGGGAAAAGGAAGCGGAGCGGGACGGCGAATAGGAGACTGAATGCTGAAGGAATACATACAGGGCGTGCGCTCGCTATCCATAATAGGCATGTGCAAAAACGCCGGCAAGACCACCGTGCTCAATAAGCTGATTGCGGAGCTTAACGAATCCCGCGTCCGCCTTGGGCTTACCAGCATAGGGCGGGACGGTGAAAGCACGGATCTTGTTACCCGCACGGCAAAGCCCGGCATATACGTTTATGAAGGCACGCTCGTTGCCACGGCCGTGGACATGTTCCGCCTGAGCGATATCACGCGGGAGATAATCTATTCCACCGGATGGCCCACCCCCATGGGGGAGGTCGCGGTTGTCCGCGCCCGAAGCGACGGCAGCGTGCAGCTTGCCGGCCCCAGCATGACCGCGCAGCTGAGCGCGCTTGTGGACGTTTTTTCTTCCTTCGGCGCGGATATGACGATAATAGACGGCGCACTCAGCCGCAAAACGCTCTGCGCGCCCACCGTGAGCGAAGCCACCATACTTTGCACCGGCGCATCCTATTCGCGGGACATAAACGTGGTCATCGAGGATACCGCCTTTTCAACCGCGCTTTTGACGCTGCCGCGACAGGAATCCTTCAGCGAGGCGGAGCTTGATATTCCCATGAACGGCAAGATACGCTTCAAGCGCGCGGACGGCACCGTTGAACAGATGAAGGACGGCCTGACCCTTGCCGAGGCGCTCCGCAGCCGCGAATATGCGGACGTAAAAAGCGCGTATATCACCGGCGCGGTAACGGACGCAACAATAAAGCCCGTGCTCATGGGCGGGGCAAAGCTGAAGGGCTTCGAGCTGAGCGCGGAGGACGGCAGCAAGCTGCTGCTCAGTCACGATTCATACGAAAAGCTGCTCATTCGCGGCGTGCGCATTGGCGTAAGGCGGCCGGTAAAGCTGGCGGCAATAACGGTAAACCCCGTTTCCGCATACGGGTTCCACATGGACCCGAAGCTGCTGCTCGACAGCATGCGCGCCGCAGTAAGCGTGCCGGTAGTGAACGTGGAAAGCAAGGACGAGGATTGATAAAAGGAGACTATTACAAATGGCAATGACATTTTCCCAGCAGGAGAACATAGGATTCAGATACGTTATCAATTCGCTTTCCTGTTCAAGTCCGTATGGTCAGGCGCGGGTGAGCAAGCTGCGCTTTTTTGACCCGAATGAGATAGACGAACTGAAAACGCAGCTTTCAAACGTATGCCGCGTTAAGGATACGCTCACCACGCTCAGCTTTGAATACGGCAGGCTTCAGCGGCTTATGATGCCCATGAAGGATATCCGCAGGAGCGTTATGAACCTGAGTGAAGGGGCGCTCAGCGAGCTTGAGCTTTTTGAGTTGAAGCGCTTTTTGCTGCAAACCGAGCTTATAGCCCCCGTGCTTGAGGACGTTATAGCCAAAGCGCACATAGAGGGCATAGCGATACCCGCGCAGACGGAGGCTCTTAAAATAATAGACCCCGAGGGCAGCCGCGCCGCAACCTTCTTCATTGCGGATAACGCATCGCCCGAATTGAAGCAGGCGCGCCGCGAAAAGCGGGAAATAGAGGAGCTTATCCGCAAGGAGACAGACAGCGCTGAACGCGCGCGGCTTATGGCGCTGCGCAGTGCTGCCGCAGGCAAAGAGGACGCGGAGGAGCGCCGCATCCGCAGGGAGATTTGCCTTAGCCTTGCGCCGTATACCGATGCAATAATAGACTGCATGGATAACGTGGCGGAGCTTGATTTCACAATCGCCCGTGCGGAGATTGCCGTGCGCTACGGCGGGGTTATGCCGCACTTCAGCGACGGTCCCGTTGAAATGGAGGATATGGTCAACCCCCGCGTGGCGGATGCGCTTTTCGAGCGGGAGCGGCACTTTACGCCCGTTTCCCTTTCAGCACCGGTCGGCGCAACGGTAATAACCGGCGCAAACATGGGCGGAAAAAGCGTTGCGCTCAAAACCCTTGCGCTCAACGCCATGCTTGTCAAGGCGGGCATGCTGCCATTCGCCAAATATGCAAAGCTTCCGCTTTTCGGCGGCATATTCATAGTAAGCGAGGATTTGGAGGACATGGACCGCGGCCTTTCAAGCTTCGGCGCGGAGATAGTGCAGTTCAACGAGGTTGAGCAGGCCGCCGCACAAACCGAAGGCATAAGCCTTATACTGCTGGATGAATTTGCCCGCGGTACCAATCCCGAGGAAGGCGCAATGATAGTGCGCGCCGTAACACGCTACCTTGATAAGCAGCCCAGCGTAAGCGTGCTCACCACGCATTACGACGGAGTAGCCGCGCTTGCCTCCGCCCATTTTGAGGTCAAGGGCCTGAAGGATATGGACATGGCCAAGGTTGCGGAGGAAATAGCCGCCTCCGACGGCCACATAAAGGGTGCGGACATAATAGCTTCGCACATGAATTATGGCCTATACCGCGCTCAGGGTGCGGAAAGCTGCCCGCGCGACGCCCGCAACATATGCGCTCTGCTCGCGCTGAAGGACGAGATATTGAAGGATATATAAATCCCCCATCCGCCGATTCGCTAATGCTTATTGCAACCTCTCTTTATAGGGAGGTTTTTTTGCGCCGCACGGTTAATCCCACCTAACCTATTTTACACACTATCGCCCCCGAGCGCGTACATTGCCAAAAGGCTCCCTCTTAGAGGGAGCTGGCAAACCGAAGGTTTGACTGAGGGAGTCCAAAAGGCTCCCCGGACGGGGAGCTGACGCCGTCAGGCGACTGAGGGGTTGAAACAGACAAAGAACTGCAAGCTTCTTTTTAACCCCTCCGTCTGCTCATTTCATTCGCAGCCACTTTCCCGCCCGCGGGGACAGCTTTTTAGGGTTGGCGGCGCAATACCAAAAACCTCCCCTATTCTATTAGGGAGGTTCATTAAGCGATGATGAATTGACTGGGATTTGGCCGAAATTATGTGCTGCTCCTCCTACGCGGCCTTGCCCTTTTTCTTCCTTGCCGCCGCAATAAGGTCGGGAAGCTGCGCCAGCACTATCGCCGCAAACATTATCGCGCAGCCCAGCATTTCGCGGCCGGAGAATTTCTGGTTCAGCAGCACCCAGCCCGCCAGCGCCGCAAACACGCTTTCAAGGCTCATCAGCAGCGACGCCACCGCAGGCTCGGTGTTCTTCTGGGCAATTATCTGCAGCGTGTAGCCCACGCCGCTGGACATTACGCCCGTATAAAGAATGGGTATTATCGCTTCCCCTATGGCCTGCCATGTGGGTACGCTGCCGTCTATCAGCATGAACACGGCCGAAAGCGCAGCGCATACGAAAAACTGTATGCAGCTCATCTTAATGCCGTCAACCTTGGGTGAAAAATGGTCTATCAGCAGTATGTGCGCGGTGTAGCCGAACGCGCAGCAGAGTATCAGCGCATCGCCCTTTTGCAGCGTGAAGCTGCCGTTCATCGATAGGAAATAAAGCCCAACCACGCCCAGCGCCACGCTTATCCATACCGTAACGGGCAGCCTGCGCCGCTGGAATATTCCGAACACCGGCACGAATACTATGTACATTGCCGTTATAAAGCCCGCCTTGCCCACCGTGGTGAACCCTATGCCAAGCTGCTGCAATGCGCTTGCCACCGCAAGCGCCGCGCCCACAACAATGCCGCCCACTATAAGCGTGCGCCTGTCCTTTGGGTAAGCTTCGGCCGCACGGCCGCTTTTCTTCTGCTTGGCGTTATTGAACGCAATAAGCGGCAGCAGCGCAATACCCGCCGCAAGTGACCTGAGCGCATTGAATGCATACGCGCTCATGGAGTCGCCGCCCATTGCCTGGAACACGAAAGCCGTGCCCCAAATGAGCGCAACCAATACCAACATCAAGTTACTTTGTATCTGTTTCCTGTTCATGCGCTGATTATATCATATATTTGTTTGCTTTTCCATTGCTTTCAGCGCGGACATATACGCTTTAAGATACTTTTCTTCTTATGAAATATGTAGTATAATCGATTCGGATCGCGCAGATACCCATTTTATATTAGACGGAGGAAATATGCTGAACATCATTACCAAGCTGATGAGCGAAAACGACTGCTATAAAGCAGGGCGCACCATAACCCCCCGCGGCATAACCATACACAGCACCGCCGAACCCGGCATGCGGGCGGGCGTATGGTACGAGCTGTGGAACAAGAGCGCAAGCGAGCAGGGCGGGCGCGAGGTCTGCGTGCATGCATTTGCGGACGACGAAATCGTTATGCAGTATCTGCCCTGGACAATGCGCGGCTGGCATGCGGGCGGCACGGATAACAACGACCATATAGGCATTGAGCTGTGCGAACCGGCGGGCATGATATACACCGCTGATTTTGATGTTGCGGATTACGACACGGCGCGTTTTCAGCCGTATTTCGACAGGCTATGGAGCAACGCCGTGCAGCTTTGCGCTTACCTTATCCGTCAGTACCCCACTATCGAGATAAACGAAATAGTAAGCCATCACGAGGGGTTCCTTCGCGGCACGGCAAGCGGGCATCACGATCCCGAGCATTGGTGGAAATTCCACAACAAAACCATGGATGATTTTCGCGCGGCAGTTGCGCGGGAAACGGAGGATAAATAAATGAACAAAATGCGTTTTATAGACCTGCACTGTGATACCGTAGTATGCGAGGTCATGGGGAACGAGGACAGCAAAAACCTGCGCTCCAACCCCACCGGCATGCTTGACCTGCTTCGTATGAAGGAGGCGGGCTGCCTGCTGCAATGCTTTGCGCTGTATATCCCGCCCATGAAGCGGATAGCAAGCACCACCGGCGAAGCCGACGAGTGGGATTTCTTCAACGATGCAGCCGATTGCTACGACCGTCAGATAGCCGCCAACACGGACCTTATCCGCCCCGTCGGTAAATATGCGGACATTGAAAAGAACATGGCGGACGGCATAATGTCCTCCATGATGACGATTGAAAACGGCGAACCGCTTAACGGCAAAATAGAGCGGCTGGACGAAATGTACCGCCGCGGCGTAAGGCTTATAACCCTTACCCATAATCAGGAAAACACGCTCGGCTACCCCAACTGCCTTGAGCCCGATGCGGGGCTTAAGCCCTTCGGTATAGAGACCGTAAGGCGCATGAACGAGCTTGGCATTATAATAGACACCGCGCATCTCAGCGACGGCGGCTTCTGGGACGTTGTAAAATACTCCACAAAGCCCTTCGTCGCCTCCCATTCCAACGCAAGGGAGCTTTGCCCCGTTATGCGCAACCTTACGGACGATATGCTGCGCGCCGTTGCGGATAAGGGCGGCATGGTCGGACTCAACTACGCTGCCGATTTCCTTGTGGACAAGACCCGCTATACCTACTGCGCCGATATAGCGCGCCATGCGCGTTACATGGCCGATAAGGCGGGCGTGGACATAGTTGCGCTCGGCAGCGATTTTGACGGCATAAGCAGCACGCTTGAATTCGGCGGGGTAGAGGGCCTTGGCATGATAGAGGAGGCGCTGAACCGCTGCTTCACCGCGGACGAGGTGGATAAGATAACCCATCTTAACGCGCTAAGGGTAATTAAGGACACCGTTGGTTAAACCGAAGAGTTTGAAAGATATATATTATAATAGAAGGAGACACGCTTATGGATGTATTTGAGGCGCTATCCGCTTTGACCACCACCCCGGGCGTAACCGGCAATGAGGTTGCCGTGTCCGAGGTTGTCAAGGGATATTACAAAGCCTATACGGACGATATATTCATCGATCCAATGGGCAACACCTATGCGCATATAGGCGACCACGGCCCCGTGCTGCTGGTGCAGGCGCATATGGACGAAGTCGGCATGATGGTGACCGATATTGAGGAGGACGGCTTGCTCCGCATACGCTCCGTTGCGGGCGTTGACCCGCGGGTGCTGCCCGGTAGCGAGGTACTGGTGCACGGCAAAAGGGTGCTCAATGCCGTTATGGGCGCAATTCCGCCGCACCTTCAGCAATCAGGCGACAATACAAAGCCCTATTCGATAGACGATATGGTGTGCGATACCGGCCTTGATGCAGCTGAAGTGAACGAGCTTGTGCGCGTGGGCGACAATGTAACGTTCGCGCTGCTGCCGCCGATGAAGCTGAAGAACAACATAGTTGCCGGCAAAACTTTCGATGACCGCGCCTGCATAACCGTTATGCTCGAGGCCATGGATATACTTAAAAAATCCAAGCTGGACTGCCAGGTCATATTCTGCGCCACCGTGCAGGAAGAATGCGGCGGCGGCGCGCGCGCCAGCGTATGGAACGCCAAGCCCGATATGGCAATAGCCATGGACGTTTGCCATGCGCCCACACCCGGCGTGAAGCCGTTTGACGCAATAGACATAACCAAGGTTTCCATAACCTGCGGCCCGAACATACACCCCAAGATGTTCAAAATGATAACCGAGGCCGCGGACGAGCAGAACATCCCCTGGGATTACGACGTTGCCCCCGCGCATACGGGAACCGACGCATGGGATACCCAGATACAGATGGGCGGCGTGGCGACGGGTCTTATTTCGCTGCCGCTCAGGTATATGCATACGAGCGTAGAGGAAATATCGCTCACCACGCTTAAAAACTGCGCCAAGGTAATTGCCCGCTTTGCCCAGAACATCGGCGCAGATTGGGAGGAAAAGCTATGCTTAGACGATTAGAAGAACTTTCCAACTTGATTGGCGTAAGCGGCGATGAGGGCCGCGTGCGCCGCTATATAAAGGCCGAGCTTGCCAATATAGACGGCCTTGATATGAAAACCGACGCCATGGGCAACCTAATCGTGCATAAGGCCGGAAAAGGGCCCAAGGTAATGGTAGCCGCGCACATGGACGAGGTGGGCATGATAGTTATAGGCGCGCTTGACAACGGCCTTATAGCCTACGGCCAGCGCGGCATAGATTCCCGCGTTGTGGTATCCAAGCGCGTGCTTGTGGGCGACGAAATGATAGAAGGCGTTATAGGCGCAAAGGCCATTCATCTTCAAACCGCGGCGGATCGCAAAACCGTGCTTGGCCACAGCGAGCTTTTTGTTGACATTGGCGCAAAGGACAAGGACGACGCCCTGAAATACGTTAAGCCGGGCGACAGGATAGGCTTTGCCACCAAATTCAAGCGCCTTGGCGAAAAGCGCGTGCTTGGCAAGGCGCTGGACGACCGCGTGGGCTGCGCAATACTGATGCAGCTTTTAGCCAACGATTATGAGTGCGATTTTTACGGCGTGTTCACCGTTCAGGAAGAAGTAGGCCTGCGCGGAATGTATGCCGCGGCGTACAGCGTTGCGCCGGATGTTGTGATAGTGCTTGAGGGCACCACCGCAAACGATATGCCGGAGGTCAAAAACGTTGGCTTCGTTACAAAGATGAGCCACGGCCTGGCAATATCCTTCATGGATAACGCAACCATAGTTTCGCCCGATATGTTCAAGGCGCTTACCGAAACCGCCAACACTGCGGGCATAAAGTGGCAGCCCAGGCAGGGCACCACCGGCGCGAACGACCAAGGCCCCGCGCAGCGTATGCGCGCCGGCTGCAAAACCGGCTGCATCTCCGTGCCGTGCCGCTATATCCATTCCCCCGCCAGCATTGCCGATATAGACGATATCATGGGCGCATACGCATTGGCGGACGCTTTCCTAAAGAACAAAAAATTCAACGAGGTGCTTTGATTTATGGATACAACTATGATAAAAAACATACTCGGCGCATACGGCCCCTCCGGACGCGAGGATAAGGCTGCCGAGACTATAAAGCAATATGTCGCCCCCTATGCGGACGAGGTATACCGCGATACCATGGGCAACCTTATCGCCCACAAGCGCGGCACAAGCGGAAAGAAGATAATGCTCAGCGCGCACATGGACCAGATTGGCTTCATAGTGGTCGCAATAGATGAAAAGGGCTTCCTGCGCGTTGCCCGCGTGGGCGGCGTGAATCCCATAATCGCCACCGCGCGCGAAGTGGTGTTCGAAAACGGCATAAAGGGCGTTACCTATTTTGAAAACACCGCCAAGCACGGCGTGAATGAGGCAACGTTTAACGAGCTGTATATAGACATTGGCTGCGCAAGCCGCGAGGAAGCCGAAAAGAAGGTTGCCATAGGCGATATGGCCGTTTACGTTACCAACTATGTGGAGCTTGGCGAGCGCGCGGCCTGCGGCGCAATGGACGACAGGATATGCTGCGCAATAGTGGCCGAGGCCATGAAGGAAATGAAGAGCGAGCATGACGTTTACGCCGTGTTCACCGTGCAGGAGGAAGTCGGCTGCCGCGGCGGAAGCCCCGCTGCATACGCCATAGAGCCCGACCTTAACATAAGCCTTGACGTGACCGGCGTTGGCGACATTCCCGAATGCAGCCGCATGGCGGTGTCCTTAGGCTGCGGCCCCACGGTAAAGGTTATGGACAGCTCCGTTATAGTTCCCCCCGTTGTGCGTGCGTTCATAGAAGCCGCGGCGGAGGAGGACGGCATCCCCTATCAGCGCGAGGTTCTTCGCGCAGGCGGCACGGATACCGGCGCCATACAGCGCACCCGCGGCGGAATACTCTCCGGCTGCATATCCGTCCCCACCCGCTATATACACACCCCCGTTGAAACCGTGGACATGAAGGACGTGGACAACGCCGTGAAGCTGCTCTGCGCCTGCCTTAAAAGGAAGGAGCTGCCGCGCAGATGATTGCCGAAAGACTGAATAGCCTTCGTGCGCTTATGCAGCGGAAGGGCGTGGGCGCGTATTATGTTCCCACGGCGGATTTCCACCTTTCCGAATATGTGAATCCGTATTTCAAATCCCGCCAGTATCTTACCGGCTTCACAGGCTCCGCAGGCACGCTTATCGTAACCATGACGGAAGCCGCGCTGTGGGTGGACGGGCGCTACTTCATTCAGGCTGAGGAGCAGATAAAGGGTACCCCCGTAAAGCTTATGAAGATGGGTGAGGAGGGCGTGCCTACCACCATGGAATACCTTGCCTCCCTGCCCGAAGGCACCGTTATAGGCATGGACGGGCGCACGGTATCCGCCGCAACGGCAATGCGCATGGAAAAGACGCTTGCCGCAAAGAACATGACCATTGAGGAGGACATGGATCTTGTCGGCGAAATTTGGAAGGATCGCCCCGCCCTGCCCTCCGCGCCGGTATATGTACTGGGGCTGGACAGCGTTGGCGTGAGCGCGGCGGATAAGCTTGCGGACATACGCCGTGTGCTTGCCGAAAAGGATGCCGATGCGCACGTTTTGAGCACGCTGGACGATATCGCATGGCTGTTCAATCTACGCGGCGGGGATGTTGAATGCAACCCCGTGTTCCTGTCCTATGCCGTGATAGAGCGCGATGCGGCCTATATATTCGCGGACGAAACAAAGTTCCATTACTGCGTGAAGGAATATCTGCGCCAGCTCAACGTTACGCTGCTGCCGTATAACGAAATATATTCCTTCGCCGCCCGCTATGACGAGGGCGACGCCATTCTGCTCAGCTCTGCCGCGGTGAACTATGCGCTTTATGAAAAGTTCTCCGAAAAGGCCATAATAGTGGACGAGGTGAACCCGGAACAGCTCAAGAAGGCCATAAAGAACCCCGTTGAGATAGAGAACATGCGCAAGGCGCATATAAAGGACGGCCTTGCCGTAACGCGCTTCATGCGCTGGGTAAAGGACACCATTGGCAAGGAGAAGATGACAGAGCTTTCCGCCGCGGAAAAGATAAACTCCCTGCGTTTTGCAACTCCCGGCAACCTTGGCCTCAGCTTCGGCACAATATCGGCCTATGGCGAGCATGCCGCCCTGCCGCATTACGCCCCAAATAAGGAAAGCGACCTTACCGTTGAACCGCACGGCTTCCTGCTTGTGGACAGCGGCGGGCAGTATTACGAAGGTACCACCGATATAACCCGCACCATAGCCGTAGGCCCCCTGACGGAGGATGAAAAGAAGCATTTTGCGCTGGTGCTGCGCAGCATGCTGCGCTTGGCGAACGCCAAATTCCTCTATGGCTGCCGCGGGCTGAACCTTGATATACTTGCGCGCGGCCCGTTATGGGACGAAGGGCTTGATTATAAGCACGGCACAGGCCACGGCGTGGGCTATCTTCTTAACGTGCACGAAGGCCCCAACGGCTTCCGCTGGAAGGTGGTTCCGGAGCGCGTGGATTCCTGCGTATATGAAGAGGGCATGATAACCAGCGACGAGCCGGGCATTTACATTGAAGGCAGCCACGGTATCCGTACCGAGAACCTTATTGTCTGCCGCAAGGGCGAAAAGAACGAATACGGCCAGTTCATGTATTTTGAAACGCTGACCTGCGCGCCAATAGACCTTGACGCGATTGACCCCGACCTTCTCAACGCGGACGAAAAGCATATGCTTAATGAATACCATCGCTTTGTGTACGATACGCTTTCTCCGCTTATGGATGCGGAAGAGCGCGAATGGCTTGCCAAGTACACCCGCGCAATATAACAAAACCAACCTTCAACAGGGCGGGATCACCTCCCGCCCGTTATTTATACTATGGAACAGGGCTTTTTTGAAAGGGTATATGCCGTTGTACGCCGCGTGCCGAAGGGCCGCGTTATATCATACGGCGAAATTGCAAAAATACTCGGCTGCCCCCGCGCGGCGCGGCAGGTGGGCTGGGCCATGCGCCAAAGCCCGGACGATATCCCCTGGCAGCGCGTTGTAAAGGCGGACGGCGCCGTTGCCGGCGGGGAACACGCTCAGCTGCGCCGCGCCCTGCTTGAAGCCGAAGGCGTAGGCTTTTTGCCCGACGGCAGGGTGGATATGGGAAAATACAGCGTATAACAAAACCTCCGCACGGGCTTTACCTATGCGGAGGCTTTTTTGCGGCAGTTATGCCGTTTTTTTATTTTAGCCGTCTATAATGTCCTTAAACAGCTCCTTGGCAGCCTTTATCCTTTCGCTGTTGCCAACGGCGCAGATATAATGCTTTTCGCATATTGCGTTGGCAAGGGCAGCCTTGGCGCGGATAGCCTTTGCGTCGGCGGCTATGGCCTCGGCACGGAGCTTCTGCTGCATAGCCCTTGTGAAGCCCGTCATGTAATTGCTAAGCGCCGTGCTGTGCGCAAGCTGGCCTACCTTGGGCGCGTCAAGCTCCTGCAGTGTGCCGAGTATGTATTTATCCATCTCCCTGCGGCTGGGGTCGAACTTTTCAAGATATTCGGCCATGCCGTCATATACCTTATATGTGTTTTCAAGGTTGGGGTCGCGGTAGCTGCTCAGAAGGAAGGTTCCGTTCGGCCTTATTGTTAGTATTGCGCCGTATGCACCGCCAAGCACGCGTATGCGGTTCCAAAGGTAATCCGTTGCAAGTATGGTTTTCATAACGGCGGTTGCGCCATCGTAGCCGAAGCCAAGCTCCGCCATGTTGTAGCCTTCGGCGCAATACTGCACGTCTCCCGGGGTCATTACGCCTTCATTCTTGGCATTCTTCACGAACGCGGGGCGGTTATCCTGCTTTTCGCCCGCTTCAAGTGCATCTATAACGGCGGGCAGCGCAAGCCTTGCGGCGCTATACTGCTCCTCCTCGCCCGAAAGCATAACGCTCATATTCGCGCGGGTGAAAAGCTTCTTAGCCACGGTTTCAAGCATTTCAATGTGCTTATCAATCTCCGCTTCGTTGGCGGCGGCAAGCTTCTTTATAAATTCAAAGAAGCTAAGGCCCATCGTCTGCTCGCTGTACATCATTGCCGCGCTGAAATAAGAGCCGAGCCTTGTCATGGCGATCATATGCCCCTCGTTTGCAAGCATGGAACGGTTGTTGGCGGCAATCATGCTTATGACCTCGTTTAGCCTTGCGCGCTCGTTATAATGCGTATCCTTCAGCATTGCGCATATTGCGGGCATGGCGTCGCCAAGCTTTGCGGTAAGCGCCTTTATGTTCATAAGTATATACGGCTGCGCCTGCTCCTCTCCCGCCTTTTGGAATGCGGAAAGGCTTGTTTCCACCGCGCCCGTATTGAGCATAAGCTCCGTGGAAAGCTGTTCGAAGCCGTATTCGCCCGCGCTCAGCTTGCCCATAAGCTGGCACACAAGGCCGGCATAGGGTATTTCCTCCGCATTCAGGCAGGCCGCGTCGAACATAAGCGTCAAATAGGATATGCCGCCGGTGAACATATCGTTTGCGTATGTGGGAACGCTCAGTATGTCCCTCCGCTCCGCTTCAAGGGGCCTGGGGCCGTCTCCGGCTTCGCTCAGCTTAAGCTGCGGAATGGTCTCCAGCGCTTCTTCTCTATCCGGCGTGGACTGGCGCTTTTTCAGCCTTTCCTGATTGGCGATTATTTTCGCCCTTTCATCCTCCGTCATTGCGGCGTAAAGCGCGGCCATCTTTTCGGCGTTCTCCGCTTCCCTCTTTTCGCCAAGGCCGGGTTCGGGAACGAGCCTGACCTCCGCCTGCCATGTGTTTTGGGCAAAGTATTTCTTTATAAGCTGCTCATAATAATCGCTGTTCAGCTTTTCGCGCAGGAAGGCAAGCGTATCCTCGTAGCGTATCATGGAAAGTGGGTCGCCGTCATGAATATAGCCCGATGCGGCGTTTATGCATAGCTCTATTCCCTTGGGATAATATGCGGGCTCCTCGCGGCGGCCGAATTCATAGCGGTTCAGGCACGCCTCAAGCAGCTTTTTGTCAAGTCCCTTTTGGGCTATATCCTTTATTGCGGAATCGATAATTTCGGTCAGCTTATCAAAGCCATCGGCCTTAACGTCGCTGAGTGTAAGGTAATAAGTGGGATACTTTATTTCAGCGCTGCTGTATGCTTCCGCGTTGCCGCAAAGCCCGCTCTGCATAAGTGCGCGCTTAACGGGGGCGGCTTCGGCATTGAAAAGCGCATCCTGAATTATTTCCATTGCGCTTATCTCGTTTATGCAGCGGTGGTCAATTACCCAGCCGCGCATATAGAAAGCCTTGCCTTCGGGGTCGTCGCCCGCGTTTATGGGGTATGCCTTTGTTACCGACTTAGGCGCGGTCAGCTTTGTGGCGTCGCCAACGTGCTCGTGCGCGGAGGGAGTGTATTTATCAAGATAGCTGTCCGCAAGGGCAAGCACCCTGTCCAAATCCACATCGCCATACAGGCACATGAGCGCATTGGAAGGATGGTAAAGCTTTTTATGAAAGTTGCAGAACGCTTCATAGGAAAGCTCCGGTATAACGGCAGGATCGCCGCCCGAGTTCACGCCGTAGGTATTATCGAACAGCGCGGCGTTTATCTCCTCCGCTATCACCCTGTCGGGAGCGGAGAGCGCGCCCTTCATTTCGTTGTAAACAACGCCGTTTACGCTCAGCTTGCCGTCGTTTATTTCATAATGCCAGCCTTCCTGCCGGAATATTTCCGGCACGGAATGGATAAGGGGATTAAGCACCGCATCCATATAAACATCAACAAGGTTAAGATAATCCTGCATGTTTTGGCTCGCCACGGGATACACCGTCCAGTCGCTTGCGGTTAAGGCATTGAGGAAAGTGTTGAGCGAACCCTTCATCAGCTCCACAAACGGCTCCCGCACGGGGTATTTGTCGCTGCCCGCAAGCACGCTGTGCTCCAGTATATGCGGCACGCCCGTGCTGTTTTCGGGCGGGGTGCAAAAGCTCATTGCAAAGGCCTTGTTGGTATCCGCGCAGTTCAGATGCACCATTGTAAGGCCGCTTTTATCGTGCTTATAAATATCGGCCGTGCCCTTTATTTCTTTAAGTTCGCTTGAAGAAACGAGCCTGAAGCCGTGCATAGTCGTATCCATATTCATCCTCCGTGTTCTTTTTTCTTTATAATGCCATCGTTTGGCGCATTATGCAATAGCCGCGCCGTTATTTCACAATAATATATCTTTTTCGCGCTCTGTTTGACACGGCGGCATGCCTTAGCGTATTATATTGCCATGCATAAACGAAAGGACGCTTTATAATATGAAGCTGAGCATAGCTCAGGCCGCGAAGCTTACCTCCGCCGCCCTGCCAACAAGGATAATACTTTCAAAGGCGCCTAAAGCCGCCCAATACCGCCGCTGCACCTTTGAGCTTAAGGGCGGCGCGTACCACATAAGCCGATACAGCGAAAAGCAGGCTTTTCATCAAAATATTGCAGCGGATGAGCTTGAACGCGCACTTGCCGCGGAGCTTTCAAGCTGTACATACAGGCAGGCCAACGCCTTTGCCGCCGACGGGGAGCATATTATAATGCTGAACAAGGGCTATGACGAAGCGACATATATGCTCAAGCCCCTTTCCTCCACCGCGCCGAAGCCGCCCGAGCAGACGCATAACCGAAAGAAGCAATATATTTTGAGCGAGGATGAGCCAATACCCGCGCTTATAGACATGGGCATATTCACCAAGGACGGGCGCATTGCCGCCCCCATGCGGGACAAATTCGTGCAGATAAACCGTTTCCTTGAAATAGTGCGCGACGCCATAAACGAGGACGGCTACCTTGAACGCAAAAACGCGGAGCCGCTGAGGATAATAGACTTCGGCTGCGGCAAATCATATCTTACGTTTGTGCTGTATCATTATTTGGTGAACATATTGGGCATACGGGTGAACATGACGGGGCTTGACCTTAAAGCTGACGTTATTGCAAAATGCACGGACGCCGCCAAGCGCTACGGCTACGATTCGCTGAAGTTTGAGCGCGGGGACATTGCAGAATACGATGCCAACGCCCCTGCGGACATGGTTGTCACGCTGCATGCGTGCGATACCGCAACCGATTATGCGCTGCATAACGCCATATGCCGCGGCGCGCGGATGATACTTTCCGTGCCCTGCTGCCAGCATGAGCTGAACGGGCAGATAGCATCGGACAAATTGAAGCTCATCACCCGATACGGCATAATAAAGGAGCGCTTTGCCGCGCTGATGACGGACGCGATACGCGCAAACCTGCTTGAAAGCCGCGGCTACAAAACGCAGGTGCTTGAATTTGTTGACCTGAGCCACACGCCGAAGAATTTGCTGATACGGGCAATAAAAAAACGCCCGGCATTGGATAACGCCGGACGCATTGCGCTTGATGAAGCAAAGGCCCTTATGGATGAATTTTCGCTTGAGCCAACGCTGTATTCGCTTTTATATCCTCATTCGGCGGACTGAGCAGGCTCCTCCGCACCATTTTCAACCTTATTGTTCGGATCCATCGCCAGGTTGAAGGCAGTTATTGCAACCTCCAGCATATCGGGCGTAGGCTCCTTTGTTGTTATGCGCTGCAGCGCCATGCCGGGAGCGCGTATTATGCGGGTGAGCCAGTTATCATGCCGCGCGGCAAAGCGCAGCACCTCATATGAAAGCCCCGCCACAACGGGCAGGAAGGCTATGCGCATTGCAAGGCGGACGGCAAAGTTTGCGTTCCAGCCTATCGCCGCAAAGAAAAGTATGCTCACCGCCATAACAAGGAACAGATAGTTTGTGCCGCAGCGCGGATGCAGCCGCGAATGCTTGGCGGCGTTTTCGGGCGTAAGCTCCTCCTCCGCCTCGTAGCAGGCTATTGTTTTATGCTCCGCCCCGTGGTACATAAACGTGCGCTTAACGTCCTTTATGCTTGAGCAGAACGCGATATATCCAATGAATATTATCAGCCTTATAAGCCCCTCCGTAAGGCTTTTCCACACGCCCGCAACGCTTGCCGCCTTGCCGAATATGAGCGAGCTTATGCCCAGCGGCAGCATGAAAAACAGCCCCACGCTGAGCGCCACGGCCAATATAACCGCGATTCCTATAACAATGCTTTCAACCGACTTGCCCAGCTTTTCGCTGAGCCATTTTTCAAACTTGGTCGGTTCTTCTTCTATATCTTCCCCCGCAAGCTTTGCGCTTTCGGTCAATGTGTTCATGCCCGTTGTTAGCGATTCTATGAACGTTACAACGCCCCTTATTATGGGCAGGCCCCAGAATGTGCCCTTCTGCGCCTTGGTGGTCCAGTTATCGTAGCGCGTGGCTATTGTTCCGTCCGCGCGTCTTACCGCCAGCGCCACGCCCGTGGGGGATTTCATCATAACGCCTTCCATAACGGCCTGACCGCCAACGCTGCTGACTCTTGCCATATATATTTATCCTTTCGGTTGCTTAGTGCGGAATCCTCCGCAATGCTATTATACCACACAATGCGCCACGTCACGGCACGGCAATTCAAACTAATGTGAAAAAAGATTGAAAATATGAAATTTGGGCAATACTATGCGACGAGGTGATCTATTTTTATGAAAAAGACCATAAAAGCGGCCCTTAAGGGCATAACTACCGCTACTGCCGGTTTCCTGAAAAAAAGGGGCATATACGTTGTTGCACTGGCGCTGATAAGCGCGGCGGCGCTTTCGGCCGTGCTTACGGTAAAGCAGCCGAACGGGGCCGACCCCGCGCAGACTGACGACCCCGCGAGCGAGGTGAATACGGATATTGGCGACAGGCTTAACCAAGCTCAGCTTCCCATCGCCACGCCTACCCCTTCTCCCACGGCCACGCCTACGCCCATGCCGGACTTTACCCCCGCGCCGCCCACGCCCAAGCCCACCGCGGTGCAAAAACTCAGCCCGCCCGTGCGTGGAGAGGTGATATGGGGCTTTGCGGTAAACGAGCTTATCTATTCCCGCACGCTTGACCAATGGACAACGCATACGGGCGTTGACGTTGCCGCGCCAAAGGGCAGCGAGGTTTATGCCGTTTTCGCCGGAACCGTTACGGAGATATTCACGGACGATTCGCTCGGCGTTATGGTAGAGGTAAAGGGGGCAAACGACATGATAGCCGTATACGGCAATCTTAAAGCCGAGCCGCCCGTGAAAGTCGGCGCGCGAATAAACGCGGGCGACATAGTGGGCTACGTTGGCGACACCGCCGTAAGCGAATGCGGCGACAAAAGCCACGTCCACTTCGAACTGCTCAAGGACGAAAAATACGTTGACCCGCAAAGCTATGTGCTGTTCATAAAGGAATTGGAAGGATAAAGCATGCTTACGCATGCAGGGAAATTGCGCTTAGGCGTTGTAGGGGCCGTCATCGGCGGCCCGCCCGTGGCTATGCGTGTTTACGTCAACCCCTCAGTCTCACTTCGTTCGACAGCTCCCCGTAAAGGGGAGCCTTTTGGTGCGCTTTACAAGCTTATATGATGGGCCTGCCCTGAAAGGGGATTCGAGCCGAGCGCGCCCAGTGGGCGATGCAGCGAGGGGAGAATCGGGCGGAATAGGGAGTATTGCAAGCGGCAGCGTAGCAAGACGACCATATTCCAACCAGCGTTGTGGGTTTTGCGAAGCAAAAGCCGGAGGGGTTGAAAAAAGAAAGAAGCTTCGCTTGTTATCGTCAACCCCTCCGTCGGCTTATTTCAACTCTTTACTTATGCACCGATGGGTGGGCGTATTTCAGTTCGTACTTTTTGGCATACTCGGCAAAGTCCGCCTTATAGCGGGCGTCGTTGCCGCTCTTAACGGTATTAAGATATTCGTGCGTATCGAACTCGCCTCGGTCTATTTCCGTTACGCATACGGCAATGTTTGAGCAGTGGTCGCTTATGCGCTCGCAGTTATTCAAAAGATCGTTCAGTATAAATCCAAGCTCTATCGTGCAGCGGCCCGCCTGCAGGCGCTCTATATGCTTGCGCTTTATCTGCGCTATCAGCACGTCTATAACCTGCTCCAGCGGCTCCACCCGCGCGGCCTTGTCCAAATCGTCGTCCTTAAACGAATCCATGGCAAGGGTTAGTATTTCGTTGAGCGCGCTGAAAAGCAGGTTCACTTCCTCCGTAGCATGTTCGGAGAATGTAAGTCCCTTTTCGTGCATCTCCTTCGCGCTTTGGCGAATGTTCAATGCGTGGTCGCCTATGCGCTCAAAATCGCCAATGTTATGCAAAAGCTTTGATACGTCTGCGCTGTCGTTATCGCTCAACGCTGAAGCGGAAAGCTTAACAAGGAAGCTTCCCAGCTTGTCCTCGTACATATCAAGCTCCGTTTCCTCCGTCTTTACGTCCGCAGCCTTATCGTTATCGTAGCTTAGCATAAGTCCCATTGCCGTCAGCACGCAGGAACGCGCAATGTCGCTCATCTTCACGGCCATGTTGTAGCTTTCGTGCACCGCAAGGCCGGGGGACAGCAGCAGCCTTTCGTCCAGGAATACTTCGCTCTGCTTCGCGTCATTGCCGCGAACCACTATGCGGGATATCTTTATGAGCACCTTGCGCGCGGGCAGCAGTATTATGGTGGTTATTATGTTGAAAACCGTGTGGCAAAGGGCAACCTCCGGCGCGGAAAGCGGCGAATTGATAAAGCCAAAGCCTATTATTGCATTAAGCCCATAGAACACTATCATGCAGAATACAGTGCCTATTATTTTGCCGGTAATGTGCACTATGGCGACCCGGCGCGCGTTCTTGGTAGTGCCTATGCTTGAAAGCAGGGCCGTGGCGCAGGTGCCAATGTTAAGCCCCATCACGAGCGGTATTGCCATGCCGTATGTTATGCAGCCCGTTAGGGAAAGCGCCTGCAAAATGCCAACGCTTGCCGCGCTGCTCTGTATTATTCCGGTGAAAACAAGGCCCACAAGCACGCCTAAGAACGGATTATTGAACGCGGTCAGTATCCCCGTAAACTCCGGCATATCCGCAAGCGGGGCAACAGAGCCGCTCATAAGCGTCATGCCGTACATCAATATGGCAAAGCCCACGAACACGCCGCCTATGTCCTTCTTTTTCTGCGTATTGCACGCCATTATCATTATTACGCCTATAAGCGCCACTATCGGGGAAAAGTTTTCCGGTTTAAGGAGGTTTATAAAAATGCTGTCTCCGCTGATGCCGGAAAGGGAAAGTATCCATGCGGTAAGGGTAGTGCCTATATTGCCGCCGAGTATAACGCTAACCGTCTGCTCAAGCTGCATTATGCCGCTGTTCACAAGGCCCACAAGCATTACTGTAAGGGCCGAGGACGATTGAATGGCTATTGTTATCGCCGCGCCGAAAATAAGGCTTGTGGACGTGTGCGCGGTCATTTTCTGCAATGTTGATTGCAGCTTGCTGCCGGAAAGCTTTTCAAGCCCCGCGCTCATTGTATGCATGCCGTACAGGAACAGCGCAAGCCCGCCGAAAAGCGAAATGATAGAATATACGTCCATAGTCTCTCTCCCCGTGTTTTGTAATGCCTCTATAAACCTATTTTATATTATAACAGAACTGCGGCAGAAGGCAACACAAACATTCACAGCGCGTTCATTTGCATAGCGGCCTATACTATGGTATTATTTATTATGTATATCAGTTGAAAAGGAGGGCGCTTTATGGCCCGCAACAGCTATGGCATAGCCAAACGCTCCATATGGTATGTTTTGCGGACGCTTATAATCACGGCGGCGATAGTTGCGCTGTGCTTAGGCGTATTTATAGAGGGGCTGCACATAAGCAACCTGTATATACTCGTTACGGAGGGCATGGAAAAGCGCGCCGAGGCCATATTGAAATACGGCCAGACCAGCGTTGATATCGACCTTACGCCGTATTTCAGCGAAGAATATTTGAATAACGACCACGAGCTTGACAGCGGCAAATACGCGGGCTTCACCGTGGCCAGCTATGACTACCGCATTGACGTTAAGGCCGTATCCGTGCTGCCGTGGAGCAAGCGGGCGAACATGACCGTTGATGCGCGCCTTGCCGCAATAAATGCCGCCAGCGATGATACCGAGGGCGCAGCCCCTGCCGAGCTGCCGGAATGGGAAGCCGGGCGATACCAGGTGGTGTTCAAGCGCGAAGGATCCCGCTGGTACATAAACAGCATAACCCTTCTTCAGCGCGACCCCGAAACCGAAGTCAAGCCCACGCCTGACATGAGCCTTTTGAAGGACAAAACGGAATAATATGAGCCAAGCCATGCAAAAGCTTTTCGGTACGGATACGCCCGTGCTGCTTGCGCCAATGGCAGGAGTTACGGACGCGGCCTTCCGCGGCATATGCCGGGAGATGGGCGCGGATTTTTCGTATACGGAAATGGTAAGCGCGAAGGGACTGCATTATAATAACAAGAACACAGCCACGCTGCTTGACGCTTCCCCGCCGGAGCAAAGCGGCGGCTACGGGGTGCAGCTTTTCGGCGCGGAGCCTGATATGGTAGCCCGCGCGGCAAAAATGCTGAGCGAAACGCAGAGCGGACTGAAGCTGATAGACATAAACATGGGCTGCCCTGCGCACAAAATAGTTTCAAACGGGGAAGGCAGCGCCCTTATGAAGAACGAGCCGCTCGCCGCCCGCATAATAGAAGCAGCGGTAAAGGCAAGCGCATTGCCGGTTACGGTAAAGTTCCGCAAGGGTTGGGACGAGGAGCATGTGAACGCGCTCAGCTTCGCCCGCATGGCGGAAGAAAGCGGCGCAGCCATGATAACAATACACGGCCGCACGCGGGAGCAAATGTACAGCGGCACGGCGGACCGGGACATAATTGCAAAAATAAAGGCCGCCGTAAAAATTCCCGTAATAGGCAACGGAGATATATTCACAGGCCAGAATGCACTGGACATGATAAAGCAAACCGGCTGCGACGGGGTCATGGTGGCCCGCGGGGCGGAAGGCAACCCGTTTATTTTCCGGGAAATAAAGGCAACGCTCGCCAATATTCACTATGACGCGCCCTCATACGCTATGCGCATTGCCGCCGCCATTGACCACGCCGAGCGGCTGACAAAAAGCTGCGGAGACCGCGCAATAGTTGAAATGCGCAAGCATGTATCGTGGTACCTTTCCGGCATGCACGGCAGCGCCGCGCTGCGCGGACGGGTAAATAGCATAACCAGTCTTGATGAGCTTAAAGAATTGCTGAACGAGTATCTTGATACGGTAAAAGGAAAAGAGCTGCACTGAGCAGCCCTTTTTTTGCTTAAATTAAGCGTTGCTTATTTGCTGTTGGATTCTTCCATGGTGTTTTCCACGGCAACATCTTCAACGTTGGCAATGGCGCCGCGGGCGAAAACAAGGCGGGCCTTGTCCGGGCCGACGGAGATGGTGATGATGTCGTCCTTAATGTTGGTAACGGTGCCGTATATGCCGCCGATGGTGCGCACACGATCGCCAACCTTAATGGAGGCGAGCATATCCTTTATTTTCTTATCGCGCTTGCGCTGGGGTATGATCATAACCAGCAGCAGCACTATCATCATTATGATGAGCATACCGCTTCCGGAGAAGAACGAACCGAGAGAGGACAAAAAATCGCTTCCGCCTTGAGGCATAATTGTAAACCTTCCTTTTTTCAACATATTCAGCCGCATTGGCTGCCATAAACTAACGGCGGGCGTTCCGCCGCCCTTTTACTATATAATACAAAGTCCCTCCGCGTCAAGAAGAACGTTGCATACTCCCCCAAAAAGTCACAAACGCTTCAGCAGAATTCAAGCGTGCATACGCGCCCGTATTCGCCCGATGCAAGCTCCTCGGTGGTTTGCGCGCCCGTGTTTTCAAGCAATATATCTTCATTTAGCGGGCATATCATGGAAAACATAATTTCCCCCGTGCGCATGGCTGGAAGGCTTGGTATTGTGTCCCGCGGCAGCCTGAACGTAAGCGCGCCGAACTCCTCCGCAAGGGAGCTTAAAAGCCCCGCCGTGTCCGCGCCCGCAAGCTCGTATATATCCGCGCCGTAGTCCGTTTCGTTAAGCAATGCATACGCCTTGCCGTCCGAATATGCGTATTCTCCCAATCTGCGCGCTCCCTCAAGATAAATCTCCATGTCCTGCTCCGTGCGCGCCATCATGCCTATATAATCCGCGCTGAATGCGGAATATATCTTCAGCATCTCCTCCGCCGTTGTCTCGTGTATTGGCGCGGGTATGCCGGCATCTATCCACGGCAGGCGGTATTCATCATGCCACGCAAAGGGAATATACCCAAACTGCGCATAGAAATTCACGTCCGGCTTTAATATCGCCGCCGCGGTACCCTTCTGCTTCTGCTCCGCATGGCAGGCCGTTATAAGCCGCGCCGCTGCCATATGGTGCCTGTATTCGGGCAGCGTTGCAACGCCCGCTATCATTACGCAGTTTTTCGTTCCACCGCCCAGCATTATGGGGTAAGGTATCGCGTGCAGCGCGGCTATCATTTTGCCTTCGTAAAACGCCGCCAGCACATATTCCGCCATTGTGCGGCGGGCAAAATAATAATCGCTGTAGCCCGAGGCATCCTCCGGAAAGCATATGTTCCACACTCGCTTTGCTTCGCCGTATTCATCCGCACCAATGTGCCTTATAGTCAGTTCCATCAAATGGGTCTCCCGTCGAACTTATCTATCATATATGCCGGATAATAGGACAGCTTGGCCTTCCTGAGCCCTTCCATGCCCATGTCCTCCTCGCGGTTTATGAACTTAACGTCCGTCAATTCATGCTGCACAAATTGATTGTTTATGACCGTGTAAAGGCCCATTATCTCGTTATCGGCCTTTTCAATGTGCACAACGGCCATGTTATCGTCCATCTTCTGCCCCAGCGTAAACGCCGCAAGCTTGCCGTCTATTCTTATGCCGCCGCCGCGTATGCCCAGCATGTCCATGTGCATGAGCAGCGTTTTGATCGCACACAGCTCCATGTTGTCCGTTTCGTCGGGAGATTTTTCGCTGAGCCATTCATTGTATACGTCAACGCATTCGCCCATCATATCGCCGGTTATTTTAACGTATTCGTACCGTTCGCCGTACTGCGCCATGAACTGGTGTATATGGTTGCGCTTGGCGTGCAGCCTTTTGCCGGCTAAGTCTCTAAGGCTTTCCATTGTGTAAACATAGTCGCTGTTGTTGCGGTCATCTATCAGTTCATAGCCTGTGCAGCGCTCAAACGCAGCCTTTATGGGGCCGGATATGCCCTTGAAGATAGGATCTATGCCGTGCGTGCTCATGTATTCCGCCGCCTTATCGAGCGCGGTTTGATAATACTCAGACTCGGGCTCAACCGTAAGCGGGGCGAACATGAAGCGTTCATTGCCCCAATGCAGCAGTATATAGAGCGCCTGCTCATCCTCCGCAAGCATTATGTTCCCGCCGCAGCCCCACATGAGCAGATTTGAAAAGGTGTATTCCGAGCATTCCAGCTTCCATTTTGCCGTGTAATGCTCAACCATTTGCTTCATCGATATATCTATCGGTTTGAAATCCATAAACTAAGCGTGTACCTCCGTTTTGCTTACATATATTTTAATCTATCAGCATTGATAAAATCAACCGCATTGTGTGCTTTTGCATATTATATCCGCCGCTTCGGCAAAGCCGTAGCCGCCCTCGCCATCCAGTATATATGCGGGCAAATGCGCCATTCTGTCCGCAAACGGAGCAATGTTCGCCACGCCGCAGCTCAGCGGGAACGCCGCAAACATGGGTTCATCGTTGGGCGAATCGCCGAAGAACATAGCTTCGTTCTCTGCGTCGTCCGCATGGCAATAGTCTTTAAGATATATCGCCGCCATGTCCGCCTTTGAATACGCGCCGAACCATGCGTTTACGTGTATGCTGCTCACCTTGGCCTCCGCACCCATATCGCGGCAAAGCTTTGCCACGGCGTATGCCGTTTCAAGCGGGAGTTTTGGTTCATCCTCCGCAAAGTCAAACGCGGCATCGTATATCCTTGCGAACTGGTCATGCGCCATGCGCACTTTGGGGAACGCCTTCAGCACCGCGGCCTTGACCGGCTCAAGCAGCTTATTTGGCTCTGTCGCGGCAAGCGGGTGGCGTATCATGCGCACGGCGTTATGCTCATCATAGTCATATACAAACGCGCCGTTTTCGCATATAACGGCCTGCACGGGCCATTGGCGCAGCATCATATCGCACCAGCCCGCGGGCCTGCCCGTTACGGGGATAAGCTTAAACCCGTGTTCCTTCAGCTTCCACATGGCGGTAAAGGCTTCGCCTGTCAGCTTGCCGCCATTTGTTACGGTATCGTCCACGTCGAACAATATATATTTCAGCTTATTCAGCTTACGCGCCTCTTTTTCGCAAAATCGCTGCATGTTTGCCCATCCTTTGCGCAACAGAAGCGGCCGTAAGGGCCGCTT
This sequence comes from Christensenellaceae bacterium Phil1, assembly GCA_001940855.1. Taxonomy (GTDB): domain Bacteria; phylum Bacillota; class Clostridia; order Christensenellales; family CAG-138; genus Phil1. Next base: position 37,407 of record MSGS01000059.1, on the reverse strand, counting down.
CATGCGCATTATGTTATAGCTTATTTGTTTTCGCCTTCGCCGTCCGCGCTCTGTTCCCGCGCTTCGGCAGCGGCCTTGGCCTCGGCTTCCGCCTTTTCCTTAGCCAGCACTTCTTCATCCGCCTTCTCTATGCGGGCGCGCCTGTCGCCGAACGTTTCAAGCTCCACGTCCTCGCCCTTGAACAGCTTTTCAAAATCGTCGCCGTCAATGTGCTCGTATTCTATCAGCGCCTTTACTATGCGCTCCATGGCGTCGCGGTGCTCTGTCAGCACGGTCTTTGCCCGGTCGTACTGTTCTTCCAGTATGCGGCGAATCTCCTTATCCACGCGCGCGGCTACTTCTTCGGAGAAGTTGCGCTGGTGTCCCCAATCCTTGGCAATGAAAACCTCTGTCTGCCCGCCAAGGAACACAGGGCCTATTTCGTCGCTCATGCCGAATTCAACAACCATCCTGCGCGCAAGCTCCGTGGCCTTCTGAAGGTCGCTGTATGCGCCGGTGCATATATCGTCTAAGAATATGCTTTCGGCAACCCTGCCGCCAAGCGCCATGGCGATTTCGTCCAGTATCTTTCCGCGGGACATATGGTCGCGATCGTCCTCCGGCATGGTCATGGTGTAGCCGGCCGCCCTGCCGCGCGGAATAACGCTTATTTCGTGCACCGGGTCGCAGTTGGGCAGCACGCGCGCCACAACGGCGTGGCCGGCCTCGTGATACGCGGTTATCCGCTTATCCTCGGGCGTTATAACATGGCTGCGCTTTTCGGGGCCGACCACGGTGCGAGTTATGGCCTCCTCCAGCTCCGTCATGCCGATTTCCTTTTTCTTATACCTTGCGGCAAGTATCGCGGCCTCGTTCAGCACGTTTTCAAGATCCGCACCCGTGAAGCCCGGCGTGCGCTTTGCCAGCACCTCAAGGCTGACTTCCTTGGCCAGCGGCTTGCCCTTGGCATGCACCTTCAATATGGCCTCGCGTCCCTTAACGTCCGGATAATTTACGGTTATCTGCCTATCGAACCTGCCCGGGCGCAGAAGCGCGGGGTCAAGTATATCAGGGCGGTTGGTGGCGGCGATAACTATTATGCCTTCGTTCACGGCAAAGCCGTCCATCTCAACAAGGAGCTGGTTAAGCGTCTGCTCGCGTTCGTCATGCCCGCCGCCAAGACCCGCGCCGCGCTGGCGGCCCACGGCGTCTATTTCGTCTATGAACACAACCGCGGGGGCGCACTTCTTTGCGGTGGTGAAAAGATCCCTCACCCTGCTTGCGCCAACGCCTACGAACATTTCAACAAAATCTGAACCGGATATTGAGAAGAAGGGAACCTTCGCTTCGCCGGCAACGGCCTTTGCAAGCAGCGTTTTACCCGTACCCGGAGGGCCAACGAGCAGCACGCCCTTGGGTATCCTTGCGCCCATCTCGGTGAACCGCTTGGGCGCGCGCATGAATTCAACAACTTCCTTCAGCTCTTCCTTTTCCTCGTCCGCGCCGGCAACATCATCGAACGTAACGCGGTTGTTGGGGTCCATCTGGGTGCGCGCATGCGCCTTGCCGAAGCTCATCATCTTGTTGCCGCCGCCCTGCGCGCGGAATACCACGACGTAGAACACGACGATTATGACAAGCATTATAAGGTAAGGCAGTATGTATTCCAATATGGAAGGCTCCGGCGGGGGATTATATGTATATGTAAACGGATAATCCTCCGGCGTTACCTTGTCCGCATCTATGCCCTTGGCGTCTGCAACTATGGCCGCCATATCCGATCGGAACGCATTTTCGTTGGATACGTTGCAGATAAAGTCATACTTCTTGGGGAACAGATCCTTATACGCAGAGCCTTTTTTAATGCCAACTATTTCGCCGTTGCAGTATTCAACGGCCTCCACCGTGCCTTCCTTTGCCATGGCAAGAAAATCAGCATATTCGATTTTCTTATCGTCCGTGCCGCCGTTTTGAAGCTGCGTAAGCAGAACAATCATCAGCACCACTATGGCCAAATAGATAAGCGGAGTTCTCAGCTTTTTACCCAATTTGTCCTCCTGACATGCCGCTTGATAAAGGGCATATCGTACCAATTTAATAATCTTAGTTATCATATCACACTTTGGGCATATGTTCAAATGCTCAATATGAGCAATAATGTGAAAAAAAACGTGCCTGCCGCGCACACGAGGGCGCGATGCGGCATATGGTAGCAATATAAGGCGCTATAAATGCGCCAAGAGCAAAATGAGCGAGGTGCAAAACAATGAGGATATTACAGCGTGGCGATACGGGCAGCGACGTGCGCACGGCCCAAACCGCCCTTATACGCGCGGGCTACGACCCGGGCGCGGCAAACGGAGTATTCGGCGCGGCAACAGAGCGCGCGGTGATGCAGTTCCAGCGGGTGCTTGGCGCAACGCAGGGCGGCATAATAGGCCCGGTAACGTGGCAGTTTCTTGAGCCGTTTGCGCTGGAAAGCGACCCGGATGTGCTAAGGCGCGGCAGCCGCGGCGCAATGGTAAGGCGCCTGCAGGAGGCGCTGGAGGCTTCCGGCAACAGCCCCGGGCGCATAGACGGCCTTTTCGGCACAAAGACCCAGGCCGCCCTGCGCGCGTTCCAGCGGAGCGCAATGCTTGCGCAGACAGGCGTTGCGGACAGGGCGACGTGGCTTGCCATAGCCCCGTATATAGATTACGGCGACGTATATTTGCGGCGCGGGGACAGGGGCATGCTTGTTACCATACTGCAAACGGCGCTGACAAGCGCGGGCTTCTCCCCCGGGCAGGCGGACGGTATATTCGGCAGCCGCACGTTCAACGCGGTAACTGCGTTCCAGCGGGCCAACCGCATCACGGCAGACGGCATTGCTGGGCCGCGCACATGGGCGCTGCTGAAGCCGTATCTTAGCGGAGAGCTGATGACATACGTTGTGCGCCGCGGGGACACGCTTTCGTCCATAGCCCGCCGGTTCAACACAACGGTTGAAGAGTTGCTGCGGCTTAACCCGCGCGAGGATCCGGATCTTATATTCGTTGGGGAAACCCTGCTTATACCGGTAAGCAAAGGCTGAAAATACCAAGGGAGCTGATATGCTCCCTTATATTTTTATTGAGAAATGCGGCTTTATGTGGTAGTGTATATGCATAAATTTATATATAGCCGAGAAAGGATATATTTATTTATGAAATCCATAATAAAGCCGATGAGTTTTGCGCTGAGTCTGCTGCTTGCGCTCAGCCTGCTGGGCTGCTCCGCCGCGCCAAAGGATACGGCTGCGCCCATAGCTACCGAGGCGCCCGCGGCAGCCTCTGCCCCCACTCCCGAACCCGAACCCACTGAGGACACAGCCCGGGCGGAGGCCGAGGCCGCGCTTAAAGAGCTGGACGAGAGAATGTTTGCAGAAAGCGTTGTGAGCGACGCGCTGAGCTTTCATCTTACCGTTGCGCATCCGGAGAATTTTCCCCTTATAACGGATTACCCGACCGGCTGGGGCGAATTCACCTATGCCGAGCAGGAAGCGAGCAACGAAGAGAACATAGCGTGGCTTGAGGAGCTTTACGCAATAGACCGCAATGCTCTCTCCGATGATTCAAGGATAACCTACGATACTCTTGTTCAGTTCCTTGAGCAAGGCATAGAAGGTAATCAGTATTACTATTATAACGAGGTGCTGGACACCTTTGTGGGGCTGCATTCCAATCTGCCGCTCAATTTGGTGTTCTATGATATGCACACCAAGGCGGATGTGGAGAATTACCTTACGCTGCTTGCGGATACGCCGCGCTACGTTGGGCAGGTTTTGGCATTTGAGCAGGAGAAGTCCGCGGACGGCAAATTCATGCGGGATAACGCCCTTGACAAGGTGCTTGAGCAGATAAAGGCATTCATTGATGCGCGGGAGACGTGCTTCCTATTCGCCACGTTTGATGAATTCATAGCCGATATAGACGAGCTGAGCGACGAGGAACGCGCCGCATACAGCGCAAGGAATGCGGAGCTTGTGAACGCGCTTATCGATTCCTATCAGGTGCTTTACGATGGGCTTGAGGCGCTGCGCGGCACGGCGACCACCGACGGCGCGCTCTATACATACGGCGAGGAGGGCAAGGCCTTCTTCGCAACGGAGCTTAAATACAACGCCTGTGCGGACATAACGCCCGAGGAAGCGCTGGAAATACTTTATGACGAGCTTAACGCGCAGTTGAGCAAGCTTTTTGACGCCGCCAAGAAGGACGCAGCCGTGTTCGATAAGTACGACACGGTGGAGCTGAGCGTCGGCACGACGGAGGAAAACATAGAGTACCTTAAAGAGCTGATGGCGGATTACTATCCGGAGCTGCCGGAGCATACGCTCACGTTCATGGACTGCCCCAGCGAGCTGGAGGACCAGTTCAGCCCCGCGGCATATCTTATTCCGCCGGTGGACGACGCGAGCGAGAACCTTATTATACTAAACAACAAAACGCTTGAAAACGACAACAGATACCTTGACACCCTTGCGCACGAGGGTTACCCCGGCCACCTTTATCATTACCAGTACCTGCGTACGCTTATAGACAAAACCGGCTATACCCGCCAGGCGCTTTCCATGGGCGGATACTACGAAAGCTGGTCCCAGTCCGGCGAGGTGTTCTTCGATAATTACAACACCCGCTTCGGCGCGCCGTACTGCAACTTCATGAGCGCGAACTCCACGATAGGCAATTTGCTGCTGCCCGCTATAGTGAGCATAGAGGTGAACTACTTCGGCAAGAGTGCGGACGATATGTTCGACCTTACCTCCGCCTATTTCGGGGACGAGGCCGCAACGGAGCTGAAGGACGTTTATTACGACTACGCCGTTGAAAACCCGTTCTACTTCCTTGAATACGCCATGGGATACAGCATATATCAGCAAAAGCTGAGGGAAGCGGAGGATATTTGCGGCGCAAGCTTCGACCTTCGCAGCTTCCATGAAACGTATCTTAACATCGGGCCGACTTATTTCAACATATCCATGCCCATAATGGACGAATGGATAAGCGAGCATAAATAAAATTGTTGCCGCCACGCCGCTTTATGCTGATGACAAGGCACGGAGATTGTGGTAATATGAATGCATCACTTACGGTTAATTTGAAAGGAGTTATTCTATGCCTTATTGCACAAATTGCGGCGCGCAGTACGATGACGGCGCAAAGTTCTGCCCCACCTGCGGCGCGACCACCGGCGAAGCCGCCCAATCCAACGTCCGGCAGAACGCGGACTACACCAACCCCACTCAGCAGCCCGCTCAGCAGCCGGTTCAGTCCGACAACAGCAAAACAATGGCCATACTTGCCGTTGTGTTCCCCATTCTGTTCTTCCTGCCCATAGTGACCAACCCCAAGACCGAGTTCGGCACCTTCTGGGCCAATCAGGCGCTGCTTCTGCTGCTTCTTAGCGTGGTTGCCAGCATCACCGCGGGCATAGTTATAGGCATACTCATCTGGGTATTCCAGGTAGTCCTTTGGATAATGGCCCTGGTGAGCGTTTGCAAGGGCGAAATGAAGCGCCTGCCGCTCATAGGCACCATAGACATAATAAAGTAAGTATAGACTGAATAAGCTTGCAGGGGAACGCGCTGGCGTTCCCTTTTTTTATATCGTCACCCCCTCAGTCTCACTTCGTTCGACAGCTCCCCGTAAAGGGGAGCCTTTTTATACAGCACAATTAAGCTGCTCCACCCCCTCCCATACATCTGCGTCACTTGCGTCACATCGTCACAAACAGGCTAATTGTCTACGTTTTTTGTGTGACGCAAGGTGTGACGATAAATTCTGCGTCACACGGCGGGCTTACGTACGCGGTGAAATCCGTTCACCATAAGGCTCCCCGGACGGGGAACTGGCACGGCGTAAGACGTGACTGAGGGGTTGACGATAACAAGCGAAGCCTCTTTCTTTTTTCAACCCCTCCGGCTTTTGCTTCGCAAAATCCACCTCCCCTTTCAGGGCAGGCTTAATATGTAAGCTTATAAAGCGCACCAAAAGGCGCCCTGTCGAGGGAGCTGGCAATACGCCGTAAGGCGGATTGTCTGAGGGGGAATAGTAAAACTGCTTGGCTACTTTAACCGTTCCCCTTTCGTCATGGCTACGCCATGCCACTTTCCCCGTAAACGGGGACAGCTTTAAGGCGTGTCACCACGCTCAGGTGAAAGCGCAACGTATCTACCGCCTTCACTATATACTACTTCTATATACCTTTCTTTGTTAATCTTTAGTCACTGCGGTACATAAGACAGCACAGCTGTAACAGATGATTCGGCCTTTCAGACCTCATGTAATGCCTGCGGCATAAAGGCGCCCCTTTACGAGGAGCTGTCGAACGAAGTGAGACTGAGGGGTTGTAATAAACAAAGAGCTGTAAGCTGCTTTATAACCCCTCCGTCAATTCGCTGACGCTCATTGCCACCTCCCCTTTCAGGGCAGGCTTAATATGTAAGCTTATAAAGCGCACCAAAAGGCTCCCTGTCGAGGGAGCTGGCAAACCGAAGGTTTGACTGAGGGGTTGAGGTAAAAAATATAGCCACGGGCGGGCCGCCAATGACGGCCCCTACAACGCCTAAGCGCAATTTCACCGCATGCGTAAGCCCGCCGTGTGACGCAGAATTTATCGTCACACCTTGCGTCACACAAAAAACGTAGACAATTAGCCTGTTTGTGACGATGTGACGCAAGTGACGATAGTGTGTAGGGGGGAGTAAAACGAACAAAGGGAACGGCTCGAAGCTGCCAGGCAGTATTAAAGCATCATAAATAAAACTCCCCCACGTTTTATTTTCCCCCTTGACAAACAAAATATTATCAGTATAATAAGATTAAGAATTGATGTTAATCTTATTCATGGAGGTTTGAAAGAATATGGAACTCAGGTTTTTCGTTTGCGAGCATTGCGGCAACATGGTTGAAATGGTAAGGAGCAGCGGCGTGCCAATGACGTGCTGCGGGCAGAAAATGACTGAAATTATTCCCGGCACGGTGGACGCCGCGCGGGAAAAGCACGTTCCGGTATACGAAGTGAACGGCAGCACCGTGCTGGTACGCGTTGGCGCGGTCGAGCATCCCATGCAGGATGTGCATTACATTGAATGGATAGCGCTGCAAACCAGGCAGGGCGTGCAGCGTAAGGCGCTCAAGCCCGGCGAAAAGCCCGAAGCAGGCTTTGCCCTTTGCGAAGGGGACGAGGTGGTAGCCGCCTACGCATACTGCAATCTGCATGGGCTTTGGAAGGCGTAATATATATAAGAAAACGGCGGCTCAGGCCGCCTTTTTTGCTATTTTGATAGTGTAAAAATGATGCACGGTATAAGGAACAGCACCGCCGCAATGAGATTTGCAACAAAGCTTGCCGCCGTGCGCTCGTCGTCGTCCAGTTCTTCAAAGGAGACCACCTTTTCGTCAACGTAGTCTATCATGTCCCCCATTTTGCGCTTTGGCGGCTTTTTGAAAAGCTTCTTTTTGAATATCTCCGGCGCGTTAACGCCATCCAGGCTGAGGTAATTGAGCCACGACAGCGCGGCGTATATCAGTCCCACCGCCATAAAAGCATGGCCGTATACGTTCAGCCTGCCGCCGCTGTTAAGGAACCTGTCCCACAAAAAGCAAATGAGCAGGCCTATTATAACGCGCGGAAAGGTTTTTTGCAGCGCAGCGTGGCGAACATCCTTATTCCTTATGAACTGAAAGAACCGTTTCATATTATATCCTCATAAACAGCTGCGCCGGAGGCTTTATGCTGCCCCCGGCGCGTAATGCCATGGCTTTGATTTATGCTTTCTTTGCCAGCTCCTCGCGGTAGCCGTCCAGCTCCTTTTCATTACCGTACACAAAGTGTCCGGGAATGATTTCAACCCACTGGGGCTTATCAGTGCTGTAATCATGCATGCCGGGGTCGTATACAACCAGCTGCTTGTTGCGCTCTATCGCCGGATCGGGATTGGGCACAGCGGAAAGCAGGCTCTTCGTATACGGATGCAGCGGGTGGCGGAAAAGTTCTTCCGCTTCGCTCAGCTCCACTATGCGGCCCTTATGTATAACCGCGATACGGTCGGATATGAAGCGAACCACGCTCAGATCGTGAGCGATGAACAGATAGGTCAGTCCGCGGCTCTTCTTCAGATCGTTGAGCAGATTGAGCACCTGCGCACGGATGGAAACATCCAGCGCGCTTATCGGTTCGTCCGCAACTATGAACTCGGGCTGCATTATCAACGCGCGGGCTATGCCTATGCGCTGGCGCTGTCCGCCGCTGAACTCATGCGGGAAGCGGGACGCAAACTCGGGCAGAAGGCCAACTTCCTTGAGTGCCTGCTGAACCTTATCCTCGCGGTCCTGCTCATCCTTATAAAGATGATGGTTCAGTATACCTTCGCTGACTATATAGTCTACCTTTGCGCGCTCGTTGAGCGAAGCAAGCGGGTCCTGGAATATCATCTGGCAGCCCTTTATGACCTCAAGGTCAAGCTCCTTGGATATTTTTCCGTTTATCTTGCGGCCCTTGTAGAGTATTTCGCCAGCGGTGGTCGGGTTTATCCTGGTTATGGCGCGGCCTATGGTGGTTTTGCCGGAACCGGATTCGCCAACCAGCGAGAAGGTCTCTCCGCGGTAGATCTCGAAGTTTACGTTGTCTACGGCAACGAACTTTTTGCGGCCCGTGCCGAACGTTACCTGAAGGTCCTTGACCTGTATAACGGCTTCCCTGTTGGGATCCTCGTGAGGATGCTTCAGGTTGGAGCCGAAGTCCTCGTTCATGCGCTGCGCAAGCCTCTTTATGGATTCGGGCTGCGTCACCTTGGGCGCGCGGGGGTCAAGATACCAGGTTTTTGCCTTATGCGTGGGCGAAACATCAAAGAACGGGGGTTCCTTTTTGAAGTCTATCGCCAGCGCCTGCCTGTTGCGGGGAGCAAAAGCATCGCCCGTTATTTTGTTGAACAGGTTCGGCGGGGTGCCGTCTATCGTGGGCAGCTTTTCGCCCTTTATACCAAGCTGCGGCAGTGCCGAAAGCAGCGCCCATGTATAGGGATGCCACGCATCATAGAATATTTCCTCAGCCATGCCTATTTCGACTATCTGGCCGGCATACATAACCGCTACCCTGTCCGCAACGCTTGCAACAACGCCAAGGTCGTGCGTTATGTATATTATGGTCATGCCCAGATTCTTCTGCAGCTTGCGTATCAGGTCCAGTATCTGTGCCTGAATGGTAACGTCAAGCGCGGTGGTGGGCTCGTCGCAAATAAGAATGTCCGGATGGCAGGCAACAGCAATGGCTATAACAGCCCTTTGCCGCATACCGCCGGAAAACTCATGCGGATATTGATTATAGCGTACCTCGGGATTGGGGATACCGACTATGTCCAGCATCCTTATGGCTTCCGCCTTTGCGGCCGCCTTATCCAGCCCCTGATGCAGCTCTATGGATTCCTGTATCTGCATGCCGACCTTTTTGAGCGGGTTAAGGCTCGTCATCGGGTCCTGCATTACCATGGATATCTTCTTGCCGCGGATGGTGCGCCATTCCTTCTCAGTGGTGTACTTGGCAAGGTCGTTGCCTTCATACATTATGCTGCCGCCGGTTATGGAACCGTTCTGGTCAAGCATGCCCAGGAAGGATTTGGTGAAAACGGACTTGCCGGAGCCGGATTCGCCAACTATGGCAAGCGTCTCGCCCTCGTAAAGGTCAAGTGAGCAGCCGCGTATGGCCGTCAGCTTGTCTCCGCGCAGGCTGAACTGTATTTCCACGTCCCTGGCGCTGAGGATAGTTTTTTTGTTCAATGCTTCCATTTATGCTATCCTCCGCTTAAACATGGTTTCTCGGGTCGGCCGCGTCGCTGAAGGCGTTGCCGGCGAGATAGAAAGTGATAGTTACCAGCGAAACTATTACCGCCGGGAATATCAGAAGATACGGGTAATCAAGGAAGAACGTCCTTGAATTGCGCAGCAGTATGCCAAGGCTGGGCGTGTTCACGTCAAGACCAAGGCCAAGATAGCTCAGCGTGGTTTCGAGCGCTATGGTGCTCGGTATGCTCAGCGCCACCCTAAGTATTATAACGCTTATAAGGTAGGGCAGTATGTTCTTGGTCAGTATACGGAACAGGTTTGTACCCAGGCAGCGGGAGGCAAGGTTATACTCCCTGTCGCGATACATGAACACCAGATTACGCACGTTCTTGGCCATATACATCCAATGGAACAGTATTATGCTTGCACACATTATCCAGAAGGTCTGGCCGATGAACAGCGCGATAAGCGTCATGTAAATCATGGTAGGCACGCTGTCGAATATGTTGTAAAGTTCGGTGAAGAACCTGTCCGCCTTGCGCACATAACCCCATATGCAGCCGATGGTAACGCCCATAAGGCATTCGCCCAGGGCAACTATAGCCGCCAGCTTTATGGAAGTCTGCGTGGCGTACCAAACCTGGCACCAGTAGTCGCGGCCAAGGTTATCGGTACCGAACCAATATTCACTATTGGGGCTTTGGAAGCACAGATTCGTATCCGGTATCAGATGCTGATAGTCGTATTTGCCTATCCACAGCGCCACGAAGGAGAATATGAATATTGCAAAGAAAACGATTATCATGACCACGGCGGCCTTATTCTTGAGGAAGTTGCGGAAAACGCTCTTCCAATATGAATATTCGCTGTAGCCTATTCTTTCGGCATCCTCGGCATGATACTCAACGAATGAAAACAGTTCCTGTTCGCTCATGCCAAGCTCTTTTTCAAGCTCCGCCGTGGTATTTACAGCTTTGGTTTCCATTATCGAGTGTCACCGCCCTTTCCGGTAAGTCTGATTCTCGGATCGCATACGGTCATAAGCACGTCGCCCAGGAACAGGCCGAATATGCCAAGCAGGGCATAAAGCAGCACCAGTCCGCGGACCATGTTTAAGTCGTATCGGGTAATCGAGTCTGTGAGCAGCGGGCCCATGCCGGGAATGGAGAAGAAACGCTCCACCAGCAGAGAACCGCCGATAGTAAGCATGAAGGAAGTGGGCAGATTCTGTACCATAGGCACGAATGCGTTTCTGAGAACATGCTTAAACATTATTTGGCGGGTGGAAAGGCCCTTTATACGGGCGAGCTTTATATAGTCCTTCGTAAGCTCGTCAACCATATAACGGCGCATCCACAGCGCGTAACTTGCAGTAGAACCCATCGCAAGGCATATTATCGGCAATATGCTGGAGCGCACGGCATGTCGCGTTGAATACATGGACGGCAGACCAAAAAGCTTTACGCCGATCACCAGCACCAGCGAATATGATACCAAACGCGGTACTGCGTTTACGAATATCGTATATGCGGCGCCGATATGATCGAACAGATGGTCCTTATGTCTTGCCTGAAGTATGCCCATAGGCACGCCAAGTATCAGCGAAATGACCAAAGCGATACAGCCCAATCTCATTGAGATAGCGAACTTGTCTCCTATTACCTTAATTACAGGCACGCCGGCCTGTATTCTGCGTGAGGTTCCAAGATCGAACTTAAGAATTAAATTTTCGAGAAAGCGGAATAATTGTACGATTGGGCTGTCCAGCAGCCCAGCTGCTGCCAACTGATCCTCCTTCTGCTTATCGGTCAGCTTTATAAGCTGTTCCTCGGTGAAGAAATAATCAGTCGGCATCAGGCTGAGCAGCAATGACACGATAGATACCACGATGAGCACGGTCCCTAAGGACTGAAGTACTCTTTTTATGGTATACTTAAACATTTAATCTTACTTACCTTTAACCTTATTTGGCAGCGCCGGCGGCATAAGCTTCGGCCAGCTTTGCGTAGTCCTCGGTGGTGTAGGCGTCAACAGAGGTTTCCCAGTTCTTGAACTTTTCGCCCTGTATGCCGTAAGGAGCATATATCTTGGAATAGTCGTTAACATGGGTTACCTGCCACAGAACGTTCTTGTACCAAGGGATTACGAGCGCATGCTCAAGCATGTACTTTTCAGCCTCGGCATAGGCTTCGTAACGGGCGTCCATATCGTCTACGATGGCGTTAGCCGCGTTGACCATATTGGTGAACTCCTCGTAAACGGCAATCAGGTTTTCGTCGGTAATGTTATTAGCCTTGGAGTAGGATACGCTGTAGTAAGCGTTGTCCATGCCGTAGGTTTCCTGACCCAGGTAGTTCTGAGGATCGGCGTAGTCAGCGCCCCAACCATTAATGTAGAAGGAGGCGAGCTGAGGATTACGGACTTCCTTGTTCACAGAAGAGATATAGGTCTTGATGTTCAGGGTTACGAAGTCGTCGCCCAGGCAGTCAGAGAACATCTGCTTGAGAACGTTCGCGGTGTCCAGAGCGGTCTGGCTGGAACCCTGAATGTAATAGTCAACAACCACGGGGAAGGTCACGCCCTGAGCGGTGAGCTCTTCCATGGCCTTGGCCTTGTAGTCGGCAGCCTTGGCGGCGTCTACGCGGGCATAGTTCTCGCCATTGGGGCTGATGCCCAGCTTCTCCATAACGCGATCGGTATAATCGGTACCGTCGGAGAAGGAGACCAGGTTGGACATGGTGTAGCAATAGTTAGCGCAGTGCTGCGGATAGATGAAGTTCGTACGGGCAAGGTAGGCGGTGGCGTCAAGGCCATAGTACCAAGCCAGACGGAAGTTCTCGTTAGCAATGGCGGTATTCCAGTTCACGTCGGGATCGCCGTTCTCGTCGCGCTTATCCCAGCAAAGATGCAGCTGATAGGAATACTTGGTGGGGCGGGCTTCAACGATGTAATCATGGAACTCGTTGGACTCGCTGTTGTAGATGGTGCGCAGGTTGGATTCGGTCAGCTCGATGTAATCAAGCTCGCCGGCCTGGAACATCTGGAACGCAACATCGCCGGATTCGACCATCTTGTAGGTGACGGTATCGAACAGGGTGCAGTCGGTATCCCAGTACAGGGGGTTCTTGGTCAGAACCTTTTCATTGCCGTTGATGTAATGGGTGATGGTGTAGCAGCCATTGTACCACATGTTCTCGTTGGTGCAGGCATAGAAGCCATCAACGCCAAGCTGGTCTATCAGGGCCTGGGGCGCGGGATAGAGGCAGTTGTAGGTAGCAACGGTGGCAAAGTAGGGCAGCTCGGCTACGCAGTGATAAATCAGGGTGTAGTCATCGGGAGCTTCGATGCCGACCATCTGCTTGAATACGGTCAGATCCATGCTCTTGGCTTCGTCAGCAGTCAGACGGACGGGCTCAAGATCGTATTTTTCGCAAATGGCTTCGAACTTAGCCTTGGCGTCTTCGTAATTCTTGGTCAGCTTTTCCTTGGTAGCGGCGTCGGCATCCGCGGGGATTTCAAGATCCTGATAGCCGGCCACATAGGCATAGTAATCGGCGGCGCCTTCGATCATTTCGGTAGGCATGGAGGTGTTGGCAGCTTCGTTCTTATAGAAGTTCAGTACCCACTCAAGGCCAACCAGCCAGTCCTCGGCCTTAACTTCCTGCATGGGTTCGCCGTTCATGTTTACCCACTGAACGCCCTTGCGGAGGTTGAAGGTCCAGGTCTTGCCGCCGTCTTCGGTGCCCCAGGTTTCCGCGATGGCGGGAACGAGGTTACCACGATTGTCGTTGGACAGCAGGCCGTCTATGCAGCTGGTCAGAACACGCAGTTCCTTGTTGTTCTGGCTATAGAGAATGTTGAAAGTCTCCATTTCGTTAGCCAGGGTGAGGTAAGTTACCCAATCCTTTTTGGGCTCTTTGCTCACGCTCAGGTCAAGACCTTCAGACACCGGGGTGTTGGTCTGGGTCTGTCCGGGGTTCTCATTGTTGTTGTTGCTCGCCGGCTCATTGGTGTTGGCAGGCGTGTTGTCGTTTGTGCATGCAGCGAATACGCCAAGCATGAAGCATACGGTCAACAGAATAGCAAGCAGCTTTTTCATTGTACTCCTCCTTATTATTTGGTTTTCTGAGACAACTGTGCGCATGATCTTGCGCAGATATTGGTTATACTATAAAAGAATATGGCTCAAATGTCAAATAATATGTTCATAATTTGGGATTATATATAATACTGCAGGACGGCAAAGCGCGCCGTCCTGCATGTTTATAATTTACTTATTGCATATCCCGCGTAATAACTATGTCCACGCCCGTTCCCGCCGCGTTTTTAAGTGCAATATCGCCTATATGCACCGGTGCCGCTACGCTCACGCGGCTCAGTTCCTTCATGCAGTCAAGCATTTTGCCCTTGGGTATTTCCCGTGCCGAACGCACCGGAGCAACGGCCGCGCCCGTTGCGCTTCCCGTGAGCCCAACGGTGCTGGTCAGCGTGCGCACAGGGTTCGAAAGTTCCGATTTTGCGTACTTTTCTCCCCTTGGACAGGAGTTGCCGCGCACGCTTAAAACATGGTTTCCTTCAAGCTCGGCCTCTATCGTGCAGCCTATCGGGCAGCATATGCAGGTAAGCGTTTTTCTCTCCATTTCACATATCCTCCGTGGTTATAAGTATGCTTTCAACTTTTGCATACTTATCCAGCATATCCTTCATTATGACCACCTGCTCCATCTCCCCCGGGGCCATCACCGGGCGCGGACGGCTGATTATTTTCTCCCCGTTAATAATTACATTCAGTCGTTTATTTTTCATAACGCTTCCTACACGCATACGTATTGTCAGACTACTCTGTATCCTGTCCGGCGCAATGGCGGAAGGAACGGCATAGCGTATGCCGCCGGAGAGCTCTATGCATATTCTTTGCGTGCATACTTCATTTGCATTTCCTGCAAGGGCGAATTGCGCGGCGTTGCGCCCGGCGGCAGCAGCCTCTTCGCTTACATAGTCCACCAAATCGTGCACATGCAGCGCATTGCCCGCGCTGAACACGCCCTCTATATCCGTTTCAAGCGATTCGTTCACCATCGGCCCGCCCGTTACGGGGTGTATGCCCACGCCCATGCCGCGGGAAAGCTCGTTTTCCGGTATCAATCCGCAAGATAAAAGCAGCGTGTCGCACGGATAGTATTCTTCCGTACCCGCTATGGGCTTCAAATCCGCGCCCACCTCGGCTATCGTAACGCCTTCCACCCTTTCGCGCCCATGTATGTCCACAACCGTGTGGCTAAGCATAAGCGGAATATCAAAATCGTCAAGGCACTGCACAATGTTGCGCTTCAATCCGCCCGAATACGGCATCAGCTCCGCCACAAGCTTAACATGCGCGCCTTCAAGCGTCATCCTCCGCGCCATTATAAGGCCAATGTCCCCGCTGCCCAGTATAACGACCTCGCGCCCGGGCATGTATCCCATTATGTTCACAAGCTTCTGCGCCGTGCCCGCCGAATATATGCCCGCGGGGCGGAAGCCGGGTATATTCAGCGCGCCGCGGCTCCTTTCGCGGCAGCCCATGCAAAGCACTACGGCCTTAGGCTGAATAGTGAACACGCCCTGTGTGCGGTTCATGGCGGTTATGGTCTTGTCCCGCGCAATGCTCAGCACCATTGTGGAAAGCAGCATATCTATGCCCCGCTCCTTAACCCGCGCAATGAAGCGCGCCGCGTATTCGGGGCCCGTCAGTTCCTCGTTAAACGTATGCAGGCCGAATCCTGCGTGTATGCATTGGTTCAGTATGCCGCCCGGTGCGTCTTCCCTTTCTATTATAATAATGTTCTTCGCGCCCGCGTCGTATGCGGCGGCCGCCGCGGCAAGCCCCGCAGGGCCCGCGCCGATTATCGCAATATCATATTGTTTCATATTTCTCCGCCTCCTGCTTGGCAAGGCCGGTTATAAGCTTCGCCTCTCCTCCGCTTTTCGTTATGTCCGCAAGGCTCGCCTTCAGCTCCCGCGCCAGTATCTCCATCACCCTTGTGCTGCAAAATCCGCCCTGGCAGCGGCCCATGCCCGCGCGCACGCGCCGCTTTACCCCGTCCAGGCTCCTTGCGCCCACTGGACGGCGTATCGCGTCCACTATCTCGCCCTCGGTTATGCTTTCGCAGCGGCAGACTATGCGCCCGTATGCGCTGTTTTGCCGTATGAGCGCGTTCTGCTCAGCCATGCTCAGCTTTTTCAGCTCCGTTATGCCCTTGCGCGTGGGGATAAACGCGGCGTTCTTATCAAGCTTCAATTCCTCCGCCACGATATCGGATATCATTTTGCCCACTGCCGGCGCGCTTGAAAGCCCGGGGGATTCAATGCCAGCGCAGTCGAAGAAATTCTCCGTCCCTTCGGCCCTGCCTATTATGAATTCATGCCCGTCCTCGTGCGCGCGGAGGCCCGCAAAGCTGGTTATCACCTGCTTGAGCGGCAGTCCTTCAACCGCCAAATCGGCCCTCTGCCGCACGGCGTCAAGCCCCGCCTGCGTGGTATTCACGCCGTCGCGGTCGAATATATCCTCCGCCGTGGGGCCAACTATTATGTTCCCGTGCACCGTGGGGCTTACAAGCACGCCCTTGCCCAGCTTTGTAGGCAATTGGAACACGGTGCGCTTAACAAAATCGCCCGCCGCATGATCCAGCAGCATATATTCGCCCTTGCGCGGGGTTATGTGTATCTTTTTTGTGCTTACCATGTTGTGCAGCACGTCCGCATATGTTCCCGCCGCGTTTATGACTGCGTCCGCGCGTATCAGTCCCTTATCCGTCTGCACGCTCCACGCGCCGCCCTCATGCCGCAATGCGGTAACGGCAGTATTGAATATGAACTCAACTCCGTTTGCCGCCGCGTTTTCCGCAAGCGCAACAGTAAGCCCAAACGGGCAAACTATTGCACCCGTTGGCGCCCACAGCGCGGCGTAGGCTTCACTGCGCACGGCCGGCTCCAATTCCCTCAGCCTTTCCCCGCGCACTATTTCAAGCCCTTCAACGCCGTTTTTAAGCCCGTTTTGATAAAGCCGCTCCAGCTTGCCGTAATCGGCCTCGTCCATGCATACTACAAGGCTGCCGTTGTTCATATAGCTGAAGTCAAGCTCCTCTGCAAGCTTTGGCATAATGCGGCTGCCCTCAACGTTCAGCTTTGCCATAAGGCTGCCCGCCTTCGCGTCGAACCCGGCGTGCACAATGGCGCTGTTGGCCTTGCTCGCGCCCGCCGCGCAAACGTCCTCCGCCCGCTCTATCACCGCCGCATGCACGTTATAGCGGCTCAGGTATCTTGCCGCGGCGCAGCCCGTAACGCCCGCGCCTATTATAACAACGTCGTATTGCTTATTCATCCGTTTATTCTTCCTCCTTCGCCCAGCCGTAGGCGCACTTTACCGCGCGGTTCCAGCCCGCTGTTCTTGCGCCGCGCTCCGCTTCGCTTATGGCCGGATAAAACTCGCGCTCCGTTTCGCGGCTGTGCTTTATTTCCTCCGTATCGGCCCAGTATTTTACCGCAAGCCCCGCCAGGAACGCCGCGCCCATTGCCGTTGTTTCAACGCAGCGCGGCCGCGCGACCGGCGCGTTTATAATGTCCGCCTGGGTCTGCATAAGGTAATTGTTGGCGCTTGCCCCGCCGTCCACGCGCAGTGTGTTCAGCGGAATGCCCGAATCCGCCTGCATGGCGGCAAGCACATCGTTCACCTGATAGCATATGCTGTCAAGCGTGGCGCGGATAATGTGATATTTATTGCAGCCGCGGCTGAGGCCCACTATCGCCCCGCGCGCATACTGGTCCCAATGCGGCGCGCCAAGCCCCGTGAACGCGGGAACGACATAGCAGCCGTTGGTATCGCGCACCTTCTGCGCCATGTATTCCGAATCCGCTGCGCTTTCTATCAGCTTCATCTCGTCCCTTAGCCACTGTATCGCCGCGCCCGCAACGAATATGCTGCCCTCAAGGGCGTAATTCACCTTTCCGTCCCTGCCCCACGCAACGGTGGTAACAAGGCCGTTATTTGAATAAACCGGCTTTTCGCCCGTGTTCATCAAAAGGAAGCAGCCCGTGCCGTATGTGTTCTTCGCCTCCCCCGCTTCAAAGCAGGTCTGCCCGAACAATGCCGACTGCTGATCCCCCGCAACGCCCGCAATGGGTATCTCCCCGCCCAAAAACTTCGCGTCCGCATGGCCGAATATTCCGCTTGAGGGCTTCACCTCCGGCAGCATGCACGCGGGGATATCAAGCTCCTTTAATATATCTTCGTCCCATTTTAGCGTATTTATGTTAAAAAGCATCGTGCGGGATGCGTTGGAATAGTCCGTTGCAAATATTCTGCCGCCGGAAAGCTTCCACATGAGCCATGTGTCCACCGTGCCGAAGCACAGTTCCCCGCGCTCCGCCCTCTCCCGCGCGCCGGATACGTTATCCAGTATCCATTTCAGCTTTGTGGCCGAAAAATATGCGTCTATAACAAGGCCGGTCTTCTGCCGTATCGTCTCCGCAAGGCCGCGCGCCTTCAATTCGTCGCAGAATTTGCTTGTGCGGCGGCATTGCCACACTATTGCGTTATATACCGGCTCCCCCGTTTGCCTGTCCCATACTATTGTTGTCTCGCGCTGGTTGGTTATGCCTATGGCGGCTATATCCTCCGCCCCTATGCCAAGCTTCTGCATGGCCTCCACCGCAACGCTCAGCTGCGTGGCCCATATTTCGTTGGCATTATGCTCAACATAGCCGCTTTTGGGGTATATCTGCGTAAACTCCTTCTGCGCTACGGCGCACACGCGCGCATAGCGGTCAAACAATATGCAGCGGTTGGACGTTGTGCCCGCGTCCAGCGCCATAATATATTCTGCCATGGCAAATACCCTCCTTAACTTGTGCTGCTTTATTATATCAGATATGTTCATTTCATAAAAGATGCCGCGCAAAAAGCGTCTACTTCTGCCGAACATAATTCGTTCATTTGACGCATAAGGCTAAGTTTGGTAGAATGTTGCATAATAATTTTCTTCAAGGAGGTCATGCATGAAGCCAAAGCTTAGAACGGCGCTGTATTTTGCTGGCGCCATAATAATAGCGGCGCTCATATCCGCCGGCGTTACCATGCAGCTATATAATCAAAACCGAAAGGACGCGGTGATGCTTTCAACCGATGAATACGCCGCCCTTACGGACATACTGGCGCTTGACGAAATAATAAGCGATATACAGAGCGATTATTATTACGACGCACCCTCGCGCGATGCACTCATCCGCGCGGCGGCACGCGGCATGGTAAGCGAGCTTAACGACCCGTATGCCCAGTATTTTACGGATGAGGAATACCAAAAGTATCTTACCAGCATAAGCGGCTCATACGACGGCATAGGCGTGCTGCTGGGCCAGCCCACGGAGCAGGGCGCGGAGATACTGGACGTATATGAAAATACTCCCGCAAGCGAGGCCGGCCTTAAAGCCGGAGACATTGTTACAGCCGTTGACGGCACGCCCACAGCCAACATGGAGCTTGAAGAACTGAGCACGCTGGTTGTTAAAAGCGGGGAGGAAAGCACAGAACTCACGATTCACCGCGAAGGCGAGGACGATTTCACCGTTGAGCTTACATCCGCGCGCATAAATGTGAAGCACGTTGAGCATTTCCTATATAATCATCACACGGGGTACATACGCATAAGCATGTTCAGCGGCAACTGCGCGGAGGAATTCCGCGAGGCTGTGAAGGATCTGACCGATAGGAACATGACAAGCCTTGTCGTAGACCTTAGGAACAACCCCGGCGGGCTGCTGAAGGACGTTGTAAGCATTGCGGACACGCTGCTTGGCGAATGCACTATAGTTACCGTGCGCGACGGCAAGGGCGGCGAGGAAACATATACCTCCAATAAAAAAGGCGTAAGCGTGCCGGTTGCAATAATAGTTAATGAAAACAGCGCAAGCGCAAGCGAAATACTTGCCGCCGCCGTGCAGGACAACGAGGCCGGCGTTGTGGTCGGCATGACAACATTCGGCAAGGGCGTTGTGCAGAACACAAAGCGCATCAGTTCAAACGGCGCATGGCTCAAAATGACCGTCAGCGCATATTACACGCCCGGCGGCGAAAGCATAAACGGCACGGGCGTTACGCCGGACATTGAAGTTGACCTGCCGGAGGAGATGAAGGGCACGCCCATAAATCAGCTTGATCAGGAGCAGGACGCGCAGCTTTGGGCTGCGCTGGACTATGTGCGCGAGCTGGCGGGCGAACAGTAATATATTCCCGCCGCGCCTTGACAAGCGAAACAGGCTAAAATATAATTACATCAATATGGGAGTATAGTGTTATTTTGCCGCGCTTCCATATAAAAACATGAAAAAAATAATGCCGCACGCATGCGGCTTAACGAAGGAGAATGAACATGGCTGAAGTAAGGCTTACCGCCGAAGGCGTGGAAAAGTATGAGAAAAGATTGGAGTACCTGAAAACCACAGCGCGCACCGAAATTGCGGAGCAGATAAAAACGGCAAGGGCCTTCGGCGACCTGAGCGAAAACGCGGAATATGACGCGGCAAAAATTGAGCAGGCGCGCATAGAATACGAAATAGTTGAAATAGAGGCCATGCTCAAGAACGTGGTGCTCATAGACGAGGACACGCTGAACACAAACGTTGTTGACGTTGGTTCAAACGTTACGGTAAAGATGCTGTCCGCCGGCGGCGAGGAGCGCACGTTCCAGATAGTCGGCAGTGCGGAGGCCAACCCCTACGAGAACCGCATTTCCAACGAATCCCCCGTCGGCAAGACTCTGCTTGGCCACAAGGTGGGTGAGCTTGTTGAAATTCAGACTCCCGACGGAGTGAGCGAATTTGAAATAACAGCCATAGGCAAATAATCTTCAAACGCAGGAGACAGGCGCATAAATGGAAGAAAACAACATTAAGGCTCCCGTGGAGGAGCGCGAACAAACCGCCGAGGAGCTTAACGAGCTGCTCCAGATAAGGCGGGACAAGCTGAAGGCATTGCAGGAACGCGGCAAGGATCCCTTTGAAATAGTCAAGTTCGACCGCGATGCTTACAGCACAGAGATAATTGAAAATTACGACGCCATGGAAGGCAAAACCGTTACCGTTGCGGGCAGAATGATGTCCAAGCGAATAATGGGCAAGGCTTCCTTTGCGCACATTTTGGATTACAAGGGCGATATTCAGGTTTACATAAAGCGCGACGATGTTGGCGAAGAATCCTATGCCGACTTTAAGGCCATGGATATAGGCGACATAATCGGCGTTACCGGCATGGTATTCAAAACCCGCACGGGCGAGGTTTCAATCCATGCAACGAGCGTTACCCTGCTTTCAAAGTCCCTCCGTCCCCTGCCCGAAAAGTTCCACGGGCTGAAGGATCAGGAACTGAGATACCGCCAGCGCAGCGTTGACCTTATAGTAAATCCCGAGGTGCGAAACACCTTCATAAAGCGCGCCAAGATAGAGGCCGAGATACGCAGGAGGCTGAACGAGCTTGACTTTATAGAGGTCGAGACCCCCGTGCTCAACTCCGCCGCCTCCGGCGCGAGCGCAAGGCCGTTCATAACGCACCACAATACGCTGGATATAGACATGTATCTGCGCATCGCCACGGAGCTGCACCTCAAGCGCTGCATAGTTGGCGGACTTGAAAGGGTTTATGAAATAGGCCGCCTTTTCCGCAACGAGGGCATGGACGCTACGCATAACCCCGAGTTCACCACGATTGAGATATATCAGGCGTATACCGATTACCACGGAATGATGGAGCTGTGCGAGGATCTGTTCTCCCGCTGCTGCATGCTGGTAAACGGCACCACCAAGATAAAATACGGCGAGTACGATATCGACCTTACCCCGCCGTTTGCACGGCTGAGCATGAACGACGCCGTGAAGAAATACGCAAATGCTGACTTTCTCGGCTGCGCAACGGACGAAGAGGCGCGCGAGCTTGCAAAGAAGATAAAGCTGCCCTTTGACGACAAAACAGCCACCAAGGGTAAGCTATTGGCGCTGGCGTTCGACGAATTCGTTGAGGATAAGCTTATCCAGCCCACGTTCATAATAGACTATCCCGTGGAAAACTCCCCGCTTTCCAAGCGCAAGAAGGGCGTAAGCGGCATAACGGAACGCTTTGAGCTGTTCATTGCCGGCCACGAATACGCAAACGCCTTCAGTGAGCTGAACGACCCCATAGACCAGCGCGGCCGCTTTGTGCAGCAGGCTATGGAGCGCGCCAAGGGCGACGACGAGGCCATGATGATAGACGAGGACTTCTGCCAGGCGCTTGAATACGGCATGCCCCCCACCGGCGGCATAGGCATAGGCATAGACCGCATGGTCATGCTGCTAACCGGAGAGACCAGCATACGCGACGTGCTGCTCTTCCCCACAATGAAGCCCCTGGACAAATAAACCCAGTGTTTATGCGGGTTTGCGGGCAATACGACGGTGTTTTTACCCACGGTTTACCCATTTTGGACTGAAAAGAACACGCTTATAGGACAAGAAAACCGCCTTTGCTGTGATAGCAAGGGCGGTCTTTTCTATTTGCGGCGCTTTCCTTTGAAGCGGATATAGAGCGGTACCGAGGCGGCAACAAGTGCAATAGGGATTGCAGCGTACAGCAGCGGTGAGGTGTCGGGTTCGTCTTCATCGGTAGACACGATAACTATATCGTCTGCGCTGTCCGATATATCGCCGCTGGTCTCAACAGGGTTTTCTTGCTCTTGCGTTGGCTGCGGCTGAGAGGGTTCTATACTTGCCGATGAAGATGGTTCCGGCGTTGGGATATCCTCTGCCACTTTAGCGGGAGCGGGTTCGCGGCTCTCGATATTCGGTGGTGTGGGTGCGGGTGTCGGGTCAGATGCTTGTATGACTGGCTCTGGTTCGGGGATTATCTCTGGCTCTATCTCTGGTTCGGGGATAGGCACAATTTCTATTTCTGGATAGTCGGGTTCCACTTCGATAAATGGCGGCTGGTCTTCATCATCGGGGCGGGGATATATGGGCTGGTTTTCTGCGCTGCTGTCAGGTTCGGGTGTTGGCGTGGGAGTAGGAGCAGGGGCGGGAAGGTCGCTTGCAAAGAGAAAACGCACCCCGAAATTAGGGCTTGTATTGTTCTGGATTTCAAGCGTTTCCCCTACCAAGGCTGTTACATTGGTTTCCGCATTGAAGGGATTTTCAAAATCATCGGCATAAAAGCCGAGCGGGTCATTTTCGGTATAGACGGCTTTCATGGTGTCGGTGTAGGTCACAGCAATATTACTGCCACCAAACGCCCGAATATCGCTGCCGCCCAACCGTCCAGTATTGCCGAAAATTACAGTATCGCAAAGGGTTAATGTTCCAAAGCAACCAATGCCACCGCCTAAATCGGCGTTGTTGTCCGTAATGGTGCAGGATACTACTTCGCAAACTGCCGTGTCTGCAATATGTATTCCCCCGCCATTTATAACTGTACCATCACTAATAGTGGAGTTGCCAATAATAGAAGAATTGACTATCTTTGCATTTCCCCGGCAGTAAATTGCAGCACCATTTCCTTCTGCTCTGTTGGAAGAAAAATTGCAGTTCACAATTTCGGCAAAAGAAGCAGGTGAGATTTCAATACCACCACTGCGTCTGCTGTAGTTATTCCTAATACAGCAGTCAGTAAGCAAAGCATCAGCATTATCTACAGTGATAGTAGACCGCATACTGTTGAAGTTCTGAAAAGTAATCCTGTTAAACAGCCATTGCCCTTGATTGTCTGGATTATTAAACAAGTCGCTTTCAATGGCATAAACTTTTCTCCTGTTGACGCTGTTTCCATCTAATATCAGATTATGAAAAGCTATCTTTTGATTGCTCTCCGTATACAAGTAAAAAAGCGCACTATTTGGAAAACTATCGGATGCTTTGAGGTTAATTGTTTTATCAGGGCTGCCCACTTGAACACTGGAGGATATAGTTATTTTTGAACCAATGATGATGGTATCCCCATCATCGGCGGCTTCGATGGCTGCTTGTAGCTCGTCCAGTGTATTGACGATAACGGGGGCTTCCTCTGCTGGCTCCTGTGGGTCGGATGATGGTTCCTCATTCGCCGGTGGTGCTGTCTCCGTGGTCGGCTCTGGCGGCTGTTCGCTTGACATCGGTGGATTTCCCTCGCTGGGCGGGATGGGGCTTTCTTCGGCATAGGCATAAATGCTCATGCTGAAAACAACAGCGGCTGCAAGAATAGCCCCTGCTAATTGTTTTATGCGCTTCATGTGCTGCCTCCTACTCTTTGGACTTCTGTAACAAATATACCATCTGACGGATAGCGGCACTTTCTTCCTCGGTCAAGCCGGTGATATCTATGTACTGCCTTTCCTCTTTGCAGAGTAGATAATCGGTGGTGACACCGTATATCCTCGATAGGCTTACAAGAATATCATAGCTGGGATAGCGGGCTTGATTTTCATAGGTGCTTAGCGTGGAGCGGGTCACACCTACCATCATCGCAACCTGCCGTTGGGTCAGTTTCCGTTCGGTACGAAGCTGCTTTAGCCGTTCGGAAAAGTGAAGTAGAGCCATTTGGATACCGCCTTTCTAAAAATACCGCAAATGGCGTTACACTTGGTGTCATGGGTGATGATATTCGCAACCATGTGAATGAACCCACAATAGCAAAACAAAATCACCGCATGGGAGTACGCCCAATCTGCGGTGATTATCCTTGCTTTGACATATGCTCATTTGGCTTTTTCTCGTAGGCTATTGGTCAATGCCCGCAAAATCGCTATGTCATCTTTATTTAGGTCTGTTATGTCAAGAGTTTCCTTCTTATCCAAGCCCAGAAGATAATCAGTACTTACATGGAAAATCTGTGCCAATCTTATCAGCACATCGGGCGATGGTGCTCTTTCGCTCAATTCATAGAAGGAAATAACGCTTTTCGTTATGCCTAAACGCTGGGCTAATTGAAGCTGGGTCAACCCCGCTTGCGTTCGCAATTCTTTTAGGCGATTACTAAAATCCACTTTTTCATCACTTCCTTCCACAAATATTATGGATGAAAAGTGTATGATTATGGTGGAATTAAAAACTAATATAGTTGATTTAAGGAGTGCGGTTTGATATAATTGAAAAAGGTATAACCTTATGAAAGCGGGGGATATGGTGAACAAGAGAATAGCAATATCCATGTTGCTTATTATTACGCTGCTTCTCTCCGCTTGCGGGACGGAACAGCTCCCCTCTACCGATGAGCAAACCAGCATCAACGAGACATCGCCCACAGCAGAAATTACGGAAGAACAGCCATATCAAAATACTTCTACAACAGTATCTTCACCCGAAGAAGTTAAAACAGACTGGAACACCTTTGAATGCACTTACTTTGGAGATATCCCTGTAGGCTTGCTGACTGTTCCCGATGCCACAGTATCCGAGGTGGAGAAATATATTAACTTGAGGTTCGATGCAGATTACAGCCTTTCTGCCCATGAACTGTACAATGCGTATCAGGCATATCAGGTTGAAGTGGACGATGTATTCGGCTTTCATGGGTGCAAGGGACAAGCTGTTTTTAAGTTTGATTGGGCAGGTAATTTGTCCAATATCGAATTTGAGTTTTATGATGACGGGATTACACCAGAAATCATGTGCAAAATCCACGATGATATGGTTGCATTAGTAGGGTCACCATGTTCGGGACAAGTGATAGTGAGCAAGGGCGGCTCTTGGGAACATGAATATCCTATGATGGATGAAAGTTCTTATTGCTCTTGGCAATCCTCTATTACCGATGGGCTTCCCTTTGATGCTTCTCTTTCAAGCTATTTTACAAATGGACATTCTATGCAAAACGAAATTGCGTTTGAAAGAACGGTTTCAGAGATTGAAACCAACTATGCTGCCGTAGAGGATAGGGATAGCGCAACCACCGACACCCTTACATATAACGGCTTAACCATCAAGGCTAAGTATCATGCGGGGTCTAATCCGTATGTTGATGGAACCGCTACAAACAACTCTGCATCCTATGTTGAGTTTGTGCGAATAAAGGTGCATCTGTACAATTCTGACGGAAAAGTGATTGATACCGAATGGACATATGCTGTTGGAGCGGAGGGGCTTGCCCCCGGTGAAACAACACAGTGGATAGTGTATTGCTCTGATGCAGACGAAATGCGAATATCCATAATGGAATGAGCGCTCATGGCTTTGCGGAAAACAGGAGGGTGGAAATGAAAAAGACTTTTATCCTACTATTGGTGGCGATTTTGCTTTGTATCACATTGGCTGCTTGCGGCGGTACATCAAATCCTGCCGCTGTGAAAACGGATACTTTGCAAGAGATTGTAACAGGGTATGTGGAAGAAGATATAAAAAGCGTCTTAAAAAATCCTCAGTCATTGATGATAAACAATCTGACTTTCAATGAAGACCCCATAGAAATAGATGGGCGCTGTTATTGCAACCTTGATGTAGATTTTTCCGCACAAAATGGTTTCGGAGGATATGACAGAGAAGTTATCACTTATTATCTCTGCTATGAGAATGGGAATATAAGCCCTCTAAAACAAGGGGAGTATTTCTGCGAACTCGATATGGCGAGATATGGTTCTCGGTTAGACGCTATTGCTGATGGAATATACTTTAGCTACGGCTGCTCCGCTGCTTCAATGAAAAGTATCTATGATGAGTTAGCCGCAAAAGACCTAAACCGCTTTACAGGTTTCGGACATAATCTTACGGATAATATAGACAATACAACTTATGTTAAATATGTATGCAATCTTATGGATTTTGAGGGTTGCATGGAATATTTCTTCATTGATGAAAATGTAAAATATGCCAGTTTCACATGGCAACCCTCGTTCAACTATGTGGATATGAAAAACTATACGGTTGAAGAAATTGGCGTTGGACAAACTGCAACGCAGGCTGATATGGATATGCTGATATCTCAAATCGATGATACCCTTGGCATTGGACACACGGAAACAAAAAGCGAAAACTATCAAAGCTGGGCAGACCCTCGCGCATATCAATGGGTACTTAGTCCACAGCGTAAATTGATACTCGAATATGTGTGGGAGGTCACAAATGCAGCGAGCAATCCCATCATAAACTATGATAAAGTTATCGCTTTTGAACTTGTGATTGAAAATGCTTTTTCCAGAGAAGAAGAATGAACGACAAAAGGCGGGGACGAATATCCCCGCCTTTATCATGCTTTAGATATCCAAGCATAAATGGTTTTCAATCGCCTGTTCCAATTCCTTTTGCTGAATGCCGATGTACTTTTGTGTTACGGCGGTGTTGCTGTGCTGTAGAAGCTGCTGGACAAGGGCGATGTTATATCCGCTGTTGCGGTATATCTCTGTAGCGTAGAACTTACGAAAACTGTGGGTGCTGATGCCGTGATAGTCCAGATAATCACAAACAATCTTTAGCTGCTTTTGCACTGCTCTTTCAGATAGCGGGAAAATAAGAGCATCGGCGGGTATTCCGTTATCTATGCAGTAACAGCGGATAAACTGATACAAGGCAAGCGGGACGGTAAATACACGGGCTTTCCCTGTCTTTTGCTCCACGATGGATAGGCGGTATCTTTCGCCGTCTTTCACAATATCGGATAAGCGCAGCCTTAGAATATCGGATATCCGCAAGCCCAAGTTTGCTTCCAGCATAAGGGCGGTTGCAATCCGTCCATTAGGGCGGCAGCCAGCGAAACCACTTTTCATGGTTTGAATAATTTCCTTGTACTGCTCGGCAGTAAGGGACAGTGTTTTCTTGTTCATAACAACCTCCAAAATACGAACTCAAAAGAGTGAAATAACGAACCTTTCAGCGGGACACTTGAAAAACCTTGAAAACAAGGCGTTT
Source organism: Christensenellaceae bacterium Phil1 (assembly GCA_001940855.1). Classification (GTDB taxonomy): domain Bacteria; phylum Bacillota; class Clostridia; order Christensenellales; family CAG-138; genus Phil1. The sequence goes on along the minus strand of MSGS01000059.1, from coordinate 9,754 downwards.
TGCTGTGCGTATTTGTGGAGTTATACGCACTTTTGAGGACTTGCGTGTCTACCCCTTTGCGATTAAGGGTGCAGGGTAAGGCACACGCTGCCCCGCTGTTAACATGGTGTTAGCCCCCTTGTGGTTAAAGGTGTAGAGAAACATACGCTGCTTTTGTGTAGTACCCCTTACGGTAAAGGGTGTAAGGAAGCCCCGCAGCGGGGGCTACCCCCTTTGCGGTTAGGGGTGCAGAAACTCCACACCCCTACCGCCATTACTCATAGGTTGATATCAATCCAGCCCAAACTACCGCAGATGAAATACAGCAGACCTCCCACAAGCGGCAGTGGCGCAGCGATAAAGAAGATTATCCAGAAAAGAACATCTTTCAACGGCTCTTTCAAGTTCTTATTCATAGCAATTTACCCCCTTGTCCAGAATGTAGTCTACAGCTTTGGCGGCGGCTCCGCTGGCGGTCACGATAAGGCGGCGGTCATTTTTCAGAACGGATAGCCAATTTTGGATATAGGCGGCATTGTTGCGGAAACTGCCCTTTGTTTCAATGCCGGTATAATTCAGCAGGGCGGCGGCGCTGATTTCGGCGGTCAATTCTTCCTTGCTGTAGTCAGCACTTCCAAAATGGGCGGTAGCCTTTAGGCGGTTCAAGCGGGATTGATGCCCTGTACTGTGCGCCATTTCATGGAATATGGTGGAGTAGTATTCCGCATTGGAGCAAAACTGTTCTGTAAGCGGCAGCATGATACAATCCCTTGCTGGGCTGTAGTAGGCTTCATCGCCACGCTGGTGGCGTATTTCGACCTTTTCACGGTTGCTGTATTCTGATATGATTTGTTCCGCTACAGGGCTTGCAGGGCGTTCTGTGGACGTTTGGCGTGGTGTCAGACCGTCGCACTGGTCAATGTGAAAAACATTGTAATAGCGCAGCATGGGGATTAGCTTTTCCTTTGCTTCATCGCTTTGGGTGTCCTCTACTTTGACCTGTTTCCAGAATACAACGATTTGCGCCTTTTCGCCCTTGCGGACGGCTCCACCCTGTGCAAGCACTTGATTATAGGTGAAGTATTCCCCTGCCTTGCCCAACAGCATTTGATTGAGCAAGGAATAAGGCTTGCCGGTTGCGCCGCTGATTGCGCCGCCTTGAATGCCTGTCCACGGCTTTTGCCAAGGGATGATGCCCTTTTCAAGCTGGGAAATGATGCGCTCAGTTACTGCATTGTAGATATCAAACTTTTCCATAGTAGCTGCTCCTTTTCTTCTTATCTTGATATGAGCGGGGCAGCCATGCTATAATGGCAGTGCTACCCCGCATTGGGTTAGCGTCTAAGTCTCTTGCACTCTGCTTTGACGGGCTGTACTGCAAGGGGCTTTTCTTTATGCCAGAACAAAACGGCGGGAAGTGCTTTCCTTTGTGTACTGGTTGAATAGTTCGCTGTGGGTGCTACGAAAGGCGGCACTGTCGAAGCGGCGGGAAACAACCGATTTCCAAGTGATTTTGTAATCATCGCCGGTCATTTCTTCCACATTTCGGGCGGTCATTTCCTCTTTGATTGCATCTTGAATGCTGTCGATTTCGGCAGCGATTTCGTCAGCCATGCGGCGCAGTTCCCGCAGTTCCTTGACCTGCTTACTGATTTCCATACTACTCATTTTTCTGTCTCCTTTTTTTGTTGATATTGTCATAGCTATTGGCTTGACAGTTTGCATTATATCAGTTAACTGATATTTTGTAAAGGGGTAAATCGAATAAAAGTTAACTGATATTTTTGTGCACATGTATCAGTTTACTGATATAAGAAAATATGTTATAATGCTGTGGGGGTGATATGATGTCAACAGAAGCACAGAAAAGAGCAAGTACAGAGTTTAACCGTAAGCAGGATAATATTATGATTAGACCGTCCAAGGAGATAGGGGCGAAGATTAGAGCCGCCGCCGCTGATGCAGGGCAATCGGTGCAAGCATATGTTTTGCAAGCGATTGCCCAACGCATGGAGCGTGAGGGGGGCGGTTTTGGTTTTAATAGCCCAGAGAGCAAAAAGAAACAGTAGTAGTCGGTTGATTTGTTTTCTAAGGGAACTTTTTCAACTGGATAAATAATGCGCATATAAAAATGCCGCACTTGTCAAACGGATATCCGTTCGATGGGTGCGGCTTTTTTGTGTTTAATGGGCTGGGGGGTTGTCCCTTTGCGATTAAGAGCAAGCAGGGTACACCCCTTGCGATTAAGGATGGCGGGTGTCTCAACCTTTGTGATTAGAGGTGTAGGGCATCCATGCCGTCGCAAGTGTCCTACCCTTTGCGGTAAGAAGTAAAACATAGAGAGGGGGTGAAGAAATGCAATCAAAGAGTAGTTTTATGCCTACGAAGTGCCGGATATGCGGCAGGGCTGATGTGGCTGAGTGGGCATTGTCATCTATCGGCTTAAAGCTTGGCTATGGCAGTTCCTACGATGGGGAAAGCGTAACACTTTGTATCTGTGGAAAATGTGCGGATAGGCTATATCGCTTTATCCAAGAAAGAATGGAGGTAAAATAGTTATCAAAACGACTATTACAGTAGTGGATAGCATCATGGGTAGCGGAAAGACTTCTGCTATGTTGGAACAGATAAATGCCGATTTAGAGGGCAGCTATATCTATGTGACACCGTACTTATCCGAAATAGAGCGCATTATCGAGAAGACGCAAAATCGCTTCAAACAGCCCTGCAATACAGGCAATGGGAAATTAGATGCGTTTCACAAGCTATTATCCATTGGAGAAAACATTGTGACAACACATGCACTCTTTTTGAAAGCGACGCCTGAAACGGTACAGCTTATCCGCGAGGGCGGTTATACATTGGTATTGGATGAAGCTCTTGACATTTTCCGAGAATACAATAACGAGGTAAAATCTCTTGACAATAAGACCATCACCAAAGGCGATGTACGATGGTTAAAACAAGAGGGTTATATCCTTGTGTCTGACGATTATTGTGTTGAGTGGAGTGGTGCGACAACAGATGATTTTCATTATTCTGAGGTTGAACGGCTTGCTAAAGCTGGCAGTCTGCGCTGCATTGACGATACTCTATATTGGGAATATCCAGTAGATATGTTTTCAGCTTTCAAGTGCGTGTACATCTTAACCTATCTCTTTGAGGGAAGTATGCTCGCAGCTTATATGCGTATCTATGGATTGACTTATACAAAGTGTTCCGCAGAGCATACGGAAAACGATAGGTTCCGGCTGTGTCCATATGATGACTGCAAAAGGCATAAAAGTGCGCTTTTCACCCTTGTAAATATTTACTCTGGAGAATTAAACCGGATTGGCAGCAAAACAAACGCTTTTTCTGTAAATTGGTTAAAAGCGGCAAGTTCAGAACAGATACGGAAAATTCAAAACGCTATGAGAAATTATAAGGGGTATGTAAAAGCACCCACTAATAGCATAATGTGGACTACTACAAAGCAACACGACATTCACAAGAAATTGGAAAAAACAAAGGGCTTTAAGTATATTCGGCGGCTTACAGCCGAGGAACAGAAACTGCCCGATGAAGTTAAACAAAAGCTGCAATGTTTTGTTTCCTGTACGGCAAGAGCTACAAATGTTTATTCAGAACGAACCACGCTTTTGTATCTGTTAAACCGTTACCTTCCACCAGAAATTGAAAAGTATTTTTTGCGTAGAGGGAGTCCAATAGATGAGGATTGCTTTGCAACGAGTGAATTATTGCAGTGGGTTTGGAGAAGTGCCATACGCAACGAGCAAAGCATTAACCTTTATATTCCATCGTCCAGAATGAGAAGCTTACTGTTTCGTTGGTTTGAGGTTAATGAAGCCTTGTACCAGCCCCGTACAAAGAAGGTGCTGGAAAAGGCTTAGTTATGGGGTTTTCGGAGTTGTTTCCTTAATAAAAAAATATCTGAAAAAGCAAGGTGATATGACAATAACGAGCGTATCTTCCTATGCGCTGATTGATGTCAACATTTATTTTTTGGACAAAGGGGGTGATGTGCCACAACGGATTGCCATAGCCAATAGCTTTGATTTAATCCAACAAAAGCATGATGGTTAAGCCATTATCTAACAAACTGTTGCTTGATAACAAATCACGCACATTCTGTGCGCTCATATCCTCGCCCAAGGCAGGAGGCAACGGTGCTATCAAATTGAAAGGACGGTAATATGCGTAGTAGCACTGTTGAAATCCCTGTGTGGGAGCAGTATACATTATCCATCGAAGAAGCTGCCGCCTATTTCAGAATTGGCGAAAACAAATTAAGAAAGCTAATTCGGGATAATGAGGATGCGGATTATATCCTTTGTAATGGAAACCGTATACAAATCAAACGGAAATTGTTTGAACAATATGTGGACGGGCTTAGCTTGGTCTAAGCCCCCCACCTTGAAAATGAAGCCCGCTTATGGTATATTGATTATGTCTTATAAGCGGGTTCTCTTTGTAATGAAATAAAGGAGAATCCATGAATACTAAGAAAAAAGATAATAAAGGCAGAAACCTCCGGCAAGGAGAACGGCAGCGTGAGGACGGACGGTATGAGTTCCGTTACAAAGATGTAAAGGGGGAAACCCGAAGCATATACAGTTGGAAATTGGTGGAGACAGATAGCTTACCGGCTGGAAAGCGGTGTGAAAAGTCTCTCCGAGAAATGGAGAAAGCGGTTCTGCGTGATGTGGACGATGACATCAACAGATATGCGGCTTATCGCACAACGCTTAACAGCTTCTTTGATAGCTACATTCAAAGCAAGTATGAAATAAAGCACTCTACCAGAGCCAACTACAAGTATATGTACAAGAAATATGTACACGATGAGCTGGGGCAGATGAACATTGGAAGTATCCGATACAGCCATGTGAAAAACTTCTATATCCACCTCATCAACGATGTTGGCTTCAAGCCAAACAGTATGGAGATTATCCATACAATTCTTCACCCCATATTCAATGTGGCGGTCAGAGACGGGCTAATTCGGTTGAACCCAACCGATGGCGTGATGAATGAAATCAAGCGAAGCCATGATTGGGAGAAGCCCAAACGCCACGCTTTGACCGAAGCCCAGCAAGAAGCGTTTGTAAGCTATGTTGCTGGACATAAGACCTACCAGCACTGGTTGCCGCTTTTTACGGTGTTGCTGGGGACTGGTTGTCGGGTCGGTGAGGTTATCGGGTTGCGGTGGGAAGATTGCGATTTCAAGGACGAAATCATCAGTATTAACCACAATCTGATTTATCGGCAGGGCGAAGACGGCGGGGACTGTAGGTTCCGTATCACCACGCCGAAGACAAAAGCGGGTGTGCGGATTGTGCCAATGCTTTCAGAGGTCAAACAGGCTTTATTGGAAGCACGGTTGTCCCAGATGCGGCATGGCTTTAACCAATCCGTTGTCGATGGATATAGCGGGTTCATCTTCCAGAACAGGTTCGGGGATTGTATTTCTCCCCACTGCATCAACAGGGCAATCGAGCGTATCAGCCGTGACTATAACGCTGCGGAAAGCGCCTGTGCGGAAGAAGAACATAGGGAGCCGGTGCTGCTGCCACACTTTACCGTCCATAATCTGAGACACACTTTCTGCACACGGTTTTGTGAGAACGAAACCAATTTGAAGGTCATTCAAGAGATTATGGGACACGCTGACATTTCAACCACAATGAATGTGTACAGCGAAGCCACCAAGGAAAAGAAAAAGGAAAGCATCTTCAACTTGGAGGGCAAAATCAAGATTAGCTAAGGGTTTTATCTCTACAGGTTTTACCCACTTTTGTACCCATTTTCATGGGTAAGAAGCGGGAAGATAAGCGAAGATACAGAAAGGATGGTGCAGAAAACATGGCGAACAGCGGGCTTTTAACGGCATATAAAGCGATGCGTATTTTTTCTGCGCTGTTCCCCACTATGAAGCCCATAAAGTAAAGCATAAAAGAGCGGCCAGCGCCGCTCTTTTGAATTACAAAGGAGACACTCATGAAATACGCATTCATCGGCACCGGCAGCATGGCTGCCGCAATAATCCGCGGCATGGTCGCGGGCGGCGTTGCGCCATGCGACATACTTGCCTTCAACCGCACGCGCGAAAAGGCGGACGCTTTGGCGGGCGAATTTGGCATAACCGTGTGCGATACGCTTGAAGCCGCCGCGCAGGCGGACGCGATAGTGCTTGCCACCACGCCGCAGTCCTTTGCAGACATTCTGCCCCGCGTGGGCCGCGCCATGCGCACCGACGCGCTTGTTATGTCCATAGCCGCAGGGTACGGCATTGCCGCCATACGCGAAGGGATAGGCCGCGACGCCGGCATAATACGCATAATGCCCAACGTTAACGCAAACGTGTGCGCATCCACAACGGGCTATGCAGCCTCCGCAAACGTTACGGCTGCGCAGCTTGATGCGTTCCGCTTCGCCTTCGGCAAGGTTGGCGAACTCATTGAACTTGACGAGGGCGAGTTTGAAACATTCTCCGCCATAGCCGGCTGCGGCGTGGCATATGTTTATATGTTTATCGACGCCATGGCCCGCGCGGGCGTAAAAAACGGGCTTAGCAAGCAAAAGGCGCTCAGCATTGCCGCAAGCGCGGTAATGGGCAGCGCAAAGCTGGTGAGCGAAAGCGGCATGCATCCATATGCCCTTATCGATTCCGTCACCACCCCCGGCGGCACGACAATAGAAGGCGTGCTGGCATTGCAGCGCTGCGGCTTTGAAAGCGCGGTGCACGCCGCCATTCAGGCCAGCATAGACAAAGAACTTGGCATGAAATAACGCCGCCAAAAAAGCTCCGTTTGCGGGCATATGCAAAAAAGTAAAACTTGTCAAAAAAAATCCTTGCATATATCCGCATATGATAGTATAATATATCCTGTTGACGCGGTAAGCGTCATGAACGGTTCGCTGGTGTAGCTCAGTTGGTAGAGCGCGTCATTGGTAATGACGAGGTTCATGGGTCCGACTCCCATCACCAGCTCCACGCAAAATACCATCCTTCACGGATGGTATTTTTGTATAGAAAGGTGACTCCATATGAAGCACATATTGATATGCGGCGCAAAAGGCGTTGGCAAGTCCACGTTGATACGCAGGCTGTGCATGGACGCAAACGCCCCCATATACGGGTACTGCACAAAGATGCTTTCAACCGCGGATGCGGACGGGCTGTTTCCAATATATATTCATCCTGCTCGGCAAACGGAAGCGGAGCGCACATACGGCAGCGCTAATCTTATAGGCCGGTGCGACATTTGCATACGCGATGTATATACAAATGTGTTCAATACGCTGGGCGCGGAATACATAACCGCCGCAAAGCCGGGCGGATACATAATAATGGATGAACTCGGCTTCATGGAAAAGGATGCTGAAAAGTTCAAGCGGGCTGTGTTCAACGCGCTGGATGGGAACATACCCATTATAGCCGCGGTAAAAGCAAGATACGACGTGGACTTCTTAAACCGCATACGCGCGCACGAAAAGGCGCAGCTTTATACCATTACGCCCGAAAACCGCGATGCGCTCTATGCCGAGATTCTCGGCATCATAACTCGCTGATGTTGTCTATGCCTTCCGGTCCGTGCTCTATTGTTATAAGCCGCGCGGCGTAAACATATTCCTTCTTTTTATATATAAGTCCCAGCGTGTCCCCGCTCATGTCCCCAACGGGCGGGCGCACGCGCTCATATTCCCCCATGAATTCGGCTATTGCCTCCGCCGTCACGTTTCGCCTCAGCGCGGGTGAAAGATAGCTCATTGCCTCGTCAAACTTTCCCTGCATACTTGCCACGGCAAACGCCATGCCTCGTTCCAAATTGTTAATGGGCTGCTTCGCCCCCTGCGCGTCTGCGCCCTTCTGCCCCGCCTTTTCGCACTGTTTGCCGGCCTTTGCGCATATGGCAATGGGCTTCATTGTTATTTCATTCACCCCGCCGGGCCAAAGGCACAATACGGCGTCGGGATACCCGGTCTGCTCCATAATTCCGTTTTCAAGCGAAAATCTGCGCGTAACGGGGCATAATGCCGCGCCTGACGCATCGTGCGGCAGCAGCGGCTGCATGGTAACGTAATAATCCCCGTTTGCGCTCAGCGGCACGCTGATATAGCCTTCACCGCCGCATTCTCCGGCCACGCGGCCGTTTATGGATATAAGCGCGGGGCACTTTGCGCGGACAACAAGCGTGGGTACGCCGGCATAATACATAATGCATGTCTCCTTATAACAAAATATGATTTAGGAAATATATGCGCGATGCTTGCTAAAGATGCAAAATCGGAATATAATAGCTGAATAGTTTATATTTTATCCGGAGGTGGATTATGTTGAGATTGAGTGAGCTGGTGCGCAGCTACGAGGCGCATACCGGCGAAATCGAGGTTGTAGGATGGATCAAAACGGCGCGCGAAAGCAAGAACGTGGGCTTTATAGAGCTTGGCGACGGTTCCTGCTTCAAGAACGTGCAGGTGGTGTACGAAACCAATAATATCAATCCCAACATAACCAAGCAGCTCAATACCGGCACGGCGATAGGCGTTAAGGGCGAACTTGTGCTAACGCCCGAAATGCAGCAGCCGTTTGAAATAAGGGCGCGCGAAATAGAAATCTTAGGCGAGTGCGACGGGGACTATCCCCTTCAGAAAAAAAGGCACAGCCTTGAATACCTTCGCACCATTCAGCACCTTAGGCCCCGCACGAACATGTTCCAGGCGGCGTTCAGGGTGCGCGGCGTTGTGGCGCAGGCCATACACCGCTTCTTTGACGAGCGCGGCTTCCTTTATGTGCATACCCCGCTCATCACCCCGAGCGACTGCGAAGGCGCGGGCGAAATGTTCCGCGTGACAACGCTTGACATGAATGACCTGCCCAAGACCGAGGACGGCAAGGTTGACGACAGCAAGGATTTCTTCGGCAGGGAAGCTAACCTGGCCGTGAGCGGACAGCTTTACGGCGAAGCGTTTGCAATGGCTTTCCGCGATATATATACCTTCGGCCCCACGTTCAGGGCGGAATATTCCTTCACGGCGCGCCATGCGGCGGAGTTCTGGATGATAGAGCCGGAAATGGCCTTCTGCGACCTGGCCGGAGACATGGAAGTTGCCGAGGCAATGGTAAAATACATAATACGCACCGTTATGGAGCGCTGCCCGGACGAGCTGAAGTTCTTCAACAGCTTTGTTGACAAGACTTTGCTTGACAGGCTTACAAACGTTGTTGAAAACGACTTTGCCCGCGTAACGTATACCGAGGCTGTGGAGCTGCTCAAAAAGTCCGGCGCGGAATTCAAATATCCCGTGGACTGGGGCTGCGACCTTCAAACCGAGCATGAACGTTACCTGACGGAGCAGATATTCAAGCGCCCCGTGTTCGTAACCAACTATCCCAAGGATATAAAGGCGTTCTATATGCGCCTGAACGACGACGGCAAGACCGTTGCGGCAGTGGACCTGCTGGTTCCCGGCGTTGGCGAAATAATCGGCGGCAGCCAGCGCGAGGAGCGCACCGATAAGCTCAAGCAGCGCATTGAGGAGCTTGGGCTTGATATGTCCCAGTACGATTGGTACATGGATCTTAGGCGCTTTGGCGGCGTGCAGCACGCGGGCTACGGCCTTGGGTTCGAGCGCATTGTAATGTACGTTACCGGCATTGCCAACATAAGGGACGTGCTTCCCTTCCCGCGCACGGCGTCCAGCATGGATATATAATAATTCCCGATATAAAAAGGGGCGGCTATACTGATCTGAACCCAAAAAGTTAGAC
>MSGS01000058.1:19195-30563 GCA_001940855.1 Christensenellaceae bacterium Phil1 | reverse complement strand
CTCCCTGTTCCTGCCCGTTCTCCGTTTCGCTTCATCCGCCACTGGCGGCGCTCAACTCCGAACCCCGGCCGGGGAGTCTTTGGGTGCGCTTTACAACTCAAACATAGCCACGGCAGGCCGCCAATGACGGCCCCTACTCCACATCTTATAAACCTTTGGCAAAAACAAGGGGACGCACAGCGTCCACCATATCTTCACAATCTCTTACGCTAACCCGCCGTAAGGCGGATTTCACATTGCGCAAGCAATATTTCACTGCGCGTCAGTGCAATTTCACCCGTTCGTAAGAACGGATTTCACCGCGGGCGGAAGCCCGCTACATCAGCCTTTCTTCCGCATCCTCATATTCTTTATAGAGGAACTCTGCGTGCCATTTTACGGGACGGGAGCTTTTTTCAAAGCGCAGCGCAGAGCATGCCACGCGGGCATTTTTATCTTTGTTCATATAAAGCGTGGTGGGGCCGTCCGCGCCGCCTATCACGCCTATCGTCGCCGCCATGCTGCCCATGCCAAAGTCCGCGCTGCGGGGGCGCGGGTTGTCTCCCGGCTCGGCATCGGTTACTATAAGGGAGTTGCCGGTATCGGGAGAAACGGCGTATTTCATTACGGTCATGTTTTGGGGCATTTCATAATCGCTCACGCCGAATGCCCTTTTGCCCATTGTCTTTTGCTCTATGCTCAGCGCGGTAAGGGTATATACATCGTGCGTTACGGGATGCGTAAGCTTTGCGCTTTCGCCCTGCTGTATCATGAAATTGCCTGCCGATATCGGGCGCGGCTCGGCTATCATCTGGATCCGCAGCTCCGTTATTATGGGCTTTAGCGTGGTTACCCACGGGAAGAACCAGCGGCTGAACATATAGTCGGCCTTAGGGTCAAGCCCATAGCTGCTGACAAAGGCGACCGCTTCATCCTCGTTGTATTCATTCGCGGCATAATAGCAAGTGCTGCTGCCCATGGAATAGCGTATCAAATCGCCGTTCAGGGCCACGTTCGGCCTAAGGTGCACCGGCCCGTGCGCATCGTCCAGCTTCATGCACAAATCAACCGCCATGCCGTAGCGGAAAGTGTATATACAGGGCACGAACCATTCTCGCTCTGCCCAATTAAAGCGGCGCTCTATCCTTATCTCCTGGCCTATGCGCCCCTTGCGCCTGTTTTCAAAGTATACCTTCATTCGCGGTTCGGAGCTTCCCTGCGCCGGCTTCGGGGTGCGCTTTTTTCTCGGCGGTTTGCCGCCGTCCGCGGATGCGTTTTTCTTGGCATTATCGGTGCGGGGCACAATTTTGCTGTAATCAAAATTCTGCTGAAGATTATGCATATAGCCATACGGGTCGCGCATGGGCCTAAGCTTCAGCTTCAGCCCCACCATGTCTATAACCTCGTGCGGGGCGTTGGCCTTGCTTTCCCGCACGAATGCTTCAAACTGCTCCCTGTCCCATTGCCACGCCTGCTCCAGCGCGGCGCTGTCCCCCGTTGCAAGCAGCAGGCTTATGAAATCCCCTATGCTTTCGGCAACTATGTGAATGTATTCGCCCGGCGCGTTCATGGGGCTTACCGCAAACACCGCGTCCGAATAGCCGAATATGCAGCAGAAGTGTATTCCGTCCACTCCTGCCCAGCCTATTATGTTTGAATACTTGGGCGTGCAGAAATACGGCTCGTTATCCTTTCTGAACTCCACGCCAAGCGGGGCAAGGGTATAGCCCAGCGCATGCAGCCGCTTTAAGTATTTGTTGGTTTCGTGTTTATCTATCATAGCTTTATTACCCTTTTCAGCCTCGGTACAAGCAGCGTCGCGGCGGCTATTTTTACCGCGTCGCCCGGAAGGAAGGGAAATACGCACGTGCTAAGCGCCGCCAATGCCGGCGTGCCGCTCTGCACGCAGTACCACGCCGTGCCCAGCGCATAGCATGCCGCCATGCCCACCGCGCACGCAAGTGCGATTTTCAGCGGCTTTGCACCCAGACGCTTTACAATCACGCCCGTAACAAACGCCGCCGCAACGTAACCGATAAGGTAGCCGCCAGTGGGGCCGACAAGCGCCTGCACCCCGCCGCGGAACCCCGCGAACACAGGCACGCCAACCGCCCCTATCAAAAGGAACACGGCCTGGCTTGCCGCGCCCATGCCGCCGCCAAGAAGGCCGCCCGCGATATATACGCTGAGCAGCGCCAAGTTGATGGGCACGGGCTGAATGGGAATGGCTAACTGCGAGCATACGGCGGTAAGCGCCGCGAACAGCGCGCAGTAGACCATTGTTTTTACGGTTCTGTTCATGCAGTCCTCTTTACAGTTCTATTTTTGTCCACCCTCCGCGATGGAACCGGGTATAGTTTAACACAAGCCGCGTGCATTGGTCTACAAGAAAGCCTATCCACGCGCCGTATACGCCTATGCCGAGCGGGTAGCACAGAAGATACGACAGCCCCACGCGGAACGTGCCTATGCTCACAAGGCTGGTTACCGCAACATAGCGCGAATCCCCTGCGCCGCGAAGGCAGCCGGAAATGACCACCTGCGACGTTTGTATCATGCAAACGGCCGCAACGAAATAGCATAGCTTCATGCCCAATGCTATTACCTCCGCATCGTCGGTAAAAAGGCCGTAAAGCGGCCTGCGGAAAATTACGAGCAGGAGCGAAAGCGTAAAGCCTATTAGCATGGAGCAGCGCTGGCCTATTTTGCCGTAAACGGTGGAAAGATCGGGCCGCCTCATGCCAAGCCCCTGCCCCACAAGGCTGCTTGACGCAACGCCCAGCCCATCGGCAAAGGAGAATATGAGCTGGCTAAGGCTCATGCTTATCTGGTGCGTGGCGAACTGAATGGTGCCAAGGCGGGCAATAATGCTGGAGAACGCAAAAAGCCCCGCGCGCAAGCTTATCTGTTCGGTAAACGCGCCGGTGGCCACCTTTGTTACGCTGGAAAGCGTTTTTTTATCGAAACCCCACTTGCCGCCATCCACAATGTTAAGCTCGCCCTTATGCGGATGCACAACGCTGTACAGCGCCATAAGGAAGGCGACCATGTGGCCTATGGCTGTTGCAATAGCCGCGCCGACCACGCCCAGCTTGGGGAAGCCGAAATTTCCGTTAATAAGCAGATAATTGAACACTATGTTCACAAGGTTCGCCGTAACGTTTGAACGCATGCTCACCTTTGTGTTTCCGCAGCCGCGCTGCGCGGCGTTTATGGTCATGCCTATGCAGGCGAAGAACTGTCCGCTCATAATTATCCGGAAATACGCCACGGAATCGGCAATGTATTCCGCCTGCGCACCGGCAAGGCGCATTATAGGCTCCGTCAAAAAGCAGGATATGGCAACCATTATTGCGCCCAGCATAAGGTTTATCCAAAGCGACTGCTTTAGCGTTTTGGATGCGCCTATCATGTCCCCTTCGCCGCGCCGCCTTGCAACAACGGCCGTAACGCCCATATTGAGCGACAATATAGCCGTCATCATAAGCATACGCGGCTGCCCCGTTACGCCCACGGCGGATATGGCCTTGGGGCCGAGCGAGCTTACCATCATGGTATCCACGCTTGACACCAGCGCCACCAGCACGCTTTCTATCGCGCTTGGCCATGCTATTGAAAGGCATTTGCCGTATGCCTGTTTAGCAGAAGGCAGCTCCCCCTTTACAAGCGAGGGAGCCACCATGTTTTTCGGTGTAAATAATTTGTCTATCACGCCCGCCATAAGCTTATTTCATCTTTATGGCGTTCCAGGCTTCGTTATATACGCTTACAAAATCGCCAAGGTCATGGAACACCGTGCAGCGGTCCAGCACCTCTTTGGGCGGGTTATATGTTTCGCTGCCGGTAAAGTATTCGTCCAGCCTGTCCATGGCGGCCTGATTGGGCGTGGAATAATAGATATATTCCGTGTTGCGCGCGGCGATTGCGCCATCGTTTAAGAAATTGATGAAGGCATGCGCCGCTTCAATATTCTTCGCGCTCTTGGGAATTACCACGTTATCGAACCAAACGTTGCTGCCCTCTTCCGGCACGGCGTAGGCAAGATCCTCGTTTTCATCCATGCAGACGAAAGCATCGCCGGAGTATATCACGGCCATTGCGGCTTTGCCGTTTATCATGCTGGCGCGCATGTTATCCGTGCCGAAGCCTTTCCTGAGCGGCTTCTGGGCAATGAGCAGGTCGCGCGCTTCGGCTATCTCAGCCTCGCTGCGGGTATTGAGATCGTAGCCCAAATATTTCAGCGTTATGCCGATTGAGTCGCGCACGCTGTCATACATCCAAATCTGGCCCGCGTACTTTTCGTCCCAAAGTATGCCCCAGCTTGTTACGGGCTCTTCAACCATGGTGGTGTTGTAAAGTATGCCCACCGTGCCCCACATATAGGGCAGGGAATACTTGTTGCCGGGGTCGAAGGAGTTGGTTATTTCAAGCTTATCCTGCATTATGTTCTTGGCGTTGGGTATTTTGTCCATATCCAGCGGCAGTAGCAGATCGCTTGCGATAAGCTGTTCTATTATATATTCGCTGGGGAAGCACATATCGTATACGCAATCGGAAGATTTAAGCTTTATCAGCATTTCCTCATTGCTGGTCATTTCAACGTAGTTCACCTTAACGCCCGTTTCTTCTTCAAACAGGGTTATGAGTTCGGGGTCTATATACTCGCCCCAGTTGAGTATGTTCAGCTCTCCGCCTATTTCGTCGTACTGATCGCCGTCGGCAAAAACCTCGTTGTCGCCGTTAGCGGCGGGGCCGTCGCTGCTGTTGCTGCACGCGGCAAAGGCGAACAGCATCATGAGGGCAAGCGCAAAGCAAAAGAATTTTTTCATTTTTTCTCCTATCCTTTCATCTTCACTTTTTTGTTTTGTATCTCATCCTCGCGCTCCTTGCTGATGCGCCTTAGGTTGACGATAAGCAGCAGCGTTACGAGGGGGATGAATATAATCGTTGCAAGGGCGGGATTAACGCCCTTTGCTCCGCGCGCGGCGGAATACATATATACGGACAATGTGCTCCTTAGATCGCTTACGAAATAGCTGACCACAAAGTCGTCCAGCGACATTGTAAGCGCCATTATGAAGCCGGATGTTATGCCGGGCATAATGTCCGGAATTATTACGCGGAACATGGCCTGCATGGGCGTGCAGCCAAGGTCGAGCGCCGCTTCGTAAAGCATGGACGAGCTTTGCTTGAGCCGCGGCATTACCGAAAAGATAACATACGGTATGCTGAAGGATATGTGCGCAATGAGCAGCTTTACAATATCGCTCAGCCTGTCCGCGCCCATGTTGACAAGCACGCCGTTTACGAAGGCGAAAAGCATCATGAACGTTATGCCCGTTACCAGATCCGGATTGACCATGGGCAGCTGAGATATATTCAAAATGATGCTCTTCGGCCGCTTTTTCATGGAGTTTATGCCTATTGCGGCGAACGTGCCTATAACCGTTGCAACAACGCTTGTTATAAGCGCGACTTCAAGCGTAAGCAGCAGGGCGCTGCCGGCCTCTCCGGCAAAAACGTTGGTATAATTCTCCAGCGTGAATCCGTTCCAGCGGCCAAGGTTTGCGTAAGACACGCGCCTGCCGGTAGAAAAATCGTTGAACGAAAACACTATAAGGTAAATTATCGGAAGGTAGAGGAACAGCAGCATCAGCGCAAGGTAAACATACCTGAACGGCTTTACTTTTTTCACAGCAGGTTGCCCCCTTCCTCGTGATCCTTATCGAAGCGGTTCATTACAGCCGTGCTTATGAACACGCATATCAGCAGAATTATCGCAAGCGTGCTGCCCACGGAATAATCCGCGCTGCCTGCGCTGCCCGCGGCCTGCTTGAAGGCCATCTCAATTTCGTTACCGTAAAGATTATAGTTGCCGTTGCCTATAAGCGCGGGCACGGTGAAGGCCGTTATGGCGGGGATAAACACCATTGTTATGCCCGAAACTATGCCCGGCACGCTCAGCGGCAGCACCACCTTAAAGAAGGTCATGCGTCCGTTCGCACCAAGGTCGCCCGAAGCTTCGATAAGGCTTCTGTCTATCTTTGAAAGCGAATTATAAAGCGGCATTACCATGAAGGGTATAAAGTTATATACCAGCACCATCATAACCGCCCATACGCTGCCGGTAAGCGTCTTATCCGTCCAGCCGAGCATATTTGGTATTGCGTATTCCAATATGGCCTGCCATGCATATGTTCTGAGCACGAAGTTCATCCACATCGGCACGAAGAACAGCACCGATATGAAAGCGGCTATGGACTTTCGCATATTGGAAAGTATGTATGCCACGGGGTAGCCCAGCAGCAGGCAGAATACGGTGGTTCCGGCGGCAATTTCTATGCTGACCCATAATACGCGCCATTTTGAAATGTCGCTCAGCGTTGCCCAGACCTTGGAAAAGCTGAAGCTGCCGTCCACATTGAACGCATAATAGAATATGAACACCATGGGCACCGCTATAAACAGCGCCATCCATACTATGTACGGATAGGCGAACACCTTGCGCTTCATTCGTCCTTATCCTCCAGCTCCGCGTCCATCTCCGCCTCCAGCAGTTCGTCCGCCGTGGTAAAATCAAGCTCCTCCGGCTTAACGCTCTTGTGCATTATGTGGATAGCGTCAGGCAGGATTATTATGCCAACGTCGCTGCCGGGGGCAACATAGTCGGTTGAATGTATTGTCAGCGTAACGCTTCCGCACTCAACAAGGAATTCGTAATGCACGCCCATGAACAGCACGCTCTTTACCTTGCCGTGAAGGTGCGCGTTTTCATCCGCATCGCTCACCATGTCTATATCTTCAGGACGCACCACAACGTCCACAGGCTCGTTTTTCGTAAAGCCGCTGTCCACGCATTCAAAGTCCCTGCCCATGAAGTTGATGAGCAGATCCTTTTTCATTATGCCGGGCAGAATATTGCTTTCGCCTATAAACTTGGCAACGAACACGTTCTTTGGTTCGTTGTAAATATCCGTGGGCGTGCCTATCTGCTGAATCTGGCCTTCGTTCATTACAACGATTGTGTCGCTCATGGTGAGCGCCTCCTCCTGATCGTGCGTAACGAAAATGAACGTTATGCCAAGGCGCTGCTGCATTTTTTTAAGCTCTATCTGCATGCCCTTGCGCAGCTTCAAATCAAGCGCGCCGAGCGGCTCGTCAAGAAGAAGCACCTGCGGGCGGTTCACGAGCGCCCTCGCTATGGCAACGCGCTGCTGCTGCCCGCCCGAAAGCTGATCTATCCAGCGCTTGCCGTAGCCCTTCAGGTTAACAAGCTCCAGCATCTCGTTCACGCGGGTGTCTATCTCCTGCGGGCTCAGCTTTTGTATCTTCAGGCCGAACGCAACGTTATCATATACGTTAAGGTGCGGGAACAGCGCGTATTTCTGAAAAACGGTGTTTACGCGGCGCTTGAACGGCGGCACGGCGGAAACATCCTTGCCGTCTATCAGTATTTTGCCCTCCGTGGGCATGGTGAAGCCCGCTATAAGGCGCAGCATAGTGGTCTTTCCGCAGCCGGAAGGGCCAAGCAGCGTAAGGAATTCGCCGTCCCTTATATAAAGGTTAATGTTCTTGAGCGCGTCATCCTCGCCGTAGGTTTTGCGTATATCCACAAGATCTATAAGATGCTTTGACATTTCCTGTTACCTTCCTGATTTAATATTAAAAGCTGGGCGGCGTGGAAACCCACAGCACCTTAGCCTCGCGCTTGGTATCGTTTGAAATATAGTGTACGGCGGTGGGCTTGAAGCAAAAGCTTGACCCCTTCCTTACTTTGAACGTTTCCCCGCCTATGTGCAGCGTTATGCCGCCAAGCAGAACATAGCCGAACTCCTCGCCCTCGTGCGGGTCCTGCTCCCATGTTTTGCCCCCGCTCTGCAGCGTTACAAGTATTGGCTCAAGCGAGTTCTTCTGGGCGTTTGGTATAAGCCAATGTATTGAATGGCCCGCGTCCTCATTTTCCTTAACGAACACATCGTCCGCCCCGAACACCACCTTTTCGTTCGTGTCCTCCTGGGCGAAGAAATCCGCCAGGCTCATGCCCAGCGCTTCCAATATATCCGTAAGCGTGGCGATGGACGGGGAGGTAAGATCCCTTTCCACTTGCGAAATGAAGCCCTTTGAAAGCTCCACCCGCGCGGCAAGCTCCTCCTGCGTAAGGCCAAGGCTCACGCGCCTGCGCTTTATCTTTTCGCCTATTTCCAGCATCGTATCGCCTCCCGTATTTGCGAAACAGACATTGTAAACCGGAAGTTTAGAATCTCTAAACCGCCGCATGTTATTAAAGCATGTTTGACGAATCTTGTCAATATAGTATTCATAAACTTTTGGTTTAGAAATACGTTTTTTCACGCCGCGGCATAAACGCCGTAATTTTAACGCGCGCTTAATAAAGTGGACAACGCGGAAAAGGCGGTGTATAATACGGTAAAATTTGATGCAGGAGACTGTTGATTTATAATATGAAGATAGTTATAGTCGGCGACGGAAAAGTGGGCTATACGCTCACCAAATCGCTTTCCGAAGAAGGCCACGACCTTGTGGTGATAGATAATAACAGGCGCATTCTGCTCGCCAGTCAGGAATCGCTCGACGTGGCGGTGGTGGACGGCAACGGCGCCAGCGTTGAGGTGCAGCGCGAGGCGGGCGTGGACACGGCGGATCTGCTCATAGCCGCGACCAACGGGGACGAAACGAACCTTTTGTGCTGCATGGTGGCGAAGAAGCTTGGCTGCAAGCACACCATCGCCCGCGTAAGGAATCCGGAATACGATCAGCAGATACGCTTCATGCGCGAAGAACTGGGCCTTTCAATGGTCATAAATCCGGAAAAGGCCGCCGCGCTTGAAATATTCCGCCTACTGCAGTTCCCATCCTTCCTCAAGCGCGATTCGTTTGCCCGCGGCAACGCGGAGCTTGTTGAGCTGAAGCTGAAGGAGGGGAACCCGCTCATAGGCAAGGCGCTTCAGCAGTTCAGGACGGTTGCGGACGTGAACGCACTTGTATGCGCCGTTGAGCGCGATAACGCTATACACATTCCTAAGGGCGATTTTACGCTGCACCTGGGGGACAAGATAACAATAGCGGCGGATGCGGCGGATCTGGTAAAGCTTATAAAGAACCTGAAGGTATATTCGCCCAAGGCGCAGCGCGTAATGATAGTCGGCGGCAGCCGCACGGCGGCGTACCTTGCGCAGCGGCTTATACGCAACAAGATAGACCTGACAATAGTTGAGCAGGACGAAAAGCGCTGCATGGATCTTAGCGAAGCGCTGCCGCAGGCAACCGTTATAAACGGCAACGGCACGGATCAAAGGCTGCTGCTGAGCGAAGGGATAGCGTCCGCGGATGCGGTTGTGTCGCTGATGGGCATAGATGAAGAAAACCTGCTCGTATCCATGTTTGCAAGCTACGTCGGCGTGCCCAAGAGCATAACCAAAATAAGCCGCAACGAATATAACCCCATATTCGAAAGCATGGGCATGGACAGCATTGTAAGCCCCAAGCTTTTGACCGCGAACGAAATTGTGCGCTATGTCCGCGCGATGGAGGACACAACCGGCGGCAGCGTGCTGACGCTTTATAAAATAGTTGACGGCAAGGCGGAGGCGCTGGAGTTTTCCGTTAAGGGGGAGGCGAAGTTCCTCAACCTGCCGCTATACAGGCTGAAGCTAAAAAAGAACGTGCTGATAGCCGCCATAATAAGGGCGAGGAGGGTTATAATCCCCTCCGGCGCGGACGTTATGCAGAAGGGCGATACAGTTATAGTCGTAACCGAGGCGGACCGCGCGATACGCGATCTGAAGGACATTTTTGAAGGCGAAGTATGAACATAAAGGCTGTTGGATTCTATATTGGGCATGTGCTGCGGCTGCTTGCGGCAATGATGCTGCCGCCGCTGCTGATTGCCTTTTTTGCCCATGAGGAGGGCACGGTTGCGGCGTTTGCGCTGAGCATGGGCATAACCATGGCCGCGGGATGCATACTGCTCCTTCTCAAGCGCCCGGGCTCGGGCGGGGTAAGGCCGGCGGAGGGCTTCATAACCGTATCGCTGAGCTGGATACTCATCTCGCTCTTCGGCTGCCTGCCGTTTTATTTCAGCCGGTATATACCGCGCTTTGTGGACTGCGTTTTTGAAACCGTATCCGGCTTCACCACCACCGGCGCAACCATACTTACCGATGTTGAGCTGCTGCCCAACAGCCTGCTTTACTGGCGCTCCTTCACGCACTGGATAGGCGGCATGGGCGTGCTGGTATTCATGATGGCGGTCGTGCCGCTTGCAAAGGGCAACGGGGAAAGCATGCATCTTCTGCGCGCGGAAAGCCCGGGGCCCGTTGTGGGCAAGCTTACGGCCAAAATGAAGGACACAACAAGGGTGCTGTATCTTATATACATTGCCATGACTGTGCTGCTGTTCGTGCTGCTGCTTGCGGGCGGAATGCCGCTTTTTGACAGCGTTGTAAACGCATTCGCCACCGCGGGCACGGGCGGCTTCGGCATAAAGAACGCAAGCATTGCCGCGTATCAAAGCCGCTATCTGCAAACGGTGATAGCGGTGTTCATGATGCTTTTCGGCGTCAACTTCAACGTATATTATTTCATATTGATAGGCAAGGGCGCGCAGGCGCTCAAGGGCGAGGAGTTCCGCGCATATATAGGCATGGTCATAGCGGGCACGCTTATGATAGCGCTCAACATACTGCCGCTTTACGGCAACAGCTTTGCCGAAGCCCTGCACCAAAGCTTTTTCCAGGTTTCAAGCATAATTTCCACCACCGGCTTTGCCACTGCCGATTTTGACAAATGGCCGGAGTTTTCCCGCATGATACTCATGGCCCTTTTGATATCGGGCGCAAGCGCGGGCTCAACGGCGGGCGGCATAAAGGTGGCGCGCATCGTTATGCTGTTCAAGGGCTTAAAGGCGGAGGTGATGCGCGCGGTGAAGCCGCGCCGCGTAGTGACCATATGCATGGACGGCAAGCGCATAGATGCATCCGTAATGCGCGGCACATACGGCTACGTTGCCGCATTCGTGGCGATATGCGCGGCGTCCATGCTGCTTGTGTCGCTTGATGATTTTGACTTTACAACCACCGTAACCGGCGTTTTGACCTGCATAGGCAATGTTGGCCCCGGCCTTTCCATGGTCGGCCCCAGCGGCAACTTCAGCGCCTTTTCCGACGCAAGCAAGCTGGTGCTTTCGCTTGACATGCTATTCGGTCGCCTTGAGATATTCCCGCTCATACTCATGTTCAGCCCAAGGATCTGGGGGAGAAGGGGATAACACCAAAAGGCTCCACCGCTTGCGGGGGAGCTGTCGAACGAAGTGAGACTGAGGGGTTGCCGTAAATAAGAGCAGCCCCGATGCAACCCCTCCGTCTGCTCG
>MSGS01000058.1:8940-19089 GCA_001940855.1 Christensenellaceae bacterium Phil1 | reverse complement strand
TGTGCCGCGCACCAAAAGGCTCCCCGGCCGGGGAGCCGGCAAACCGAAGGCGAGACTGAGGGAGCGCGCAAAATTTTCACCTTATCTCAAAATTTGAATTGTTGTCACACATTAGCCCTTCTATGGGGCTTTTTTTTGCGCGTAAATGTGGTATGCTATGACCACATAACGGCAACGGCGGACGGTTGCCGAACGAAAGGTCATTTGATAACGATGAAGGAACGTTTCATGCGCTTCATGGCGGGGAGATACGGCGCGGATCAGCTTTCCCGCTTCCTCAATTTCGCCGCGCTGGCGCTTATTGTAATATCCACAATACTGGGCTTTTTCAGGCTTACTGCGGCCTACTATATAACATGGGTGGCGGCGCTGGTGCTGATGGGCATTGTGCTGTGGCGCATGTTTTCCAAAAACACGTCCAAGCGGTATCAGGAAAACGTTAAGTATCTCAATTTGAAAAACCGCGTGACGGGCTTTTTCCGTCGCGAAATTTCGCGCATAAAGCAGCGCAAAACGCACCGCTTTTTCAAATGCCCCAAATGCGGCCAGGTGGTGCGCACGCCCAAGGGCAAGGGCACCATACGCATAACCTGCCCCAAGTGCCGCGAGACCTTCGTTAGAAAAAGCTGATGTTCGGCTACGTTATGGCCGATGCGGACAGGCTTTCGGATAAGGACGCGGCGCGCTACCGCGCGGCATATTGCGGCGTTTGCCACAGCCTGAGCGAGCGGTTTGCCATAGGCAGGCTGCTTTTGAGCTTCGATATGGCGTTCCTGTGCATAATGCTGGATTCGGCATACGAGCCTGAGATAGAGGAAAAAGAGCTGCGCTGCATGATGCACCCCATGAAGCCGCGGCTTTGCCAAGCAAGCGAGAACACGGCCTACGCCGCGGACATGACAATAATGCTTGCGTATCAAAAGGCGATAGACGACATTAACGACGACCGCAGCGCGAAGGCACGCCTGCTCAAGGGCATGCTTGAAAAGCCGTACGCGGCCGTTTGCGAAAAGTATCCAGACAAGGCGGATATAATAGAAGCGCGGCTGAACGAGCTTTATGCCATAGAGCGGCGCAACCGCCCGGGCGAGGACACGGACGCGGCGTCCGGCTGCTTCGGCGCGCTGCTGGGGGAGATATTCGATAAGGGAGAATTCGGCACAAGGCTGAGAAGCTTCGGCGAAAGCCTTGGCCGGTTCATATATATTATGGACGCATGGGAGGATGCGGCGGCGGACAAAAAGCGCGGCCGGTATAATCCGCTTGTGCAGACGGAATCGTTCGATGCGGACGCGGGCGCGCTGCTGAACGCGCTTATGGTGCGCTGCACGGACGAATTTGAAAAGCTGCCGCTGCAAAAGGACATGGACCTTATGCGGAACATACTCTACGGCGGCATATGGACGCGGTATAATTTGAAAACGCAGGCCCGCGCGGGAAAGGAACGCCGCAAATGACAGACCCATACAAAGTATTAGGCGTACCCACCACCGCCACCGACGACGAGGTTAAGGCGGCATACCGAAGGCTTGCCAAAAAGTATCATCCCGATGCGAACCCGGGCGACAAGGTGGCCGAGCAGCGCATGAAGGAGATAAACGCCGCGTATGACCAGATAATGAACAAAACCTCCCCCGGCGCGAATCAGGGCTACGGCGGGTATTCTTCCGGCGGATACACGGGCTACGACCCCTTCGGCCGCAATTACGGCGGCTACGGCAGCTACGGAAACGGCGGCGCCACGGGCGATCCCAAGCTTCAGGCCGCGTATAACTATATTGCCTTCGGCCGCTATCACGAGGCGCTCAATGTGCTCAGCAGCATAACCGACCGCGGTGCAAAATGGTATTATTACAGTGCCCTTGCCAATTCCGGACTCGGCAACACCGCCACCGCGCTTGAGCATGCGCGCACCGCCGCGCGGCTGGAGCCGAACAATGCGCAGTATGCCGAGCTGCTTGAACGTATGCAGACGGGCGGCGCGTACTATTCGCCCTTCGGCGGCTACGGCAGCGGGCGGGTATACAACTGCTCCGGCGGGTCGAGCCGCCTGTGCCTCGGCGCGCTCGCAGCGCAGATGGTGTGCATGTATATGAGGTTCTGCTGCAGGTAAGGAAGCGCATGCTGTCAGTTTTTGCTTGCATATCGCTCTGAATTTGCATATAATAAAGATAGAAAAAACCGCGCCTGCCGGAGACGGTTGGCCGCAGTAGTTAGTTAGAAAAAGTAACCGTTACCTTTGCCTTGGGCGGTTACTTTTCTTTTTTATGAGCTTTACTACGAATCGCAGTATTCTCAAGAAAGACCTGAAAAGTTCCATAACGAACATCAGAAATGCAAAGAATTCTGACCATGTCATCACAGAAACCACCTCCCTTCTTGAAAAAATCAAGTTTGGGCTGCGGTCAACCGTCCCCTTTTCGCCGTATCGGAGCAGACGCTTAAATTAAGTATAATGTAGAATAATGTTGGATTGCAAGATACTTAAGAACCTTTTTTGCCAAGGGGCCAGGGGAGATTTCGATTTCTCCCCTTAGGCCCCCTGGCGACCCCCATAACCCCATTGAAACGATCGCTCCGCGAGGTTCGGAGTTGAGCGCGTCCTGTGGACGAGTAAGCGAAACGGAGAACGGGCAGGAACAGGGAGAATTGCGAACGGCAGTGAGTAAGGCGACCTTGTTCCAACCAGAGTGTTAACTCGTATATCTTGGCACATAGTGTCCCCCAAAAGGCTCCCCTTCACGGGGAGCTGGCAATACGCCGTAAGGCGGATTGACTGAGGGGTTGTGACAACCTACTTCCTCCCCGCCAACCGTGTCCCCAGGCGGAACAGGGTGGAGACGAGCAGTATGGCCACGGCTATGCAGCCGGCTATGCCCGCGGTTTCAAGGCCCTTTTGAAGGGCAGAGAGCATGTTCCCTTCAAGGCCGAGGCTCATCGTGTAATATATGCCCGCGCCGGGCATGAGCGGCACGTTTGATATGACCAGATACGATATTGCCGGATACCTGCGCTGCCGCGCCATGCCTTCGGAATACACGGCGGCTATCACCGCGGCGAAGAAGTTCATTTCGTAAAGGTCAAGGCCAAGCTTGGCAAAGAGCAGATAACTCATCCATGTTATCACCCCGCCTATAACGCAGAGTATGCTGCCCCAGTCATGCACGTTGAAAAGAATAACAAAGCCCGCGCAGGCAACGGCCGTCATTATTGCCTGCGCCCATGCGGGGTACTGCGCCGAGCCTGCGCTGGCCGTTACGCCGTATATCCCTTCGGTCAGGTGCCATGCCGCGGCCGTGCCAAGCGCAATGCCAAGCGCGCAGAGCAGCACCTGCACAATGCGGATTATGCCGGAGTTTGTGTCGCCGTATATTATATCGCGCATGGAATTGGTTATAAGAAGCCCGGGCACCAGTATCATAAGCGCGCCTATTATTACCGCGTGAACGTAGTCCACCGCGCCAAGCCCCGCCGCGGCATATGCCGGCACGGCAAGCAGGAACGCTGCGGCAATGGTGCTGAAAAACGGGTTGGTCTCCCATTTGTTCATAAGCCGCGTCACAAAGCCCGCTATAAGCCCCAGAAGTCCAGAAAACAGGCTGTCCTTCAGCGTGCCGCCGAAAACGGGGCAGAAGCCCGCCGCCACGAGGAAATGGCCCAAATAGAATATAAACGTTGAATAGCGGCGGCGCAGGCGCAGCGTTTCGCTCAGCCATTGCTGCGCAACTGCGGGGTCCGGCGTTTGGGCGCAGATGTGGCGGGCGAGCGCATTCAGCTTTTCAACCGATTCAAGGTCGTTGCCGTGGAAGCCAACGCGCTTCATTATCATAAGCGGCTTGCCGTTGTCCGCCTCAAGGCTTACCATAACGCTGCTTGGTATGGCATACGCCTGGCAGTCTATGCCGTATGCGCCTATTATGCGGCGCATTGTTTCCTCAATGCGGAATGTTTCCGCGCCGCTGAGCGCAAGCTCATAGCCTATGCGCGCGGCAACGTCCGTCAAAAGATAATAGTTCATATATAAAGCCCCTTCATAAAAAGCAAAAAGCCGATTTCAGGGCATATATTACCGCCAAAATCGGCATGAGTCAAGACGATATGCTTTATCCCAAATATCTTGCAACGGCCTCCCTGCCGCGGCGGGCAAGGCTTGCTTCGTCCTGCGTTATCACGCGGCGGTGGGCTATCGTTACGCGGCCGTTTATTATCGCGTAGTCAACCGGCGCTTTAAGCCCAACGGTTGCAAGCATGTTCTTTGGGTCAAGCGCCGCGCCCACAAGCTCCGCCCGCCGCGTATCCACAAGGAACATATCCGCCGCCATGCCGGGCGCTATATGGCCTATGTCGCCGCGGCCCAGCAGCTTCGCCCCGCCAACGGTTGCCATTTTCAGCATGTCGTATCCGCTCGGCGCTTTTTCCGCGCTTGTCAGCCGGTGCAGAAGATAGCCCACGCGCAGCTCCTCAAGAAGGTTAGATCCGTCGTTGCTGGCGCTGCCGTCCACGGCAAGGCCTACAGGTATGCCCAGCTCAAGCATCCGCGGCACCTTGGCAACGCCGCTTGCAAGCTTCATATTGGATATTGGGCAATGCGCAACGCCGCTGCCGCTTTTGGCTATGCGTATAAGCTCATCGTCCGTAAAATGTATGCCGTGGGCATACCAAACGTCGCTCCCCGTCCAGCCGAGCGATTCAATATAGTCATACGGCTTCATGCCGAAGCGCGCAAGGGTATAGTTTTCCTCGTCCTTTGTTTCCGCCAGGTGCGTATGCAGCCTAAGCCCCAGCTCCCGCGCAAGCAGCGCGCTCTGCTTCATCAGCTCCCCGCTCACGGAAAAGGGCGAGCACGGCGCAAGCGCAAGCGTGCGCATGGAGCCGAAGGAAGCGTCGTGATACTCCGCGGCAAGGCGGCGGCTGTCCTCAAGTATTTCGTCAACCGTCTGCACAACGCTGTCCGGCGGCAGCCCGCCGTCTTTTTTGGAAAGATCCATGCTGCCGCGGCTTGCGGCAAAGCGCATGCCAAGCGCGTCCGCCGCGCGGAACTGTTCGTCTATCAAAAGATGGCCTGCGGCTTTGGGGAAAACATAGTGGTGGTCAAAGGCCGTTGTGCAGCCCCATTTCATAAGCTCCGTCATGGCAAGCGCGCTGGAGCAATATACTATCTCGCGGTCTATGCCCTTCCAAATTTCATAAAGGGTCTTTAGCCAATCGAACAGCTCCATGTTCTGCACCTGCGGCAGGTTGCGCGAAAAATACTGATAAAAATGATGGTGCGTGTTTATAAGCCCGGGGTAGCATATCATGTTGCGCCCGTCTATCATGGATGCGCCCATGCGGCGTATGCCGTCGGTCATGTCGCCGATATAGGCTATTTTGTTATCCTCTATCAGCATGTCAGCGTTTTCGTAAACGGTATCGTTCGCATCGCAGCTTACAATGGCCTTCAGCCTTTTTATCACCAGCTTACCCATTTACCACGGTCTCCTTCCGCAATAGAAATGCTTTCTCCAGTAGCTTTCGGTATAATCGCGGCGGACGACCTTGCCTTTGTTATTGGAAGCGTCTATCATTTCACTGCTGTTCAAAACTATGCCGACGTGGCCTATTTTGGTAAAGTTGTTGTCATAGAAGAATATAAGGTCGCCGCGCTTCAAATCGCTCATCTTGGTTATCTTTGTCCAGTCGTCAACGCCGGAATAGCCTGCCGCGTTCAGCCTTCTTCGGTTGCTGCCCGCCTCTTTAAGGCAATAATATACCAAACCGGAGCAATCGAATTTGTCCGGCCCCTTCGCGCCGAGCACGTATTTGTCCCCAAGCTGCTTCTTGGCAACGGATATCATCTTGTCTATATTCGCCTTGGTGCGCGCGCTCTTGGCCTTGCTGGCGCTTTCCTTGGCATCGTCGCTGTAAAGCAGTTCAAATGTCTTTTCGCCGCACATGCCGTCCGGACTTAGCCCGTTCCTGTCCTGAAAATCCCTAAGCGCGGCAACGGTCTTGTCCCCATAGTAGCCGGTTATGGCGCTCATGTAGCCAAGATCCTTCAGCTGCTCCTGCATTTCGGTTATGTCGTCGCCCTCCATGCCGTATTTAACAACATAGCGCGGCGCATCGGCCGCAAACAGCAGCGCAAGCGTCTGCTCGCCCGCTATGCCGTCCTCCTTGAGCGTTGCGTCTATTGTATCGGTAAAGTTTATCTGCCGCTGGAAAAGCCGCACCGCCGCCTCCGTAGCGGGGCCGAACTTTATTGTGGGTTCATCGTCCGCCATGTAGCCAAGCTCCATAAGCCTTAATTGCAGCGGCTCAACGTCCTCCCGCTCCATGCCGCGCTTCAATGTTGGGTCAAACGGCGTGGGCGTGGGCGCAAGGGTGGGTATGGGCGTAGGCTCAAGCGTGGGCGTGGGCACAGGCACATACGCCGCGTCGCTCACGGCATCGCCTTTATTCGCACTCATAAGCGCGGTATCGCCGTCCGTATTGGCATTGGCCGCGGACGCGCCGTTTGCTATGGCGATTATTATAACGGCCATTATCGCCGCGCATACAACACCGCCGCCGCAAAGCACTATCAGCCGCTTTTGCGGATCCAGCCTTCCAAGGCGCTTGCGTATGCCCTGCGAAAACCTTCGCCCCGCCGCGCGGGAAAGCTTGGCTTGCCGGTATGCTCCTTTTTTTATTCGGTTTATAAAACGGGAAAGGTTTTCCCTCAGCTTGTCCATTGCTACCTCCGTATATGCTTTGAAGTATATTTTATATTGAATCCGCCGTTTTTTCAATGAATCAGGGCATATCGACAAAGAATATTTACAAAATGGGCTTTTGCGCGGACGCATTTTGTGGGCAAAACCGGCAAAGAATACAATATGTTGATTGCGCAAAGCAATAATGTTACCATCGGTTGACAAGGACACACAAGGTTTTAGGAGCCAAATAGCACGGCATAGCTGTGTCGTCCTCACTGGAAATACCTCCAGTATTCCTGCATTCGTCCTCCTTGCTCTGCCATACTCCTTGGCTTCTAAAACTCAAAGACCCTAAAGGAATTGCTTTGAGGACGATCCAAGGCCGAGGAGTGCAGAACTACTGGAGGTAATTCAAGCGACGAGAACACAGGAGCGGCCCAAAGCAAACCTTTAGGGCTTGTGTGCTCTTGTCAACCGATGGTATAATCTGAACATAAACTGAAAAGGAACCATACACAATGTTTGAACAGGTGCTTGACGCTGTACGCGCGCACGACAGAATAATTATACACCGCCATTTTCGCCCGGATGGGGACGCGATAGGCAGCCAAACCGGGCTGAAATATCTTATAAAGGCCAATTTTCCCGATAAAGAGGTATACAGCGTTGGGGACGATCCCGCGCGCTACGGCTTCATAGAGGGCTGCGCGATAGATACCGTGAGCGACGATATGTATAATAATGCATTGGCAGTTATACTCGACTGCGGCGGCGCATCGCTGATAAGCGACACGCGCTATTCCCTTGCAAAAACGACCGTGCGCCTTGACCACCACCTTTTCACGGGGAAAATAGCGGACACGGAGGTGATCCGCCCCGAATACGAAAGCTGCTGCGGCATAGTTACGGCCCTTGCCATGGAGGCTGGCTTTACGCTCGATAAAACCGCGGCAAAGGCGCTTTTCACCGGCATGGTAACGGACAGCGGCCGTTTCCGTTACGACACAACAAGCACGGATACCTTCATGCGCGCGGCGTATCTTATGCAGGCGGGCTTCAGCACGGACGAAATATATCTTCCGCTTTATGAGGATGAGCTGAGCCGCGTGCAGCTGAGGGCATATTTCATAGGCAAAATAAAGCTTACGGAGCATAACGTTGCGTATATTTATACGGACAGGGCGGAGATGCAGCGCCTTGCCGTGGACGATTTCACCGTGTCCCGCGGGATGGCAAACGTTATGAGCGATATTAAGGGCGTGAGCATATGGGTCAACTTTACGGAAACTGATGCGGGCGTGCTGTGCGAATTGCGCTCCAGCCTGCATAACATAAACCCCGTTGCCGTAAAATACGGCGGCGGCGGCCATGCCAAGGCCAGCGGCGCAACCGTGGCGGACAGGGAAACGGCAATGCGCATGCTTAACGATTTGGACAAAATGAGCAACGGAGCGGAAATATAATATGAATACGGCCATAAAGCGCAAGCTGCTTGAGAAAATAAAGCAATACGACAAAATAATAATAAGCCGCCATCTGCGCCCGGACGGAGACGCGGTAGGCTCCACGCTTGGGCTTAAAGGGATACTGAAGCTGACGTATCCCGAAAAGGAGGTGCTTGTGATAAACGGGGACTACGGCGGCTATACCGCGTTCCTTGGGCAGGAGGATGCGCAGCGGGACGACGAATACTACGCCGATGCGCTTTCGATAATAATAGACACCGGCACGCCGGACAGGATATCCAACAAAAAATACTCGCTTGCCAAGGAAGTCGCCGTTATAGACCACCACATTGAGCCGGAGTCCTTCGGCGATATTTCATGGGTGGAGCCGGACAGATCCTCCGCCTGCGAGATGATAGCGGATTTCTATGCAGCGTTTAAGGATGAGCTGAAAATGGACGCGGACGCGGCTACGAAGATATACGCCGGCATGGTGACGGACAGCGGGCGCTTCCGCTATGAATCCGTAACGGGGGAAACGCTGCGCCTTGCGGCAATGCTCATAGACACGGGCATAGACCTTGAACGGCTTTATGCGAACCTTTATTTGAGCGAATACGAGGAGCTGAAATATCATTCCTTCGTGCTGAACAAAATGCGCGTTACAAAAAACGGCGTGGCGCACTTTTATATAAGCCTTGACGCGCAGAAGAAATTCGGCCTTACCGCCGAGCAGGCGTGCGAAGCGGTTTCGTATTTGGGCGGGCTGAAGGGCAGCATAATATGGCTTGCGTTCATTGAAAATGCGGACGGCACCGTGCGCGTAAGGCTTAGGTCCCGCTTTGTAACGGTGAATAAGCTTGCCGAAAAATACGGCGGCGGCGGCCATGCCTGCGCAAGCGGGGCCACGCTAAAAAACCGCTACGGCATAAGGAAGGTGCTTGCCGATGCGGACGGACTGATTGCCGAATACAAGGCGAACAACACGGACTGGATGTAACAAAAAGCGGAAAAATTTGCCAAACCTTATCGGTATAGGCGCGCGCATGGCAGGAGATAATAAGCCTATCATGCGTCGGCAAGGCCGACAGCCAAATAAGGAGGCAAAATTTATGAAAAAAACGCTTATAGCTTTGGCGTGCGCGGCCATATTGGCAACAATGCTGCCCGGCTGCACAAACACCAATAACCCCGCTACCCCCACGCCTACCCTCAGGCCCAGCCTGAGCCCCACCCAGGCGCCCATGGTAAGCCCTACGGCGAACCCCACCGTTGACGTCACGCCCACGGCTGGCGTTTCCCCTTCCGCCGCGGTAAGCGCGGAGCCGATAGAGGGCTTTAAGGAAGGCGAAAAGGTGGAAGTGGACAAGCTGCCCGAGAAGGTGACAGCCGCAGTCAAGGCGGAATACGCGGACGCGAAGATAACCGGCGCGACCTACGCAACATACATGGACGCGCAGACCTATCTTATAACCCTTTCGGGCGCCAACGTGGACAAGGTATACGTTAAGGCCGACGGCACCATAATACCCGCCGCCGCTGCAAGCACGGCAAACCCGTAAGCGCGCTTACGCGCGCAGCGAAATCCGCCTGACGGCGGATAAGCATAAGAGATTGTAAAAATGAGGGGACGCAGTGCGCCCCCTTGTTTGTTTTATGCGGGAGCTTGTAAAGCGCACCAAAAGGCTCCCCGGCCGGGGTTCGGAGTTGAGCGCCGCCAGTGGCGGATGAAGCGAAACGGAGAACGGGCAGGAACAGGGAGAATTACGAACGGCAGTGAGTAAGGCGACCTTGTTCCAACCTGGGCTCGGTTTAGCTATTGACTGAGGGGTTGACGATACAAAGAGAAGCGTCTTTCTTTTTTCAACCCCTCCGTCCATTCGCTAACGCTCATGTCCACCTCCCCTTTCAGGGCAGGCTTAATATGAGAATTGTATACTGCACCAAAAGGCTCCCCGGCCGGGGTTCGGAGTTGAGCGCCGCCAGTGGCGGATGAAGCGAAACGGAGAACGGGCAGGAACAGGGAG
>MSGS01000058.1:0-8863 GCA_001940855.1 Christensenellaceae bacterium Phil1 | reverse complement strand
AGAGAGTTACTATATAACCTTTTTTGCAGGGGGGCCAGGGAAGATTTCGATTTCTCCCCTTAGGTCCCCCTGCACCCCCGTAACCCCATTGAAACGATCGCTCCGCGAAGGGGTACGGCACTGTGCGCCGAGTTTGCACCGCACCCAAAAGGTGCCACCGCTTGCGGGAGAGCTGTCGGCGTAAGCCGACTGAGGGGGGAATAGCTCGCGGCACTCCTGCTTCGAGCCGTTCCCCTCTGCCTTCACCCTAATTTACTTTCTCCCGAACAGCCTTGCCATCGGGTCTACTATTGCGCTAAGGTCGGCTATGCTTTGGTTCAGGCCGTCCACGTCAAGCTTCGATATGTTGTCGAGCGCGGTCTGCATGCTGTCGAGCGAGGCTTCAACGTCGCCAAGGGCGGTGTTGAGCGTGTCCTTGCCCTGCTCGGTAAGCTCGCTTATGCTTTCGCTCATGCCGACGAAGTCCACCTGATTGAGCGTTGCGGCAACGCTGTTCAGCTCCTCCGTCGCCGCGTCTATGCCACGGAGCGTTTTTGCCGCGCGCGGTATAAGCACCGCGCACAGCACTATTGCGGCTAAAGCTATTATTGCCGCGCAGATGAACGCCGCCTGCGCGCTCAGCCTGCGCCATTTTGCGGCGGAGGATTGCACCTCGCTCGCGGCGGCTATTTTCTTCAGCAGTTCAATCGCCTCGCCGTCGTTTGGCAGGGGCGCTGCGGCGGTTACGGGTGCGGTTTCCATATGCGCGTCCTCCTTATACTTATGGGGTTATCGGTTTTTCCTGAGCGTGCTTCCCGCCTTTGCGCCCGTGTGCACGCCGTCCTTTGCGGTGAGCACGCCGTTCACATAAACGCGGCTTATTCCGCTGCACGCCCGCTGCGGGGTCATGAAGTCCGGATCATCCTTTATGGTTGCAAAGTCGAACAGCACCATGTCCGCCGCCATCCCCTCGCGTATGTAGCCGCAGTCGCGCAGGCCTATGCGGTTTGCGCTTGCGCCGGTCATTTTGCGCACGGCCTCCTCCAGCGGGAACAGATGCCTGTCGCGGCAGTAATGCGCCAGTACGCGCGGGAAGGTGCCGTAGTTGCGCGGATGCGGCTTGCCCGGCGCGTCAAGGTCAAGGCACCATCCGTCGGAGCCTATCATTGTGAACGGCTGCTGCATAATGTATTCCACGTCCTCTTCGCACATGGCAAAATGCACCTCGTTAACGTGGTTATCCTCTTCAACTATAATCTCAAAGAACGCTTCCGTGGGATGCAGGCCAAGCTTTTGGGCAATCTCCGGTATCGATTTACCCATCATCCATGCGTTCTTTTCGCTTGCCAGGCTGGATACGAAATAATCGCCCCAGTTGTCGCCTATGTTCGCGTCAACCTCCCGCCTTATGCGCGCGCGGGTATCCTTGTCCGCAAGGCGGCGCTTAACGGCCTCGAACCCGCCTTCAAATGCCCAGCCGGGTATGTTCGCGCTTAGGGTCGTCGCCGTGGCGCAGTAGGGATACTGGTCGCAGGTAACGTCCATGCCCTGCCGCCGTGCGCGCTCTATCATGGCTATGGTCATCTTTGGCGTGACCTGCCAATCGGGCTTATAGCATGTTTTGTGGTGCGAAATTTCAAGCGGCACGCCCGCGCGCTTGGCGGTTTCTATTGATTCTGTAACGGATTCGGCAATAAG
Source organism: Christensenellaceae bacterium Phil1 (assembly GCA_001940855.1). Classification (GTDB taxonomy): domain Bacteria; phylum Bacillota; class Clostridia; order Christensenellales; family CAG-138; genus Phil1. The sequence goes on along the minus strand of MSGS01000058.1, from coordinate 7,186 downwards.
CGCGTCCTCGTCGCGCATATGGGTGGCATAGAAGCCGCCGTAGGGTGCGCACGCGGATATGACCTCCGCAAGCTCGTCCGCGTCCGCATAGCTTCCCGGCGGGTATATAAGGCCGCTGGTTATGCCGTATGCGCCGTCCTGCATGCCCTCTTTAACAAGGGCGCGCATGGCGTCAAGCTGCTTTGCCGTGGGCTTTGCCGCGCTGTATCCCATAACCGCCAGCCTCACCGTGCCGTGGCCTATAAGGCAGGCTATGTTGGTGCTGTGCGGGAAGGCTTCAAGCCGGGTAAGGAAATCCCCCATGCTGCGCCAGGAGTAGTCCCCTTCGCCGTCGGTATAGCCCTTTAGCATGTCCAAATATTCGTCGCTCGCCGGGGCCATGCTTATGCCGCAGTTGCCTACAAGCTCCGTCGTAACGCCCTGAAGTATGCGGCTTTCCCCGCGCGGGCTGCCGAAAACGTTTTGGTCGGTATGGGAATGTATGTCTATAAAGCCCGGGGCAAGGAACATGTCCTTGGCGTCCACGGTTTCGACCGCTTCCGCATTTCCCGCAAGGCCCACGAAGCATATCCTGCCGCCCTTAACGCCAACGTCCGCCCTGAACCAGGGGCTGCCGCTGCCGTCTATCACGCGCGCGTTTTTTATCAGCAGGTCAAACATGGTTTATATCTCCTTCATGCAATAATATATTATGTATTATAATACCGGTCACACTATTTCGTCCACAGTAACGGCGAAGCCGCGCCCGTTTAGCTGCGTATAATACGGCCTGTGGCGGTATATGAAGCCGTGCTCGATAATGCGTATGAATTCATTCAGTTCCGCCATGTGCCGCCTGTATATGGCCTGCGCCTCGTTTATCTCAACCGGCGCAAAGCGCACCCTGTCCCCCGCCCTTAGCTGCGCGGCAAGGGGAAGATCCGCGCTTATAACGCAGCAGGGCTTTGCGTAGCCGCCGGTGGTTTGGTGATCCGCCATCATTATTATGGGCTGACCGGAGGGTATCTGCACCGAGCCGAAGGCCACCGCGTCCGATACTATGTTGCCGTTTTTGCCCTCGGCAAACGGCACGTTCGCGCCGCTCAGGCGGCAGCCCATGCGGTCGGTTTCCGCGGTAACGGTATACTCCGCGCCGAACAGCGCGTCAAAACCCGCCTTGTCAAAATAGTCGCTCTGCGGCCCGGGCGTTACCCTTAGCGTGGGTGCGGCTGAATACGGCGGGATCAGCCCGCTTGGCGCATGGCGAAGGGCCATGTTCCTAAGCTCCGCCTTGGGGCAAAGTAACTCCACCGTGTCCCCGTTTTTGGCCTTGCGGCCGTCTATGCCGCCTATTGCGGCCTTGGTATACGTTGCGCGGCTGCCCATTACCATGCTGCCGCCTACGCCGCCCGCAAAGGCAATATATCCCCTGCTGCCCCATTTTGCCGGGCCGAGGGCTATTACGCTGCCCGCCTTTGCGGCGTATGCGCGGTTAAGCGCTATGCTTTGGCCGTTGAGCGTCGCCCCCATGTCCGCGCCGGTAACGGCGAATACGCAGTCCGTATCTATCTCGATGGTGGGGCCTAAAAGCGTTGCTTCTATCGCGCTTTGGTTTATATCATTGCCCACCAATGCGTTTGCAAGGCTGAATGCATATGTGTCCATCGCGCCCGCCGTGGGCATGCCGAGCGACTGATAGCCGCGCCTGCCGCCATCCTGAACGGTTGTAAAAAGGCCGGCCTGAATGAAGCTTATTTTGCTCATTCCGCTTCCTCCCCGGCGCGTATGCGCTCGTATTCCGCGCGGTTTATTGAATAAAACTTTATCCGCATGCCCGCTTCAAGCAAAATGGGCTTTTCCCGCGCGGGCGAATAAAGCGAAAGCGGCGTGCGGCCTATAAGCTGCCATCCGCCGGGCGATGCTATGGGGTAAATGCCAGTTTGCTCCCCTGCTATGCCCACGCTGCCCGGCTCTATCCTTACGCGCGGGGTTTTCAGCCGCGGCGCGGCAATGCGCGCATCCATCCCGCCAAGGTAGCAGAACCCCGGCAGGAAGCCCAGCATATACACGGGGTATTCCGGCGCCGTATGTATGGCGATAACTTCATCAACGCTCAGCGAATTAAGCTTTGCAACGGTTTCTATATCCGCGCCCCATTCCCCGCCGTAAAGCACGGGTATGCGGATAAGCTCGCCTTCAGCATGCTCCCCGCTGCCAATGCCGTCTATTATGGGCAGCAGCGCGCTTATCAGCTCGTCCTGACCGGTTTTCAGCATATCGTAATGCACGGCAAGGGAGCGATAGGTGGGCACGGTTTCGGCAACGCCCGCAATGCCTGCGGCGTTTATCGCGCGGCACAGGGCGTGTACCCTGGCGTTTGTTTCGCGGTCTATCCCCTGCCCAAGCTCTATGCACAGTGCGCTGTCCGATAATGAAAGTATCCTTACGCCGTTATGTTCCATTTCAGCTTATTATCTCCCCCAGCGGGCGGATAGCTATGCCCTCCGCTTCAAGCGCGGCGCGTATTTTCCGCGTGAAGCTAAGCGCCTTCGCCCCGTCCCCGTGTACGCATACGGAATCCGCGCGCACGGGTATCTCCTTGCCGGATACGCCCGTTACATAGCCGGTTTTTATCATTTTTATAACGCGGCTCACGGCCTCGTCCTCGTCGGTTATCATTGCGCCGGGCTGCGTGCGGGGGACGAGCGAGCCGTCGTCCATATATCCCCTGTCCGCAAAAACCTCGCTTGCAAAGCGTATGCCCGCATCCGCTGCGGCGGATGCAAAGCGGCTGTTGGCAAGGCCGAGCAGTATAAGTGAAGCATCGAACTCCTTTACCGCGCGGCACACCGCCGCCGCAAGGGAAGCATCCTTCGCTGCCATGTTATACATTGCGCCGTGCGGCTTAACGTGAACGAGCTCCGTACCCGCCGCGCAGGCGAACGCGGCAAGCGCGCCCAACTGATACAGCACATAATCATGCATATCGCTTGCGCTCACGTTCATGTTCCTGCGCCCGAAGCCGACTAAATCCGGATAGCCGGGGTGCGCGCCCATGCTTACGCCGCGTTCCTTGGCCAAGGCCACGGTTTTGCGCATAACGGCGGGGTCGCCCGCGTGGAAGCCGCAGGCTATGTTCGCGCTGGAAACGAAGCTCAGCACGTCCGCATCCATGCCTATTGTGTACGCGCCGAAGCTTTCGCCAAGGTCGGAATTAAGATCGACAGAGTATTTGCCCATATATGAACACCTCTTTTTTATATGCTTACTCCATGGGAACGGATATCATGGGCGTGGAGCCTTCGCCCGCGGTAACGCGGGGAAGCTGACCGTCCCATTTTTCTATTGTTTTGTTGCGCAGTATGGCGTCGTTTAACGATTCCGCTATCGTGCGGTTGGCTTCGGCCGTGGCCTCGGCCTCTATGCGTATGCGCTCGGCCTCCGCCTTGGCGGCTATTATGGCGGTATCGGAATCGGCCTCGGCGGCTATGCGCTTCTTCTTCGCTTCCGCTTCGGCTATAACAATCTGCTCCTCCTGCTCCGTCTTGGTCTTTATCAGGTTCTGCTCCGCAACCTGCTTGGCTTCAACGGCGGCTATGTATTCTGCCGAAAAGTCCCAGTCTATTATGTTAAGATCCTCTATGAATATGCCGCGGGCGTTCAGCTTGCCGTTTAGCTCCTCGTCCAGCATAACGCTCACCTCGCTGCGGCTTGCAACAAGGTCGCTTGCGGTATATTTGGCTACAACGGCCTTGAGCACCTCGTTCACGGCGGGCATGACCAGCACGGATTCAAAATTGGAGCCTACTTCCTTGTATATTGAATAGGACATATCCTTCGCTATGCGGTAGTTTACTGCAAGCACGGTGGAAACCGTCTGAAGGTCTTTACTGAAGGCGTCCGTCGCGACCTCCAGCTTAACTATGCGGTTGTCTATCTGAACTATTTCCTGCACGAAGGGCGTCTTAAAATGGAAACCCTCCTGCAAAACCGTTTCGCTCACGCGGCCCATGTTTACAACAACGCCCGTATGGCCCGCGGGGACAACGGTGAAGCAGCTTGCGGCGACGATTATAACCGCGACTATCGCCGCAATGAAGGCGATCAGCTTGCCCGCGCTGAATTGGCCGTTTTTATCCTTGAACATGTTTTTTCTCCTCCAACTTTAATCTTATTGTCGTGATTATAACATATAAGGCCCGTATAATGGGGAACGGACGCAAAAATAAGTGTGAAAAAACAGGAAAACGCGCCAATATATGTGTTTACGGAATATTCAAAAGCTTTTGCGCCGCATATATGCTATAATAAACGCAGTATAACCAAGGATTGGAGCCGAAACATGCTCGATAATATTAAACAAAAGCTGAAGGATGCGCCGAATAAGGCGCGTGACGCGCTCAAGCGCGCGGCAATACGAACGCGAAGGAGAAGCGCCGCTTTCCGCCGCGCGGGCGGTATGCGCAGGGCTATGGATAACCTTGTTGACGGCGTGCGCAATAAGCAGCCGCGCGCGCTGATAACGCTCGGTTCCGCGGCGGCTGCGGTGATAGCCGTGGCGGTGATAATAATAAGCGGCGGGGGCAAGGCCGCGGCGCAGGAGGAGATTGCAAGCTTTCTGCTGCCTGAGGACGCGGTGAATATTGCCGCCGCAATGACCCCAACGCCGGAGGCAACATACGCCGCCCCCACGCCCGAGCCCACGCCCACGCCCGTATCCATGGGCAAGGGAGCCACCGGCGCGCAGGTGAAGGCCGTGCAGGAAAGGCTGATGGAGCTGGGCTACATGGATTACGATGAACCCACGGAAAAATACGGCAGCGTTACCAAGGAAGCCGTTGAGGTGTTCCAGCGCAGGCACGGGCTTACGGTGGACGGCTACATAGGCGAAGAAACATACGACCGATTGATGCGCGCGGACGCGCTGCCGTACATGGCAACGGTTGGCGACGAGGGCACGGACATAGAGGAATTGCAGAAGCGCCTTGTTGAACTGGATTACATGAAGAAGGCCACGGGCTACTTCGGCGACGAAACCGCCGCCGCGGTGAAGGAATTCCAGGATAGGAATCACCTGGACGTGGACGGCATGATAGGCGTGAACACAAAGGAAGCGCTTTACAGCGAGGACGCCATCCCGCACTCGCTTTCATACGGCGAAAAGAGCGATGATGTGCTGAAATATCAAAAGCGGCTGTTCAAGCTGGGCTATCTTACCACGGAGCCGGACGGCACATTCGGCAAGGATACGGCAAGCGCGGTAAAGCTTTTCCAGCAGCTAAACGGCCTTATTGCGGACGGACACATAGGTCCGCAGACGAGGAAGCTGCTTATGTCCTCCGATGCGCAGGCGAACGCGCTTACGATAGGTATGAGCGGGGACACGGTTAAAAACGTGCAGAAGATGCTTAAAAAGCTTGGCTATCTTTCAAGCGCGGACGGCTACTTCGGCTCCGGCACGGAAGCGGCAGTGCGCTCCTTCCAGAAGCAGAACGGCCTGAGCGCGGACGGCAAGGTTGGCCGCGCCACGATGACGAAGCTCGTTTCCGGCAACGCCAAGGCCGCGCCCAGCGATAAGCCCGCCGCAACGCCCGGCGGAAGCAGCGGTTCGGGTTCGGGCAGCGGATCGAGCGGCGGATCGAGCGGAGGCAATTATTCCTCCGGCGCGAGCGCGGACAGGCTGATAGAGATAGCCCTATCTAAGCTCGGCAGCCGCTACAAGACCGGCGCCAAGGGCCCAAGCTCCTTCGATTGCTCCGGCTTCGTATACTGGTGCCTTAACCAGGCCGGCGTAAGGCAGGGCTACATGACCAGCAAAACCTGGCGTTCGGTGAGCAAATATCAGAAGATAAGCTCCATTGATAACATTCAGAAGGGCGACATAATCGTTTTCCGCATGTCCTCCAGCAAGGGCCATGTGGGCATAGCGATGAGCGGCTCCGAAATGGTGGATGCATCCAGCGGCGAAGGCTGCGTGGTGCGCCGCTCCTACAAGACCGATTACTGGCGCAAGTATTTCTACTGCGCATACAGAATATTCTAATAATGCTCAAAATGCCCCGCCTGCCCGCAAAAAGGGTGAGCGGGGCGTTATTTATACCCCCCAAAAAATGTGTGATAAAAAATTATAATATAAGTATTGCAAATACGCTTATAATTTGGTATTATAAGTTCAGAGTTAGTAGAACCGAACAAGTACAACAGAATATTTTTTGCCGGATGCGAAAGGAGTGGATTCCATTGAACACAGGCGAAAGGCCACAATCGTAGCACTGACAGATACGGGTTCTGTCAGATAGAGTACCAGGACGACCAAGAAAAAGGAAGCTGACATGAAGAGGGTATTGTGCTGCATGTTTGCGGCCATGATGGTTTTTTCCGCGCTGTCGCTTGCGCTGGCGGATAGTTCCATGCTGGATGCCGAATTGTCCGGCCGCATTGGCGCAAAGGTGAGCAGCTATCGCGATATGGCGGACGCACCCAAGAGCGACGTTATCGTTTTCAGCGTAAACGGTGACGAGCGCGTGACGATACGCCCGTATGCCGCGCCGGTAAAGGTAAAGGTCAACATAGAATATTCGGCGCGCGGTTACGACGGGTTTGAACAGGAAATTGAAATAAGCAGCCTCTTCTCAAGCGCATCCTTTGAAAAGTATGAAATCAGCAAGTATGGCTATATGCGGCAGATAAGCGCGATGCCCGAATTTGAAATGGGCACGGAAAAGGGCGACGGGTCGTTTTACCTTGAGCCGGGCAAAAGCTATATCGCGAGCGTGCAGCTGTGCATGAGCCAGATTGAGGATACAAACGGCGTTCCAGCGGCACCGATAACGATACAGGGCATATACGTTTGCCTTACAGAGGATATGCAAACCGAACTGCCCATATCGGAATATGATGACAACTTTCTTGACAGCGACCTCGGCGGATATTTTCGCCGTGTGATCGAAAATTATTAAAACCTCCATTTTGTCGTGTTGATGTTAGTTTAGTGTTACGAGTGATTTGATGTCCTTCTTAGGCATAGCCCCGAATAATGGGGCTATGCTTTTTTAACTCCTTCCGTCTTTTGCTTCGCAAAATCCACCTCCCTCAAGGAGGGAGGCTTATCGTGGAAGTTTGTAAAGCACGCCCAAAAGGCTCCCTCTTAGAGGTTCGGAGTTGAGCGCCGCCTGTGGCGGATGAAGCGAAACGGAGAACGGGCAGG
>MSGS01000057.1 GCA_001940855.1 Christensenellaceae bacterium Phil1 | reverse complement strand
TAACAAATGGGGTGCAGTTCACAGTGCATCCCTTTTTGTATGCTTTGGTTTACAGAGTTTGTCCGGCCATTAGGGAGGCCACGGCGATGGAGAAAAACTTTTCCTCTGCGCTGGAGCCGCGGCTGGTGAGCACTATGGGTACCTTTGCGCCCATTATAACGCCGCCCATTTCGGCCTTGGCGGTCACAATAAGGCACTTGCCCAGTATGTTGCCCGCGTCTATATCAGGCAGTATCAGCGCGTCAAAATCGCCGCAATATTCGCAATCCACGCCCTTGTGGTGCGCAATGGCCTTATCCATTGCCACGTCATAGGAAAGCGGGCCTTCCACTATGCAGTGCTGTATAAGCCCTTCGTGGTTCATGCGCTTGAGCTCCGCCGCTTCAACCGTTGCGCGCATTTTGGGATTGACCTTTTCTATTGCGGCAAGCACAGCCACGCGGGGCATTTTGTAGCCCATTTTGCGCATGGCCTCGACCGCGTTTTCAACTATGCCCACCTTTTCCTCAAGCGTGGGATACATTACCATTCCGCCGTCCGTGGCAACGAGCAGCTTATGATAATTTGGCACGTTGGAAAAGAACACAACGTGGCTCATAAGCTTGCCTGTGCGCAGGTCGTTAGCCTTGGCAACAACGGGGTGCAGCATATCCCGCGTTTCTATAAGTCCCTTCATCAGCACGTTTGCGCTGCCGTCCTTAACAAGGTCAACGGCGGTCTGCGCTTCGGTGTTCTCCGGGCTGTCTATAATGTTGTAGTCCGAAGGGTTGCGGTCAAAGGAACGCAAAATGTCCTTTATCTTCTCCCCGTGGCCTACAAATATGGGAATTGCAATGTCCTGCTGTTCGGCCCTAAGTGCGGCCTCAACGACCGGCGCATCGTGCGCGCCCGCTATGGCAACGGTACGCTCGATTTCCCTTTGCTTTACCGCGGCCACCACTTCGTCAAAATTTTTGTACATCCTTACTCCATGTTATATCCCGCATCATATGCGGCAAGATTCATTTCCACGGCCTTCGGCGGCACCATTGCGCTGACAAGCGCCTTCCAGTCCACCCCGTCAAGCCCCATTGCTTTGACCAGCGCACCCAGAAGCACAATGTTCTGCGCCTTTATGCTGCCCAGTTTTTCCGCCGTTTCCGCCGCGCGTATGACAATAACGTTATCCACGCGCTGCTTCAGAGTTTCGATAGCGTCATGCGGGTAGCTTTGCTCTCCGCTCAGCACGGGCATAGGATAAATCTCGCGTTCGTCGGTTATGAGCGTTCCGCCTTTTTTCAGGTACGGCAGCGCGCGCAGCGCTTCCGATTTTTCAAAGCTTATAACCATATCCGCTTCCGCAAGGCCTATGTTCGGCGCGTACACATCGTCCCCGTATTTTATCTGGGTGGATACGCTGCCGCCGCGCTGGCTCATGCCGTGTATCTCACTCATTTTAACCTGATAGCCCATCCTGGTCAAGCCGACCGTGAGAATTTTGGAAATAAGTATCGTTCCCTGTCCGCCTACGCCAACAAGAAGAATGCTCTTTGTCATTATTCCCCTCTCCTTTCTATCGCGCCGAAGCGGCACATATGCGCGCAAAGGCCGCAGCCCGTGCAGCTTGCCGGGTCGAATATCCTTGCCTTGCCGCCCTCAAAAGCTATTGCGGGGCAGGCTATTTTCATGCATTGTTTGCAGCCGCGGCACTTTTGGGCGTCTATCACGCAATGCTTGTTTGCGTTCGCCTTCTGCACCTCTTTTATAAGCGCGCACGGGCGCTTTGTTATTATCACGAACGGTCCCTTTACGTTAAGCGCCGCATCTATCGCCGCATGCACGGCCTCTATATCCAGCGGATCGACAACGCGCACATGGTCGGGGTTTATACCGGTGGCGCGGGCAAGCCGCTCTATATCAAGCATGGGGCTCGGCTCGCCCATAAGGTTTTTCGCCGTGCCCGGGTTATCCTGATGCCCCGTCATGGCGGTTATTGAATTATCCAGCACGCAGGCTATAACGTTAGCGTCGGCGGCGACAACGTCCATAAGGCTGGTCATGCCGCTGTGGAAAAACGTGGAATCGCCCACGCAGCCAAGGGGCTTGCGAGTGTCCCCCTGCATTTCAAGCGCCTTTGCAAGGCCGATTATGCTGCTTATGCCCGCGCCCATGCATATGGTTGCATCGAGTGCGTTCAGCGGGGCGTTTATGCCAAGGGTATAGCAGCCTATGTCTCCTATGGGCACTATTGATTTATTAAGATATTTTGTCAGCGCATAGAAGAAGCCACGGTGCGGGCAGCCTGCGCAGAGCGTGGGCGGGCGCGCGGGAATATCGGCAACGGGCTCGTAGCCTTCCTGCGCGGTGCCGGGGAGCAATGCGTCGCGTATTATGCGGGCGTTAAGCTCTCCGCAGATAGGTATTCTCGCCTTGCCTATGGCGTTTATGAAGCCCAGCGCGTGCACTGCATCCTCAAGGTAGGGGTCGTTTTCCTCTATAACATAAAGTGTGGCATATTTTTTTGCAAAGTCCGCAATCAGCTTATGCGGCAGGGGATAGGTAAGACCGAGCTTTAGATAGTCCGCCGTATTGCCGAAAACCTCCTTGGCGTGCTGATAGGCTATGCCGCTGGTTATTATGCCTATGCGGCTGCCGTTGTCCTCCACGCGGTTGAACGGGCAGTCGTTTGAATATTCCTCCAGCTTTTTCAGCATTTCTTCGCGGTATATGTGCCTCACGCGGCTGTGCGCGGGCAGCATGGCGTTCTTCTTGGGGTCGCGCACGTATTTCTTTACGGGCACGTTTTTGCGCTCCTCCAGCGCCACAAGGCTTTTTGAATGGCATACGCGGGTGGTCATGCGCAGCATTACAAGCGTATCGAACTGCTCCGATATATCAAACGCGGCCTTGGCATAGTCCCGGCACTCCGCCGAGTCCGAAGGTTCAAGCATGGCTATTTTGGCATGGGGAGCATACAGGCGGTTATCCTGCTCGTTCTGGCTGCTGTGGCAGCCCGGATCGTCCGCCGAAACGAACACGAATCCGCCGTTTACGCCGCTGTAAGCGAGCGTGAATATGGGGTCCGCCGCAACGTTCATGCCAACGTGCTTCATGGCCGCGAACGCCCTTGCTCCGCCTATGGACGCGCCGCCGGCGATCTCCACGGCGGTCTTTTCGTTGCAGGCCCATTGGCAGTATATACTGTCCTTATATTTTTCGCCAATGTTTTCCAGTATCTCCGTGCTGGGCGTTCCCGGGTACGCCGCGGCAACATGGCAGCCGGCCTCGTACACGCCCCTTGCTACGGCCTCGTTGCCGCTTAGCATTTCCATATGCATGTCTGCTTCCCTCCTCAATAGATATCGGCTGTTAATTATTATGCGCATAAATGCAGATAATTTCCGTATAACAATCATATCATTGCCGGGCTGTGCCACGCAATCGAATGAACCATTATATATTATCTATTATTTTTTACGGATAGGTGGTATAATAGCATAAAAATACAGTTAGAGTGCATAAACGGAGGCAGAACATGAAACGCATCACGCTTATACTGGACGGCTCGGCAGACAGGCCAAACGCCGCCCTTATGAATAAAACCCCGCTTGCGGCGGCGAACACACCAAACCTGGACGCGCTGGCGCAGAAGGCCACGAAGCTGCTTCGCGTAAAGACCATTCCTGACGGGCTTGAAGTTGGCAGCGCGGTGGCGAACATGGGCCTGCTTGGGCTTGATCCGCACATGTACCGCGGGCGCGCGGCGCTGGAGGCCGCTGGCAGCGGCATACCGCTTGACCCGAACAATCTTTATATCCGCACAAACCTTGCAACCCTTACAGGCGACAGCTACGATACGGCGGTGCTGAGCGATTACAGCGCAGGAGAACTGCCAACCGATAAGGCCGCGCCGATAGTGGAGCTTTTGCGGGAGAAGGTATTCAATTCGCCCGAATATGTGCTGCATCATCCGGAATCCTTCCGCTGCATACTGGAGGTGAAGGGCGGGGCGAAGCTATACCCTATGCAGCTTGCCCCGGCGCACGACATAATAGGCCGCAGAGCCGCGGACTTCAGCGGCGGCGAAAAGGAAAGGCCGTTTATAGAGCTCCAGCGTAAAGCGTTTGAGGTGCTGAAAAACACGGGCACAAAATGCAACGCAATATGGTTCTGGGGCGACAGCCTTGCACCCGAATTTCCCAAAGCAGAGGCGGGCCGCTGCGCGCTGGGCGAAACCATACTTATGCGCGGCATAACGGCCGCCGCAAGCATACCAATATTCCCCACGGAGGAAGCGGGCAGAAGCTTTGCAGCGTTCCTTACGGAAAAGGCGGACAAGGCGATAGCTGCGCTCAACGGCGGCTACGAGCGCGCGTATGTACATATTCAGGCCACGGACGACCTGAGCCACGACCGCAACCCGCTGGGCAAGCGCGCCGCGATAGAGGCCGCGGACGCGCTGGTGGTGCGCCGCCTTATGAACGAGGTGGAGGGCGATTTCCGACTGCTTGTGCTGAGCGATCATTTCACATATTCGGATACCGGCTCCCACGGCGGCGACCCCGTGCCCTGCCTGTATTTCGATTCCACCTGCCCGGGCAATAACCACTCCGCACGCTTTACCGAAGCCCTGTGCGACGGGCGCTATGAGCTCACCACGGCTAAGGGTACGGTGGAGATGATGGAGAAAAAGTAAGAATATCAGCCGCTTTTATTGACATACCATGCAAAATGTGATATTTTAATATCAAGATATGATTTGCACGGGAGGGCGAAGGATGTTCAACTATAAATGGATAAAGATATATTGGCTTTTTGTAGGCGTGATGATCGTGGCCGCGCTGGTGATGGGCATTGGAATTGCGCGCGAGTCATATGTTTGGCCGCTGATAGGTTTTATTGCGAGCATAATTGCGTTCATAGCGTATAGTGACACCGTATTGCGCTGTCCGCATTGCCATTCCGGAAAAACCATGGACATGGTAAGAATACAAGCCCTCAGACCGGGCTTCGCGTTCTATTGCCCCATGTGCGGAGAACTCATTGAGATAGTCGAACCGGACGACCCAAGGTTGAGGAAGTAAAGCGCGATAAGCGGCGGATTATTGACAGCGCGGCAAATCGCGGCTATACTATAAACAGGGAAAGTATGAAGTTGTCTTTACCTGCGTAGTTTATACGCGGGTGCAGCATAATATGAAGAGGAGGTGTTAGCATGGCTACTTCGTCTATCACGAAAGAATTTCGCGTGAAAGACCCTGCCGCTTTTGAGCGACTGAAAACGGAACTTGAAAGCAAGCCCGCACTGAAACAGGCGGTTGATTCTCCTTCTCTTAAAAAGGGTAAAGAAAAATTAGCCACCTTTGTATTTCATTAAGTGATTTGGCAGAGAGAGCATCGGAAACGGGCAGCGAAAGCCGCCTGTATGATGCTCTCGATCATTTTAGATGCTGCAAAGATAACGACATAGAGACATTCCTTAGAAAAAACGCATTTGAGTTCATAAACCGCGGCTGGTGCTCGGTATATCTTATTGTTGACGAAGCGGCGTTTGATGAAGGGAATATAAAAATAGATGCGTACTTCACCCTTTCCCATAAATCGCTGATTCCGGAAAACGTATCAAAATCAAAAATAAAATCGGCCAGCGGGGACAAGGATTCAAAATCCATCCATTTTGTTTTGATAGGTCAGTTGGGCAAGTATATTGAAAAACTGCCTGACGGAACGGAACTTAGAGCCGGAATAGCATCGGGCGAAATACTTGACTATGCCTTTGAGGTAATAAGCGCGTCCAACAGCCTTATACCGTGCCGCTGTGCGCTGGTTGAATGCAGCGAAGAACCGAAGGTTCAGAAGGCATACACGGAATATGAATTTAAGTTCTTTCAATACGACCGCGACGGCGGACATTATCAGTTCTATAAAAGAATATAAGAGCCTATCCGCTATGGATAAGCTCCTTCTTTCTATTCACCATTCTACCCACACATGTGACCGGAACGGGCGGGTTAATGCATGGTTTTGTGCAGCAGCGCCGCGCCCACAAGGCCCGCATCGTTGCCTAAGGTGGCCTTGACTATGCTTGCGAAGTTGTCGTAAAAGCTCATCTGCTTAACGTATTCGCGCACGGGCTTGAGCAGAAACTCGCCTGCGCCGCTAACGCCGCCGCCTATGGCGATGCGCTCTGGGTCGATTATGTTTATGAGCGATGCTATGCCGCAGCCAAGCGCGTGGGCATATTCGGTGAATATGGCTTTTGCCGCGGGGTCACCCGCGCGGGCGCAGTCTATAACAAGCTTTGCGTTTATGTTAGCGGAGTCGCCGTGGCTTAGGGCGGCTATCATGCTGTTTGGTGCGGAGGAGAGGGAGCGCACGCCTTTGCGTATGAGCGCGGTTGCGGAGCAGCAGCTTTCAAAGCAGCCCCTCACGCCGCAGGAGCATTTTTCGCCCGCGGCCATGTTCATTATGAAATGCCCCAGCTCCACGCCGTTGCCCATGCCGCCGGTGAAAAGCGAACCGTTCAGTATTATTCCGCCGCCAACGCCTGTGCCCAGCGTTATAAGCACGCTGTTTGCGTAACCCTTAAGCGAACCGCGCATATATTCCGCCCATGCCGCCGCATCCGCATCGTTTGCCATAAGCACGCGCACGCGGCTGTTAAGCTTGCGCTCTATCAATTCCGGCAGGGGATGGTTCTTAAAGCCGAGATTGTAGGCATTGAGCACGGTACGCTTATCGCGGCTGATGCTGCCGGGGACGGCAATACCCACGACGTTCAAAAGGGAAAGCTTATCCTCCGCGGCTTCGGGTATTGCATCGGCAAGGGCTTCTATCATTTGGGCTATTATGCCGCTTGCCTTGTCCGGCTCGTTCTTAGGATAGGGCGTTTGCAGCCGCATAAGCTCCTTTTCGCCCGAAAACAGCGCGCCCGCAATATGCGACCCGCCAACGTCAAAACCAATATCGTATCCTGCTTTGTTCATCATTTTTTACCCTCAAATATGCTCTCCATGCGTTTTGCAAAATGGCCCGAAGTGTCGTACCCAAGCTTTTTGAGCAGGAAGTTCCTTGCCGCCACCTCTACAACAACGGCAATGTTCCTGCCCGGGCTTACGGGAAGGACGGTGGTGGGTATATCAACGCCCAGCAGCTCCGTCCGCTTTTCCCGCGCGCCTATGCGCTCGTACTGCGCAGTGGGATCAAACATCTCAAGATCCATTATAAAATCAATGCTCTTTTCGTTTACCGCCGAGCCTACGCCGAAAAGATATCTCACGTCAACAATGCCTATGCCGCGAACCTCTATAAGGTACTTTGTGGCCTCGGGCGCTGTACCAACTATGCGCCCGCTTGCAACGCGGGTTATGCGCACAACGTCGTCCGCAACAAGCCTGTGCCCCTGCTTTATCATCTCAAGCGCGGTTTCGCTTTTGCCAAGGCCGCTTTCGCCCCGCATCAGTATGCCAACGCCGAAAACGTCCATCAGCACGCCGTGTGTAAGCATGCTGGGCGCAAGCTTTCGGGAAAGATAATTGCTTATCCTGTGGCCTATGTCATCCGTTTTCTGGTGCGAAAGGAAAACGGGCAGGCCGTGTTCCCGCGCGCTTTCGATAAGCTCCTTAGGCGGCATGTTGCCGCGGGCGCAGACTATGCACGGCACGCCGTAGGACATGAACCTTTTCATCCTTGCGCGCACCTCATCGCCGCTGAGGCCATAGAGATAGTACATCTCGCTCATGCCTATTATCTGCACGCGGCGGCTTGAAAAATGGTCGTAATACCCCGTGAACTGCAGGCCCGGGCGGCCTATTTCGGCGCTGGTGAACGTTACCGTGCCGCCGCTGCCTGTTAATGATTCAAGCTCCAGCTCCTCGCTCAGCTTGTCCACCGCAAGAGTTATGCTTTCGGCCATTGCTTTTATTTCATTCCCTTCAGGATAATGTTGTCTATGAACCATGCGGCTGCCATATCCTCGCACCTGGGGAGGACTACGTTTGCCGCGCTGAGTATTTCCGGATGCGCATCGGCCACGGCCGCGCCTATGCCGGCGTACTGTATCATTTCAAGATCCAATAGATTATCGCCCACGGCGGCCGTCTCCCCGCGCTCTATGCCAAGATAGTTGGCAACCCATTCAAGCGCGCTGCCCTTGTGCGCGTTTTCCGCATTGAACTCAACGAAGCCGGGCACGGAGCCGGAAACCTTCAATTTGCCTTCGTAGCGCTTGCCCAGCATTGTTATAAGCTCCTCCGCGCGCTGCGGTTCGGTTATATATAGTACCTTTGGCACGTTGTGCCATGTTTTTTCGCCAACCTCGGCGTCTACCGTGCGCGGCAGGCCGAGCCTTTGGCTGTATGCGTCAACATACGGGTTTTCCTCGGCAAAAACTATGCCGTCGCCCTGATATATGTGCGCATGCACGTTAAGCTCCTTTGCAAGTGCAAGCAGCTCCTTTACCATCTTCGGGTCAAGCTCGGTTGTATAAAGGGCTTTGCCCGTAACGGTATCGTTTATTACCGCGCCGCCGTAGTTTATTATCGGCCCCTGCACGCCCATGGCCTGCCATATATACGATGAGCCGTGGAAGCCGCGGCCCGTGGCAACGGTTACGAATATCCCCGCGTCCTGCGCGCGCTTTACGGCGTCCAGATTGGCTTGCGGCACGGTGCGCGGTTCTTTGGTGAGCGTATCGTCAATATCGAACGCAATAAGCTTTATCATTGTGAGTCCTCCTGATGATGAAAGTGGTCATACACGGCCTGGGCTGCCGTTTTGTTCATGCCCTTTACCGCGCATAACTGCTCCTTGGTAGCGGCGGCAATAGCGTCCCGCGTTACGAATGCATCAAAAAGCAAACGCTTGCGCTTATCGCCGATGCCATCTATGTTATCAAGCTCGCTCATCAGTGCGCTCCTAACGTGGAGACTTCTATGATAGGATATTGCGAACCTGTGCGCTTCGTCCCTTATGCGCTGAATAAAATGCAGCGCGCCGTCGCCGCGGGGAAGGATTATACTCTCCTCCCTGTCCGGAACGATTATTTCTTCGTTGCGTTCGGCAAGGCCTATTGCCGGAATGTAATCAAGCCCGAAGCGGCTGAGTACCTCCAGCGCAACGTTAAGCTGCGTCCTGCCGCCGTCCATTATCAATAAATCGGGCAGCTCGGCAAACCTTTCATCATTTTGGGTCACTTTTTCAAACCGCCTTGTCAGCGCCTCCCGCATGGCGGAAAGGTCGTCCCCGCCGTGGTTCAGCTTCAGCTTAAAGCGGCGGTATTCCTTGGGGGCTTTTTTGCCGTCTATAAACACCACCATGCCGGAAACCGTGTCCCTGCCGCGTATGTGCGAATTATCGAAGCATTCTATGCGCCGCGGCAGCTCCTCAAGCCCTATATACCCGCACAGCTGCGCAAGCGCGCCCTCACCGCGTTCCCATGAGCGGTGCTCAAGCTCCCGCTGCTTTTTTATCGCGTCCATGCCGTTTTGGTAGGCAAGCTTTATCTGCTCCGCCTTTTCGCCGCGCACGGGGCAGATGAGCTCCACCGCGCCGCCGCGCTGCTGCTTCAGCCATGCTGTAAGCTCGTCCGCGCCCGAAGGCATGTCCTTAACGAGTATTTCGCGGGGTATTATGCCGGAGCCTTCGTAATACTGCTGCAAAAACGCGGCCATTATCTCTCCCGCGTCCTCGCCCAGCGCATCCATGGCGTAATGCTGGCTGCCTATAACGCTGCCGCCGCGCACGAACAGGGCGAATATAACGTCGTCCTCGCCGCAGCGCGCAAGCGCGAACACGTCCCGCTCCGCGCCGGTCTTTGTCATCATTGCGCGCTGCTTTTCGCCCATGCGCTCAACCGCGTCCGCCCTGTCGCGGAACTGGGCGGCCTTTTCGTATTCCATATTGTCGCTGGCCTTTTGCATCTGCGCGCGGAGCATATTGCACACGGGGGCGGTGTCCCCCTCAAGGAAGCTTACCACGCTGTCGAGCAGCTTATGGTATTCCTCCCGCGTTACGTTGCCCGAGCACGGCGCGCAGCATTTGTTTAAGTGATACATAAGGCACGGCCGCTCGCGCCGGGCGATGGCCTTGGCAATATCCTTTTTGCAGTGCCGCACGGGGAACATATCGCGTATGCAGCTTAATGCGTCCCTAAGCGTTACGGCGCTGAGATACGGGCCAAAGTAGCGCGCACCGTCGTTCTTTGCACGGCGCACGACCTCGAACCGGGGAAAATCCTGTCTTTCATCAAGGCGGACATAGGGGAAATGCTTATCATCCTTCAGAAGAATGTTATAGTGCGGCTGAAGGCTTTTGGTCATTGCGGCCTCAAGGGTAAGCGCCTCTGTTTCATTGGCGGTGAGTATATACTCAAAATCCGCAATGTGGCTTACCATTGCCCGCACCTTTGGGCTCATGTTCTTTTGGGAATGGAAATACTGGCGAACGCGGTTCTTCAAATTGACCGCCTTGCCGACATAGATTATTTCTCCTTCCGCGTTGAACATTCTGTATACGCCCGGGTGATCCGGCAGGAGCTTAAGCTTTTCCTCTACCAACTGATTCATGGGACGTATTATACGATGTTTTGGAGCAAATTTCAATCCGGCTCGGTACTTGGGTCGGTATCACGGGTGATTATGATTATGGTTTCGCCGTCCGTACCGGCGGAAAGCTCGCGGCGGATAAGCTCCTCCATGGCGGCGCGGAGGGCGCACAGGCGGACGAGATTTGCCGCGTCCGCAAGGCGGAAACGCAGAAAGCCTTCTATATTCAGCGCGGATTCGGCCTTTGTATACTCCATAAGGCGGGTGAGGGCGTAGGCAAAAAGGCTTGCCCTGCGCGGCACGCGGCGCATTAGCTCCCCCGCGCGGACGGCGGCGCGCTCAGCCTCGGCGGCTTCAAGCGGATATGCCCTGAGTTCGCTCTTTATCTCCTCCGCTGCGGCGTCATTGAGCAGAACGCGGCACAGTGCCATGCATAGCTGCTCCCGCGCTTCCTCGTCTCGGGTCATTACGGCGGCTCTTTGCCCTTCTCCCCTTACCCCAACGCCCTCCGCTCCCCTCAGCGCGCGGCGTATCCTGTCCGCTATGTCAATGCGGTAGTCTATCGTTTCTATGCTGTATTCCCTCATGCTGCCCTCCCTGCGCGGGCGCCGGTTTGCCCCGCATTGCACCATATTCAAAATACCGCCGTATGGGTGCGTGTCTTTTTGCTTTTTTGTGTTGACATAAGGCAAGCGGCGGGTTTATAATCCGATTAAATATTTCCTTTGGGGTCTACGCGGGAACAGTACCGCGGATATTGCGGCCCAGAGAGGCGCGCCAATAGTGCTGCAAGCGTGCCGCCGCAAGCCGAGCGTTTGGGAACACCGGCCCGCTACTTAAAGGCGCAGCAGGAGCGATACAGCCTGAACTTAAAGTGGGTTTTTTTAGACCAATTAGGGTGGAACCGCGGATGAGATAAGCATCGTCCGTCCCTTGCGTATGCGCTTGGGGCGGGCGTTTTTTGTATGCGCCGTTCCGCTTCGGGCAAAGATTTTTTTACTTCATAAGGAGGATATTATGAACATCACATTCCCAGACGGATCCGTAAAGCAATTTGAAGACGGCATGACAGCCCTTCAAATAGCCGAAACAATAAGCCAAAAGCTTAAAAAGGCTACCCTTGCCGCCGAAATAGACGGCCAGCGCGCGGACGCCTTCCGCCCCATACACGGCGACCATACGCTCAAGCTGCTCACCTGGCAGGATGAGGACGGCCGCTGGACAATGCGCCACACCGCGTCCCATATACTGGCGCAGGCCGTGAAGCGCGTGCATCCGGAAGCCAAGCTTGCAATAGGCCCCGCAATAGAGAACGGCTTCTATTATGACTTTGACGCGGAGCCCTTCACGCCGGACGATCTTGAAAAGATTCAGAAGGAGATGGAGAAGATAATTGCCGAAGCGCTGCCGCTGGAGCGGTTTGAAATGCCCCGCGCGGAGGCGATAGAATACTTCAAGCAGAAGGAAGAGCCCTATAAGGTTGAGCTTATTGAGGACCTGCCCGAGGACGCGATAATAAGCTTCTATAAGCAGGGGGACTTCGTTGACCTGTGCGCCGGCCCTCACGTTGAAACAACGGGCAAGGTAAGGTTCGTAAAGCTGATGAGCGTTGCGGGCGCGTACTGGCGCGGCAGCGAGAAGAACAAGATGCTGCAGCGTATTTACGGCACGGCGTTTGAAAAGAAGGCCGATTTGGACGAATACATAAACCGCATAGAGGAGGCCAAGAAGCGCGACCACAGGAAGCTTGGGCGCGAGCTGGGGCTGTTTGCCCTGCTTGAGGAAGGCCCCGGGTTCCCGTTCTTCCTGCCCAAGGGAATGGTGCTTAGGAACACGCTGCTTGATTACTGGCACGAGGTGCATAAGCGCTACGGCTACGTTGAAATTTCAACGCCTATAATACTTAACCGCGATTTGTGGCTGCGCAGCGGGCATTGGGACCATTATAAGGACAATATGTATACCACCGTTATAGACGGCGAGGATTACGCAATAAAGCCCATGAACTGCCCCGGCGGAATGCTGGTATATAAGACAGAGCCGCATTCCTACCGCGAGCTGCCGCTGAGGATGGCGGAGCTTGGCCTTGTGCACAGGCACGAGCTTTCCGGCGCGCTGCACGGGCTGTTCCGCGTGCGCTGCTTCACGCAGGACGATGCGCACATATTCATGACCTGGGAGCAGATGGAGCAGGAGATACAGAACGTTGTAAGGCTGTTTGACGAGGTGTATTCCACCTTCGGCCTCAGCTACCAGATAGAGGTTTCCACAATGCCCGAGGACCACATAGGCGAAAAGGAAACATGGGACATGGCAACGGATACGCTCAAGCGCGCGATAGAGCACATGGGCAAGACCTATGTTATAAACGAAGGCGACGGCGCGTTCTACGGCCCGAAGCTGGACTTCCATCTTTCCGATTCGCTTGGACGCACATGGCAGTGCGGCACGATACAGCTGGATATGCAGATGCCTGAGCGGTTCGACCTTGAATACGTTGGCGCGGACGGCGAAAAGCACCGCCCCGTTATGATTCATCGCGTGGTGCTGGGCAGCATAGAGCGCTTCATAGGCGTTATAACCGAGCATTTTGCCGGCGCATTCCCAACCTGGCTTGCCCCGGTGCAGGTGAAGGTGCTTGCCATGACGGACCGCACGCACGATGCCGCAAAGCAGATTGCCGAAAGCCTTGACAAGCTGGGCATCCGCGTGGAGACGGACCTGCGCAACGAAAAGATAGGCTTCAAGATTCGCGAGGCGCAGATGCAGCGCGTGCCTTACATGCTGATAATAGGCGACAAGGAGGTTGAAAACAACGTTGTTGCCGTGCGCAGCCGCAAGGGCGGCGACCTGGGCACGATGCCCCTTGCCGCGTTTGAAGAAAAGCTTATGGAGGAGGTCAACACCCGCTCCATCAGCGAATGCGTGACGAAGTAAATATTGGGTTGATATGGGGGACGGGAGACCGTTCCCCCCTTTGCACACTATCGTCCCCATCGTCCCCTGCGTCCCCAAGGCCCTATTTGTCTGGTTTTTTTGAGGGGACGCAACGGGGACGCAAGATTTCATCGTCCCTGAGCACACTAATGTGCGCAGTGAAATTGCGCTTATGCGTTGTAGGGGCCGTCATTGGCGGCCCGCCCGTGGCTATGCTATTTATGTCAACCCCTCAGTCACGGCTTACGCCGCGACACTTTCCCCGCAAGCGGTGGCGCCTTTTGGTAACTGTACTATTCAGTTTTCACTTGCATATTTTCTATGATTTGCGTATAATATAAGTATAAAACCGCGCCTGCCGGAGACGGTTGGCCACATGTTGATTACTTAATAAAAGTAACCGCTATCCTTGGCCGGAGCGGTTACTTCCTTTTTTGGAGCTTCATAACGAATTCCAAGGTTGCCAAGAACAACCTGAGAAGTCCAACGATAAATGAGCCGCATGCAAAAAACAAAGCCCATGTCACCATTGTGGTCACCTCCTTCCCCTGACATATATCGTAAGGTCAGGATAAGTGGCCAACCGTCCCCTTTTGCCGTGTCGGGACAGGCGCTTAGGTTAAGTATAATGTAGAATAGTGTCGAATTGCAATAGAAAAGCATATAAAGCGTATCAAAAGGCACCTTACACCCTCTCCCGCTCATACGCCGATAGGCGTATTTCACATGGCGCAGCCATATTTCACATTGCGATAGCAATATTTCACCCGTTCGAAGAACGGATTTCACTGCGCACGTCAGTGCGCTCAGGGGACGATAAAATCTTGCGTCCCCGTTGCGTCCCCTCAAAAAACCCAGACAAATAGGGCCTTGGGGACGCAGGGGACGATGGGGACGATAGTGCGCAAAAGGGGTTAGGGCAGCTTAACTCCGCATCTCAAATATTATTGCGCATAAATGCGCAAAGCGTGGTATAATACCCGTATGTATAAGATTATGATTGTTGAGGACGACGCGGTCATTGCCGCCGAAATACGGGACTATCTGTGCCGGTGGGATATGCAGGGGCATATCGCGCACAGGCTGGACGACATTGTGGGAGAATATATCCGCATAAAGCCGCAGCTTATTATAATGGACATCGCGCTGCCATTCTATAACGGCTTCTATTGGTGCCAGCAGCTGCGGCAGTTTTACGACACGCCCATAATGTTCCTTTCTTCACGTGCGGACAATATGGACATTGTTATGGCCGTGAACATGGGCGCGGACGATTATCTCGTCAAGCCCGTATCCATGGAGGTATTGGTCGCCAAGGCGCAGGCCATGCTCAGACGGACGTATGACTACCGTACACCACTGCTGCCAACGGTGCAGGGCGCGCGGTACGACTCCGCGGCGCTGTATATCGAAAAGGACGGCGTGCGCGTAAAGCTTACGCCCAACGAAGGTAAGCTGCTTTCCTGCCTTATATCAAAGCGCGGCAAGGTTGTTTCGCGGGAGGAGCTTATGATATCCCTTTGGGACAGCGACCAGTTCGTTGACGACAATACGCTGAGCGTGAACATGAACAGGCTAAGAAGAAAGTTTGAAGAAGTGGGCGTGAAGAACTGCATAGTGACGCACCGTGCGCGGGGGTATGCGCTGGATGGCTAAGGCGCGGGGCTATATACGGCACCGTGCGCCGTTCGTTGCAATGTATGCAATAAGCATGCTTTGCGTTATCGGGATAGCCTTCTTTGCGGGGGAAGATATGAGCGTTGCGCTGTATACGGCGCTTATAATAAGCTTCTTTTTCGCGTGCATAGCCGTTGTTGATATTGACCGCTATGCAAAAAAGCTGAAAACGCTTGACGAGCTCTGCGGCACCATAACGCATCTGAGCCGCGCCCTGCCGCGGGGCGAAGGCGGGCTTGAAAAGGCGTATGCGCACGTGCTTGAAGAACTTTGCAATGAATACGATGCCCTGAGCGCGTCTGAAACGGCGCGTAAGCAGGAATCGCTTGATTACTATACCCTTTGGATACATCAGATAAAAACGCCCATAGCGGCGATGAGGCTCCTTTTGGAGCAGGACGGCGACCGCGCCGTGATGCGGCAGGAGCTTTTCAAAATTGAACAATACGCCATGATGGCGCTAAGGTTCATAAAGCTTGAAAGCATATCGAGCGACATTGTGCTTGCCCCGTGCAGGCTGGATTCCGCCGTTAAGGAGCAGGTGCGCAGCCATTCGATACCCTTTGTTTATAAGGGACTGAGCGTAAGCGTAAACGTTAGCGGGCAAAGCATAATGACGGACAAGAAGTGGCTTGGATTCATAATAGAGCAGCTTATTTCAAACGCCGTTAAATATACCAACAAGGGCGGCGTGACAATATGCGGGGACGCTAAAACGCTCAGCATTGAGGATACCGGCATAGGCATAATGCCCGAGGACCTGCCCAGAATATTTGAAAAAGGATACACGGGCTATAACGGCCGCATAGACGACCGCTCAAGCGGAATAGGGCTTTATATGGCAAAGCGGGCGGCGGACGCGCTGAGCATACGCATAGGCGTTGAATCAAGGCTTGGCAGGGGGACGCGGTTCACGCTTTACTTTCCGGACTGCGAAAGAGAAATATATAAGTGACAAAACTGTAAGATTACACGGCCCATCTGTAAGCTGACGCTATGGCAGATGGGTTTTGTTATGCGGTAAAATAAGTGCATGACAAACGGAGGAATGAAAATGGAACTGTTAAAGGTATCAAATATTACCAAGGTATATAACACCGGCAAAGGCATGCGCCAGTTTAAGGCGCTAAACGGAGTTTCCTTCGACGTGCACGAAGGCGAATTCGTGGCCATAATGGGCCCCAGCGGCAGCGGCAAAACCACCCTGCTGAACATATTGGCAACGCTTGATAAGCCCACCTGCGGCGAGGTGTTGCTCGATGGGCACAGCTTCAACCGCGTTAAGGACAGCGAAAGCGCGCGCTTCAGGCGGGAGCATCTTGGCTTCGTATTCCAGGACTTCAATCTGCTGGACAGCTTTAACCTGAAGGACAACATACTGCTGCCGCTTGTGCTTTCCCGCATGGATGTGAACGAGATGGAGCGCAGGCTTTCGCCCATAGCGAAAATGCTCGGCATAGAAGAGCTGCTGACCAAGTTCCCTTATGAGGTTAGCGGCGGCGAAAAGCAGCGCGCGGCGGTGGCAAGGGCAATAATCACCGATCCGCGCATACTCCTTGCGGACGAACCCACAGGCGCGCTCGATTCAAAGAGCAGCAAGCGCCTGCTCGATAACTTTGCCCGGCTTAATTCCCAGGGCAAAACAATACTCATGGTTACGCACAGCGCATTTGCCGCAAGCTATGCTTCCCGCGTACTGTTCATACGCGACGGCGGCATCTTCAGCCAGATATACCGCGCGGAGGAGAGCAACGCCGCGTTTTTCGACCGCATAGTATCAAACCTTAGCGTGCTTTCGGAAGGGGGCAACGGCCTTGTTTAATGCCTTTTATGCAAAGCTTGCCCTTGCAAATATCCGCAGGGATAAGCGCACATATGTGCCGCACATAATTGCCACGGCGGTGATAAGCGGCGTGTATCTTTTGATAGCGGGGCTTATGTTTTCCTACGGCCTTGCCAATTTGACCAGCGGGAAAACCACGCAGGCCATGTTCTCCTTCGGCATGGTGGTTTTCAGCATATTCGCGTTTTTCTTCATGCTGTATGTGAACAACTTCCTTATAGGCCGCAGGAAGCGGGAATTCGGCCTGTATGCGGTGCTGGGGCTTGAAAAGCGGCATGTGGGCCGCGTGCTTAGGTGGGAAAACCTGTTCACGCTGGGCCTGGGGCTTATATTGGGCATAGTCTGCGCGCTCATATTCGGCCAGCTTGCGTTCTGGATACTGCTAAAGCTTATCGATTGCGCGGACGGCAGCCGCTTCGTTATAGGAGCAAGGGCGTACGCTATGACGCTTGTGTTCTTCGGCGGCATATTTATAGTTACAAGCGTATATAACACGCTGCGCGTGCGCATTGCCAACCCCATGGAGCTTATACGCGCCCCCAAGAAGGGCGAAAAGGATTCAAAGCTGCTTTGGCCGCTGGCGATACTTGGCGTAATAATGCTTGCGGGGGCGTATTACATGGCATGGAGAATAGATAATTCCGCCGTAGCGCTGGGCATGTTCTTCCCGCTGGTAATAGTTGTAATAATCGCAACGTACATCGTTATGGAATACGGCAGCATTGCCTTCCTGCGCGCCGTTAAGGCCAACAAGCGCATATATTACCGCCCGTCAAGCTTCATTGCCATATCGGGCATGATACAGCGCATGCGCCAAAACGCGCGCTCCCTTGCCACAATATGCATACTGTCCACAATGCTTGTTGTAACCGTATCGGGCACGCTGTCCCTTTACGCCGGGCGCGAGGAGATGCTGCATGAGTTCAATCCGCACGACGTGGAGCTTTCCATCCACTTTGTGGATAAGGACAACGGCTACCCCCTGCCGGACAAGGCGGAGCAGGAGCGGATAATGGGCGATATAGAGCAGCTTTTGATAAACAGCGCGGCGAAGCACGGCGTTAAAATATCCAAGGAACGTTTCGTTGCGGGCTATGATGACTCGCAGTATTACGACGCGGCGATAGACATGCCGGAGGTTGACCAGCGCACGGGATTAGCCATAATGGAGGATTTTTACGATGCGCTTGACGCTTATCACGATGCATATAACCGCGGCAGCGCATGCTGCCTTGTGCGCGGCTCGAAGGATATATACAATGAGCGCGCGCTAAACTACGCCATGTATGGCGGGCTGCTGTTCCTGGGCGTGTTCTTCGGAATGCTGTTCCTTGCGGTAACGGTGCTTATAATTTACTTCAAGCAGATTTCCGAAGGCTATGACGACAAGGCGCAGTTCGATATTCTGCAAAAGGTTGGCATGGACGACAGGCAGGTCAAAGCCACCATCAATTCGCAGGTGCTGTGGGTGTTCTTCATCCCGCTGGGCATGACGCTTCTGCATATGCTTTTCGCGTCAAAGATTATGAGCTGCATGCTCGGCACGTTCCAGCTAAATGATTATGCGCTGATACTGCGCTGCATCGGCGCAACATGCGCGGCGTTCATGCTGCTTTACCTAATTGTATACAAGCTGACCGCGCGGGTGTATTACAAAATAGTCCGCTGGTGAGCAAATGCCGCAGGGGCGATATGTCTTTGCGGCTTTTTTACATATGTGAACAAAATGTGAACAGTTGCCGCGGCAGCGCAAGCCGGGCAATGCCATTGCCATGGTTGTAAATTATGCAAATTGCATAAAAACATTAGAGCGAGTGAATAAGGTTGTATAAAAATAAACAGCTTCTTCGATAAAGTGCCGAAATACCTGAATTTTCGGGGGGGGGGGCGACTTGTAAATATACATAAAACATGAAAATAAATTAATTGCCGCGAAAAGGTTGAAAAAATCTTTGCTTATGGTAAAATTATTATAAGCTTAGCCGGGTGCGTTGCGCACATTGAGCGGCTGACAAGTTGGTCAAGTGGCTCGGGCTTATGCCGGAGCCTTCTGTTTTTCCGTGCCGGCGGGAGGGGGCTTACACAGCGGGCGCGGCGTATTCGGTTAAGCGGGGAAAAAACACAGAAGAACTTAATAAGGAGGAGAGAATTGCATGAACAAAACCAAACGAGTGCTGTCGGTGGTTCTGGCGGTACTCATGCTGTCTTCGCTGATAGCGGCGCTGGCGATAGCGGATGGTCAACATACCGTTATCATCAACTACGTTTTCGAGAATGGTAAGCAGGCCGCACCTTCGTGGACTGCTACTCTGGCAGAAGGCAGCAGTCTCGAACAGACAGTAACGAGCCCGACGGTTGTGGGCTACGAGCCTGACCCAGCAACCGTTAATGTTACTGTTAACAACATAACCGAGAACAAGACTTATACAGTAATCTACCGTCCGGCAAACGTAGGCTTTACTGTTAACCACTATTTGCAGAACGTTGCGGACAACAACTATACGTTGGACAAAACGGAACACGTTGACGGCTACACCGAGAGTGAAGTAGGCAGCGATCTTGCCAAAACATATCCCGGCTTTGCAGCGCTGCTGTATAATACCAAAGCCAAGGTTGCGGCGGACGGCAGCACCGTGGTCGAGATATATTACGACCGCAATTACTACATGATGAGCTTTAAGCTTGACGGCGGCTACGGCGTAGAACCCATCTATGCCCGCTTCGGCGCGGCTTTAGAGGTCGGCACCCCCACTAAACCCGGCTATACGTTTAGCGGATGGGAGCCAGATGTGCCTGCAACCGTTCCGGCAGAAAACACCACCTATAAGGCGAAGTGGAAAGTTGATGACAGCGTGAATTATCGTGTGCAGTATTGGCAGGAAAACGCCAACGATGACGGCTTTAGCTATGAATCGTCTGTTCAGAAGAAAGCCGCACCGGGCACTGTTATAACTGCGGCGAACGATAAGAACTATACGGGATTTCATTATGATCATACCGACGGCGCTACAGTTGCAGCAGACGGCAGCAGCGTTGTGAACGTATACTATAAGAGGAATACTTATACGTTGACGTTCAAGGTAAATGAGGGTTTTATATTTGATAATTGGGTAACCAAAGCCGAGTTCAGGAACATAAAATATGGCGCAGATACTTCACCGTGGTGGAATCAGGCTCCGAGCGGATACCTGTGGTATACAACATCAAGTGGAAGCACGTTCTATACAGCTGCGCCCGATATGCCTAATAGCAATCTGACTATTTATGGCAAAAAAAGTAGCGGTATGAGTACTATTCATTACTATGAGAAGGGTACTACCACAAGCATAAAGCCGGATTTGAAGGTCCAGATTAGCGAATGGAGCTTTACAGACGAGGACTATATTGAAATACCCGGCTTTAAATATGATTCAAATAAGGTGCAGGGTAATAATTACTACCTCTACTACACCCGCAACAGCTTTAAGCTGGACTTCAACAGTGCCAACGTTATTGTAAGGAGCAATACAATTCCTTATGATAAGGCGTTGTCGAGCTATTACTTCGAGCCGAGTTATCCTACCGGTATTTTGGAAGAAGGCGGCTATGTATTCGCAGGTTGGTATACAGACCCCGGTTGCACGGAAGCCGTTGCTTGGGATACCGCAAAGATGCCGTACAACAATACAATATTCTACGCCAAATGGGCGCCCAAGAACCACACGGTCAAGACTTTCCTAACAAAGGAAAAGATAGAGGAGAACGACCCGATAGATACATGGGACAACGTTCCTCATGGCACGGCGGTAACGAATACGCCCGCAGATCCCCAAAACGGCTCATATGTGTTCGTGGGCTGGTTCTATATGGACGGCAATGTTGAAAGGGCGTTCGACTTCTCCATGCCCATTGTAAAGGATTTGAACCTTTACGCCAAGTGGAGCAGCAATACGCTGGTCACATACACCATCTATTATAAGTTTGGTGATACCGAAATTGCGGAGCCGACCACCGGCAGCGCGCTTGCAGGCACCACCCTGACATTCGAAGCCAAAACCGGAGACGAACTGAACGAAGGTTATCAGAGCGGCTACTTCCCCGAGACCGGCAGCCACTCCCTGACCATGGATATCAATGGCAATAACGAATTTACATTCGTGTATGTGGCAAAGGAGAAGGTTGGCTACACCGTAAGGTATCTTGAAAAGGGTACGGAGAATGTGCTGCATGAGGGAAAGACTGCTGAAACCAGCAACGCCATAATCACGGAGAAGTTCGTGCAGATAAGCGGCTACGCGCCCGATGCTTTCCAGAAGCGCCTTATACTCAGCGCTAATGAAGATGAAAACGTGATTACGTTCTGGTACACCAAGGACGAGCATCACGCGCCCGTGCAGATAGTGCATTGGATACAGAACATAGCGGGCGAGGGCTATACAGAGTATCAGAGCAGCACGAACCTGAACGGTGAGATAGGCCAAACCTATACGGGAACTCAGCTGACCATACCCGGATTTACCTATAATGCGGAAAAGAGCAATGCCAGCGGCGAGCTTACGGCAGAAGGCCTTGAGCTGAACCTGTATTATGACAGGAATATGTACGACTATGTTGTAAAGCACGTTGATGCGGATGACAATAGCGTTATAAAGGAAGAAGCTGTACAGCAGGCGCGCTTTGGCGCACAGGTATACGGCACAGTTGATAAAACTCTTGAAGGCTATATGCCGATAGAAAATCAGGACGAAACCAAGGCACTGATTATCGGCACAGGAACCAATGAGATAGTGTTCATGTATTATAAGTGCTACTACATCGGCCATGTGCAGAGCGGCAGCTTAAACAATACCGACACCATCCGCCTGACCGGCAGCAAGGAAAATCTTACTGCCAGAGTCTCCGACAAGCACCTCTACGGCGGCGCGTTCAAGAACGAAGCTTGCACCGAAGTGCAGACGTTTGCGGACAAAGAAAACGCCATCAACTTCACACCCGTAAAGGGCAAGACGTACTACATTTGGGAGGTAAGTGAAACTTATCTGATGCCGAGGGCGTATGCCGTATGGCGTCATGACCCCGCGCAAAGTGGCCAGAAAAATGTGGTTGGCCTGTATTTGACCACATCTGTTGACCGCAACATGTATCAGCATGTTGGCTTTGCCATGGAGAATAACGTAGACCTCTTGAGTACCGATGATACGGTCTACACAAAGGTCAGGGCAGTATACGAAAGCGGCGAAGTCAAGGAAGAGATGTATGTTAAATCCAACGGCGACTTGACAGTAACGCAGACGGCGACGAATGAAGGCAAATACGGCTATGTTGGCATAGCCCATATAAAAACGAAAGATACAGCTCAGTCCTTTAACTACCGCCCGTATTGGGTAACGCTGGACGGCATAAGGGTTACAAGCGCTTATGCGGCAAGGAACTGCGGATACCAAGGGCCGGGGCATGAGGAGCTGATAATGTCAGAACTTGTGAAGGCAAGCTCGAATGTTTCGATCTATGCGAGCAACAGCACCAGAACCGTAGGTGTTGAAGGCATTGCGCTGCTTTCTGCGGCTACGGAAAACGTGGCAGCGCCCGAAGTGCCGGAAACCCCGGTGATTCCGGAAGTACCCGAAGCGCCCGATATGACGCTTAACAGCGACGCTATGTATCTGCGCGCGCAGTACACCTACGAGATGATGACCAACACCGTAAAGTTCATCTCCGCCATAGACGTGAACGAGTGCATCGAATACGGCTTCGTGATAAACGGCGAGGTTGTTAAGTGCGAAGAGGCTGCCCAGACCGTTGATGGTTACGACGCGAACTATCTCTTCGGCGGCAGCGTGAACGGCGCAATGCTGATGAGCTGCAATATGCTGCTGGACGGCCTTGTGGACGGCATGACGCTCAATGTTACCCCGTACTATGTGGCGCTTGACGGCACCACCGTTGTGTACGGCGAGACCCGCACGCTGGTATACCGCCAGTGGGTCGGCCTTGAAGGTTAAGGAAGGGGGACAGCAGAATGAAGAAGTTTAGCTTTGTAATGCCTGAAGTCGGCAACCCTATGCCTCAATCGACCGATGTACCGGCATTCCCGTCCGGCGGCACAGATCTTTACAGCATCGGCCCGGGCATAAGCGAGATAAAGCTGCCCGATGGCACGATAGTGAACGTTGACCCCCAGGGCAACATACTTAAGGACATAGTGGACTAACCCAATGAGAATCAGCGGAGGGATCTAATGATCTCTCCGCTGTGCTTTAGTATTATGGAAATTAGTGTAAGACTTGGCGGCGTGCCGCTGATGCTTAGCTGCGCGCATAATGAATATATGCTCATGTATATGCCGTTCGCGTGCTGCGATATGCCGCTGGCGCGCGTTGGCGTGAGCGCGGCGGAGGTGGAACGGCTGCTGCCGCTGTATGAGGAGGGCAGCACCGCGCCGTATGTGGAGCACATGGAGCTGTGTACCCGCGCGTGCGATGCGCTGCTGCCGTTTGAACGGGCAATATTCCATGGCGTGGCGTTCATATGGCGCGGGCAGGCATGGCTGCTGACGGCGCTCAGTGGCACGGGCAAAACCACGCATTATATCCAATGGAAACGCCAATATGGCAGCGAGATAAGCATCATAAACGGCGATAAACCCGTGCTGGATTTTTCGGATGAAGGCATAAGCGTGCATCCTTCGCCCTGGCGCGGCAAGGAGAACATGGGCAGTATGCGCTCTGCCCCGCTCGGCGGCATAATAATGCTCAAACAGGGACAGGAGAACGCCATGCGCCGCGTTGAGCCGAAGGAAGCCGTTGCGGAGCTGTTCATGCAGTTCCTGTTCACGCGGTCCACCCCGCTTGACGTGCGGCGGGTCTGCGCGCTGGAGGAAAGGCTGCTGCAAACCGTGCCCGTGTGGCAGCTTGTCAACCGCGGAGATGAAGCATCCGCCCGGCTGTGCCACGATACGCTTGCAAAGGAGATGTACAACGCATGAAGTATACCATTCTGCCCGGAATAGTGCGCACGGAGGTGTGCGGCGAAACAATGCTGGTGGCCTGCGGCAGCGCCCGCGGCAAAGCGCCGTATGCACGCACGCTGAACGAAACGGCTGCGTTTTTGTGGAAACAGCTTGAGCTTGGGCGCGACGAAGCGGCAATAATCGCCGCGCTGACGGAAGAATATGGCATAGACGGGCAAACGGCTCGGGCAGCGTATTCCTCCTTCGCCCAAAAGCTTAAAGAAAGCGGATACCTGCTGGAAGAATAAGGCGACAATATAAAAACAGACTCACCGTGCTTGGTGGGTCTGTTTTGGTTTAATTTGAATTTAATATAATTGTCCGTCCATGATTTCCTTGACTATTTCTATGGCGCGCTTGGCATAGGGCGTGAGAACCTTGCCCTTCATGTTAACGGCGCAGAAGTCTATGCGTTTCATCTCATTGCCGACGGAGAACAGGTGCAGCGGCTGCGAAAGGGAAACAAAGCTGCGGTAACTGTCTGCGCAGAAGCCAACGCCCTGCCCACGGGAGACCAACTCCATTATGGTTTCCACTTTATCGAGCGTAATTATGTGCTTTGGCGAAACGTGCGCGGATTCGAGTATTTGATCCGTAAACGCGCGCAGGCTGCCGCCGCTGCGGCTGAGGAAAAAGCGCTCGTTTTCAAACAGCTTCAGGCTTATCCACGGGTAGCCTTCGTCCGCAGTGGTGGCCAGGGGATAGGCCGAGGCTATCGGGTGGTCAGCGCCTGTCATGAACAGCACGGAGTCACGATATATAGGGTGATACTCATATTCGGACTTCTTCGTTGGGCAGTTGCAGAAGAAAATATCTATCGTGTTGTCCGAAAGCATGGATTCAAGCCGCGATACGGTATCCTCCACAAAGCTGAACTCAACATGCGGATATTCTTCCGAGAATGCGGATACCAGCGGCGGTATCAGGCGGGAAGAGCGGAAATACTGAAAGCCCATTCTCAGCCGCCCGCTGATGTTTTCAACAATGCTGGAAATTTCGGCATCGAATTCCTCTTTAAGGCGTATCATCTTCTGCGCCTTGGCAACGTATAGCTCGCCCGCGTATGTAAGGCGGAACTGCTTGCCTATCCTATCGAACAGCTTGATGTTGAGCGAGCGTTCAAGGTTGCTGAGGAATAGGCTCAGGTTAGGCTGCGATGTATTCAGTATTTTGGCTGCCGCGGTAAGGCTGCCGGTTTTTGCGATTGCGCACACATATAGCTGCTCGCGTAGGTTCATGGTAGACCTCCTTTCAGCCGCGTTTGTAAAATAAATCAAATCAAATAGCAAGATAAAATTTCATGATACTGACTTTATGCAGATTATATCAGCAAATTTGGCAAAAAGTCAAGCATTTTAACATAAATTAATAGGAGAATTTTGCATAAAAATAAATTTGGCAGCCTGAATAATTTTAACCGGCTGTAACGGTGATAATAAATACAAAACATAATTATAAAATATATGGACTTTACAAATGATGCGAATGCGGTTATATTATCAATACCCCAAAAGGGTAATCTGATAAGGAGAAATGACATGAAAAAGTACCTGGCAATGCTCCTCGCTTGTGCGATGATATTCGCATTTGCGGCAGGATGCGCACAGCAGAATCCCGCTAATTCTGACGAACCCACTGCTACCAACGCTCCCACCGATGTGGAAGCCACTCCCGTGCAAAATACGGAACTTGTGACCGACGGCAACGAGACCGTGTCCGACAAGGATACCATCAACATAGCCGTTGACCGTGAGCCTGCTACGCTCAATCCCGGCGGCGTATCCAGCAACGTTAACGAAATAATCATGCGCAACGTGCTCGACACTCTGCTCAAGTTTGACGAGAACGCCATCCCCCAGGCTAACCTTGCCACCGAGTGGGAAGCCATTGACGACCTGACCTGGCAGTTTAAGCTGCGCGACGATGTGAACTTTACCAATGGCGAGCACTTCACCGCCAAGGACGTTGTGTATTCCATCAATCGCCTTGCAAACACCACCACCGGCGCCAGCGCCCTGACCTACATTGATCTGAGCGGCGTGGAAGCGGTTGACGATTACACCGTGAACATAAAGACCACCAAGCCCTATGCCTTCCTTGAGGCTCAGCTTTGCCAGGCCGTTATGTGCATAGTGAACGAAAAGGCCATCACCGAAATGGGTGAGGATGCTCACGGCCGCGCGCCCGTAGGTACCGGCCCGTACATGGTTGCCGATTGGACCGCCGGTGAAAGCATCACCCTTGAGCGCAACGAGAACTACTGGGGCGAACCCGCCAAGCTTAAGACCGTTGTGCTGAAGATAATGACCGAAGGCACCTCCCGTACCATCAATCTTGAGACCGGTGATATAGATTTGAACTGTCGTCTCCAGACCACCGATATAGACCGCGTTGAGGAAAGCAGCGACATGTATGTGCTCGCCGGCGCCCAGAACACGCTGCGTTATATCTGCTTCAACACCTCCGTTGAACCCCTTAACAACGTAAACGTCCGTAAGGCCCTGTACCATGCGACCGATACCGAGCTTATCCGCGAAACCATATACGGCGTAAAGAGCAGCGAAAAGGCCAACGGCCCCATTCCTCCCTCCTTCCAGGGTAAGAATCACGACCTGCCCGAATATGAGTACGATCCCGCCAAGGCTAAGGAAATG
This sequence comes from Christensenellaceae bacterium Phil1, assembly GCA_001940855.1. Lineage (GTDB taxonomy): Bacteria > Bacillota > Clostridia > Christensenellales > CAG-138 > Phil1. Next base: position 24,425 of record MSGS01000057.1, on the reverse strand, counting down.
CTGGCCGCCGAAGGCTATGAAAACGGCTTTGAGGTTTCCTTCATCTACCTTGCCAATACCACCAACAACATGTTTGCCGAAATGCTTCAGTCCATGTGGGCGGAAGTGGGCGTAACGCTGGTGCTTCAGCCCACCGAGAGCGGCACCCTTTCCACCATGCTCAACGCCGGCGATTACGAAGTTGGTACCGCCGCGACCGATATGAAGCTGTGCGACGCGGGCGAGGGCCTGTATGCATTCTTCCACAGCAGCTCCCGCGGCAGCAGTCAGGACCGTACCTGGCTCAACGACGCCGATGTGGACGCCATACTGGACAAGATAGTTACCACCCTTGACGCCGAAGAGCGCAACAAGCTGGTGTCCGAGGCCGAGGCCATGATACACGACCTGTGCCCCATGATCTACATCTGCCACCCCTGGCGCGTATACGGCGCGCGTTCCGATGTGCGCGGCCTGAAGGTGCTGCCCTATGACATGGAGTACTACTCCAAGCTTTACTTCGTCAACGAAGACTGATTATAAGGTTCTTCCCCTTTAACGCCCGGCAGCAGCGTTTGCCCCACGCAGACGGTGCTGCCGGTGAATATTACATTAGGAGGCAATACCATGCTTAAATATATTGCAAGGCGTTTGCTCATGCTTATTCCCGTGCTTCTTGGCGTTATACTGCTGGTTTTTTCGCTTATGTATATCACGCCGGGCGATCCGGTGGACTCATTGCTTGGCGATAATGCAACGCCGGAGGCACGCGAGGCTCTGCGTGAGGAGCTGGGCCTTAACGGCGGCTATTTTGAACGCTTTTTTAATTATGTTGTGCGCCTTCTGCGCGGCGATATGGGCATATGCTATTCCACCCGCCAGAACGTTGCCACGCGCATAGCGCAAACCTTCCCCAATACCGTTAAACTTGCAAGCTTTGCTGTCGCTTTCGCGGTGGTGTTCGGGCTAACGTTCGGCATCGTGTCCGCAATAAGGCAGTATTCAATTATAGATAATATTGTTATGAGCATCTCCATGATTGGCATATCAATGCCGTCGTTCTGGTGCGGACTGCTGCTGATGCTGCTTTTCTGCGTAAAGCTGAAATGGCTGCCTGCATCGGGCTTTGATTCCTTCTCCTGCGTTATTCTGCCGGGCATAGCGCTGGGCGTTAACAGCGCCGCAAGCATAGCAAGAATGACGCGCTCCGGCATGCTGGAAGTAATAAGGCAGGATTATATTTCCACCGCCCGCGCTAAGGGCCTTAGCGAATTTAAGGTGGTGACGGTGCATGCGCTCAAGAATGCGCTTATCCCCGTAATAACCACGATCGGTATGCAGTTCGGCCTGCTCCTTGGCGGCGCGGTGCTTATCGAATCCATATTCGCAATACCCGGCGTTGGCAAAATGATGGTGGATGCGATAAAGTCCAGAAACTATCCCGTTGTTCAGGGCGGCGTGCTGGTAATAGCGCTTTCATTCTGCCTTGTCAACTTGGTGGTGGATATACTGTATGCATATGTCGATCCGCGCGTGCGGTCGCAATATAAATAAGGGGGTGCAAGGATGAGCGCGATTTCAACCAAACCAAACGTACCCAAGAAGCATAGCAAACTGCAGGAAACATGGCGTCGCTTCAGTAAAAACGGCCGCGCGGTAGTTGGCCTTTGCATTGTTATAATGCTGGTGCTGTGCGCTGTGCTTGCGCCGATAATTTCGCCGTATGAACCCAATGCGCAGGACCCGCGCAACCGTTTGCAGGGCCCAAGCGCGGACCATTGGTTCGGCACGGATGAGCTTGGCAGGGATATACTCAGCCGCATAATTTACGGCGCGCGCATATCCATGTCCGTTGGCCTTATTGCAATATGCATATCGCTAATCGGCGGCGTTACGCTGGGCGCGATAGCGGGCTATTACGGCGGCACGATAGACAATATAATAATGCGCTGCATGGATGTTTTACTGTCCATTCCCACAATACTTTTGAACATATCGATAGTTGCGGCGCTGGGCTCAGGCTTGCAGAACGTTATGATAGCAATCGGCGTATCGAGCATACCGGGCTACTGCCGCATAGTCAGGGCGAGCATACTTTCCCTTAGGGATCAGGACTTTGTTGAAGCCTCCCGCGCGGCGGGCGCAAACGACTTTTTCCTGATAACGCGGCATATTCTGCCCAACTGCCTTGCCCCGCTTATCGTGCAGGCAACGCTTAAGATAGGCGCGGCGATACTTTCCTGCGCCAGCATGAGCTTCCTTGGCCTTGGCATAGTGCCGCCCACGGCGGAATGGGGCAGCATGCTTTCCACCGGCCGCGACTTCCTGCGCGATGCGCCGCATGTGTGCATATTCCCGGGCCTTGCCATCATGGCGGCGGTGTTCAGCATGAACCTTGTTGGCGACGGACTGCGCGATGCGCTTGACCCGAAGCTGAAGGACTAAGGAGGGAAACGCAATGGCGAACGAAAAGCTTTTGGAAATAAAGAACCTTACTGTTCACTATCAGTCCTATGACGCCACGGTGCACGCCGTGGAAAACCTTAATCTCTCGCTTGGCAACGGCGAAACGCTGGGTCTTGTGGGCGAAACGGGCGCGGGCAAAACAACGACCGTAAAGTCCATAATGCGCATACTTCCAACACCCCCGGCACGGGTAGTATCGGGCGAAATATTCTTCGACGGGCAGGACCTTTTGAAGGTAAGCGAAAAGGAAATGCGCAAAATACGCGGCAAGGAAATTGCCATGATATTCCAGGACCCCATGACGAGCCTTAACCCCGTTATGACGGTTGCGGACCAGATAGCTGAGGTTATACGCCTGCATGACGGCGGCAGCCGCGCAGAGGCGCACAAGAAAGCGTGCGACATGCTGGAGCTTGTTGGCATAAGGCCGGAGCGCGGCAGCGATTATCCGCACCAGTTTTCCGGCGGCATGAAGCAGCGCGTGGTAATTGCAATGGCGCTGGCGTGCAACCCGCGCTTCCTTATAGCGGACGAGCCTACAACCGCGCTTGACGTTACCATTCAGGCGCAGGTGCTGGAGCTGATGAAAAAGCTGAAGGCGCAGTATCAAACCGCGATGGTAATGATAACGCACGACCTTGGCATAGTGGCGGAAATTTGCGACTATGTTGCCATAATGTACGCGGGCGAGGTTGTTGAGTACGGCACGCGGGAGCATATATTCAACTCCACCGCGCATCCGTATACAAAGGGCCTTTTTGCCTGCATACCGGATATATTCACCGAGCAGAACGAGCTTGTGCCCATAAACGGCCTTACGCCCGATCCTACCGATCTGCCGCAGGGCTGCCGCTTCAACCCGCGCTGCCCTTATGCGACCGAGCGCTGCCGGCAGGAGCATCCGGAAAACGTGGAGATTGAACCGGGCCACTTTGTGGCGTGCCATTTGATAAACGGCGGAGGTAACGAAAATGCCTGATAAGCTGCTGGAAGTAAAACACCTTAAAAAGTATTTCAACACCAAGAACGGCCTGCTGCATGCCGTGGACGACGTTAGCTTCGATATTGAGCGGGGCGAAACGCTGGGCCTTGTGGGCGAATCAGGCTGCGGAAAGTCCACCATAGGCCGCGCCATACTGCGCCTGCACGAACCCACCGGCGGCGAGGTGCTGCTGAACGGCGTGGACGTGACAAAGCTTAATAAGCAGGAGCTGCGCGCGCTTAGGCAGAAGATGCAGATAGTGTTCCAGGACCCGTATTCCTCGCTGGACGGCAGGAAGAGCGTTTTTGAAAGCATTGGCGAGCCGCTGGTGATACAGAAGGTCTGCAAGAGCAAAAAGGAATATGAAGAACGGGTATATGAACTGATGGAGACGGTTGGCCTTGCCGAAAGGCTGGTCAATGCCTATCCGCACGAGCTTGACGGCGGCCGCCGCCAGCGCGTGGGCATAGCAAGGGCGCTTGCGCTCAATCCGGAGTTCCTTGTGCTGGATGAGCCGGTATCGGCGCTGGACGTATCCATTCAGGCACAGGTGCTCAATCTTATGCAGCAGCTGCAAAAGGACAGGGGACTGACGTATCTGTTCATATCCCATAACCTGAGCGTTGTTAAACATATTTCCGACCGCATAGCGGTAATGTACCTTGGACGCATGGTTGAGCTTGCGGACTGCAAACAGCTGTTCAAAAATCCTGTTCATCCGTATACCAAGGCGCTGCTTTCCGCCGTGCCTATCCCCAGGCTTGACGTTAAGACGGAGCGCATATTGTTGGAAGGCGACGTGCCCAGCCCCGTGAACCCCGCGCCGGGCTGCCGCTTTGCGGGCCGCTGCGCGCAGTGCATGGAAAGATGCACCGCTGAACAGCCGGAACTGAGGGAAATAGAACCCGGCCACTTTGTGGCGTGCCATCTGTGCGACAGATGATTTTGTGGAGGTATACATATAGTGAACACGTTTAAGAAGGTAGTCCTTTCCGGCACGCCGCATGAGCGCGGCGTAACATACGGGCGGGAATGCCGCGAACTGATAGACCGCACGATAGGCGACTACGAGCGCTATTTTAACAACAAACCCAACCTTTCATGGGATTACGCAATACAAATGGCGGCCAAGTTCATACCCGCCATAGAAGCGTTTGCGCCGGAACTGATGGAGGAGATGCACGGCATAGCGGAAGGCTGCGGCCGTTCATTTGACGAAATACTTGCCATCAACTGCCGCAGCGAGCTGCTGCGCTTTGAAGGATCGCACGACGACAGGCACCATAAGGATGCGGAGGAATGTTCCTGCATAGGCGCATTGCCCGAGCGCACCACAAATGGCCATGTGCTAACCGCGCAGAACTGGGACATGTATTACTGGGCGGAAGAACACGGCGTTGTGCTGGAGATATTGCAGGACAACGGGCCGGACTGCTTCTGCCTTACGGAAGCGGGCCAGCTTGCGCGCTACGGCATGAACCAGGCGGGCGTTGGACTGGCAATAAACAGCCTGCCGCGCGAAATTGAGACCGACCCCATAGGCGTGCCGAGCGCGATAGTGCGCCGCAAGTTCATAAGCACCGGCAACTGGGCGGAATGCCTGGACATATTGTTCTCCATCCGCCACATGGCGCCAATGAACTTCCTTGTGTCCAACGGCAACCTGCACGGGGACATGATGTGCATAGAGGCCGGCGCCAACGGTGCGCAGATACTCTATCCAGAAAACGGCTTGACTTACCATACCAACCATTTCCTTTCCCAGGGGCATTTGCTTTACGGGCGCAAGGGCAGCAGCGTGAACCGCTACAATACCATAAAGCGCCTGCTCAGCGGAAAGGAAAAGATAGGCATAGCGGACATGATATCCGTGCTCAACTGCACTTTCGGCGCGCCCGAATCCGTGCTTAACCAGCGAAACAGCCGCGATAAGGAAATAGAGCAATGCGCAACGCTTGCCTGCTTCATAATCGATGCTACCGAGCGCCGCTTCTGGGTGCGCAAGGGCAACATACGCGAAAACCCGTTTGTGGAGTACAAGTGGTCCCGGCCGGATAAAATCTACGCCGAGTGGAGATAATTGCAAGATATACGGAAAGAGCGGCTTATTGGGCCGCTCTTTCTGTATAATGAAAATGAATCGTTTGGTTTACTTCTTTGTAATGGATATCAGTTTGCCGCGCCTTCGTCATCTGCCTTAACAGCGGAACACGCGGGAGCGGGCGCAACCTTGCGCGGGCGGCCGCGCTTGCGCTTGGGCCGTTCCTCCATAAGCTTAGGCGCCTCCTCGTTTGCATCAGCCTGGGTGGAGGATTCATTCCCGTCATGCATTTTTGAATACGCTGTATATTCGCTGCGCAGGTTCTCAATCTGCGTCTGAAATGCCTGCACATCGTCCTTCATCTGCCCTGCCATGAGCGATACGAGCGCGTTTGCCATTACCATGGGCGCGGAATAGGAATTGTAATATATCGGCGTATCGGCCTGGCATATAAGCGTTACGGTGGCGTGCCGCGCAACGGCCGATGCAGGGTTTTCCGCCATGCACACTATCGGGATATTGTGCTTAACAAGCTGCTCCGCAAGGAAGGGCATGCGGCTGTTGTCAAGGCGGGGGAAGGACAGCATGAAGAAAGCATCGTTCGTGCGGATGCCGGAAAGCATGTTGGTAAGGAAAATGGTGCTGTCCACATCGAATATCTGCACGTCTATATTCAGCGAACTGAGCCGGTTCTGCAAAAACGGCAGCAGCGTTTTGCTTACGCCCTGCGCAACCAAATGCACCCGCCCGCAGTTTCTTAATATATCGCATGCGCGGTACATGTCGCGCGAGCTGAGATTTTCAAACGTATTCGTGATATTGTCAAGATCCGCCTGCACCACGCGGTGAACAATATCGCTGGTGCTGTTCAGCCCGCTTAGGGCCGATGCAAGGCGCTTGCCGGGATACACGCTCTGCCGCGTATATGCCCTAAGCTCCTTTTTCAAATCAAGGAAACCATTTATACCCAGCTTGTCAAGGCAGCGCAGCACGGTAACGGGCGAGGCGCTCACGCTGTCGCTGAAATCCTTGAGTGATTGAAAACACGCGCGGTCCGGATTATCGGTAATGTAATCCACTATGCGCTTGTGAACCCGCGAAAGGTTGTTGTAGTTGGCATTGATCCGGTCGATTAAATCCATGTGCGCTTCTCCCTTTTTATTTTTTACGTTTACACTATCTGTAAATCAAGTAGTTCAGCTTTGTATCAATATAAGCTGTAACGCGGTATAAATCCTTAATAATACAAAGCTGCGGAAGATATTTTTTATATTATAGCAATTTAAAAGCGTGAATGTCAATTAAATGATAAAAAACTTGTGTATTATTGCCGGAAAATGGTAAACTACATATAACAATTCACCCAAGGAGGAAACCCAATGCTGCTCATTAAAAACGCACACATCCGCCCCATGGCGGGCGAGGACATCGCCAACGGCGAAATACTTATAGACGGCGGCAAGATAGCCGGCATAGGCGTTAAGGTGGACGCGCCCGAGGACGCCGAGATTATAGACGCCGAAGGCCGCCTTGTTACCCCCGGCATAGTGGAAGCGCATTGCCATACGGGCGATTCCGCGCGCGCAATAGGCATATCGCCCGACCATAATGAAAAGAACGACCCGCTCACGCCGCAGCTTAGAATAATGGATTCATTCAATCCGTACGATCCGCAGCTCAGGCGCGCCATAAAGGCGGGCGTGACCAGCGGCGTTACCACGCCCGGCAGCGCGAACATAATAGGTGGCACGGCAATGGCCGTAAAGTTCGTTGGCAGGCGGGTTGACGACATGATAATAAAGAACCCTGCGGCAATGAAAATTGCCTTTGGCGAGAATGCTAAGCGCGTATACGGCACGGAGTTCAAAAAGGCGCCCATGACCCGCATGGCAATAGCGTCCATGCTGCGCGAAATACTCTATAAGGCGCGCAATTATATGGAGGCTAAGGAAGCGGGCAAGGAGCCGGCATTCGATATGAAGTACGAGGCGCTTATACCCGTGCTCAGGCGCGAAATACCCATGAAGGCGCATGCACACCGCGCGGACGATATATTCACCGCCATACGCATAGCAAAGGAGTTCAATCTGCGCATGACGATAGATCATTGCACGGACGGCGCGCTCATTGCGGACATACTTGCCGAAGAAGGCTACCCCGCGTTTGTAGGCCCCACCTCCGGCGGCACGCCCAGCAAGCACGAGGTTATGAACCGCTCCTTCGAAACCCCTGCAATACTGCATAAGGCGGGCGTACCCTTTGCCATAATAACGGACGATCCTGTTATTACGATAGAGGCGCTGCCCCTTTGCGCGGGCCTTGCCGTGCGCCACGGATTGCCGGAGGAGGAAGCATGGAAGGCCATAACCATCTATTCCGCCACATATACCGGCATTGGCGACCGCGTAGGCAGCCTTGAAGTGGGCAAGGACGCGGACGTGGTAATATGGAACGGCAACCCCGTTACAGACATCATCGCAACCGTTTACAGAACCATCGTTGACGGCAATGTGGTATATTGCCAGGGCGACAAGTAAATAAAGCATAAAATAAGCATCCTCCGCGCCGAATATGGTACGGAGGATGTTTCACTTATAAATCATTTTCTGCAAAGTAAAGCATAAGCGCCGCCGCAAGCAGATCCGCGCTGCCGCCTGGGCTTATGTTGCGGCGGATAAGCTCGTCGTCCATGCGCATAAGCGTGTCCGCGTCGGCTGTGTCCGTATAGGTACAGAGCCGTTTTACGTATTCAAGCCCATCTTCTCCCGCGCGGCGGACTATGTTTGTGTCCTCGTTTTGCGCCATCAGCACCGTAAGCGCGGCACAGGCTGCGGTATCCATGCCGTTTTGTGCTTCGCGCCGCAGTATAGGCAGCGCGGTATTGAGCGCCAACGCAAAGCCGCCGTGTGCGGACAGCCGCGCCCCGCTGAGACCGTGCGCATCGGGAACGGCGGAGGCGAATATATCGGCTGCGGTTTTGCATATGCTGCCCGCGCTCACGGGGGCGCCATAGCGTATCAGCCGCGCCCATGCGGCGGAAATAAGCCCAAGCGAGAATATTTCGCCCTTATGCGTGTTTACGCCGCCCGTTGCGCCAAGCATGTCGCCTTCGGCTTTCAGCCCGTGCATTTTAAGCCGCGCAAACAGCGCTGCGCCGTCGGCAGGGCCGCATAACCCTTCGCGTGCGCATTGGGCAAAATACGGCGCGGTGATGCATGCGCTGTCAATAAACGTATAGAAATCCATGTCCGTATGTGCGCCGTTGTTCCGCCGGTCCACAAGGCCGGGCTTTGGCGTGGCGGCAAGCTCGTAAAGCATTGCTCGCTGCGCCGTGCGGCCTATGCGCTCCGCCTGAGCATCTGCGTACCATTGCCAAAGGAGCATATGCACATGATTTGTCAATTCATCAAGCGAATGGCGGCGGCTGCGCGCGCATTCCGCCGCGGGTGCGCTGCATAAAAAGCACCGGCGCGGCTGCATACCTATGTCCGCGCGGGAGACGTGCTCAAATTCCCTTGTTATAACGTCCATGTCGAACAGCCTTGCTGCGGGGAAGCTTTCCTCAAGCGCGGTTAATGCGGCCTTGGCGCGGTATGCATCGCCGTCTATTGCGGCAATGTATTCGCAGCCGGTTTCGCAGCGGCGGGTGATGCCGTCCGCTATCGCCATTCCGTGGGAGAGCAGCGCGCGGCTTATCATGTCTACGCCGCTGTCGAACAGCATATCCGCAAGCGCAAACCGCTTCACGGGGCCGGGAATATTAAGCGTGAACGAAACCACGGGCAGGTTATGCTTTTTTATAAGGCCGTGCTGCGCCGCCATGCGCGCTTCCCGCGCGGCAAGCATTGCGCCAAGCTGCACTTCTGCCCATTCAAACAGCGCCGCGTTCATTATTCAAGCCCGCTTTCGGCATACAGCGCCTCTATTTGTTCTATAAAGTCCAGCATGTACTTCTTCAGGTGCAGGTTTTTGCTGTATACAAGGCAGGTGTTCAGCACGTTTATTTCATCGGTAAGCGGGAATACCTTCGCCCCGTGCAGCGCGTCCGCATCGGTCACGGCCATTGAGTACGGCGCGATCATGGCGCAGGCACAGTCCGCCGCAACGCGCCGGGCGGTTTCAAACGAATCGGTTTCTATAAAGCACGGAAACTCAACGCCAAGGCGGATACATAGCGTATCCTGCACGGCGCGGGCATTATGGCCGGATTTAAGGTAAACAAAGCGGTCGTTGGCCGCGTCCGCCGCGCTTATGCTTTGCCCGTTTTTATATTTTGAATATATATTCGTGCCAAGGCCGGCTATTATGCACATTTTTTCGTTCTGCAGCACGCGGTATTCAAGCTGCGCATTGTTCTGCTCCGTGCGGGCGACGGCAATGTCTATTTCCTGCCGCGCGGCCATGGCGGTGAGCATATTAGAGCCCTGCTCCTTAAGGGCAATGTCCACCTTTGGATACATCGGGCAGAAGCGGCTCAATATGCGCGGCAGCATCGTCATACTCTGCTGCGCTGGTATGCCGAAGCGCAGCACCCCGCCGCATTCGTTTTTTACGCTGTGCAGCTCGCGCGAAAGCTCGTCCTCAATTTGGATTATCCGCTTCGCCGCCTCAATATAAAGCTCGCCCGAATAGGTGAGCGTAAGCTTATTGTTACGCTTTTCAAACACCTTGCCGCCTATGCTCTGTTCTACGGCGTGCACGGTTTGGCTCAATGCGGATTGGGAAAGGAAAAGCTTGTTTGCCGCGGCGGAAAAGCTGCCTTCGTTCAATATGGTAAGTATGTATTTGGCCTGATTTATGTTCATAAGTTGCACTCCTATAATGTTAAACTTATATATTTGTTAGTATAGTTTAGATTTTGGTTAAAGTCAACTGCTGGTATACTATTGTCAAAGATATGTATGCGGAGGGAAAGCATATGCAACTGATAAACAGGGCAATGGCGGGCACGCTTGAATCAAGCGATGCGCAGATAAGCATTGCGCCGGGCAAAGACGGCATAGTGCTGCACATTCAAAGCACCGTGCAGAATCAATACGGCCGGGCGATAAAGCAAAGCGTGCTGGATACGCTGAGCAAACTTGGCATAGAGAACGCGGAGGTAGACGTGAACGACCGCGGCGCGCTTGAATGCACGCTGCGTGCGCGCGTGGAATGCGCGGCATACAGGAGCGCGGGCATTGAGGCGGGCATACCATGGGAGGAAATGTGAGCATGATACAAAGGAAGAAGCCGGAAAGATTCAGATTAAGGCGCACCATGATATTCCTCAGCGCGCAGAAGCCCGGGCTTATAAAGGATCCGCTCATTTACGGGGCGGACAGTTTAATGCTGGACCTTGAGGATGCGGTTGCGGAAAACCAGAAGGACGCGGCGCGGTTTTCGCTTTATCATGCGCTGAAAACCGTTGATTACGGCGATACGGAAGTGATAGTGCGCATAAACGGGCTGGATACGCCGCATTGGCGAGAGGATGTGCGCGTATGCGTGGCGGCGGGGGCGGACGGCGTGCGCATAGCCAAATGCGAAAGCGCAGGGGACGTTATTGCCGTTGAAAAGGCCGTTGAAGCGGCGGAGGAGGAATTCCGTAAGGAAAAGGGCAGAACGCTGCTGATGGCGGCGCTGGAAAGCCCAAAGGGTATACTTAACGCGCAGGAGATAGCCGCGGCATCCGGGCGCATGTTCGGCATAGCCATATCGGGCGGAGATTTAAGGCGCACTATGCAGGTTTCCCCCGTGCGCGGGGGAATTGAGCTGAACACGGCGCGCGGGCTTGTTGTGCTGGCGGCGCGCGCGGCGGGCGTGCAGTGCTTCGATACGGTATTTACCGATCTTAACGATGAAGAGGGCTTCCGCGCGGAGGTGCTGCTGGACAAACAGATGGGTTTCGACGGCAAATCGCTCGTAAATCCGCGGCAGATAGCCGCCGTACATGAAATATACGCCCCGAGTGAAAAGGAGATAACGGCTGCGGAAAAGATAGTGCGCGCGGTAAGGGAAAACGCCGCAAAGGGCGTTGGCGTATTCACGGTTGACGGAAAGATGATAGACATTGCATTCCTGCCCGGGGCGGAGCGTACAATAGCGCTGGCCAAGGCATGCGGAATGTATAAGGGGGAACTGTAAGCATGATAAACAAAGTTGGCAGGGACATTCCCGATGAACTTATAGGCAGGCACGGCGTATATATGGGCGCGGGATATCGCGACGGCGAAACCTATACCAAATGCGGCGTAAGGGCGCGCATATGCGAAAAGCCGCAGGGCAGCAAGCTGGTCGGCAGCATACGCGAAGCGATAGAAAAATGCGGCATGAAGGACGGCATGACGGTATCCTTCCATCATCATTTCAGGGACGGCGACTACGTTGCATCCATGGTGATGAAGGAAATAAAGGCGATGGGCATAAAGGACGTTACCATTGCGGCATCAAGCCTTGGCACGGCGCACGACGCCATAGCCGACATGATAGAGGAAGGCATAGTTACCGGCATACAGACCAGCGGCATACGCGGCAGACTTGGCGAGGTTGTATCGGCCGGCAAGCTGAAAACGCCCGCCGTAATACGCTCCCACGGCGGCAGGGTAAGGGCAATAGAGGAAGGCGACGTGCATATAGACGTTGCCTTCATAGGCGCGCCGACCGCGGACGAATTCGGCAACGCCCGCGCCGTTGGCGGGAAGAGCGACTGCGGCGTGCTGTCCTATGCAATGGCGGATGCAAAATACGCCGACCATGTTGTTATAATAACCGATACGCTCGTGCCGAGTCCAAACCTGCCCGCAAGCATACAGGGAATAGACGTGGACTATGTTGTTTGCGTGGACGCGATAGGCGACCCGGCGAAGATAGCCGCAAAGGCCGCACGCATGACGAACGACGTGCGGGAGCTGACAATGGCTGCGCGCTGCGCGGACGTTATGGCGGCAACGCCGTACTTTGCGGACGGGTTCACGTTCCAAACGGGCGCGGGCGGGCCGTCGCTTGCGGTAAACCGCTACCTTGAGCCTAAGATGAAAGCAAAGAACATAACCATGCGCTGGGCGCTGGGCGGAATATCCGCACCCACGGTAACGCTGCTTGAAAGCGGCCTTGTTAACGCAATAATAGATACGCAGGATTTTGACCAGGTCGCCGTGAAATCGGCCGGGGAAAACGCGCGGCATTTTGAAATATCCGCATCGCAGTATGCTAACCCCGCCAATAAGGGCGCGTTTGTGAACCAGCTTGACTTTGTTATACTGGCCGCGCTTGAGGTGGACACGGACTTTAACGTGAACGTGCTTACGGGATCGGACGGTGTGCTGCGCGGAGCGCCGGGCGGGCATCCGGACGCGGCGGCGGGCGCAAAATGCTGCATAATAGTTACGCCGCTCATGCGCGGGCGCATGGCCACGATATGCGAGCACGTTGTTACCGTAACAACGCCGGGCGAGTGCGTGGACGTTGTTGTGACGGACCACGGCATTGCCGTGAACCCAAGTAGGCCGGACATTGCCGCGTGGCTTGACGCGGCGGGCATAGAGCACACAACGATAGAAAAGCTGAAGGAGCTTGCGTATTCAATAGTCGGCACGCCGGAGCCGCTCGAATGGGAGGATAAGGTGGTTGCCGTGCTTGAGGCGCGGGATGGCAGCATACTGGACGTTGTGCGGCAGATAAAGCCATACAGGTTTGAATAAAATGGACGCGGTGCGGATAGATTCCTCCGCGCGCCTTATGGCGGAGCGGGACGCGCTGCTTGAGCGCAGCGGCATACTGCGGGAGGAGCAGGCGGACGCCGTGTTCGGCATTGTTGACGGCGAAGGGAAGCTCGTTGCCTGCGGCAACTGCCGCGGATGCAGCCTAAGGTGCATTGCGGTGGATGAAAGCTGCCGCGGGGAGGATATGCTTTCCACGCTGGTGTCCGCCATGCTTGAATATCAGTTCATGCGCGGCATAAGCCATGTTTTTATATGCACAAAGGCGAAAAACGCGCCCATATTCGCGGGCATAGGCTTTTATGAGGTCGCGCGCGCGGGCGATGCGGCGGTGCTGATGGAAAACAGGCGCGGCGGGTTCGGCGGCTATATAGCCGCACTTGAGCGCGGCAGCGGCGTGCAGGGCGCGATAGTTATGAACGCCAACCCGTTTACGCTCGGGCACAGATACCTTGCCCAAAGGGCGGCGGAGAGCTGCGACAGCGTGCATATATTCGTGGTGCGGGAGGATGCGTCAGAATTTTCGTTTGAGGACAGGCTTAGAATGGTGCGCGAAGGCGTGAAGGACATACGCGGGGCAATAGTGCATTCAACGGGGCTATACATGGTGTCGCGCGCGGTATTTCCGTCCTACTTCCTTAAACGGACGGAGGACGCAACGGCGGTGCAGGCGGCGCTTGATGCGAATGTGTTCATAAAAATCGCCGCCGCGCTTTCCGTAAGCCGCCGCTTTATAGGCAGCGAGCCTTTCAGCGCCGTGACGAACGAATACAACCGCGTGCTGATGGATACGCTGCCAAGATACGGCATAGAATGCCGCGAAACGGAGAGGCTCACGATAAACGGCTGCGCGGTGAGCGCGTCAAATGTGCGCAGCTTGCTTGCATCCGGCGATAAAGAGCGGGCGTTTGCACTGCTGCCCAAAAGCACACAGCGAATAATAGAGCAAATATTATAATATAAAACCTCCGCACGGTTTATGCTGTGCGGAGGTTTGCTTTATCGGGCACCGATAAGCCTTGCTCCCACTTTGAGACGGTCTGCCGCACAACACTGAGCTTTACTGCTAACAACGCGGGGTAACATTTGCGCCCCCCAAAAGCACAAATCCCGCCCGGCATTGCATCGGGCGGGTGTGTTGGTTTATTTATTTCTCCCCAAACTGCACCTTTACGCCGTTTACCTCCACTACGTCGTCCGCGGGGATGAGAATGTATTTCAGGCCATCTATTTTGCGCAGCTCTATCATGTCGCTGCGCTCCGGGTCAACCTTCACGGTGACCTCCGGCGTGGTTATGACGAATTGCTTTTTGTCTATCATGTTCACGGGCGGAAGGGCCGCGTCCGTGCCGAAGTACGCATCGAACGCATCGGAAAACGCCTGCACGCGCTCCGCCGATACGCCGCATTGATCAAGTACCGCGCCAAGCTCGTTTTTGGATAGGGCGAGCGGCTCCTCAACATGGTTTTCCTTATGCATTTCCATTATTTGGCCTATATGCTCCTGCACGGACTGCACGGTTTCTATACAGCATTCTTCCGCCAGCGCTTCGGAAAGTATTTCGCTGAAAACCTCCTTTTGCGATGCTGCGGGCATGGGCGGCTCTATGCCGAAAACGGCCGTGGTGAACTCCGGATGGTTATCGGCTGTGCTCTTGGTGTAATAAAGCGTTGCGTATATGTTTGCGGCGCGGTTATCGAACGCGGGGAACATGAAGCCCAGCTGCGGCGCGGAAACGGCAAAGCCGTTGTTGAGCGCATTGAAGCAGTTTTCCGCAAGCTGATAGCTCAATACGGGCTGGGTCTGCTTAACGGGGCATATGCTGCAAATGAAGTAGCTGAATTCCTCGTCTGATGCATCGTGCTGCGCAAGGCCGTCGCTGCTTCGGTAGGGGACGGAGTAAGTGTCGTGCACGAGCAGTATTATATAACCGCCGTCTATGTTCAGCGTCTGCGCCACGCGGTTGTAGAACGCGGCAAGCAGTTCCTCGTTTTCAAGGCCGCATGCGCGCATGGCCATGAGCAGCTTATGCTCCTCGCTTTCCATGACCTGCCGCGCGCTGAATTCAAGGTTGATAAGGCTGCGGCCTATAGTGCCGGAAATAGGCTTCTTCAGCAGGGCAAGGAACCGTTCCGATTCATCCTGCACCATTGTCTGAACACTTTCACGGAAGGTGCTTATAACCTTCTTTGATTCATTAACGTAGCAGCCGTGCACGGCGTTTATCCATGTTTTGTCCGGCTTGAACCGGCGGCGTATCTCCCGCGCTTCTTTATCGTTCATTATAATTAAACCTCGCATTATTCTCGTTTTGCCAAAAGGCAGATACCATCGGTTGACAAGAGCACACAAGCCCTAAAGGTTTGCTTTGGGCCGCTCCTGTGTTCTCGTCGCTTGAATTACCTCCAGTAGTTCTGCACTCCTCGGCCTTGGATCGTCCTCAAAGCAATTCCTTTAGGGTCTTTGAGTTTTAGAAGCCAAGGAGTATGGCAGAGCAAGGAGGACGAATGCAGGAATACTGGAGGTATTTCCAGTGAGGACGACACAGCTATGCCGTGCTATTTGGCTCCTAAAACCTTGTGTGTCCTTGTCAACCGATGGTATGATTATACCATAAAACAGCCCTCCTGCGACAGCTTGCAAACGATGCCGCGCTTTGCTAAAATTACAGGCATGGCAACGGAGGAATTTACGGGCATGATATACGTTATGAGCGATATACACGGCAGCAGGCGCCGGTTCGACGCAGTAATGGAACAGATTAAGCTGACGGATGAGGATACGCTTTATATACTGGGGGACGTTATAGACCGCGGGGAGCACGGCGTGGAGCTTTTGCAGCGCATACGGGCGGCGAAGAACATGCGCATGATACTGGGCAATCATGAATACATGATGCTGTGCCTGCTGCGCGCGGACTACGACCCGGCGGACAGGACACAGGAGCAGCGGCGCGAGCATTGGTACAGAAACGGCGGGGACATTACGCACAGGGACATAAAAAAGCTGAGCGAAGCGGAGCGGGAATCCCTTTTTGATTGGATAGACGCGCTGCCGACGGAGCTGGACATAACCGTGAACGGCAGGCGATATAAGCTTGTCCACGCCATGCCGAAGGAGTTTTTCTACCTTGCAAAGCGGCCGCAGCTTGGCGAAAAATACTTTTCCGTATGGGACAGGCAGTCCGGAGAGGCGCCGCTTAGCGGCGAATACACAATGATATTCGGTCATACCACCAGCCATCATTATCAGGATGGTTCGCCCATGCGCATATGGCACGGCCCTGATCGCATGGACATAGACTGCGGCTCCGCCTATCCTGACGTGCAGGATAAAAACGCCGAATTCATAGGCCGCCTGGCCTGCATAAGGCTGGACGATATGCGGGAGTTTTATTCGGGGGAGTCGACTGAGCCGAACAGCCTATCGCAGCAGGAAACAAACACAGGGAGCGAATTATTATCGCTATTTGCATTATAAACGGCATAAAAGGTATGCTTCATGGGTTCGGCAAATACGTTTTCTATCCGTATTATGCTGGGCACGCACGGGCGCAGGCTTTGCGGCAGCAACGTTATGCCAGCGTTAGCCATGAGCAGAGCTATTGTCGGTTCAAACGAATTGGTATATGTGAACGTTATGTCCGTCATGCCGCGGTTGAAGCAAAACGGGCGTATGGGTTCAAATTCGTTATTTACCATTGTTATTACCATTTGATTCTTTAATTTGGTCTTATCTTCGGCGCTCATCTGCCAAAACGGGCTGTCCTTATGCGCTGATACGGCCCAGGTGTCCTCATAAAGCGGCTTTTTTGTAAGCTTTCTTTCCATGGAATCAAGGCAGGTGTCCAGCACCACGGCTATGTCTACAACGTTTGTGCTGACGTAGCTGACTATGGATGAGTAACCATATTGGAGATAGTTCAGCTCAACATCGCTTCTCAACTTCATAAATTCGCTTATGGCCTGTGTCATTATATGCACTTCATATAATCCGCAGCCTATTTTTAGCATATCTATATATTCTATCATCAGCTTATGCAGACTTGTATTTATTGCGCGGTATTGGTTGGCGTAGCGCAGCGCGTTCGCCCTCAGTCGCATACCGGCGGGGGTGAGACGCACGGAATGAGAATCGCGGTAAAACAGCTTAACGCCAAGTTCGTCTTCCAACGCTGCAATTCTTTTACTCATTGTGGACTGGGTTATATGGCATTCGTTGGCGGATTTGGTAAAGTTTAGATTATTGGCTAAACTCATAAAATAATCAAGCACTACGGAGTCCATTTTCAATGCCTGCCTTTACTGCATAATATTTACTATTTCCACAATTATACCATTTGTAATTCCAATATGGAATAGGTATAACGAAAAAATGAATTTCCATATGCGGTGCATATATTGTAAGATATAGCTAACAGATACGTGATTTTGGCGCCATAACACATCTAAACCGAAAAATTAAAAATTGAAAGGAAAGACGTACGAATGAAAAAGGCAATTGCTATTCTGTTATGCATGCTTATGAGCTTTGCCATGCTTGGCTGCAGCAATAACGACGCATCCGTTGAACCTTCGGCACCGGTTGATAACAATACTCCTGCCGAAAGCCAGAACCCGGAACAGACAAACACTGCCGAACCCGCGCAGGAAGGCGTGAACGTGGCCGAAAATTCGGATATAGTTGTTGTTACCGGATCGGACATGGTAACGTTTTACCCCATCAATGCCGCGAATACGCTTGACGGCGGCATACAGAAACTGATGATGGACGGCCTTGTTGGTTTCGATAAGGATTACAAGCTTATATGGATGCTTGCTACCGACTGCGAAGCCAATGAAGATTCCACGGAATATACCTTCCATCTGCGCCAGGGCATATCCTTCCAGGACGGCACGCCGTGGAACGCGGAAGCGGCCAAGGTCAATCTGGACATAATGGCGAACCAGGAACTCAAATACAAAAAGAGCAGTAACTACCGCATGATAGACCATACCGAGGTGGTGGATGAATACACCATAAAGGTATATCTCAAGTACTCCTTCGGCGCATTCATAAACTATCTTGCGCATCCATCCGCGCTGATGGTAAGCCCTACCCAGTTGCAGAATGACCCCGACTCCGTTGAAACCGGCGCTATCGGCTCGGGCCAATACAGCCTGATCGAATGGCGTCCCGGCGAATATTGGAAGCTGGCGCTCAACCGCGAATGGTGGGGATATGACAAGGAAATATGCGGCGGCGAAGCGCTTGTTGCCAACAACGCCGGCTTTAATACCATCACCTTTAAGCCTATATCCGAGGCCGCGACCCGCGTGGCAATGCTGATGGCTAAGGAAGCGGAAATGGGAGGCGCATCCTCAACCTATGTTGAGACGCTGACCGGCGCGGGCCTTACCGTTGAATACCAGACCACTGGTCTGAGTCTTACTTATCTTTACATGAACTGCCAGAAGGAACTGTTCAAGGACGTGCGCGTGCGCAAGGCGATCAACATGGCAATCGACATAGATACCATGATAAACGTTACCGAAGGCGGCGCGGCCGCGAGGGCGGATTCCTATATTACCCCCGCGGTATCCTACTATTCCAGCCAGGCTGCGGAACTGTATAAATACGATATAGAGGCTGCAAAGGCTCTGCTTGAGGAAGCGGGCTACCCCAACGGATTTGAAGTGACCATGTGGACCATGAACAACAGCTCATCTGTGCAGCGCGGCGAATTTATACAGCAGCAGCTGGAGCAGATAGGCATTAAGGTAAACGTTGTGCCCTGTGAAAGCGGTGTGCTTTCCTCCAACGTCAGCGGTTACTCCGGCGACCCAGCCGAAACCGGTTATGACATGTACCTGAGGGGCTTCTCTCCCTCCACCGGCGATGCGGATCAGGGCCTTGCCCGTTTTTCCACGGCCATGTTCATGCCCGCAGGCAGCAACTATTGCCTGTATTCCAATGCGGATTACGATGTGCTGATGGAAAAGGGCGTTGCCACCAGCAACAGCGACGAGCGCGCGGCAATATATGCCGAGGCGCAGAAGCTTATATGGGATGAATGCCCCTGCGTGCCGCTGTTCTTTACCACGGACGGCTATGTTTATAACCCCGAAAAAATAAGCAACGTTTGCTACTATCCCGACGGATCTTTCTATCTTAGGGATGGCGTATACGTTGGATAACGCACATCTTTGCTGAAAAGCTGAAAGCGGCCCGTCCGGATTTATTGGCCCGGGCGGGCTTTATCCCCGCTTTATTATCCATTTTACTAAACGAGGTGAATTGAATGCTGAAATATGTTGGAAAAAGGATCACAGGCATTATTCCAACAATAATTCTTATATCGATATTCGTATTCATGTTCGTCCGGCTTATACCGGGCGACCCGGCGCGATTGGTAGCCGGAGACGAGGCAAGCTATGAAACCGTTGAAATGATAAGGGAAGAGCTTGGCCTGAACAAGCCCGTGGTACGGCAATACATAGACTGGGTAAGTGATATATTCCATGGAGACCTTGGTAATTCCATAAAGACGGGCAAGCCCGTTACATATGAAATATCGCTCCGGTACCGCAACACGCTGCGCCTTGCGGGCATAGCGATAGTTTGGGGCGTTGCGCTCGGCCTTCTGATAGGTATATGGGCAGGAACGCACAGGTCCAAATGGCAGGATTATACGGGAATGACGCTGGCCATAGCGGGCCAAGCAGTACCTAATTTCTGGATAGGGCTTATGCTTATAATGCTGTTCTCGGTCAAGCTGAAATGGTTCCCTGTGAGCGGATCTGACACGTGGAAACACATGGTGTTGCCCGTGCTTACGCTTGGCACAGGCCTTTCCGCAACGATAGCGCGCTTTACCCGCTCTTCCATAATAGAGGCCATGAAGGGAGACTATACCCGCACAGCAAGGGCAAAGGGACTGAGCGAATCAACAGTAATATGGAAGCATGTGTTCCGCAATTCCATGATATCCGTTGTTACGGTAGTGGGCTTGCAGTTTGGCCATTTGCTTGGCGGCTCCGTATTGGTTGAAGCCGTGTTCGGCCTTTCGGGTTTAGGATCGCTGATGGTGGATTCGATAAACAATCGCGACTATTTCATGATACAGGCGCTTATTCTTATATTTGCGCTCAACTTCGTGGTAATAAATCTGCTGGTAGATTTGCTGTATGCCGCGCTGAATCCCGAAATCAGCTATAAGTGAGGTTGGATATGAAAAAAGATAACAAAACCGATCAGAATACAGATATCCGCACCCCATTTTCGGAATTTGTAAGGAAATTCAAAAAGCAGAAAACTGCCGTGGCGGCGTCGATAGTGCTGCTGCTGATAGTGCTTATAGCAATATTTGCGGACTTTGTGGCCCAGTACGGCATAAACGATTATAACTATTCTGAAATGCTGCAGGGGCCGAGTGCAAAGCACCTTTTCGGCACGGATGAATTCGGCCGCGATATATTCAGCCGCATTGTTTACGGTGCAAGGATATCACTTGCAATAGGCTTTGGCGCGGTATCGCTTGCAGCAATACTGGGCGCGATACTGGGCCTTATATCCGGCTACTATGGCGGAATAGTAGACAGTATTATAATGCGCGTGTGCGACGTGCTGTTCGCTTTCCCGGGGCTTATATTGGCAATAGCGATAGTGGCCATACTCGGGCCGGGGCTTTATAACGTGGTAATAGCGGTCATAGTATTCCGTACGCCTACGTTTGCCCGTCTTGTGCGCGGCACAACGCTGCAAATGAAGGACAGCGTATATGTTCAGGCGGCGCGGAGCCTTGGCGCGAGCGACGCAAGGCTGCTGTTTACGCACATTTTGCCAAGCGCGCTGCCCAGCGTTATAGTTCAGTACTCAATATCAATAGGCGGCTCCATAATGACCGCGGCAAGCCTGAGCTTCCTTGGCATGGGCGCGGCGCCACCCACGCCCGAATGGGGACTTATGCTCAGCAATGCGCGCACATATGTGTTTATGTGCTGGCATTACGCCGTGTTCCCCGGACTTGCAATATTCCTTACGGTGTTGTGCTTCAATCTGGTCGGCGACGGCCTGAGGAGCGCACTTGACCCCAAGCTTACGGATTGAGGTGACGAGCATGAGCGAAGCACAGAAAAATGTTCTTGAAGTAAAGAACCTGAGCACATATTTCTTTATGGACAGCGGCGTTGTTAAGGCCGTGGACGGAATAGATTTCGATTTGATAGAAGGCTCCACGCTTGGTATAGTGGGCGAATCAGGCTCCGGCAAAAGCGTAACATCGCTATCCATAATGGGATTGCTCATGGATACCACGGGCAAAGTAGTAGGCGGCGAAATACTTTTTGACGGCAAGGATCTGCTTAAAATGACGCCCGCTCAGCGCCGTGCCATACGCGGCGACGATATTGCCATGATATTCCAGGAGCCTATGACAAGCCTTAACCCGGTGCTTACAATAGGCGAACAGATAATTGAAACAGTTATGCTGCACCAAAGGGTGAGCCGTGCGGAAGCAAAGCAAAAAACAATAGAAATACTTAAAGCCACGGGACTGCCGCGCGTGGAAAGCATGATAAATGAATATCCGTTCCAGCTTTCCGGCGGGCAAAGGCAGCGCGTTATGATAGCGATGGCGCTTGTGTGCAAGCCGCGCATATTGATAGCCGACGAACCTACAACCGCGCTGGATGTGACAATACAGGCGCAGATACTTGATCTGATGCAGCGGCTGAAGGAACAGGTCGGTACATCCGTAATATTCATAACGCATAACCTTGGCGTTGTTGCGGAAATATGCGACAGGGTAGTTGAATCGGGCGACGTGGTATCCGTTTTCAAGCATCCTTCGCACCCGTATACGGAAGGGCTGCTTGCATCCATACCAAAGCTTGGCGAGCATGTGGACGAGCTTGAATCAATACCCGGCAACGTGCCAAATCCCATGCATATGCCTGAAGGGTGCAAATTCGCGCCGCGCTGCAAATACGCCATGGACATTTGCCGTGAAAAGGAGCCGGAGCTATATGAACTAGAAGGCGGCATACGCAGCAGATGCTTCCGCTGCACCAAGGAATTCGGAGGTGAAAAGCGATGAGTGAAGTATTGCTGAACGTTGAAAATCTGTGCCAATATTATAAGGTAAGCAAGGGCCTTTTCGGCAAAACGCAATACGTTAAGGCCGTGGATGGGGTGAATTTTCAGGTTTATAAGGGCGAGGTATTCGGCATAGTTGGCGAATCCGGCTGCGGAAAATCCACGCTCGGCAAAACCATATGCAAGCTTATTGAACCCACTTCCGGCAAAATAGAATTCGAGGGCAGGGATATAACCAATCTTTCCCGTAAGGAGATGCGCGAAGTGCGCAAGGACATGCAGATGGTGTTTCAGGATCCATATGCGTCGCTTAACCCGCGCATGTCCGTAAGAAACATAGTGGCGGAGCCACTGAAAATACATGGGCTTGATGCGGGCAGGCAGGAGACGGACAAAAAGGTAATAGAACTGCTGCAAAAGGTTGGGCTTGATAGCTACCACGCCGTGCGATATCCGCATGAATTCAGCGGCGGACAGCGCCAGCGCATAGGCATTGCGCGCGCCATAGCCATAAACCCAAAGCTTATAATTGCGGATGAGCCGGTATCGGCGCTGGATGTATCAATACAGTCTCAGGTGCTGAACCTGATGAATCAGCTAAAGCGGGAAATGGGACTTACCTATATTTTTGTTGCGCATGATCTTAGCGTGGTGGAGCATATAAGCGACAGGGTTGGCGTTATGTACTTGGGTAACTTTGTGGAAATAGCGGACAAGGAATCACTGTATGTCAATCCGCTGCACCCATATACGCAGGCGTTGCTTTCCGCCGTGCCTATACCGGATCCCACAATAAAGCGGGAACGCATAATTTTGCAGGGGAATATCCCTTCCCCGCTGAACGCACCAAAGGGATGCAAATTCCATACACGCTGTCCCAAATGCATGGATATATGCGCCGAAATACCGCCCGAAAAGAAGCAGGTTGACAAAACCCATTGCGTATACTGCCATTTGTATGATTAAATAGTGGCGGAACGAAACGGCATATATGCAGAAAGGAAACAACGACATGATTTTATTGAAAAACGTTCGGCCGTATGACAAGGCGGCGGACGTGCAGGACATATTGATATGCGGCAGGGACATAATAGAGATTGCCCCGAACATAGACGTGCCTGAAAGGCTGATAGAGCAGACGATAGACGGCGAGGGTCTCGTCGCCGCGCCGGGCTATATTGACCAGCATGTGCACATAACGGGCGGCGGCGGTGAAGGCGGCTTTTCCAATCAGGTGCCCCCGCTGAAGCTGTCGCAGCTTGTGGATGCGGGCGTGACGACCGTTGTGGGCCTGCTTGGTACGGACGGCACAACGCGCAGCGTTGCCAACCTTGTTGCCAAGACGAAGGCGTTTAACGAGGAAGGCTGGACGGCGTACTGCCTTACCGGCTCATATTGGTACCCGACGCACACCCTTACCGGCTCCGTGACAGACGACATAACGTTTATTCAGGAGATAATAGGCGTGAAGGTGGCAATATCCGACCACCGCGGCTCCGGCATAACGAAGGAGGAGCTTACGCGCCTTGGCCACGCGGCGCGCATGGGCGGCATGCTCTCCGGCAAGGCGGGCATAGTGCATCTGCACACCGGCTCCGGCGAAGAAGAACTGCGCAAGATAATAGACATAGTGAAAACCAGCGACCTGCCCGTGAGCGTGTTCAGGCCTACCCACCTGAGCCGCCACATGGATCAGGCGGCTGAATTTGCAAGCCTTGGCGGCTACATAGACTTTACCGCCGGCACCAATCCCTCATACGTTGCGGGTATACTGAACACAGCCTTCTCCCGCGCGCCCAAGGACAGGGTGACGCTCAGTTCCGACGGGAACGGCAGTCTGCCCATGTGGAACGAAAATAAGGAGCTGATCGGCATCACCGCCGGCCGCGTGAGCGCCGATCACGACGTGATATGCGCCATGGTGAACGAATTCGGCTACAAGTATTCGGACGCCATACGGGTGCTTACCGAGAACCCGGCAAAGGCGCTGAAGCTTTACCCGTACAAGGGCCTTCTTGCCGCAGGCTCCTGCGCGGACATACTGCTGCTGAGCGATACCCTTGCGATAGATACCGTTATCGCCAACGGTAAGCTGTTCAAGCTGCACGGCAAGAGCATGTATACGCCGAAGTTTGAGTGAGGGAAAATAAAACCAATGCAAATAAAGATCCCCCCGCATAG
>MSGS01000056.1 GCA_001940855.1 Christensenellaceae bacterium Phil1 | reverse complement strand
ACAAAGTCTCCTTTACAACTTCTATATAATTGTTTAGTTAAGTCAATATCAATATCTAATTGCCAAGGCTCAAAATCAAAAATCATGGTCATCACACTCCTTTTTAAAATTCTAATTTATCGATTTCTTTTTACTTACTAATCATACCATACAACAGCATAAGAAACACTAAAATATTGCAGACCATACCGCCCCAAAACAGGTACAACTTCAAGCCCTCATATCTAAAAAAACTGTTCTTACTTTCCTCAAGCTCCCGGATCTTCTGCTTCATCACGCTCGTAAGTGTATCAGACTGCTTCTCAAGAAGCTTTGTAGCCCTCTGTATAGCCTCTATATTCGCCTGTAACGCCTTTCTAACCTCTTGGACGGTGTTTTCCTTAACCTCATCTTTCAGGCTCCCAATCTCGCCCGATATAGCGTCTTGAAGCAATTCGTTGCTGTTCTTCAGCAGCTCTACGCTCTGCTTCAGCTCGCTGATGAGCTTCCTGTTCTGCTCTGCGTCTCTCTGCCTGTTCTGCTCTGCCCTCACTTGTTCTTGATTTGACTGCTTCATCAATTCCTCGCAGTTCTCGCTCGACATCGCCAACGCTTCTTTGAGCAGACTGTTTTCCAGCTCTGTCCGGCTCTGTCGGTTTAACTCTTGAAGCTGCTCTCTTGGACTGCTCTGCTTCTGCTGTTCGTGCATTTCTCTCAAACTCATGCTCCATACTCTCCTTTCCAAAATCCATATTGTAGTATTTTTCCAGCTTGTTATCCCTGATTTTACAAGCCTTTTCTCCTGCCTGTTCCCTGGCTAAGTCGGTATATGTGATGTACTTGTGGCTGTCCTGCCAGTCCACCCCGTACCCTCTTTCATTCATCAGCCGGATAAAGGTTTCCCGGCTGGTCGCTGTTTCCTTACAATCCAGCACCGCAAGGGCAATATCCTGCACATAGCTTTTGACCTTTCCCTGCTCTGCCTGTTTCAAAAGCTGGTAGGTGTCTTTGCTCCATGCCACCGTTTCTTCCCGGACTTCTCCAGCAAATGTCTTTCCTTTCTCCGGCACATGCAAGCCCTGTTCCCAGCTCTGCTCGTTGCACCGTTCCTTTAAGTCTTTAAGGTCGTGCTTACTCCATTGGAGCTTATGACCGTTCTCATAATTTACGGAATTGACAATAAAGTGCGTGTGTATATGCCCCTTGTCTATATGCGTGGCTATCAGAACTTCATGCCCTTTCCATGCCTTTGTATGCTCTGCCAGCTCGACAGCGTTCTTGTGAGCCTGCTCCGGGGTTATTTCCTCGTCCTCATGGTAGGATTGCACATAATGCTTATAGGTTCTTCCGTCCGTCTTGCCCCACAGCTCCTTTGTGGCTTGCATTTCCTCCTTGACCGTCTCCGGCTCACAATGCAGACCGCTGACAAGCTTCTCCTCTGTCTTTTCTTTTTTCGTCACATAATCTATTGCGTGCCCTATGCCCGCCTTTGAAGATACCGCCTTAATGACTGCCATACTTTGTTCAGCTCCTCTCCATGCTTCCGCACTTCCGCTTCACTCGGCAACATTCCCCCCTCATTACACCTCTTTGCTATTTGGTTGAGGTTGTTCCCTATCCGTTTCAGTTCCGGGATAAGTTCTTTGATACCGTCCGTATTCACGATCTGCTTCTCCAGCACACAGGAAAGGATATACTCCTGCTGGTTCTTTCCACTCTCTGAAATCTTCTCCTGCAACTGCTGGTATTCTTCTTCACTTACTCGGAATGATAACTGCTTTGGTCTTGTCTTGTTCATGCCCTTACCACTCCATATCCATGACATCAAGTAAGTCAAAGAAACGCTCCAGCGTCTTATTTTCCTTTTCTGCCGGGTTCTGTTTTACATATTTATCAATTACTTTCATCAGCTCCTGCACCTCGTATCTGTACTCAAACTGAATTTTATCCATTTCTTTTTTCATGCCTTTGACCTCTCTTTCTTCGGTGCTACCACCGTCAAATTATGAGCCTTTCGGCTCTCTAAAAAGGGGGATTGAAGGGGGGCTT
>MSGS01000055.1:2798-4081 GCA_001940855.1 Christensenellaceae bacterium Phil1 | reverse complement strand
TTTTTGTCGGTGAGTATATAGACGGCAATCTTTTTGAGAGCCGCCGCTACCGTTGCGCTCATGAGCGAATCCCTTTAATGGCCGGCTTTCCGTCTGCCACGGTGATTTCAAAGGCTGTGCCGCAGACATCCGCGTCGGCGCTGTATTTTGCAGATCGGTCGGCTGCCTCGGTGACCGCCTTGCAGTCTGCGATGGCTTTATCCGAGGCAAGGGTGAATTTCGTTCCGTCCCAGGACAGATTCACGGCGCCGGGTTCGGCAAGGCTGCCGGACACGGTAATCATGGCCTGCCCGAACTGCATCGGACAGGCGTCAGAGAGTGTAAAAATAAAAATCTTGAAGTCGCCATTCACGGCCTGCAGTTCCACGCTCTTGCCGTAGGTGACGGCAATGCTCCCGCAGTCGATGGCTGTGCCGTCCATAATGAGGTCATAGTAGTTGACGCCGCAGGTGATGGGTTCGAGCTTCTGCTTAGAAGGCTTAAAACAGAAGGCGGCCTTCTCCAAATGCTCGCCGGTCACCTCATAGGTGCCGGAGAACACAGTTCCGAAGTCGGCGCAGGTATTCACCTTGGCAATAGCGCCCTTTTCGCTGCCCGTCACTTTTGAGGCGTTGATCATGTCCTTTTTGCCCTCGAATGCAGGGAGCTTCTCCACGGTGAGGTACACCGGCAGTTCGGCGTTTTCCAGGTCGGCCAGGACTCTCTGAATGTTTTTTTCTGCCGTAACCGGCTTGCTATTCCTGACGGCGCAGCCTGCGAGGGCTGACGCGCACAGCAGAAGGGATAAAATCACAAATACCGGCTTTTTCATTATCGGCCACCTGCCTTTCCAAAGATTGCGGATTTGTATTCGGGTGCGATGACCTGCAGCAGATACCGTTCGTTGCCGCATCGGTACAGACAGGTTCCTCTTTCGGGATACTTGATGAGTTCAAACTCGCTGGGTTCTACCTGCAAGGCGTCCATATACTCCTTGGGGCTTACCTGTCCTGCGTTGAACAGGAACTGATGCGTCGGGATACTGAACAGAGGCTTGGTGAGTTCCCGGATGGAGGGGATCAAAAAGTCCTCGATATTCTGACTTGCCAGAATGACCGAGGATTCCTTCTTACGCACACGCTTGGAGGCGTTGCGGATATACTCGATGGCCGTGAGGTTGGTGAGAAATAAATACAGTTCGTCAATGCTTGCCGCCGTGTTGCCCTCGCCCAAAAGCTGGTTGGACATATATGAGAGGATATTGAACAGCATGGCGTTCTTGAGCCGTTTGTTGGTATCCATCA
>MSGS01000055.1:0-2707 GCA_001940855.1 Christensenellaceae bacterium Phil1 | reverse complement strand
TCCTGGAGCGTCTGCTCGGTATAGAGGTATCGGCGCTGCTTGTCGTAGGTCATAAATTCTTCCTCGCACAGCTTATAAAAGTCCTCCATGATGGGATAGTCCGAGGGCTTCATCTTGCTGTAGTCGGTTGAGTCGGTGACGCCGAATCGGGCATACAGCTTGGAGAGCAGGATTTCGACGGTATCGATCTGCGCGTCCGAAAAATCCTTGTAGCTTCTGAAAAAGTCCTTGAGAAAGGCGATATGCTGTGAAAGGCGCGTCACCTTTTTGAAGGCGTCGGGGGTGGTGGCGTCAATATCCTCAACACCGTCTGCCCACACCTTGGGTTCGAGGGGGTTGATGGTGTACTCGCCGGACATGAAATCGATATAACAGCCGCCGAGGTCGCCGCACAGTTCACGGTATTCGCTTTCGGGATCGAGGCAGATGATCCGCTTGCCCGACTCCCGCAGGTTCGTCAGCAGCAGTTTGAGCAAATAGCTTTTGCCCTGACCGCTGTTTCCTAAAATGAGGATATTGCTTGTTGTCTTATCCTCGGCTCGGCGGTCGAAGTCCACGAGGATATTCGTCCCGTACTTGTCGCGTCCGATATACAGGCCGTGGGGATCGGTCTTGCCGGAGAAGTTAAAGGGATAAAAATTCGCTACTGAACTGGCAGGCAGTACCCGTTCATACTGCGCCCCGAATTGGTTGTAGCCCATGGGAAGCACAGAGAGGAAGCCTTCCTTTTGGCGGAGCGTAAGCCGATCAACCGACAGCTTGGAGCGCGTCAGTTCCATTGCGATTTCACTTTGGAGTTCCTTGAGCGCGTCCATGTCCTTTGCCTTTAATTCGATATACACCGAGCAATGCAAAAGCGGCTCACGGTTCTTTCGGAGGTTGGCAAGCAGTTCAATTACATCCTGCAGGTTGCCCTCGGCTTCGATGGTTTCGGTCATGTTGTCGCCGCCGCTTTTGAGCTTGTTGCGGCGGGTGGCGTTTTGGATGATCTTTCGCTGCTCCATGCTCTCCACCAACCGGTGGTAGATGCGTAAGGTCACGCCGCTGCGGTCGGCAAGCTGGGACAGGATCGCCTGTTCCTCGGTGCTGGGCGGATACTCCCGAATGACCCACGCGCAGCGATAGCTGTCACCGACAATATAATGGTCGGTGTAAAACTTGACGGCGCCTGGCAGGATCATATCGAAGAAGTCCTTGGTGCGGATTTCCTCTGCCTGTTCCGGCGTCAATACCTTCGGCTTTTTTGACATTTGTCCTCCTTCTGCCGTAATGTGCAAGGCAGAGAAGGTATAAAAAAATCAGCCGTCCTGCCTTACACAAAACGACTGATTATATAGATTTTATTCTGTTTTACATACCCATTTTCGGGGTATAGTCCTCCGCGACATCTACCTCCACATCGTCCTCCGTGGAGTCTGTCGGTACAGGACTGTCATGCACCATTGCAAATGCTTCGAGCGATTGGATACGCCTTTCGGCGGCTTCGGCAATAGCGGAGATGCGGTTTTCGTCTATCAATTCCTTTGCCTGTTCGGTTGACAGGACATCGGTGATGATTTCTCCCACATCCCTGAGTCGGTCAAAATCGATCCATTCAAAGGAAGATACGAGCTTTAATTGCTCGGCATGATGCTTTTTGAAGGGCTTACAGGTGATATCCCGTCCGGCGCGGATTTGTGCGGCGACCTTATCGTATCCGAGGGAACTGCCGCTATCGAATACAGGCGCCATTCCGATCCATTCCAAGGTTTCGGCGCTGCGGAGCAGGCCGAAGTTGTTCAGATGTCTGTCCTCGTTGGCTATGATAAAATCAAGCACGATCATGCGGTCAAGCGCCGGTACGATATCGGGAGTACCCAAGGCTTTGCAGCAGTTTACAAAGTGCTGATATCTCGATGTGCTGTTGTCCTGCTTTTGCGTGTGCAGAATACGCCATGCGCTGACAAGCTCGGTATCGGCGGTCACGAAATCCTCGCACACACTGTAAGGTGCGCCATCGCTCCATATCACGCTGTAGGGTACATGGTCAATGCCGAGTCTGTCCATGACCTGTGAGGCAATCATCTCATTAAAGGGCTGTTGCCTGAACGGGTTACTGCCGCCCTTGATGAGCGCGCGTTTGCCGTCTATGATTTTCCAACGCTTTTTCAGGCATCCGTCCGAGGTGTTATCCGGGGAACTGAAATCAAAGTCAGCGCCTTTTGGGGGTTGACCGAAGAGGACGTCTCCCATATCATCGGAGAAGGGATTGTCGAAGAAGTTGACGGCATCCCATGTGAGTTCGCTGTTCTCCGGCTTAATCCAATACTGATCGGAAAGACTGAGTCCGAAGCAACGGACAAGCAGCATTTTGGTGCTGGCTATATTCAGCGTTTCCAGCGCTTCACGAATACCCGAACGGCTGGCAGGGATGGAACGGTCAGTCCACCAGTCATTCAATTCCTTGCGGTCGCATACGCCCTTTCTCAGCGTAATACCGACAGGCAAATGCTCCGGCGCTGTTACGCTGCTGATTTTTTGAATATAGCCGGACACATCGTCAAGCTCTATTTCGGCTACGGCAATGCGTTTATGCATCAGCGTGCATTTCATCGGTATCACCCCTTCCGTGCGTACAGTTTTTCAATATATTATACCACGATACCGCCTCAAAAGTCAATGTGCCTGTGATTGAATTCACAAAAAAGTCACCTCCCTCGGTTTGAAG
>MSGS01000054.1 GCA_001940855.1 Christensenellaceae bacterium Phil1 | reverse complement strand
GCATGGATTTTTCCTGCGAACAGGGAGGGCATATCGTACAGCCGCACCTCATACGGCACGGGCAGCAGCCGGTATTTGTGCTCGAATGCGGCGAAGGCGGGCGGGTTAACGTCCACCTCGAACTTAATCTTGACCGCTTCATTCTTCGCTACGCTTCCCGCCACCTTTTCATCCGCGTAGAACAGCAGGAGATGTTCCTTCGTGTTCCCCTTCAGAAAGGCGGAGCGGATGGTGCTTTCTTTTGTCTTTTCCTTTTCCTGAATCTCCACATTCAGCCCAAAGGCTTTCACTTCCTTCTCCAGCACGGGAAAGTAGGCGGTCAGGTCAAAGTCCAAATCCTCCGCTTCCAGCGAAAAATCCAGATCTTCGGAGAAGCGGTCGAGACCGTAGAAAATTCGCAGGGCGGTTCCGCCGTAGAACGCCGCTTTTTTGAAGAAGCCCGCACGGGACAAGCCGCAGAGCACAATTTCCTGCATGATCTCCTTCATAGCGTTCTTTCTGTCGTAGATATTCTCTACATGGTAGCTTTTCAGCATCTGTTCAATGGCGCTGTTCATGTCAAAGCCTCCTTAAAAGCGAGCAGAGCTTCTTTACGTTCGTGGAATGATACGCTCCGCTGTATTTGCAAACCTTATTTCCGTCCAGCTTCCCAATCTCCGATTCCTCAATCCGCAAATCCTCCGTCAGCAGCCGGAAAAGCTCCTGTGTGTTCGGTACGGGCGGCATAGTATAGAGCTGGTCGCACAGAGCCTTTTCCGGTTCTGCGATCCGGTAGAAATATTCGCCCTCCTGCACGAGCCGAAGCCCCAGCGGGAACGCCTCGGACGGCACATCCCGATAGGTGAAGGTTCCGAAGGGCGTTTCATACTTCTTTTTCTTTTTCTTTTCAAAGGTGGCGCAGGTAACGGCATATACCGCCTCGGGAATCAGCCCGTAGCGGCTGAGGGCATATTCAAAGGAAATGTAGGAGGGTCCGTAAATACTGCCCGCAAGCAGGTACGCAGGAGCGTTCCGGTCAGTTTCATATAGCCCCCTTGTAATGGGAAAGCATTCGCCCCGCTCCGCCATACGCGCCAACTTTGACTTCGGAGAACCGTATTCCCGCAGTTCCTCCAGTAGCATTGCTGTTGTCTTTATCATATTTTCACCTCGCAGTCTTATTATACGCAACTATCCGGTGAAAATCAAGTGATTTCAAAAAATAGTGCGGATTCTTTCCTGCTCATTCTGTGCGTTTTCCGGGGAGAATACGCCTCCGTATTGACACTTTTTCTTTTGTGATGCGCTCTGTTGAAAATTTTTGCGTGAACACGCTCTTTTCTGCAATAGAATAATCACAGCGAGAGCGACCCGAAGGCCGCTCCCGCCGCATCCGCCTTATTCGTCCGTGTCGAAGTCCGGCACCAGCTCCAGCGCTGCGAAGTCCTCATCGGTGATTTCGTCCAGCTTTTGCAGGGCGCTGTCGGTCAGATCCCGCAGCTCGGCTTCGTCCTCGTCCAGGTATCCGCGCATTTCGGTGAGGGCGGCAATCAGCCCGCTGCGGCTGTCGCTCTGGTAGATGCACATGAGGTTCATTTCATCGTTGGTAAAATTCATCATAGCAGCTCTCTTTCCGCGCGCTTTGAACGCGCTGTCTTTTTCGGCTCGTTGACGGGAGGACAGAGCTTTGCCAGCACGGAGGGCTTCTTCTCCTGCCGCGCCGCCTGCGCCTGTTCCCGGCGCGCCGCCTGCGCCAGCTCCATGAGGGAGATGGGCTTGCCGGACTTTGCCTGTTCCTCCAGCTCTGCCACGGTCTGCTTCGGCCCGTTGTTGATAACGCCGTCGATCATGCCGTAGTCGTCCTCCATGGCCATCTCCGCGTTTTTGAGATAGTTTTCCGGCTTTAGGAAGTCTGGCAGCGCCTTGAAGCCCCGGGAATCAACGTAATGACAGGATACCACGCCGTTCTGCTTCAGCGCCACGATGTCGCTGACGGACAAGCTGTGGCCGCGAAAATCCTCCGGGCGGCGGAGGTTGAAGGTCTCATACAGCTCGTCCAACCTGTCCTGCGTATCGCCCCTGCGGTCGAGGTTTCCCGCGTAGACGGCGGCGTAATTCTCCTTTTCAATGGAAAGCCCCTTCTTCTCCAGATACTCGGCGTTCATAAAGCGGAGCTGCGCCGTATTATCATTATCCCGAAGCTGATAGATGGCAAAGCTGTCGGCGGTGTTGTCGAGGAACGCCTTTTCATAGTCCTGCGGCGCAAGGCGGTCTTTGACCGTCTCCCATTCGGAGGCTTCCACGCCGAAGACGCCGTCAAAGCTGCGGATATCCTCTGCATCGAACGCCATGGCCTCGGTGTTATCGGTGTGAAGCATATACACGCTTACATCCCGTTCCATGAGCTCCAGCGCACGCTCCTTTGTCAGCGGCAGCATATTGGAATCGGTGTAGCCGTAGGCGTTCATGCTCTCAACAGAAATCGCAGGGTCGGGGACGCAGCCGTTGTCCGGCGCTGCGACCGGCTCCGGCTCCTGCACGGCGATCTCCTGCACAGGCTGGGCGGCAAGGCTCTCCGTCTCCTTGTCCAGCCCGCGCTCCTTGCAGATTTCCGCATAATGCCGGTCGATATCCGTAATCAGGGAAGAAGATGTTCTGTTGATGGTCTC
>MSGS01000053.1 GCA_001940855.1 Christensenellaceae bacterium Phil1 | reverse complement strand
TTCTTAAGCTCATCTATCATTTGCAGCTCCGCCATGGGAACAAGCTGCAATGTTATGTCGGAAGTTTCTTCTCCGGCAGCGTCCATTATTATGGGAGCCGTTATTTTGAACACCTCGTCGCTGTCGGCATCAAAGAACTTTATTTCGCCGCCCTCTGCCATGGGTGCTAATCCGGAACATGTAACTTCCATTGTATAGTTTGCTGAAAGCTGAGCGGCATTGTCCACCGTTATGAGCTCCCTTATGCCGGTTGGCCCTACAACGTATGATATATCAGCTCCGTTCAGCGCTCCGGGATATGTAATTACAGATGACAGATTGGGCAATATCCGCATGTCGTTTGCAGATGCTTCGCTTATCGCCATTTGGCTGCTTGCTTGGGAACCTATTGTAGCGACTGCATTCGCGCTTCTGTCAGCCATGCGCCATGAGATAACATAGCCATCTTTTTCTACGCGCACAAGCTCATCGCTTGAGATATTGTCCGCGAAGTATACGTTGAAGGGAGCAGCCTGATTAGTATATACGCTTGTTCCGTCCGCCCTTTGCTCAGCAACAAGCCTGTTATCTATATCGGCCCATTCACCTTCTTTGTCGTAGTGGACGGGGTAAGGATAGATTACAGCCTCTACGGCTCTGTCTTCCCTTACAAAACGCTTGATGTTTTCTTCCCTGCCGCTCTCGTCTTCATACATGAGCGGACTATCGGGCAATGTCTCTGACGGGGCAGCCGTCAGCTCATCCGCTACTGAGTTTATATATCCTCTGTAGCCGACTTCGTTGGACAAGGCGTATGCCGTGTCAGCCAAAGAGTAGCTGAACAGGCACACAATAGCCAACATAAAGCTTACAACACATTTTACCGCACGTTTCATTTGCTTTTCAGGGCGATGCAGCCCTTCTCCTTTCACGTTTTTTGAAATGGTGGTTAATGGAATGCAGTTCTTCGGAAGCAGAAAACACAGCCTGCCGACTTTCTGTTTAACTTCCGAGTTTTGGGGGTATCTGATATATTTAGTCTAATTTACCCGATAGGGGTATGAGTAGTGCCAAATTCGGGACACGACTGTGCCAATACGGCTTCTATAAATTTTTTTGAAAAAAGTGAGTTTTAGTGTCCCTTTAGGGTAGCAGTTATGCGTATATAAATATTATGCGCATTAATGCGCTTTGTTTACGGAGGAAAGTATTATGAAGAAAATCGTGTCCCTTATGCTTATCATGTGCATTCTATCAATGTCTGCACTTCCGGTGTTGGCGCAACCCGCAGACAATATGGTTCAGCCATGTGCGTCACTGTCGCTTAGCGGCGGTATGGCATATGTTACATCTGTCGGGGCGCATTACATATATGGTTCAGCATTTGGGGCCACAGAAAGCAAAACAGTCACAGTTACATTGTATAGGCAAAGCGGTAGCAAATGGATTTATGTGGATTCTGTTAGTCAAACAGGGACAGCATCTACTGTTTCTGCATCGAAATATGTATCGCTTACAAAAAGCGGCACATATAAGGTTGAAGTACATGGAACAACGAATAACTCAGATGGAACGGTTCCGTATTATTACAATGTAACAATATGATAGAATTAGGGACTGCTCTTGTATTGAACAGTCCCTTTTTATTATCTTATTTCAGTTAGCGAAAGAACTTCCTGTATTTTATCAGTGCTGGGTATATTCATAATGCAGACATGAATAATGGTTTCACCCGTTACTGCGACACCAACAAAGGACATATCATCGTTAGCATATACGCCGTCGATTATTAAGCCATCGGGCAGGACAATTCTAACATGAGCTTTTGTGTCATCGGTAACTATACTGCCTACATGCGAGTTACCCCATTCTTGCTTAATCGTTATGTTTATATGGTCGCTTAATGAGTATTCACTTTCTACCACCAATCCCTTAACTGGACTTATTACCTTTCTCATACTTACCAACTCCGCCACATCATTTTGAAAGCAGAGTATTGGTTCGTCTATCTGTTCCACCGCATCACTAACCGAATCAAAGTATGTAATAGCATCTTCAATCGATTCTATTGTCGGTTCGTCTCGGGAAATATCTGCCTCCTCATCCGTTCGAATATACAGTATTCCATCGACCACTTCGACTATGGCGTTATATGCCGCAACTGCCAACGCACGACCAATAGGAGTGCAGGCCATGAACAAAGTAAATACGACAACGATTATAAGCGCAACCGCCGCACGGCGCGACAATGAAAATACTTTCCCGATGCGAATTGGCGTTAACCGCTCGATTTTACGCCGCATCTCCTCGGACGATATTCCGGTATATGCTTCCCACTCAGCTTCGCTCATTCCGGCCCGCACCCGCGCTGCGGA
Organism: Christensenellaceae bacterium Phil1; assembly: GCA_001940855.1. Taxonomy (GTDB): domain Bacteria; phylum Bacillota; class Clostridia; order Christensenellales; family CAG-138; genus Phil1. The sequence continues at coordinate 1,573 of MSGS01000053.1, read as the reverse complement.
TAAAAGCGCATCCGGCGATAATACGCCTTCTTCGTCAAGTATTTTCTGTGCCTCTTCCGCACTTCTACATCGGTACGGGTCGAGTAAATAAGGCTTCCTTCGAATTAACCTTTTTGCCTTTAACCAATTCATAACAATGCCCCCTCTTTATGTTCATTATGATATCAGCATAAGCATAAACAAAAATGATTTCATATCTTTTTCCGGTATAGCCTGGGCAATTCTGGTTTTCATTCGGCCTATTTGTTTGCGCAAAGTGTCGTTCTTTATGCCATAATACGCCGCGAGCGAGGGTATGGTTTCATCGTCAAGTATATGCGCAATAAAGGCCTCGCGTATTTCTTTCGGATACTCCGCAAGTATTTCATGAAGCAAAACCTGAACTTCTATGTCGTTATACGATTTATTGGAGCTACTTAGTTCGATAATCCGCTTTTCTATGTCATTAGCATCATCAAGTAAATCGATTTGATATTTCCTACGCAGCAAGCTTATTGATTTGTTACGAACAGTTCGGCGCATATAGCATGCGCAGGAAGCCTCGTTTTCAAATTCAAGCGGCCTTTCGAGAACGGCTATAATCGTATCACCAACGATATCCTCTGCCAAATAACTTCTGTCAACATACGTCATTGCCAGCCGCAATAAAGACTTTTGATATTTAAGGTATATGTCAACTATTTCGTCCTTATCTGAAATTTTAGCCATAAATCCTCGATTATTTACGTTCGGCAGGCCACTCGTCAAGAACGTCCTGTGCAAGTCTGAGTATCAGTTTAAGTTGATCCTTGTTGCATTTGTTCAGCAGCCGGTTGATACGGTCTCTTGCTGTATCATCCTCATCACAAATACTGCGCTCAAAAAGCTCACGAGGGTCAGCCGGAAGGTTACGGATAATATGGCTCAGTATGCTGTAAGTTGGTTGCGATTTACCATATTCATAATTCTGGTAATTGCGCAAACTGCACTCAGCAGCGTTTGCCATATCTGACTGCGTAAGATTATGGCTTTCGCGGAGTTTTCTGAGTTGTTCGCTCGATTCTACACATTCATCACGCATTATCGTTCACCTCCTGCGCTAATAGTTTGGCAGAAGCAAGCAAATAATTAAACGATGTATAATTCGTATTTCGTACGCAAAATTTCCAATATTAGTGTTTAAGTCTGACTTAGCTATACATTTCTTGCCTTCTTGGCTTAATAACAATGGCACAGTCATGTCCCGAATTTGGCACTACTCATGCCCCTATCGGGTAAATTAGACTAAATATATCAGATATCCCCAAAACTCGGAAGTTAAACATAAAGTCGGCAGGCTGTGTTTTCTGCTTCCGAAGAACTGCATTCCATTAACCACCATTTCAAAAAACGTGAAAGGAGAAGGGCTGCATCGCCCTGAAAAGCAAATGAAACGTGCGGTAAAATGTGTTGTAAGCTTTATGTTAGCTATTGTGTGCCTGTTCAGCTACTCTTTGGCTGACACGGCATACGCCTTGTCCAACGAAGTCGGCTACAGAGGATATATAAACTCAGTAGCGGATGAGCTGACGGCTGCCCCGTCAGAGACATTGCC
>MSGS01000052.1 GCA_001940855.1 Christensenellaceae bacterium Phil1 | reverse complement strand
TTTCCGAGCATGATCGCTCTCTTTTGAAATGAAAAGCAGACACGCTGTCAAGCAAGGCTTGCGGTGTCTGCATGGTGTCCTGTGTCTGAAATTGTGCTTTTATTATAGCAGCAATTTAGTTAAACGTCAACAGCTAAGGGAACGCGGTCAAGAGCCGATAAAAACCGAATACAGCCGACAGGGACGTTTCCAACAAGGAATGCTTCATTGGAGCGGTTTCTGTTCGAAAATCCTCAATTTCCCTAAGTCAAGAGCCAGAAAAATCGAGCGAAAAACGGCACTCTTGAGGGAGCAGCGCCAAAGAGATAGCAAAACGGACAGCGGCAATCAATGGTCAAGATGAACGCTTCGCGCCATTGACAGCCGCCGCCCGTTTCGCTTTTCGGCAGACAAGGCGGGCAAGCACAGACTGTGCCTGCCCGCCTGCATGGATTCTGAGATTTCGCTTACGGCTTGATGAGAATGGCGCCCACATCCGCCATGCTTTCGCCGAGCGTGAACGTGACGGCCTTGCCGTTGTGGGTGAGCCGGTAGGCTTCGCCGCCCTCGCCCTTGTCCAGCAAATCGGAGAGCAGGAACGCTGACGTTGCGCCCTTGGTGACAAAGACGATCTTCTCCACGCCCTGCGCCTTGAGAGTGCGGATGCCGCTGAGTCTGCCCGTGAGAATGGCGAGATCCTCGTCAACGGTGACGGTCAGCACGCCGCCCTTTTGCTCGGCCGTGTAGGCAATGTCCCTGCCGTCCTTATCGGTCACGCGGTAGAGGGGAGGAGCTATTAACCGGCTTCCCTCATCCGGCATGGTGTGGGTCTCCCCGCACTGGTCATACCGCACGCACTTTGCCGTCTTGGTGCCGTCGTGCGCATAGGTCGCATCGTTGTTGGAAACATAGTCCTCAAATAGATGCCCGAGCTTGCTGTCCGTGTCCGTTACCGTGTCTGTTGCCATACAGCCGCCCGTGCCGTAGCGCACGCACCTTGCCGTCTTTGTTCCGTCCTGCTCGCAGGTCGCATCGTTGTTGGAAACATAGTCCTCAAAGAGATGCCCGAGCTTGCTGCCCGTGTCCGTTACCGTGTCCGTTTCCGTGCAGCCGCCCGTGCCGTAGCGCACGCACTTTGCCGTCTTGGTGCCGTCCTGTTCGCAGGTGGCGTTGTTGTCGGAAACATACTCCTGCCCTGCAAAGCTGTGGTTCAGGGCGGGGATATCCTCGGTTTTTGTATGGGAGGAGCTGGTGCAGGTGTAAGTCCTGACCCCCTTTCCCGTGCAGGTGGCGGGCGTCGTCACCGTGCCGCTGTCCCATACAAAGTCTCCGGTGGGGTTGGTGACCGTTTTGTTGGGAGTTCCCGACATGGAACTGCGGGGCGCGTAATATTCGATTTTTCCGCCGGGGTTCAGCGCGCAAATATCCGGCTCCACCTCTGCGCCGTCGGTGCCATAGCTGCCGCCGCCGCCGATGCCTGCGCCCGTTCCGTAATCTCCGTGGACACTGCCGCCCCGCACCTTCAACTGTGCATTGCCGGAAACGGTGATGCCTTCTCCCTTGCCATATACTCCGCCGCCGATGCCCGCACCGTTCTCGCCGCCGCTGGCACTGACCTCGCCGCCGGAGATGATGATGTCGCTGCCATCTCCTGTGTGGCCGCCGCCGATGCCCGCACCGCTCTTGCCGCCGATGGCGTTGACCTCGCCGCCGGAGATAGTGATGTTGCTGCCGCTGCCGTGCTGTCCGCCGCCGATGCCTGCGCCGTTGAGGCCGTTGGTGGCCCCGACCTTGCCGCCGGAAATGGTGATGTTGCTGCCGTTGCCGCCGAGGCCGCCGCCGATGCCTGCGGCGGCGAGGCCGCCGATGGCGTTGACCCCGCCGCCGGTGATGAAGATGTTGCTGCCGTCCTTTCCGCTTCCGCCGCCGATGCCCGCACCTTGTTGGCCGCCCCAGGCGGTCAGCTTGCCGTTCTTGTCCTCGTCCGCAATGGTCAGGCTGCCGCCGTTGTTCTTTTCAAGGCCGGCATGCTCATAGCCACTCCTGAGCGTGCTTCCGCCGTTCAGCTCGATGCTGACATTGCCCTCGCCGGTGGTGGAAACGGCGGCCTTGCCCTTATCGCGCACGTCGATGTTCACACCGGAGAGGGTGACGCTTGCGGTCTGACCGCTATCCGCGTTGATGGTGACGTTGTTTTCCTTAGAGGTTCCCGTAATGACGGGCGCGCTGTCCGGTACAGCGGCTCCGCCTCCCTGCCTGACCGTCTGCCCGCCGCTCTCGGCGTTTACGGTGATGTCGCCCTTGCCGATGTCCCAGGTCGCCGCGTGCGCCGACACGGGCAGACTGGCGAGAAGCAGCAGCGCAAGAAGCGTTGATACGATTTTCTTTCCCTTCATGTGTAAAAGCCTCCTTCTTTGTTCTGATTGATCGCCTCGATTCCTTTTTAACAGGTGTAGCTGTGAAAGTATATCAAAGGCGCGCCCCGCCCACAAAACCCATGGGCAAAGCGCGCCTGATATATATGCTGCTCGGATAGCACAAAAGGACAGAGCTATCCTGTCTGTCTGTCTGTCTGTCTGTCTGTCTGTCTGTCTGTCTGTCTGTCTGTCTGTCTGTCTGTCTGTCTGTCTGTCTGATTATGGGGGATGCGTTTCATGCTGTCAAGCCCCTTTCGCCAAAAACCCGTTCTTTTTTCATGGCGGCTGCCGCCCCATGAGCCTTCGTCACTTCCTGCCGGTGCGAATTATTATACACAACCATTTTACCAGACAATGCTGAAATTTTCAATAGCTTGTTCGGACAAGGATCTGCTTTTAATGCGCCGCCAGAGGGAGCGCAGAAGGAAGTAGCAAGCAGGGCAAAGCGGTACCCACTTTGCTGCTTGCCGCCGTGCAAATCCTGTTGGCTTCACACTCGGCAAGCA
>MSGS01000051.1 GCA_001940855.1 Christensenellaceae bacterium Phil1 | reverse complement strand
AAGGGAGCTTTTCTCATGGATAAGTACCCTTGTTGTGGGGCTGTCCCTCAGCTTGCCAATAAAGAGCAGACTGCGGACTGCCGCCGTAATGTCGATAGACCCTAATCCCCGGTAGGTGCTTTGCGTTCCTGCGGCTTTGTTGAGGTGTCCGATCAGCACGATAGCGCACCCGGTAGCCTGTGCAATGTCTCCCAGACTGCGGAATATCGGGCGCACTTCATTTGCCCGGTTCATGTCCACATCTGCGCCCAGAAACGCCTGCACCGGGTCAATGATAACCAGCCTTGCGTTGTTCTCACGGATTGCCCTTGCTATGCGCTCATCGGCAAGGGTCAGCGGCGTGTCTCTATCGTCAATGACAAGTACTCTTTCAAGGTCTGCGTCCGCTTCCATCAGCCGGGGCTTAACGGTATCGCCCAGACCGTCCTCGGCGGTCTGATAGATGATATTGAAAGGCTCAAGTGTCTCCATACCGGGTAAAGGCTTTCGATTGGTGCAAGCCGCCGCAAGGCGCATAGCAAAGTAGGTCTTGCCCTCGCCGGGATTGCCCTGGATAATTGTCAGCTTTCCAAAGGGGATATACGGAAACCATAGCCAATCCACGCTCGTCAGCTCCACATCTGCCATGCGGAGCATGGGGACAGGCTGGGCGGTGGGCAGCTCTCGCAGCGTGATTGTCTCGGCTATGAATTTGCGGCTGGGAATGTCCCCTTGCTGACGGAGAACATCGTTCCAGTCTTTCCTTGCCGGGACAAGGCGAATGACGGCGATCTCGCTGGGAATGTCCTGCGCCAGTCGGAAGCAGGCTTCACCTCCTGCGGTGTCGCTGTCAAGGCAGAGGAATACTTTTCGGGTGTCCTTGCGTTCAGAAAGAAAACGGTCAAGGGCTTTGCCCGAAACGCCGCCCAGGGCAAGATAATTTCTTGTCTGCCAATCCTGCGGATAAAGGCAGATAAAGGACAAAAGGTCAATCGGCGCTTCAAAAACAAAAAGCTGGTTGCCGTTTCCCTCATAGCGGAACGGATAGGACTTGTCAGACCCGGTAATATCCTGTCTGAATGGGTCTGCCGTTCCTCGCACATGGGCGTATCTCGGCGTACCGCTTCGGTCTCTGCCGACAAACACAACATTGTGCCGCTTTGCGTCCTCGTAAATATCCCCGGAAAGAAGAAAAGCCTCAACAAGCGTTTTGTTGAGACCTCGGCTTTCTGTGAGATATTGAATTGCTCTGTCGGCTGTTCGGTTGTGCAAGGGCAAGTGGAACGCTGTGGGCGGTGCTGTGGTGGCTTCGGTCTGCCCCTCGCCGCTTTCGCCGGTCAGGAGCTGGACGGCTTCGGGAAAGGACTTTCCGTAAAACTCCATGACAAAATCAATGGGATAGCCGCCCTTGCTCTGGCTGTGTCGAAACCACTTGTTTCCCCGGACGGTCAGGCTGTCATGTTCTTTCCAGCGGTATTCTCGTCCGCTTTTGATAAGTGTCTCTCCCTGTGTGCGGAGAAAATCTTCCAGTCTGACGGCGTTTGCCCGGTCAATCTGTGCTTGGGTGTAATTCATCGGGATAGTTCCTCCTTTTTCTGTCGTGTTTGGGGTCGATTTTGGAGTTTTTGTTCCTCTGTGCGCTCGTTAAATCGGGCGGCAGTATCTACACATGACTTGACCTTCCAAAGGCGGTGTAAATCGTCTCTGACGGTCTTAAACTCGCCATAGGTGGTGTTGTGCGCCTGTTCCAGCTCGTCATACTCGTCGGACAGCTTTTTCATATCCACCTTGCCGTCCGGGAACTCCTCGGTCAGCTTGCGTCTGGCGGTGTAGAACATTTTCAGCTCGTCGGCGTGTTCTGCCTTGTACTTGGCTCTGGACTTCTCAAACTTGATTTTCTGCAAGCCGTCACAGACAGGCTTCAAGCTCTGGAAGGTAGCGGAGTAGTCATAAAGCCGCTTGATTTCTTTCATTCGTGCGGTCTGCCCGTCCAGCGTTTTCTTCAAGCTCTCTGTGGTGGAGCTGTGTTCATTGACATGGCTTTCCAAATCTTCAAGGGTGTAAATGCCGTTTGCCCGGAGATAATTGAAAGTCTCGTTCATCTCCTTTAGGTTGCTGATTTTGCCTTTCTGGGAATAAGCCCCGGCTTTGCGCTGGGTGTAGTAGGCGTTCAGCAGAGAAACAAGGTCGGGGGTCTGCGGCTTGGCAAGCTCTGCTTTTGCTTCGGCAATCCAATCGAACAGGAGAGTGATTTTCTTCTTGATGTCCCGGATAACGGCATTGGTGGCTTTGATCCAGCGGTTGAACTCTCCCTTTTCGGTGCGTATGCCTTTCTTCTCCATTGCCCGGACGGTTGCGCCCTCATGGATGGTGGGAAGTAAATCCACGCCCTGCCGTTCATAGCTTCGGTGGTCGATACGGACAGTAAGACCTTTCTCCGCAAACTTGGCGTTGCACATTTCAGCCCATGTCTGCCGCCAGTGTTCCAGCGTTTCGGGACTGCCCCAGTCGGTAGTGGGAACGGCATTGAAAACAAACTCTCCGTTCTGGTCTCGGATGCGGTTGCCGTCCTCGTCCAGCGCATACACTCGGCGTTGCTTTAGTCCCCATGTGCCGTCCTGCTCGATGGGACGGATAGGACAGAGGAAATGAAAATGGGGGTTGGGTGTGCCGCCGTCCTCATGCTCCTTTTCGTGAAAGGAAACATCAACGGTCATGCCACGGCTCACAAACTGCTCCAACAAAAATTTCCTTGCCAGAGCGATGTTTTCTTCAAGGGAAAACTCATTCTGCAAGGAAATCTCAAAACTGTATGCAAGCTGTGCCGTCTTTCCACGCTCGGCTTTTTCCACGGCGTTCCATAGGGTCTGACGGTCTGCGTATTCTTTCGGTGCATGGGACGGCAGGAGAATGTCGGAGCATATCACGCCGCCCTTGCGGGTGTAGTCGCTGTATTCGCCATAATACTCGCTATACAATCGCTCCCCGGCACGGTAGGCGGCAGAAGCAATAGCGGACTGTCCTGCGCTTCGCTTAGTCTGCGTGACGCTCAGATGAAATAGTGCCATCGGCTTTCTGCTCCTTTCCTCTGCTCGCTTGGTTGATGTGGGTAATCGCCATGTGACGGACGGCTCGCTGGACTTCGGGCAGAGAAAAGATGTACTCCATCAGCTCCGTCATTTCGGTGCGTGTGAGATCTTTGAACTCCGGGGCAAGGCTCTCAATCGTGCCGCCCAGATTGCAAAGACGGTGGGTGCGCTTTTGTCTCTCGCCTTTCTCCAGATACTTCTTTCTGTTCTCCAGACGCTCCAGCTTGTGCTGTTCCTGTGCAAGCTGTGTCTCGACCTGTTCCTTTTCGGCTCGGAGCTGTTCAAGGTTTTTCGGTTTTGCCATTTTTCGTGACCTCCTTTTTTGAAAATGGGGATAAAAAAAGACCGTCAACTTTTCGCAGATTGCGACCAGTCAACGGTCAGTTTTTCGGTATTCAGTTGTTGTGTTCAGTTCGGTAAATTGAAGTTGGTCAAAGTTGTTGGCGAAGATATTCCACAACATTTCCATTCGTATCATAGAAACAGATGTTTCCTACATTGAGGGGCAGGACAATGGCGAAAGGCTTGCCACTATCAATATCAATCACCTGAATGCCGTTGCCATCATCTACTTCAAGTCGAACAATATTTTGGGTATTCATTGAGATAAATGCCCTTTCGTTATTTCCCTCAACAACAAACTCTGCAATGTAATCATCAACCTCAACTATATCTCCACCACCACGGAAGAAATATCCAAAAGACAAGCCAGGGCGATTTACATAGACAGAAAAAGTGTGGTCTGTCTTGTCCTGTGGGTAAGAAATAAATGCAGCCATTGTGTCGGAAATGCTTCCATCAACAATCCAATCATCCAAAATTTTTTGAGATTGGCGAATGTCTGCTTCTAAACTGTTTGCGGTTTTACCAATGTCATTGTTTGCATAAAGGAAACCGAAAACCAACACACAAGCCAAAATAACACCCAAGAGGATTATGGGTAATTTCTTTTTCATAGAATCACACTCCTTTATCAAATTAAGATTCTTGATTTTCAAACTTGCTGGCGGCGAACGGTTTGTCAAAACCGTTTGC
>MSGS01000050.1 GCA_001940855.1 Christensenellaceae bacterium Phil1 | reverse complement strand
GCAAAGCGAAAGCTGGGCTGCAAGAAGAAATCCGTCAAGAAGGATTTCATTGAGCGGGCGGCAGTCATTCTGACCGTCAACAGAGTTTTGCGAGACGAGGAAATCAGCCGCATTGCCGACAGCATCCTTGCCTTGCAAAACAGCGAGGACGCCACTATTCCAGCACTGAAAAAACAGCTTGCCGACACGGAGCGCGGAATAGAGAATATGCTGAACGCCATCCAGCAGGGCGTACTGACCAGTTCCACAAAAGAACGTTTGGAGGCTCTGGAAAAGCAAAGGGACAACCTGAAGATAGCCGTCCTGCAAGCGGAGCTTCAAAAGCCCAAGTACACCAAAGAGCAGATTGTGAGCTGGATCGGGCAGTTCAAATACGGCGACGTAAACAGCCGGGAATACCAAAAACGTATCATAGATACCTTCGTCAACTCCCTGTACCTGTTTGATGACAGGCTTGTCATCACCTACAACTTCAAAGGCGGCACGGAAACAATCACACTCAAGGATGTCGAGGCCGTCTATGGTTCGGATTTGAAAGCGATGTCTCCACCAAATAAAAAAGTCCATGCGTAGTCATGGGCTTTTTTGTTTGTATGAAGAGAGAAGGGGACGAGAAGGGAACGGCCGAGCCCCCTTCTCTCCACACGGGATTTCACTTTGAATTTCACTCTTTCAAGGAGGAGACCTTATTTATCGCAACCCCTCAGTCTCACTTCGTTCGACAGCTCCCCGGCCGGGGAGCCTTTTGGCATTGTGCAAGCACTAACTATAAGCCTGCCCTGAAAGGGGAGGTGGACATGAGCGCCAGCGAATGGACGGAGGGGTTGAAAAAGAAAGACGCTTCACTTGTTTACGTCAACCCATCAGTCACGACTTAAACCCACCGCGTGGCATCTGCCTGCTTTCCGCCCCAATTTCCGCCAGAATCGTTGACACACGGCGCGGGGGAACTTATAATGCAAAGTGGCGGAAACGCCGCGAAATTATTTATATTATAGAGGTTGTTTTAATCATGGCAGAAAACAGGAAACGGCGCTTTGGCGACAGGAAGGACGGGCGGCTGCTGCGCTCGCTCGACCCGCTGTACAGGGTGTCCAGCTACATAATGGTAAACAGGAACGGCGCATCCAACTTTTTTGTGGATAACGTTGATATCGATGAAATAGAGCGCTATATTCGCCATAAGCGCAGGGACGAGGGCCTTGCGGGGTTCGGCATAATGCATGTGCTGGTGGCGGCATATGTACGCGCGCTGTCCCAAAGGCCGGCGGTAAACCGCTTTATATCGGGGCAGAAGATTTATGCGCGTAACAATATTGAAATAAACCTGACAGTTAAGCTTGAAATGACGAAGGAATCTTCAGAAACCGTAATAAAGATCCGCCCAGAGCGCGAGGCCACCGCTACGGACATATATAACCTTTTCCAAAAGGAGATAGAGTTTGCCCGCAGCGGCTCGGATTCAAGCATGGACAATACCGCAAGGATACTGAGCCACATTCCCGGCCTGTTCCTCAAATTCGCCGTGTGGTTTCTTAAACTGCTGGACTATTTCGGTTTGCTGCCCAAAAAGCTTACCGATCTAAGCCCCTTCCATGGCAGCATGTTCATAACCAGCATGGGTTCGCTGGGCATACCGCCAATATTCCATCATCTGTATGATTTCGGCAACGTGCCTGTGTTCCTCTCCTTCGGCCCCAAGCAGAGAAAGCTTGAGATACAGCCCGACGGGCAGATAGCCGAAAAGCGCTTCATAAGCTATACCGCCGTTACCGACGAGCGCATCTGCGACGGATTTTATTATTCAACCGCGTTTAAGACTCTCAAGAGCATTATGCGCAACCCCTTCCAGCTGGACGAAAGGCCCAAGGAAGTGTTTTACGACGTGGACTGAGGCATAATATGTCATCAATAGCAAAAGTAAAGGAATACCTTGCCCGCTTCGGCGCGGCGGGCAGGGTAATGGAGCTTGAACATTCAAGCGCAACGGTGGAGCTGGCGGCGCAGGCGCTGGGCGTTGAGGGCGCGCGCATTGCCAAGTCGCTTTCTTTCCATATGGGCGAGGGCTGCATGATAATTGTTATGGCAGGGGACGTGAAGGTGGATAACGCCCGCTTTAAGGCCACGTTCGGCTTCAAGGCGAAGATGCTGACCGCGGATGAAGCGCTTGCCATGACGGGCCACGCCGTGGGCGGAGTATGCCCGTTTGCGCTGCCCGAAGGCGTTAAGGTATATCTTGATGAGTCGCTCAGGCGGTTCAAAACCGTTTTTCCCGCCTGCGGCAGCGGCAACAGCGCAATAGAGCTTACCTGCGACGAGCTTGCCGCGTTCACTCCCGGCAGCGAATGGGTAAACGTGACCAAGCTTCCTTCCGCTTGACACGGCGGAGACGGAAGGTGTATACTCATTTCAGCATATACATTACCCGAAGGAGATGAAAGGATGCGCAACTGATTTTCGCATTATAAAAACGTATTGATTTAACCGTTTGCTGTTCGGCGTAAACCGGCGGCGCGGATGGGTGCGTTCTTTTTTGCGGAAATATGCGTGCGTAAGCCTTGCTTCAGCCTTGGGGTATTTTTATGCCCACGGGGCCGCTTTGCGCCGCCGTACCCTCCCGTAAGCCGTGCTTTTCGCCGGAAGAAGGAGGATTTTTATGTCTCAAATTTCCGTAAACTCATTAACGTTCTGCTACGACGGCAGCTACGACAATATATTTGAAAACGTATCCTTTGTTATAGATACGGACTGGAAGCTGGGCTTCGTTGGGCGCAACGGGCGCGGCAAGACCACGTTTCTGAAGCTGCTCATGGGGGAATATGATTACCGCGGAAGCATAGCTTCAAGCGTGGAATTCGATTATTTTCCCTTTGACGTAGCTGAGCCGGACGCGCTTGCAATGGACTGCGTAGCCTCCGTTTGCCCCGATGCGGAGGAATGGGAGATGCTTAGGGAGATAAACCGCCTTAACGTGGACGCGGGGGCGCTGTACCGCCCGTTTAATACATTGAGCCACGGCGAGCGCACAAAGCTTATGCTTGCGGGCTTGTTCCTCAGGCGGAACAGCTTTTTGCTGATAGACGAGCCCACCAACCATCTTGATGCGGAGGGGCGCGCGCAGGTGGCGGAGTATCTGAACGGGAAGAAGGGCTTCATACTCGTCAGCCACGACCGCGCGTTCCTTGACGGCTGCGTTGACCATATACTTTCCATCAACCGCGCGGACATAACCGTTACAAAGGGCAATTTTTCCCAATGGTGGGAAAATAAGCAGCGGCAGGACGCATACGAGCTCGGCGAAAATGAAAGGCTTATGGGCGACATACGCCGCCTTTCGGAGGCCGCGCGGCGCACCGCGGCATGGGCGGACAGGGTTGAGGGCGAAAAGATAGGCGATATTCCCAACCGCGATAAATATATAAAAGGCGGCAGGGCATACATAGGCGAGCAATCGCGCAAAATGCAGCAGCGGCGCAAAAACATAGAGCGGCGGCAGCAGAGCGCCATAGAGGAAAAGAAAGCGCTGCTCAGGAACATAGAGCGCAGCGAGGAGCTGAAAATACACACACTCGGCACGCAGGCGCAGCGCATAATTGAGGCGCGGGAGCTGTGCCTGAGCTACGGAGAGCGGCAGATATTCGCTAACCTGTCCTTTGAGCTGAAAAGCGGGGATATAATAGCCCTTGCGGGGCGCAACGGCTGCGGCAAGTCAAGCATAATAAAGGCCGCGGCAAGGCTTGCCGGCTGCGATATGCACGGCGCGGCGGATGTGCCGTACACGGGGCTTTTGAAGCTGCCAAGCGGCATTACGGCCTCCTATGTGCCGCAGGACACGTCCTTTCTTCGCGGCATGGCGGCGGACTACGCAAGGCGCGCGGGCGCGGACATCAGCCTGTTTTTGACCATATTGCGAAAGATGGACTTCCCGCGCGTGCAGTTTGAAAAGGACATGCAGAGCTACTCCGCAGGCCAGCGCAAAAAGGTGCTGCTTGCGGCAAGCCTGTGCCAAGGCGCGCATGTTTTCATATGGGACGAGCCGCTCAACTACATAGACCTGCTAAGCCGCATACAGCTTGAGGAGCTGATAAAGAAGAACCGCCCTACCATGCTGATAGCAGAGCACGACCGCGCGTTTATAGAAAATATCGGCGCGGAGGTGGTGGGGATGGGGTAAAGCGGACTTTCGTCCGCAGTGAAATCCTGCTTGCGCAGGGTGAAATTGCGCTGATGCGCAGTGAAATATGGCTTCGCCATGTGAAATACGCCAAAGGCGTGTGAACGGGTGAGGTTGTAAGGAGCACCAAAAGGCTCCCCGGCCGGGGAGCTGGCAATACGCCGTGAGGCGGATTGACTGAGGGGTTGACGTAAACATGCGCAGCCCCGGTTCAACCCCTCCGTCTGCTCGCTTTGCTCGCATCCACCTCCCCTTTCAGGGCAGGCTTAATGTGAGAGTTTGTGCGGCGCACCAAAAGGCTCCCCACACGGGGAGCTGTCGGCGCAGCCGACTGAGGGGTTGCAATAAATAAAAAAGGAACGACCTACATCGTTCCTTTTTGCGTCTTTATTCGTTACCTTACTTCGTTTTCAGCTCGTATCCGGCGGTGAGTACGGCGTTCTTGGCAAGCACGCGCGTGGGATCGACCGTGGGGAAGTCCAGCTCAAAATCATCGAAGGCTATGGGCAGCTCCGTGCAGCCCAGCACGAATGCGTCCGCGCCGCGCTGCTGCATGGCGCGAAGCGCCGCCTTTATCGGCTCCGTGTCGAAATACTGCTCGTTGTCCGCCTTTATGCCGTCGTAAATCATGCTCATAACAAGCCTCTGCTCCTCCGGCTCCGGCAGCATATAATCTATGCCGTATTCTTCAAACAGCTTTGCGTATATGCCGGTTTTCACCGTGCCGTCGGTTGCAAGCAGGGCCACCTTTATATGCCCGCGGCTCTTTATTTCCTCCGCTGTAAGGCGCAGCATGTGCAGTATGGGGCATTTAGTGGACGCCTGTATGGCGGGGTAAAAATAGTGCGCCGTGTTGCAGGGCATAAGCAATATGTCCGCGCCCGCGTTCTCAAGCCGCTTCGCCGCCGCCTTCAGCTCGTCCGTGGGATCCGGCCCCAGCCCCAGTATTGCCGCCGTGCGATCGGGTATGCTTGTATCGGAGTCTATTATAACGTGGATATGCTTTGAATCCGCGTCCGCCTTTGTAAGGTGCGTTATTTTTTCAAACAGATCGGCCGTGGCAAGCGGGCCCATGCCGCCTATTATGCCGACCTTTTTATGTTGCGTCTGTTCCATGGTTCTCCCTTATTTAACGTCCTTGGGGTCAACTGCGAAAAGGGACGCCGTGCCGCCGCTGTGCAGGAACAGCACCGTTTCGTTTTCGCCTATTTTGCCCGTGCGGATAAGGTGCATAAGTCCGGCGAATGCCTTACCCGTGTATACGGGGTCAAGTATAAGCCCTTCCTGCTGCGCCATAAGCGTTATGGCCTCAAGCCCTTCCTTGGAAGGCTGCGCATAGCCCGCGCCGTAGTAGCGGAGAATGTCTATATCCTTCGGCTCAACGTGCACGTCCGCGCCCAGTATTTCCGCCGCGCCGTTCACAAGCTCCGCCGTTATTTCCTCAAACGGATCGTCGCACACGGCAACGCCGGTCACCTTGCAGCCGTCGCCGTAAAGCATTGCGCCAAGCACCAGTCCCGCAAGCGTTCCGCCGCTGCCCGCGGTTGAAACTATGCGGTTTATCTTTATGTCCTGCTCAAGGGCTTCGGCAAAAATTTCGCGCGCGCAGTCGACGTAGCCAACCGTGCCGAGCGGCACGCTGCCGCCAACCGGCACAAGGTAAGGATTATGCCCCGCCGCGCGCAGCTCGTCCGCAATGCGGTCCATTTCCTTATATACGTCGTCGTAGCTGTCCGTATCAACAAAGCGCACGTCCGCGCCCAGCAGTTCGTTTATAAGCAGATTGCCAACTCTTCCCTGCACGCCGCGCTGCTTTAGCACAAGTATCGCCTTTATGCCTATTTTGTTGCAGCATGCCGCGGTAAGCATGGCGTGGTTGCTCTGCGCCCCGCCGGTGGTCAGCACGTAGTCCGCGCCCTTTTCCTTTGCATCATAAAGCAGATATTCAAGCTTGCGCACCTTGTTGCCGCCGGTGCTTACGCCGGTCATATCGTCGCGCTTGATGTATATATTGCGGCCAAGCACGCGGCTCATGTTGTCAAGCCTGTGCATGGGGGTGGGGAACTGGCCAAGATGCAGTTTATTGGGTCTATTCATGGTTACCTTTCCTCCTTCAGCCTGGGCATGTCAAGAAAATCGAACGTGGCAAAATAATCCTTGTTGGTTTCTGCGCGGCGTATAAGCTGAGTGCTTCCGTCCTCCTTCAGCAGCACCTCTGCACTTTTAAGCTTGCCGTTGTAGTTATAGCCCATGGAGAAGCCGTGCGCGCCGGTATCGTGAATAACCAGTATGTCGCCTTCGTTTATTTCGGGCAGGGGACGGTCAATTGCAAAGCGGTCGTTGCTTTCGCAAAGGGAGCCGGTAATATCATAAACGTGGTCATGCGGGGCGTTTTCCTTGCCCAGCACCGTAACGTGATGATACGCGCCGTACATTGCCGGGCGCAGCAGGTTGGCGGCGCAGGCGTCGGTACCTATGAAGTGCTTGTGGGTATCCTTATGGTGTATAACCGTGGTAACAAGATAGCCCGCGGGGCCTGTCATGTATCGGCCAAGCTCGGTGAATATTTTGGGATGCATATCCGTGCCGCCGAACACTTCGTCGTAAACCTCGTGCACCTTTTCGCCCACGAACGCTATGTCCGTTGCGGTATCCTCGGGCTTATAGGGTATGCCTATGCCGCCGGAGAGGTTGACGAACGCTATTTCAACGCCAACTTCCTCATGCAGTTCCTTTGCAACGGTAAAGAGGAGCTTTGCAAGCGTGGGATAATACATGTTATCCGTGTTGCAGGAGGAAAGGAAGGAGTGCAGGCCGAAATGCTTCACGCCCAGCGCCTTGAGCTGCTTAAAGCCTTCGGTAAGCTGTTCGCGGGTGAAGCCGTATTTCGCGTCCGCAGGGTTGCCCATTATGGCGGTGCCGATGCGGAACTCGCCGCCGGGATTGAAGCGGCAGGATATGGTTTCGGGTATGCCGCCGTGCTCCTTAAGGAACTCTATGTGGGTAATGTCGTCCAGATTGATTGTGGCGTTCAGCCTGCGTGCATACTCAAAGTCCTTGGCCGGGGTATCGTTGGAGGAGAACATTATTCCGTCGCCCACAACGCCTATCGCTTCGCAAAGCATAAGCTCGGCATAGCTTGAGCAGTCCATGCCGCAGCCTTCGTCGCGGAGTATGCTCATTATAATGGGGTTGGGGCAGGCCTTAACGGCATAGTATTCCTTGTATCCTTCGTTCCAGCTGAAGGCCTGGCGCAGCGCACGGGCGCGGTGGCGAATGTCCTTCTCGTCATAAATATGGAAAGGAGTCGGGAACTTCTCGATTATCTTTTCCATCTGTGCCTTGTTAAAGGGCAGTTTCTTGTCCGTCACGTGATTTATCCTCCGTTTATGAATCAAATTTCATTTATGTCTATCATTTGTTCGTGCGTCGTTACCTTGCTTGCGGGTATCGCCGCATCCGCGTATTCAATTTCGCCGCCCTGATTATCATAAGGATCGTGCCGCCAGAATGTTTCCGCGGGGTCGAGCGGGTGCTGGAATTCGCTGTTGGCAATCATCCTGTATGGGTCAAGGTTGCCGAAATAGTGGTTCCAGCGGGGGTAGTTCTTCGCGCGGTATGCGCTGCCGCCGAACGATGCATCCGCAAATAGCCAGCCGTAGGGGGCAATGTAGAACTGCGCCCAGTCATGGTGGCCAACGTCCTTGGACGCGGCATAAAGCCCGCTTTGCCACTTGGCGGGTATGCCCGCGCAGCGGCACAGCGTTATGAACAGCAGCGCCTGAACGCCGCAGTCTCCCTTCAGGTTGCGCGCGCAGCCTTCCGCTATGCTTTCAAGGCAGAAGTATTCCGGCATGAAGGAATACATTACCTTTGTGGTAACAAAATCATAGAAATTGCGGGCCTTTTCAAGGTTGTTGGCGCAGCCTGCGCCAAGCTCCTTCACAAGCTCCCTTATATACGGCGTGAAAACAATGTGCGGGGACTGCTCCTGCGTATCGAAATCGTTGGGCTGCTCCGCGGCGGGGATAAGCTTGCAGGTATCGCAGTAGGGGGCAATATTGTCGTATTCGTATTCAACGAAGAATTCCGTGTTCTCATAAAGCTTTTCTTCAAAGTACACGGTGCGTATGGGCGCATCCTCCGCGCATATATGCTTAGGCTTGTGAGAGAAGGCGATAAGCTTTATGTTGCTCTGCTGAATGCACTTTGCTGGGATGGGCAGGTGAACCTTTACCACCTTGCCGGGGATGAAAGCATCGTCGTCAATGCGGATGGATGCGCGTATGCGTATGCGCGCGCCGAAGCTGCCGCGCTCGCGCATTATGTTCATCGCCCGCTCAAGTGGGCTTACGGTTTCGGTGGGCTTATCCTCGCCCTGGCTGGTGCCGGTGTCCTGTATGTTGGCGCGCTTGGCGTAGGCAGGGGCGGTCTTGAGCAGGGTTTGATGAAAGCGCTTAAAGTAATGCCTTTCGCCGTTTACGAATATCCAGCCGATTCTGTTTATGTCCTCAAGCGCGCGGAACTCATCCTCCGTAAAATTGGGAATGTCCTCGTGTATGCGCGCCATGGCTGCTTCAAAGGTGTAAGGATAGTTCCGTGGCAGGCGCAGCATAATTTCCCGCTGCACCCGCATGCACGCGGCAAGGGGCGCAGTGGTCTTGGGATCGCTCAGGCGCATATCTATAAGGCGTATGGCGTTTTCAAAATCGCCGATCGCCTTCAGCCTTGCAATGTCCTCCGGCAGGCCTATGTCAAGATAGCGAATGTCGTCGTTTTGATTCATGCTCACAATAATATCCTCCTAAAAAATGCTGCCTACGGCAAGCACGCCGTTGGCAAGATCCTCACGGTAATCGGGATCGCAGGGGCAAAGGCTGTTTATAACCACGCCGTCGCTGCCTGCGCGGCTGGTGGAATGGATATATTTGCCATCGCCAATATACATTGCAACATGGCCCTTGAAGAACAGCATATCGCCCTTCTTCATGTCCTTGCGCTCTATTTCGTGTACGCAGAAGCCTTCCTTTATGTCCGCATTGCGGTACATGTCCACGCCGTACATAAGATAGCAGCTGCCGACAAGGCCGGAGCAGTCTATGCCGAGCGGGCTCTTGCCGCCCCAGCGGTACTGCGTGCCCATATACTGCTTTGCAAGGCTTACGACCGCGTGGCGCAGCTCTTCTTCGCCAAGGGCAGGCTTATCGTAATACGCGCCCAGCTGCAGCGAACGCATATAGCCTTCCGCGCCGCCGTACAGGCGAACATGGGTCCAGCCCGCGCGCACGTTTTCATCTTCTATTTTTTCAACTATCGCGCCGCGGTAAAGGGTTATGAGCACGTTGCCGTTATGCGTGGCCTCGGTATGCACATCGCCGGCCAGCGCCCAAACGCGCAGCAGCTTGGTGTCCTCGCCTTCGCGGCGGGCTATTTCCGCCTTATCGAAAAGCATGTCGTCCTTATGGGCATAGGTTTCGTAACGGTAAGGGGTAACTATTTTGTACCAGCCGCCGTCCAGCTTTTCCGTGCAGGTGATGACGTGGCCGTACCAGCCTTCGTCGTCGGGCTCGGCATCGAATGCGGGTGCGCACACATACAGCGCGCGGGGAGCGATAATGATGGCCTTTTTGTTCATGGGTATCTCCTTCTTTTGCCTTTTGCTGCTAAATAAACGTGTTTTGGCGAAATTTTTCCGTTAATGGAATATTTAACGGAAAAACCTTTATATATTGTATACTTTTCGGCGCTCTTTAGCAATCAATTTATGCATGGAACGCCTTGGGATTTTAATGCAGATTTATTACAGCAGCTCTGCAAGGCATTCTTTTTCGTGCCCGCGGAAGCCTTTAACGTGCACGGCGTGGGTAAGGCTGCTTATAACGCTTTCCTCAACGCACTCTATCGCCGCGCGGAACATAAGGTCCATGTCCTCTTCGTAAAGCACATCTATGCTGATGGGCTTATTGGGAGTATAGTGCGGAACGCGGTTGGCTGTGGTGAAGGCGAGGGCTATTTCGCCGGAGCCGTTGCCGGATATGCTGCCGGTGCGGGCTATGCCGCTCTGCGCCCGGCGGGCAACGCGCTGAAGCTGCCTTGCGGAGACGGGTGCGTCGGTAGCTATTATGATTATAACGCTGCCCTTGTCCTGCTGCTCCGCGGCGGCCTTTTCGGCTTCCTTCTTTTGGTAAAGCCGTTCGCCCACGCGCTCGCCGCCTATGGTAAGGTCCCTTAGCGTGCCGAAGTTGGTAAGCAGCAGCGCGCCCACGGTGTATTTGTTGCCGTAAAGCTCAAATACACGGCTGGCAGAGCCTATGCCGCCCTTGAGCGAATAGCAGCTCATGCCGCTGCCCGCGCCCACTGCGCCCTCCTCAAAATCGTCCGCGGCGTTTGCAAGCGCGTCAAGCGCGTTCTGCTCGGTAACGTGCAGGCCGCGTATGTCGTTAAGATGGCCGTCGTTGCATTCAAATACCATTGGGTTGACCGTGCCTGTGTCGCGGCCTATATCCTCATTGCGCTCCAGCATATATTTCACCAGCGCCGTAGCCGCCGTGCCTACGGAAAGGGTGTTGGTCAAAAGCAATGGGGTTTCGATGGTGCCAAGCTCGTTCACCTGCACAAGGCCGATGCTTTTGCCGAAGCCGTTTATAACGTGGCTCGCGGCGGGGCATTTATCGTGGAACATATCGCCCGTATGCGGCAGTATTGCGGTTACGCCCGTGTTTATGCCGCCCTCGTGCCGCGTAACGTGGCCGACCCTTACGCCGGGAACGTCGGTAATCTTATTCAGCCTGCCCTTTTCCATCCTGCCCAGCGTGAAGCCGAAGCTGCTCTGTACACCCATTGTCATTCCTCCAATATGAATATATTTTCTCGCTTTGCACGTTTCGGCAAATTGCGCCGAAACCCGACCTATATTATATACTATTTTTCTCCGCAGCGCCATCGCAATATGAGCGGGAAGGGGAGAATACGGAATCGGCAAATTTTGCTGCAAAAAGATTATATAGTAACTCACTGCTGTTTGTTTACGTCAACCCCTCAGTCAAACCTTCGGTTTGCCAGCTCCCCGGCCGGGGAGCCTTTTGGATTGTGCAAGCACTAACTATAAGCCTGCCCTGAAAGGGGAGGTGGCGAACGAAGTGAGCCGGAGGGGTTATAAAGCAGCTCACATCTCTCCGTTTGTTTCAACTCCTCAGTTGAAAGGACTCCCTCAGAAAATTCGCTTTACAGCGAATTTCCAGCTCCCTCAGTGAGGGAGCCTTTTGGTGCGCTTTACAAGCTCACAGATTAGCCTCCCTCCTTGAGGGAGGTGGATTTTGCGAAGCAAAAGACGGAGGGAGTTAGCCTGCCCTGAAAGGGGATTCGAGCCGAGCGCGTCCGGTGGACGATAAAGCGAGGGGAGAATCGGGCGGAATAGGGAGTGTTGCAAGCGGCAGCAAAGCAAGACGACCATATTCCAACCAGCGTTGTGGATGCGAGTGAAACGAGCAGACGGAGGGGTTGCATCGGGGCTGCTCTTATTTACGGCAACCCCTCAGTCAATCCGCCTTGCGGCGTATTGCCAGCTCCCCGGCCGGGGAGCCTTTTGGGTGCGATACTATATGCCAAGATATACGAGTTAACGCCCAGTTTGGAACAAGGTCGCCTTACTCACTGCCGTTCGTAATTCTCCCTGTTCCTG
>MSGS01000049.1:2977-3540 GCA_001940855.1 Christensenellaceae bacterium Phil1 | reverse complement strand
TTTTCTTCGAGCTTCTTTGCGATGCCGCGTCCTACTCGCCAGAAGTCAGTGAGAGGCTGATGCGCCCACATCGTCTTCCGATAACTCATCTCATCCAACTCGGCAATACGAACACCATTCTCATCTGCCGGTATGTGTTTCGCAACAATGTCCATTGCCACTTTGCAGAGGAAAAGGTTTGTTCCGATACCGGCTGTTGCTGTGATGCCGGTGGTCTCAATGACATCCAGAATGATCTTCATTGCGAGGTCGTGAGCAGACAGCTTGTAGGTGCTCAAGTAGTCAGTCACATCCATGAATACCTCGTCGATGGAGTAGACAACGATGTCCTCCGGCGCGATGTACTTCATGTAGACTTCGTAAATCCTCGTGCTGTATTCCATGTAATAAGCCATACGAGGGGGTGCAATTATGAAGTCAATCTCAAGCTCAGGATTTGCTTGCAGCTCCGAGAAGAAATGGGACTTTCCTTCAAGCCTTCGTCCCGGCGCGTCGTGCCGTCTTCCGGCGTTTGCCTCCTTGACTCGCTGCTTGACTTCAAATAAGCGTCCGCGTCCTGAGAT
>MSGS01000049.1:701-2926 GCA_001940855.1 Christensenellaceae bacterium Phil1 | reverse complement strand
GCAACTACGAGGTTTGTGTCCATCGGATCAAGTCCGCGCTCTCGGCACTCAACCGAAGCATAGAAGCTCTTGAGGTCGATTGCGATATAAGTTCTTTGCTTCATGCTACGGCGATCCTCCTTTCAAGTTAGGTCTCCTTTATCCACCAGCCGTGTCCATCTATGTAGCCATTCCGTTTCATGAATGGTGCTAACACTTCGATTTGCTTTGTTTCGGGAATTGAGATTCCCTCGTGGGTGAGTATATCAAATATTTTTGCCTTGTATTCATCCATGAGTTCGCCCCATTCATCGGTGATCCGGCAAGCCTCCTGATGTTCTGATGTGCCTTCTTCAAAGTCATAAACATTATCTTCTACCCACCAGAACTGATTGCTTGCAAGAGCAAATGCGTCGGCTAAATCTTGTTCCGATGTTCGATCTGCGAAGAGAAGACGGATTTCATGAGCCGTTTTCTCAGGTATAGGCTCGTGTCCCATTATATACATAGCAGCTCTCCTTTACGCGCCGAGCAAACTCTGGTCAAAGGCGAACAGTGCTTCGTTTATTTCAAAAACATTGTAGTTACCCTTGCTGATGAAGAACTCAATGATGATGTCGAACTTGTTGCTATGAGACAGCGCAAAGCCTGCCTTCATCAGCATATCCTTCGTCTCGTCCAAAGACAGCTCAAGAGCGATGGCAAAAGCAATCGCTGTGGGCTTGCTCGGCTTATAGAGCTTATCGCTGCGGATCTTAGAGAAGAGCTTACGGTCAATGTTCGCCTTCTTGTAGCACTCAGCGTCCGTCATACCGGACTCATCAATCTTCCGCAGCAGCATCTCAGAAAAGCTCTCGTCGATCTGCTTCATAGCCTCGTCCAGAGATATTGCTGCCTTCATTGCCGCCATAGGAGGCAGAATCATTTCCTTTGCCTCATAGACTGCATCAGAGCAGACATTCATCTCGCAGATAGCGTCTTCCTCGTCCTCAAAGTCTTCCTCACGGAAGGCATTCAGTCTGCGAAGACGCTCTGAATAATCGTCGGTATGCTCGTCTACATAGTTATCGTCAATGAACTCTTCGATGTCGGAGAACAGCTTCTCGCTTATCCGGTACGCCTTCTTATCGAAGATGACGATATAGACGGTCATGTCATTTTCAAGCAGGAAGTCGCTGATGGTCTCCATTGCTATTCTGAGTGCCTGGTCTTTCGGATAGCCGTAGATGCCAGAAGAGATCAACGGGAATGCAACGGTCTCGCATTTCGCTTCCTTAGCCAGCTCAAGGGATGCCTGATAGCAGGAGACGAGCTTGTCACGCTCTCCATGCTTGCCGTCAAGATAACGCGGACCGACGGCATGGATGATATGTTTACACGGGAGTTTATATGCGCCCGTGATCTTCGCACTGCCGGTCTTACAGCCTCCGAGTGTCTTGCACTCAGCCAGCAGTGCCGGTCCTGCAGCACGATGAATGCTGCCGTCCACGCCTCCACCACCGAGAAGGGATGAGTTCGCAGCGTTGACGATTGCGTCCACTTTCATTTTTGTAATGTCATTTCTGACTATTTGTAATGGCATAACAGCCTCCTATCAGAGCTTGAGACCGGATGCCCATGTGTTCATCTCAGCCTTGCTAACATTGCTCTTAAAAATCCTGCCTTCCAGCAGCTTTGCTCCGGCGCAGCTCGGAAGGAGCTTTTCGTTTGTCTTGCCCATGCCACTTCCACCCGATGTAGCAAACGGCACGATGGTCTTGCCGGTCAGATCGTAGCTCTCAAGGAAAGTGTTGATAATGGTCGGCGCAACATACCACCAAATCGGGAAGCCGACGAACACGGTATCATAATCTGCCATGTTATCTCTTTTGCCCTCGATAGCAGGACGGGATGCCGGATCATTCATCTCAACGGAGCTGCGTGAGTTCTTGTCCATCCAATTAAGGTCTGCTTTGGTATAAGGCACAGCCGGTGCGACCTCATAAATATCAGCCCCGATAGCCTCTGCCAATGTTTCGGCTACCTTTGCCGTAACTCCGCTTGCGGAGAAATATGCTACTAACTTTCTGCTCATAGTTAAGCCCTCCATTTATTCTTCATGAAAGTCTTCGCTCAGAGCCTTCCTCAGCAATGCTTCGGCAATTACTACGATACGCTCAAGCGTTTGGTTTTCTTCATCTTCCTTCATGACCTTTGCAAGAACAGCCTGAAAGACTGTTGTGCGGTCATAGTCGGTTTCTTCCTCA
>MSGS01000049.1:0-670 GCA_001940855.1 Christensenellaceae bacterium Phil1 | reverse complement strand
TGTTCTTCCTCCGAGAGCTGCGGATCGCCAAGCATTGATACCAACTTTTCGTCCTGCATAATTGCATCGAACTTCAAGTAGTCCTGATGAGCGTCCGTCATCAGCTCTTCAAAGTAGTTGATCATGATATAAAGCCGAACTCCGTCCTCGTAGGGAGATACGGTCACAGCATGGGCTTTTTCAGCGATCTCCTTCATAAGCTCAAGGTCTTCTGGACTTTCAAAGCCTAAGAACGGCAAGAATACTTCAATATGCGACTCCCATTTGTGGTAGTCCACAATGCCTCTAATCCGTCCATGCTTTCGTTTAGCAACAGCATCAAGCCGGTCAAGAAGGTATTCGTAGTTTTCCTTGTCTTTCTGGACAATGATCTTCGGGATTTTATCCATTGCATCAGCGAATGCCTTGAAAAAGCCTCCATCAATAGCCTGATTGAAGATTGCCTCAGCCCGTTCGGTCTCAGGAGTTCTCTCATTCCTCGTATAGTCCTGCTCATAGATAATGTCATCCATTTTGTCAGTCCTCCCAGTCCACTTCGTTATCTCTGCACCAGCGTTCCGCGATCTGACGATAAGCGTTTGCCTGATAGTCGTACCATAGCTGCTCAATTCCGTGATAGCGAACAGACTGCTTAAAGCGTCTGAATGCGCCTTTACCGCGAATAGCTGCG
>MSGS01000048.1 GCA_001940855.1 Christensenellaceae bacterium Phil1 | reverse complement strand
AAGGGCGCACTTACTCACCACCCCGAAGGGGCGGTGGTATCCACTTCGTGGCTCGTGCGCTCTGCGAGGCGGATGCGGCTCCTGCGGGAGCCTTATGGACAATGCCACACTTCTGCGGAATTGCTGTCATTGTCCACGCAGTTGGCACTCTATTCTGCGCAGAGATTGCCGCACTTTTTCATGCAGCAATGTGTGCCAACTGCCATCGAAAAACTTCCCCCGGAAGATTTTCGATGTTATGGGTATCGCCCCGGCGACACCCATTTTCTTTTTGCGAAAAAGAAACAAAAACAAGGACGAAAGGACGGTAAGAGCGAATGGCGATCTATCATCTGGAAGCAAAAGTTGTCAGCCGTGGCACAGGGCGATCCGCTGTTGCCGCCGCTGCGTATATGAGCTGTTCTCAAATTCTCAACGACTACGACGGAGTGCGGCACGACTATACCCGCAAGCAAGGACTTGTCTGGCAGCAAGTTTTCCTGCCCGAACACGCCCCGCAGGAGTGGCAAGACCGCGGCGTTTTATGGAACGCCGTAGAGGAAAATGAGAAAACCAAGGACAGCCGCCTTGCCCGTGAATTTGTGGTTGCCCTGCCAATAGAACTGAAACAATCCGAATGGCAGGAACTGTTGACTGAGTTCATTCAGGATCAGTTTGTAGCGGACGGGATGTGTGCGGATGTTTGTATTCACGATACAGACGGACACAATCCCCACGCCCATATCATGTTGACTGTACGCCCGCTGGATGAACAGGGTAAATGGCAGTACAAGACTGAAAAAGAATATCTTTGCGTCCGAAACGGCGAGGAACGAGGCTTCACATCTGCGGAATTTAAGACGGCACAGGCTGACGGCTGGGAGAAACAATACCAATACAAGGTTGGCAAAAAGAAAGTATATATGTCGTCCTCTGCCGCCGAAGCACAGGGATATGAACGAGTATCCAAATATCCCAAAAGCACAAAATACGGCAGACAAAATCCCATCTCCGCACGGTGGAACAGCGACGAGCAGCTTGTCCTCTGGCGGGAAGCGTGGACGGATACCGTCAACCGTAGTCTGGAGCGCAGCGGCATGGAGGAACGCATCGACCACCGTAGTCACGCCGCACGGGGGCTGGACGAGCAGCCGACCGTCCATGAGGGCGTGATCGCACAGGCGCTGGAGCGCAAAGGAATCGTATCAGATCGGTGTGAACTCAACCGGCAGATCAAAGCAGACAATGCGCTGCTGCGTGAGCTGAAAGCACAGGTCAATAAGCTGCTACAAGCGATCAAGAATACGATCCCCGCACTTGCCGAAGCGATAGAATCTCTGCGGGAGAAAATGATCGTTTTCCGCTATCAGGTACGGCATATTCTCAGTGGAAAAGAGCATATTGAAAAGAATTTGAAAATATTGCAGCCGGAGCTTACACGGTATATCCGCATAGCGGAGCAGATAAAAGAAAAGAGTAATGAACGCAAAACACTCCTTGCCGAAAAGAAGGCAGCGCCAATCATACAGATACTGAAACACCGGGAGCTTTCCCGCCGTATTGCAGAGTTGACTGAAGATTTGGAAGAGCTTCGCTCTGAAAAGGCGCTGATTTTGCAGTCACTCCAGTACACCGAGGACACAGGCGTTGATGTGATCCGCAAGGATATTTCCACGATGGAAGCTGGGTTGAAACGCTTGGATCAGCAGGAACAGAAATATACCGCTGAGCTTGATAATGCGCTCAAAGAATACGCTGAACTGAAAGAACAGGCGGCAGAGTTTGACGCTGATGAATTGATGAGTGAGCGCCTTGATATCCGTCCCGGCAAAGAACGCTCTGCGGCCTCTCGTGTGCAATCTGCCTACGGCGATAGATACCAGCCGCTTATGATGTACGATGCCAAGCGGGATGTATCTCAAATGATGGGGGAGGAAATGGAAGCCCGGTCTATCCGAGAACGCTTGCACCGGAAACAACAGCCGAAAACGCAGCAGCAGAAGAACCCCAAACACCACGAGCAGAAACGGTGATGACAGCGGGAGTGAATTTTACGATGCGCTCCCGCTAAAGTCATTTTTGCCGGAACAGTGGTGGAAAAGTTCACAGGTGTGTGCTATACTTACACCGACTATAGCGCAAATAAAAATTTTTTTCATCCCCTGCAACCGCAGCCGAAAAATGTTGTCTATTATAGTGATGGCACTTTTGAGAAAGGAGGTCATTTATGGATGATAACGAAATCGTTGATTTGTACTGGAAGCGAAATGAGCAGGCCATCAAAGAGACTAACGAAAAATACGGTGCTTATTGCTTGAAGATTTCGTTAAATATCCTTGCGGATATGTCAGACAGCGAGGAAAATGTCAACGATACCTATTGGCAGGCATGGTCATCCATCCCTCCGCAGCGTCCCAATTCGTTAAAGGCGTTTCTTGCTAAAATTGCCCGCAATCTTGCCCTGAACAAATACAAAGCCGCACATACAAAGAAGCGTCTTGCTTCTGAGTTTGCAATATCCCTTGATGAACTGGATAGCTGTACTCCCTCAAAAATTACGGTTGAGGACGAGGTGGGAATAGGACAGCTCAGCAAATGTATCAGCGATTTTCTGCGTCAGCAAAGTACGGATGCGCGAGGCGTATTTGTTTGCAGATATTTTTACTGCGAGTCCGTCAACGATATCGCAGTCCGTTTCGGGTATAGCCACAGCAAGATCAAATCCATGCTTATGCGGACGAGAGAAAGACTGAAATCTTATTTAAAACAGGAGGGGTATTTTGAAGAATGAAGTATTAGCAAGAGCGATTACCGGGATAGATGATGATCTGATTGTGTCGGCGCACCGCCCCGCGTTTTTTAGGCAAAGAATGATTAAATGCTTCGGCGCATTTGCGACGGCATGCCTCATTTTCGTTTGCGGGACCTTTTTCCTGTCACCCAATAACAGTGAACTTGAGATTCTCATCAACGGAACGGCTGTTTCCTCACAGCCTGTGTCGGTTATGCCCCATGAACGCCAAATCGCCCCCACTGCGAATATCATAACGGTGCCGCTTGAAATCGTTTCAAACGGGGACTTGACCATAATGGCTGTCGATGGAACAATCGAGGTATATTCTTCACAAACAAACGAGCGGATCTCTGTCGGGCAATTCTGCAAAACAAAAGATTCTGTGACCGTGCGGTGGATCATAGACGATCCTGACCACAGTCAAACCTGCAAAATGCGGGTAAACGATCAAGAGCTTATACTCAGGTATGAGCAAACAACAAACGAATGGATAATAACGAAATCGGAGGATTAACACAATGAAAAGACTTTTAGCAATTTTTTTGGCCGCTCTGCTTACGCTTTCTCTTGCAGCGTGCGGTGGAAATGAAAAACCTGACGGCTCTGATACGTCAAAGGATTCAAATATTTCAGGTACGAATAAACCGGATAAGGATCCCGGCGAAAGCTCTGTAAAAAGCCCTCTGGAATTGCTGACTACGGTATGGAACAGCTATGGAGAAGATGATAAGTTCCCTGCCGCCGGAGGCGATATGTCCGAGGAAAATATGACAATGGACGCTCCCGGCAAATTTGGTGTTGATGACACCGCTGCGCTGGACACGACGCTCGGCTTTCCTGTAGCATCTGCCGAAAAAATCGATGATGCAGCATCTCTCGTACACATGATGAACGCAAACACATTTACTTGCGGAGCGTTTCATGTAAAAAATGTCGGAGATATCGCAGATATTTCCACAGCAGTGAAAGATAACATTATGCAAAGACGATGGATGTGCGGCTTCCCGGACAAGCTGGTCATCGTGAAAGTTGACGATTATGTGATCTCCTTCTTTGGTGAAAACGAGATCGTTGAAACATTTAAAACAAAGCTGACCGCGGCGTACACTTCTGCGGAAACGCTCTGTGACGAGCCTATTGTCTAAGAAGATATCATAGCGGAGTATAATCATGTTATTTTCAAGCATTCCGTTTTTATTTTACTTTATTCCCTGCGTGGTGATACTGTATTTTGCAGTTCCGAAATGTTTGAAGAATAGCGTTTTACTTCTGTCCAGCCTGTTTTTCTATGGGTGGGGTGAGCCGAGATATCTTGTTTTCATGCTTATTTCTATTACACAGGGATATATCTTTGGAATCCTGATAGAAAAGCACCTTGGCAAGAGGCGGTCAAAAGCTTTTTTGGCCGCCTCCGTTCTTTTCAGCCTGCTTTTGCTTGGATACTGTAAGTACGCAGACTTCTTTATTGACAATTTCAACACGCTGACGGGAATGTCTGTTCCCCTGCTTAAAATCGCGCTGCCTATCGGGATCAGCTTTTACACCTTTCAAATTTTAAGTTATACTGTAGATGTATACCGTGGAGATGTGCCGGCGCAAAAAAACTATATCAATCTCGCAGCATACATAGCAATGTTTCCTCAGTTGATTGCAGGACCGATCGTCAGATATTCGGACATTGCAAAGCAGTTGGAAAACAGAACACACACCGTAAGCGGTGTGGCGCTTGGTATTCGCCGATTTATTATCGGTCTGTCCAAAAAAATACTCATTGCGAATATACTCGGTGAACTCGTCTCTGTTTTCAAAGCTTCCGATGAAAAATCTGTCCTATATTTCTGGCTGTATGCCATCGCATATATGCTGCATATTTATTTTGATTTTTCGGGCTACAGTGACATGGCAATCGGTCTTGGGCATGTGTTCGGGTTCCGTTTTATGGAAAATTTTGATTATCCCTATATTTCGGGAAGCATCACAGAATTTTGGAGAAGGTGGCATATATCTCTTGGATCGTGGTTTCGGGACTATCTCTATATTCCTTTGGGCGGAAATCGAGTCAGCAAGCTGCGATGGTTCTTCAACATATTTGTGGTTTGGATGGCAACGGGATTTTGGCACGGTGCTGCGTGGAACTTTGTTCTCTGGGGTGTTATGTTTGCAGTCCTGCTCATAATCGAAAAGCTGTGGCTCTTGAAGCCTCTGAAAAAACTAATGATTCTTAACCACATATATGTCTTACTACTCGTCATGATTAGTTTTGTAATCTTTGACGCTGCAAGTATAACAGGAGCCTTATCATACATCACAGCAATGTTTGGTGGGCAGAACATTCCGATTGTTACTTTTGAAAGTGTGTATTACTTAAGAAGCTATCTGATAATTCTGATCGTTGCGATCATAGGTGCCACGCCACTTCCGAAAAAGCTTGCCGCTGCCGTAGAGAAAAGCAAGCACACCGGTCTCGCTTACAATGTAGCGGAGCCGATTGTACTTATGCTGCTATTAACAGTATGCACAGCTTTCTTGATAGATGGATCATTTAATCCATTCCTGTATTTCAGATTTTAGGAGGAACGGCATGTCGATAAAATTTAAAAATATTTCACTTGTTGCTATGACAGCCGTCTTCCTGTGCGGATTTTTGCTATGGGCTATTCTGAAACCCACCGATCCGGAATCTGTAAGTGAACGCAGACCGCTTGCGACGTTTCCTGATGTAAATGGGGAATCTGTACTTTCCGGTTCATTTATGACGGACTTTGAAAAGTATACGCTGGATCAGTTCCCTCTGCGTGATCAGTTCCGTACAGTTAAAGCTGTTACCGCGTTTTACATTCTTGGACAAAAGGACAACAACGATATTTATATCAAGGATGGATTTGCGTCCAAGCTGGAATACCCGCTCAATTCGGATTCCATCGAATATGCTGCGTCACGTTTTCGATTCATATATAATCAGTACATGGCAGATAAGGATATGCGGATCTACCTTTCCATAATCCCTGACAAGAATTATTTCATGGCAGAGAAAAACGGGTATCCATCAATCGATTATGAAAAGTTTATATCTGATATGAGAGGTCATATGAATTTTGCAGAGTATATCGGAATCACTCAGCTTTTGGAGCTGTCCGATTATTACTGTACGGATACACATTGGCGACAGGAAAAAATAACGGATGTCGCACAGCATCTTGCCGCTGGTATGGGAGTTTCCCTATCAGCCAAATACATTGTTAATCAGGCGGATACTCCGTTCTATGGTGTGTATTACGGACAATCGGCCCTGCCTTTGCCGCATGATGATCTGTATTATCTTGATAATGAGGTTTTGAAAGACTGCAAAGTATATGATTTTGAAACGAGTGCGTATATTCCTATTTATGATTTAGATAAAACAAAAGGAAACGATCCGTATGAAATGTTTTTGTCAGGATCAAAATCATTACTCACCATAGAAAATCCTAATGCGAGTACAGATAAAGAACTTATTGTTTTCAGAGATTCTTTTGGAAGCAGTATTGCCCCGCTATTTGCAGAGGGTTACGCAAAAATCACTTTGGTTGATATCCGTTATATATCACCTAATATGCTGGGTAGGTTTATTGAATTTACAAATCAGGATGTGCTGTTTCTGTACAGTACCTCCGTTCTGAATAACAGTATTACAATTAAGTAATTATTGCATAAGCGCAGCTTCCGACTGAGACAAATGGAGGCTGCGCTTTCATCCAGTATGTACCAAGCACTGTGGAATCAAGGTTAAGGAATGTGCCGGGATTACAACTTTTTGGTGCCGTCAAGAGTTATGCGCAAATTTGTTTGCAGGCTCTGGCTGAATGAGGTCAGCCAGCAATAGAGGCGCCTTCCAGAGCCGTCTCTAAGTGCTTCATATTCATGTACTTTTTGTTGCCCCACTGGGTTCCAGCCACATGGCGCAGCCGGGCACAGACCAGCATGAGGGCAGAGTTGCCGTCCGGGAATGTTCCCACCACACGGGTTCGGCGGCGGATCTCCCGGTTCAGCCGCTCAATCACATTGTTGGTGCGGATCCGGGTCCAGTGCTCATAGGGGAAATCACAGTAAGTCAGCGTTTCCTCAACACTGTCCTCCACCTTCTTGGCAGCCTCTTTCAACTTCATTTCCCTCAGCTGGGTCACCACAGCTTTTGCTTTTTCACGGGCAGCCTTCTTGCTTTCCTGGGCGTGGATCGCTTTGAGCATCTTAGCCACCAGCTTTACCTTGGAGCGAGGAACAACGGAAAACACATTCCGGTAAAAATGGACTGTACACCGCTGGTATTTGGCGCCGGGAAACACTTCTCCTACGGCTTCCAGCATTCCCAGACACTTGTCCCCAACAATGAGTTTCACGCCGTCCAGCCCACGGCCTTTGAGCCACTGGAAGAAATTCACCCAGCTGGCCTTGTCTTCTTTCATGCCCTCGGCAGCTCCCAAAACCTCACGGTATCCGTCCTCATTTACCGCAATTGCCACCAAAATCGCAACATTTTCGTACTCTCCGCCCCAATTGCGCCGCAGATAAATTCCGTCCACATAGACATACGGATATTTACCGCCTTGCAAAGGACGGTTCCGCCAATCCTCAATGTGGACATAGGCTTTCTTGTTCAGCTCACTGATGGTGGCTGGAGATACCTTGCTGCCCCACAGGGCCTCGGTAATATCCTCCACACGGCGCACAGAGACGCCTGCCAGGTACATCTCAATAAGGGCTTCCTCCACGCTGCTCTCCCGGCGGCGATACCGCTCGATGATGGCCGTCTCAAAGGAGACGCCCTTGAGACGGGGCACATGGAGCGTGACATCTCCGGAGGCAGTAGTAAGGTTTCGGTCATAGTGGCCGCTGCGGTAGCCCCGACGAGCCTCGTTACGCTCGTAGCGGGCAGCCTGGGTCAATTTCTCTGCTTCCTGCTCCAGTAATTCATTCAGCGTTTCTTCTACACTGCCCCGGACCAATTCCTTGAGCTGACCCTTGATTACTTCCTCGTTTAGCTGTACAATTTTCTCAGACATGGTTTACAGACTCCTTTCAGAATGGTGTGTCGCAACTTCATTCTACCAGAGTTCTGCAAACCATGTCTCTTTTTATGTTCTATTCAATTTGCGCAACTTATCTTACCTTATCAACTTTTTATGAATTTGGGAGAA
>MSGS01000047.1 GCA_001940855.1 Christensenellaceae bacterium Phil1 | reverse complement strand
ATATATATAGTAACAGGAGGCGGCGGCGTATGAACAGATGTACGCCATGATGCAGCCCGCAGTGCGACACAAAACGGTGCTGGAACTGGCGACGGGCACGGGGCTGATCGCGAAGCACATCGTAAATTCCGCCGAGCTGATCGAAGCCACGGATCTATCCGAGGAAATGATCGCCGAAGCAAAGCGCGATAATCAATCCGCGAAGCTGCATTTTTCGGTGCAGGATATGTTTCATCTGCCCTATGCGGATCAATCCTTCGATGTGATCATCGTATCGAACGCCCTGCACATCGTGCCGCATCCGGAGGATGCGCTGCGCGAAATCCGGCGGGTGCTGAAGGATGATGGGGTGCTGATCGCGCCGACGTTCACCCACGCCGAAAATTCGCTCTCCGGCAGGATTCGGGCGTTCGCGATGAAGCTCGTGGGCTTTCCGCTGCACGCCCAATGGACGAACGCGGAATACATCGCGTTTCTGCGCAGAAACGGATGGCATATCCGCAAATGCGCGGTGCTGAAGGCGTCCTTCCCGCTGACCTATGCAGAATGTGAGAAAACGGAGGTGTGATATGTCATTCTTTGAAAATACCCGCAAGCCCGAAGGCTTTGGCGGGAAAATTATGGTCGCTATGATGAATGTCGGGCACAGTGCCGTGGCTCAATGGGGTCTTCAATTTCTGAATGCCGCGACGGACGCCAAGGTGCTGGACTGCGGCTGCGGCGGCGGGGCGAACATGAAGAGACTTCTGAAAAAATGCCCGCAGGGCATTGTCAAGGGCATCGACTATTCTCCCGTCAGCGTGGAGAAGTCGAAAAAGGTCAACGAGACCGCCATCGCGGAGGGTCGCTGCGCCGTTCTGCAAGGCAGCGTGGCGGATATGATGTTTGCCGATAACTGGTTCGATGCGGTCACGGCCTTTGAGACCGTCTATTTCTGGCCTGACCTGCCTCGGTGCTTCCGGGAGGTTTACCGGGTGCTGAAGCCCGGCGGGAACTTTCTCATCTGCAACGAAAGCAATGGCGACTCGGACAAGGACGAGAGGTGGACGGAGATTATCGGCGGCATGACCATCTACAAGGACATTGAATTAAAGGCGTATCTGGAGCAGGCGGGGTTTCACGATGTGCAGATACACAAAAAGAAAAGCTGGCTGTGCATCACGGCGCGGAAATGAGAGAGAAGCAGACAGATGAAGGACAAGAAGCTCCTATTTGACCGCAGCTGCCATGTGCTGTATTCCCGGCCCTGCAAGAAGGAGATACAGGCGAAGATCGCCCTGCACTATCCTGCGGTAGAGCGGGAGAAGGTATGGGAACAGGTACAGCGGCAGTATGTGGACTTTCTCTCCGACTGGCGCACCGACTTGGGCGGCAAAAAGAACTTCCACAACGGCGTAGGCGGCACCTACGACTGCATTGCCATCATGAGCTATTACACAGTCTGCAAAGCCGCCACATCCTTCCGCGAGATCGAGGAGATGGAGGAAAACCTGATCCTGCCGATCTTCCGCAGGCTGAGGTTCGTGGACTGCAACAAGCCGTTCTGGAGGAAGCTGATGTACAAGGCGTTTGTGCGGGCGAAAGGCGGCTGCGACAAATGGCACGATTACGAGATGACAGTTGCGCCTTATGAAAACGGCAAGCCTATTTATTATGAGTTTACATCGTGTCCGGCAGCGGAGTTTGCTATCAAGCACGGTCTTACGGATATTATGCCCGCCCTGTGCAATGTGGACTATGCGTCCATGGAGCTGCTCCATGCAAGGCTGGTGCGGACGACTACCTGTGTGGACGGCTGTCGATGTGACTATACCATCTGCGGCGATAAAGACCCGTATCTGAAGGCGCATCCCGAATACCGGGACGAGGCGGGATTCAGGAGAAACAAATAATTCTTCAGGCGGTGAGACAAATGGAAACCTTTATTGGAATCATGATCCCTTTTTTGGGAACAGCACTGGGCTCGGCCTGCGTGTTCTTTATGAAAAAATCCCTTGGCGATCTGGTGCAGCGCGCCCTTGCGGGCTTTGCCGCCGGCGTGATGGTGGCAGCGTCCATCTGGAGCCTGCTGATCCCAGCCATCGAGCAGTCGGAGGATATGGGGAAGCTGTCCTTTCTCCCCGCCTTTATCGGCTTTTGGAGCGGCGTGCTGTTTTTGCTTTTGCTCGACCATCTGATTCCCCACCTTCATGTGGGAAGTGAACAGGCCGAGGGTCCGAAAAGCAAGCTCGGGCGCACCACCATGATGGTGCTGGCTGTTACCTTACATAATATCCCGGAGGGAATGGCAGTCGGCGTGGTGTATGCAGGCTTTCTTTCGGGCAATACGCAGATTACCGCGGCAAGCGCACTGGCGCTGTCCCTCGGCATCGCCATTCAGAATTTTCCAGAGGGGGCGATCATCTCCATGCCGCTCCGGGCAGAGGGGGAACGCAAGAGCCGTGCGTTTCTCGGCGGCGTGCTTTCCGGCGTGGTGGAGCCTATCGGCGCGGTGCTGACGCTTCTTGCGGCACAGCTGGTGATCCCGGCGCTGCCGTATTTTCTGAGCTTTGCGGCGGGCGCCATGCTTTATGTGGTGGTGGAGGAGCTGATTCCCGAAATGTCGCAGGGAAAGCACTCCAACATCGGCACGATTTTCTTTGCCGCCGGCTTCAGCGTCATGATGACGCTGGATGTGGCGCTGGGATAGGCGCGGAGGTGCCGCTGCTTTTGCGACAGCTATGATATCACCTATGACGGTCTGCATCCGAAGCTCGTCTGGCATCGGACGAAAACGCCGGGACGCGGCGACGACCGCTGCAATTTTTGCATGAAGACCGTTAGAAAAGAAAGGAGTCCAAGAATGAAACCTGACTACAAAAACTGGATTCCCAAGGGAATGCTGTTTTCGCTCATTGCGGGAACAGCACTATCGCTTGCGCTGCTGCTCGTTTTCGGCGTATTCGGCATCGGTGTGAGCGGAAAGCTGCGCATCGTGCTGGGTGTGGTATTCGGAGTCGCCTTTGTCGTCTGTGCAAAGTACACCGAGTGGTGCGTGTATGCCTATCGGAGCTTTTCCTATGACGGTGAGCGCAAGCTCTCAAAGCAGATCATTGACGGCACGGCGGAGCATATCACGCTGCCGGAGGGCGGCGTGGGACTGGACATCGGCTGCGGCAGCGGTGCGCTGACCATTGCCTGCGCGAAACGCAATCCCCAGGGAAAAATGGTCGGCATTGACCGCTGGGGCAAGGAGTACGCCTCCTTCAGCCTACCGCTGTGCGAAAAAAACGCCGCTGCGGAGGGCGTGAAAAACGCTTCGTTCCGGCGCGGAAACGCCGTGAAGCTGGATTTCCCCGACGAGAGCTTTGACGCGGTGACCAGCAACTATGTCTATCACAACACAGGGGCAGACAAGCAGGCACTTCTGCTGGAAACACTGCGGGTGCTGAAAAAAGGCGGAACGTTTGCCATCCACGACCTGATGTCGCCCGGTAGATACGGCGATATGCAGGCTTTTGTCCAAAAGCTCAGGGACATGGGCTATGAGCGTGTGGAGCTGATCGACACGACCGACGGCAGCTTCATGACACCGAAGGAGGCCAAACGCCTGATGCTTCGCGGCTCAACATTGCTGGTGGGAAGAAAGTTAGGCGGCGATGACATCAGTAATGCCGGTCTGCATCCGAGGCTTACTTGGCAGAGAACCATGACGCCCGTTCACGGCGGCAGTCGGTGATCTTTGAAGAGCCGCCTTCGGGCGGCTTCTCAAGGGCTATATGGTTAGAGTATGCTAACCGATAAACATTCAAAGGAGGCGAGAGCGAATGTCTGAAGAAATACTGATCCGTCAAGGTGCGCCGACACTGGCGGGCATCAAGACGGGGAGCTTGTTTCCCTGCCCCTGCGAGGATCACGAGGCGCTGATGACGGATATCCGGCGGCTGAACCGACGGCTGTCGCCCAAGGGTCTTTGCCTGCTGCCGCTCCGCTTTCTGCCGGGGCGGGCGCTCCTTTACCTATACCGCCCCGCCGGACTGCGGCGGGATCTGCGGGACGCGCAGGCGTCCGAGCTGCTGCGGCAGGCGGGCTATGGCGATGAGAGCTGT
Organism: Christensenellaceae bacterium Phil1; assembly: GCA_001940855.1. Classification (GTDB taxonomy): domain Bacteria; phylum Bacillota; class Clostridia; order Christensenellales; family CAG-138; genus Phil1. The sequence goes on along the minus strand of MSGS01000047.1, from coordinate 131,608 downwards.
GAGCGCTGTGTGGCGCGGCTTGCCTGCCGCTTCCGCGAAAGCAAGGAGTTCCCCCATGAGGTGGGGCTGTTTCTCAGCTATCCGCCGGAGGACGTGAAGGGCTTCATCGACCACCGCGCGGGCGGCTTTAAATGCGCCGGACTCTGGAAGGTCTACGGCGACGAGGGAAAAGCGCGCTCGCTATTCGAGAAATATAGAAAATGCACGGAGATCTACTGTACACTTTGGCAAAGCGGCTTGAAGCTGGAGCAGCTTGCCGTTGCAGTTTGATCATATAAAATTACTAAAAGAAAGGAACTAACAAACATGAAAACTGCTGTTATTTACTGGAGCGGTACGGGCAATACGGAGGCAATGGCGCGTGCCGTTGCCGAGGGCATGACCGCCGCGGGCGCAGAGGCTGTGCTGCTCACGCCCGCCGAGGTCGCACCCGGAGATCTGAACGCCTACGCCGCCATCGCCTTCGGCTGCCCCGCCATGGGCGCCGAGGTGCTGGAGGAAATGGAGTTCCAGCCCATGTTCGATGCCTGCAAGCACAGCCTCGGCGGCAAGCGCGCGGCGCTGTTCGGCTCCTACGGCTGGGGCGACGGCGAGTGGATGCGTACCTGGGAGAGTGACTGCGACAGCGCAGGGGTGAACCTCGTTTGCGAGAGCGTGATCTGCACGGAGACTCCCGACGACGCGGCGCTTGAAGCCTGCCGCGCCTTGGGTAAGGCGTTGGCTGTATAAGAAGGAAGCCTGCGATATGCATTAAAAAATACCCGTCAGTTAGCCACCTCTAACCGGAGCGGCGTATCCTCCAACAAACCTATATATTTTAAGAAAGGAACACGGAATATGAGCAAACAGAGAAAAGAAAAGCAGCCGCCGGTGCTGGGTAGGCTGCTGGAATACGCCGGAGGGCATAAGTGGCTGTCCGTCTTGGGCTGCGGGCTGTCCGGCGTTTCGGCGGCGGCCGGCATTTTCCCGTTCGTCTTTGTCTGGTACGCAGCCAGAGGCATTTTAACGCCGGGAGGCGGCGTTCCGGCAGGGCTTGCCCGCTACGGCTGGTATGCGCTGGCGGCGGCGCTTCTGAGCGCGGCGATCTATTTCGCCGGACTTATGTGTACGCACCTTGCGGCCTTCCGGGTGGCGACGAATATGCGAAAGGCGGCGGCCGCCCATCTCATTGACCTGCCGCTGGGGTACTTTAACGCCAACCTCACGGGGCGGCTTCGCAAGCAGATCGACGACAACGCGGCGCTGACAGAAACGCTCCTTGCCCACACCATCCCCGACGCAGTGGGCGGGATCGTAACGCCGATACTGGCGGTTGGGCTGCTCTTCGTCTTTGACTGGCGCATGGGGCTTGCCTGCCTGATCCCTATGGTCATCGGGCTTGCCTACCTGATGAGCATGATGACGGGCACCAGCATGAAGTTCTTTGAGGAATACCAGCGGGCAGGAGAGCGCATTTCCGCCGAGGCCACAGAGTATGTCCGGGGTATCCCGGTGGTGAAGGTATTCCAGCAGACGGTTTACTCCTTCAAGAGCTTTCATGCCGCCATCCTCAGCTACCGCGACCTTGCCAGCGGCTACGCCATGATGTGCCGTATGCCATACACGCTGTTTACAGTTGTGCTGAACGCCATGTTCCTGCTTCTCATGCCCTTGGGGATGCTTCTCATCGGCGGCGCGGCGGACGGCTGGGCGGTGCTGGCCGACCTGGTGTTCTACATTTTCTTCGCGCCCCAGCTTGCCTTTATGATGGAGCGGCTGATGTACGCGGTCAACGCACAGATGGAGGCCGCCGAGGCAGTGAACAAGCTGGAGACGATACTCCGGGAGTCGCCCCTTCCCGAGCCTGCGGCGGACAGCGGAAGCAAGCCCGCGGGTAGCGGCATTTCCTTTGAAAACGTCACCTTTTCCTATGACGGCGCGGACAGGCCCGCGCTGACGAATGTGAGCTTCCACCTGCCGCAGGGGGAGGCGTGGGCGCTGGTGGGCCCCTCCGGCGGCGGCAAGACCACCATCGCCCGGCTGATCCTGCGCTTTTTCGATGTGCAGGCAGGGGCGGTGCTCCTGGGCGGACGGGATGTGCGAAGCATCCCCACCGCGGAGCTGATGGAGCAGATCTCCTTCGTCTTTCAGGAGGTGCGCCTGTTTAAGAAGAGCATCCGCGACAATATCCGCGCCGCCCGGCCGGACGCCACCGAGGCGGAGATATTACACGCGGCGCAGCTTGCTCAGTGCGGCGATATTCTGGAAAAGATGCCGGGCGGGCTGGACGCTGTGATCGGCGCCAAGGGCGTGTACCTCTCCGGCGGCGAGATGCAGCGCATCGCGCTGGCGCGGGCGATCTTAAAGAACGCACCCATCGTGGTGCTGGATGAGGCAAGCTCCTTTGCAGACCCCGAGAACGAGGCGAAGATACAAAAGGCCTTCGAGGCGCTGATGAAGGGCAAGACCGTGCTGATGATCGCCCACCGCCTGTCCACGGTGCGGAACATGGATCGCATCCTCGTCATCCGGGACGGTGAGATCGCCGAGGAAGGAAAGCACGACGAGCTTCTTGAAAAGGGCGGCGTATACGCCGCCATGTGGGAGGAATACCAAAAGGCCGCGCAGTGGAAGGTAGGAGGTGCCGCATGATCGAACGCATCAGCAAAAAATACGCCATGACGGAGAAGGGCGCAAAAGACTATGTGGCCGCCGTGTTCTGGTCCGTACTGGTCAACATCAGCAAAATGCTGCCCGTGGGCGTGCTGGCCACGGCGCTCTCCGGCATCGTAGAGGCGCTGACAAACGGCGCCGACCCAAGGGCGGGGCTTACGCGCTTTCTGATCGCAGGAGCCCTTGCCCTCGCCGTGCTCTTTGTGACCTTTCTGATCCAGTACAAAGCCCTATACGAAGCCACCTACCGGGAAAGCGCCAACCGCCGCATCCGGCTGGCGGAGGTGCTGCGCCAGCTTCCGCTGTCCTTCTTTGGAAGCCGGGATCTGACCGACCTGACCACCACCATCATGGGGGATACGGAGACGCTGGAAAAGGCCTTCTCCCACTTTTACCCCGCCATGCACGGCGCACTCATCTCCACGGCACTGATTTCCGCAGGCATGCTGCTTTACGACTGGCAGATGGCGCTGGCTCTTTTGTGGGTGGTGCCCGCGTCGCTGCTGATGGTCTATCTCTCCCGGCGCATGGAAAAGCGGCATATAACGAAGGGGGTTGTCACCCGCCGCGCGGCCACCGACGCCATGCAGGAGGTGCTGGAGTGCGCGCCGGAGATCAAGGCGTGCAATCAAAAGGCGCGGTATATCGCAGACCTGAACCGCAGGCTGGACGAGGCGGAGCGTGACACCATCCGGGGCGAGCTGTTCACAGGCTCCGTGGTCACGGCGGCGCAGTCCTTCCTGAAGCTGGGCATCGCCACCACCGTCCTCACGGGGGTACTGCTGATGAGCCGCGGCGACCTGGCGCTGATCCCGTTTCTGATGTTCCTCATCGCCGCCACCCGTGTATATGACCCCATCGGCTCCATGTTTGCCAACATGGCCGCGGTTTTCGCCTGCGAGGTGCGCATCGAGCGTATGCAGGAGATCGAGAACGAAAAGCGCATGACCGGCATGACTGAATATGATCCAGACGGCTACGACATCCGCTTTGAGCACGTGACCTTTGCCTACCGGGAAAAAGAGGATGTGCTAAGAGACGTTTCCTTTACGGCGAAGCAGGGACAGGTGACGGCGCTGGTGGGCCCCTCCGGCGGCGGCAAATCCACAGCAGCCAAGCTGGCGGCCCGCTTCTGGGATCCGGCGGAGGGAACGGTGCGGCTGGGCGGCGTGGACGTGTCCAAGGTGGACGGCGAGGCGCTGCTGAAAAACTACGCCATCGTATTTCAGGATGTGGTGCTGTTTGCGGATACCGTGATGGAAAACATCCGCCTCGGCAAGCGGGACGCCACCGACGAGGAGGTGCTGGCGGCGGCGAAGGCGGCGCAGTGCGACGCCTTTGTATCCAAGCTGCCGAAGGGCTACCATACCTTGATCGGGGAAAACGGCTCCCGGCTCTCCGGCGGTGAGCGGCAGCGCATCTCCATTGCCCGCGCCATCTTGAAGGACGCGCCGGTGATTTTGCTGGACGAGGCCACGGCCTCGCTGGACGTGGAAAACGAAACGGCGGTGCAGGCGGCATTGTCCGGATTGATCAAGGATAAGACGGTGCTCATCATCGCGCACCGCATGCGTACCGTTATGAACGCCGACCAGATCGTCCTGCTCTCCGGCGGCCGCGTGGTTGAGATGGGTTCTCCGGCAGAGCTGCTGAAAAAGAACGGCCTGTTCCGCCACATGGCGCAGCTCCAGAGCGAGAGCCTGGAGTGGACGGCGTAGAAAAACCTGAAGGGAACAGGATTCTGAGTACAATATTGGAAAACAAAGTGTCGAAAACAAGGAGGAGTTTATGAAAGAAACAAATAAATGGTCTGTCAGGGATGTGATCACCACGGTGCTGCTTTCGGCGGTGCTGATCGTGATCCAGATCGTCGTCAATATGGTCTGCATGGCCAACGACTTTGTAAGCATGGTGCTGTCGGTGGGGATCACTATGTTCCTCTGCGCGCCGGTCTATATGCTCATGGTCAGCCGGATCGGAAAGCGTTTTGTGACGCTGATCTATATGACGATCCTCGGCGTGATTTTCCTGCTGATGGGAAACTGGTTCTTGCTGCCTTATTATGTTCTCGTGGGAATCCTCTGCGAGGCGATTCTCTGGAAGGAAGGCTCCTGCCAAAAGCCGAAACGGCTGACCGCCGCCTGGACGGTGGCGAGCCTTCTGTACAACGGGGTCAATCTGCTGCCCATCTGGTTCTTCTGGGACACCTACTACGATTTTGCGCTGGCAAGCGGTATGGAGCAGAGCTACATCGATTCCTATGTGCGTTACTACACCTCTCCCGGCTGGCTGGCCTTTATTCTGCTGTTCACGACGCTGATGGGCTTTTTAGGCTGCATGGTGGGCAGTCGGCTGATCCGCAGGCATTTTCAGAAGGCCGGCGTTCTATGAGAGCGGACGCATCCTTTGCGGTGCCGGTCAAGCTGTGGGCGCTGCTGTGCGTCTTTGCCGGAGTGACTATCGGCGGGAATGTGCTGCTTACCTGCATCCTGACCGGAGGGGCGCTTCTTTATCTCGTCTTACAGCGGAACTTCCGCCTTGCCGCGTCCTATGGCTGCTTTTATCTGCTGCTGGCGCTGCTGCTCTACGGCATCCGCTTCCACGGGCTGCACATGCCGGTTTTTTCGGAGTTTTATGTTCTGATGTTCTGGAATCTGTCGCCGATCTTTCTGGTGTCATGGGATCTGATCACCACGCCGCCGGGGATGCTCTCCGCGTTTTTATCCCGCCTCCGTATGCCCACCCCGTTCATTCTCGGGCTTCTTGTGGTTTTTCGCTTTTTCCCTACCATGCGGACGGAGCTGAAAGGCGTAGGCAGGTCGATGAAAAACCGAGGGCTGACCGCAGCGGGACAGCTGCTCGCACATCCCGTGCAGAGCATGGAGTATGTGCTGGTTCCGTTTCTTCTTCGGGTATTGCAGCTCGCCGATCAGCTTTCTGTTTCCGCCGTTGCAAGGGGCGCGGAGCGCCCGGGCGTGCGCGGCAGCTATTATGAGAAAAAGGCCGGGACGCGGGATTACATCGCGGCAGCCGCATGTGCGATAGTCACGGCTTCCTATTTGGTTTTGGAAAGGAGCATGGCATGATCGAGCTTACACGCGCCTCTTTCCAATACGAAAACTCGGACAGAGGCGTGCGGGACATTTCCCTTTCGGTAAAAAGCGGCGAATGCGTCGTGCTGACGGGGCTTTCCGGCTGCGGCAAGACCACCGTGACAAGGCTTGTCAACGGGCTTGCGCCGTCCTATTACCCCGGAGTTTTCAGCGGAAGCGTGAGGATAGACGGCAAGGACATATCAAGGCTTTCCACATGGGAGATCGGGCGTTTGGTGGGAAGCGTTTTTCAGGACCCCAAGAGCCAGTTCTTTTCCTCCGAGCTCGCCGGAGAGGTCGCCTTTCCCTGCGAGAATTACGGCCTGTCCGCCCGGGAGATACGGGAGAGGACGGACGCCGCCATAGAGGCGTTGAAGCTGTCCCATTTGAAAGACAGGGCAGTTGACATCCTCTCAAGCGGAGAAAAGCAGCGGGCGGCCATTGCGTCCGTATATGCCATGAAGCCAAAGGTCTTTGTGTGTGATGAGCCGACGGCCAACCTCGATGCCGCCGGGACGAGGCAGCTTGCGCAGACCCTTCGGCAGCTCAAGGAGCAGGGCTTTACTCTGCTCATCGCGGAGCATCGGATCGACTGGCTGATGGGGATCGCAGACCGGTTTTTATATCTGCGGGATGGCAGAATAGCGGCTGAGTATGCGCCACGGGACTTACTTCTTCTTCCGGAAACAGACGTCTTGGGCATGGGTCTGCGCTCTCCTCACGAAGGAAAGAGCCTTCCCGCTCCCTCTGTATTGGATGAAAGCCCTGCCGTCTTAAAGACAGCAGGGCTCTCGAAAAGAATACGCAAAGAAGTCATTTTCGATGATGTTTCCCTCTCCTTTCCGAAAGGCAAGGTGACCGCCATAACGGGGCAAAACGGCGCGGGGAAAACCACCCTTGCGCAGATCCTCTGCGGGCTGACAAAGCAGACAAGGGGACATATCCTGATAGATGGGAAAAAAGCAAGAGCGGCCGTCCGGCGCAGAGAGATCTATTACTGCGGCAACGACACGTCAACGCAGTTTTTTACGGCGAGTGTGGCGGAGGAGCTGCTGCTGAATACCGAATTGACAGAAGAAAACAAAGACCGTGCCAGACACTTGCTGAAAGAATTTGGCCTTTACGAGTACAGGGATGCGCACCCGTCCGCCCTGTCCGGCGGGCAGAAGCAGCGCCTTGCCATTGCCTGCGCCATCTTTTCCGGCCGCAGGATATTGATACTCGATGAGCCCACCAGCGGCCTTGACGGGAAGAATATGCGTCTGATCGCAGAAAGGCTGAAAAGCGAAGCGCGGAACGGCAGAACCATTCTCGTGATCACCCACGACAGGGAGCTGATCGAGAGCTGCTGTGACAGAATTGCAAAGATCGGTGTAAAGTTTGGAGAGGGAGATGTTGCATAGATGAAACAAAAGATCAGCAATGTAGCGTATTTGTTTCTTCGAATCTAAATCGTATAATATAGAAGTCATGATAGCACTCTGTTGGCAGCGATGGAATGCCGGCAGAGTGTTTTTCCGCATAGCGTTCCTCTAATAGGATGATCTCCGCAAGCAAGTTCTCATACAACGATCGGTTGACATGCAAATTCGTTTCATTTACACTATTATTAGGAACACTTCCTGATGATAGTGTAACAAATATGCTTGATTTCCGGGCGAGAAAGGGGGGGTTCCCAAACTTAAAGATACCACACTAAAAACCCACGCTTACATTACTTCCAAACAAAACATTTTTGGAGGTAAACCCTATGAAAAAGCTGATTTCCTGCGAATATAACTTCGATAACTGCTGTGTGGAACTGAAATTCACCGATGGCAGCATGATTGCGATTGATACGATTGCCGTTGAGAACGAGGTTGCCCGAAATATGTATGAACGGTCAGAGCTTGACTATCTAATTTACAACGCTCCTTTGGAGTATAACGACCTTATCTTGAACGGCAATCCCGAAACTTATTTGAAAACTGTAACCGAGTATAAGCCGCTTGATTAACTATGTCCTGCCCGTTCCGATCACAAATATATCGGGAAGGGCGGGATTTCCATGTATATGATAGATTTTTTCACATATTTATGCTATAATTATTATGAGATTTTGTATGCAGCCAAAGGAGGGCAATTATGATGGAGATATTAGAGATAAAACAAGCAAATGATGCACTTGCAGAAATGGTTGCCCTATTTCGTGTAGAGCTGCGTTCATATAAAGGCATTGCATCCAGGCCGAACATTAAAGCAGGACGAGAAGAAATGGAAGAATATCTTTTTGCCAAGTTTCCGGTGTATGCCGCCCTTGTGGATGACAAATACGCAGGCTATGTGGTTTGTCGTATCAAGCTGAAAGACGGTAAGATCGCCTCTATGGATGAGCATTGGGCAGACGATGGCGAAGCTCCCAAGTGGCGACAGGATATGAAAATTGGGAGAAAGATAAAATGATAGAGCTACGAACAATCAACGAGAATAACTACACAGACTGTCTTAATCTTAAAGCCAGCGTTGCAAATGAAAATTTTGTGGATTCTGTGGCGTATTCTCTGGCAGAAGCATGGGTTCATTATAAAGACACCAAGCCATTTGCAATTTATGCTGATGAAACAATGATTGGCTTTGTTTCAATGTATGTTGGTGAAGAAAACTATCAAATAATCAATTTTCTTATTGATGATGCCTATCAAAAAAAGGGGTATGGAACTGCTGCTGCCAAACTCTGTATTGATTTCCTTTATAAGGAATACAAAGCAAGACGAGTTTCAACTCCTGTAAATCAGCGCCATACAGCTGCGCAGAAGTTTTGGACAAAGTTGGGATTTGCCTATTCAGATTCCGTTGAAGATGGATATGTATTTATGAGATTGAATTTAGTGTAGCAGACTATGATACGCTAATCCCACCGAACTGACAGCGGAGCTTCTGAATACGCTGATTGAGGAAATCGTCATTCACGAAGCAGCCATCGTGGACGGTATGCGTGAGCAGGATATTGACATCTACTACCGATTTATCGGCAAAATTGAGTAAAACAACGAATATGAGTACCTATGCAAGTAGGCGTAGGCACTCATACATAACCAATATCTTTAATTTAGGGAAACGGGTGTGTCAATATTGGAAACACCAACAAATACGCAGGCACACAGACGGAAAAGAACCTTTGAAAGCCCCTTGCCTGAGAGCCTTAGACCCGGAACAAGTACACCTGCTTCGCAGCCAAGGCCAGGAAGGAGGGCTATGAGCAGATGGCTGCTCTCTTCCTAAAAGACCGCCAATAAAAGGATATATGAGGATGTCTGCAAAGTGGATGATAAAATCAGCTGCGGAACGGTCTGCCGTAACTTGGGGCGCTTAACTGCTGACGGGCAAATCTGTCATGTGCGCGTTCCAGGTACGGATCGGTATGACAGCCGAACAGACATGCACAATCATCTGAACTGTATGCAATGCGGTACGGCAGTAGATGCTCCTTTAGATTACCGGACAAAGATCGATACAACCGTTGCAGGGATGACCGGCCGTCAAATCAACCGGCATCGGATCATTGTGGAAGGCCTCTGTTCGAAATGCCAGAGAGAATGCGAAAAAGGATGGTTGACAAAGAAATGATAAATGGGGAAAACGGTAAAATGCTTCGAAACGACCCGTATGAGATCCGGCTGATGCAAAATCTATATGATGCAGCGGTAAAGCAATTATCCCTCAAATTTGAAATACTAAACAATGAGTTCAAAGTGCTCTATGCCAGAAATCCCATCCATCACATCGAGGGCCGTGTAAAGGCCATAGAAAGCATGGTGGCAAAGCTACGAAAGAAGGGTCTTCCGCCGACGATTGAGGCGGCGAGGGAGAGCATCAACGACATTGCCGGCGTCAGAGTGGTATGCAGCTATATTGACGATGTGTACCGGGTGGCGGAAATGGTGGAGCGCCAGACGGATATTGAGATCATCAAACGACAGGACTATATACGCACGCCAAACTACAATGGGTACCGGTCGCTGCATTTGGATATCCGTATGCCGGTGTATCTGTCAGATCGGACGGAGCATGTGACCGCAGAGATACAGATCCGCACGATCGCCATGGACTTTTGGGCCAGTTTGGAGCATGACATCCGATATAAGGTAGACAAAACAAAGCTGCCGGAGGGCATCAATGAGGAGATGCTCGAATGTTCAGGTAAGATTGCCGAGATTGACCGGAAGATGCAGGATATGTACAGGCGGATCAAGGCGGCGGAAAAGAACACAGCGTCTCCAGCCCTGAGGGAGCCAAAGAAACAGGATCGGGAGTGACTGCACAGAAAATGCGCCATACCACATTGCGCAATAGTGGTATGGCGCATTTTTTGGTTATCGGGTTGCGTGGCTGTCAGCCGAGTCCGTAGATCAGCAGTGAAATACCACGGGCGAGCAGACTGACTGCCGAGCCAATCAGGAGCTGCGGCAGGGTGTGTCGCGACAGCTTCAAAGAGGATCGATAGACCGCTGCGATCAGCAGCACGGACGGTATAATAAAAAGCGGATGAAGCTTCCATGTCAGCAGAAACACAGGTGCCGTCGTGCTGCAGGCATGGCCGCTTGCGTGCAGCTTGAAAACGGCGTTGAGAATCAGCAGTGCTGCGATGGAAATGACATAGGAGAGGAATAGAATGTGGACGAGCCAGGAGCACGGGGTCAGTATTGACCAGAGAAACCCGCACAGGTATCCGATGGCACTGCATACCAGCGCCGTGCTGCGCTGTCCCTTTCTCCGATCCTTTCCAATGTGAAATATCTCCCGTATAGGATATGCAGCCATGGGGATGAGCAGCAAAAACAACTCGCACAGGAGCAGCTCCCGCAGTGTCAAAAGCTTTGCCGGGACATACATCAGGAGCACTGTTATGCCAATGACGATGGGTGGTAGGGTTAGAATGCGCACGATCAGATGAAAGATTCCGGCACATCTTCCCTTTTCGTTGGTTGCGTCTGCTCTCATGACTCAAAGCCCAGCATAATCCCGCCGCGCTCGGCGTAATAGCTGCACAGTCCCCGCAGTGGATAGCTTCTCACGTCTGCCTCCGGGCATCGCTGCCGGATCTCGGCGCAAAGCTCCAGCGCAAGCGCCGCATTCTGACAATGCCCGATCCGAACCTTCCCGCCCCTGTAGCCAAGCTCCACCATTTCGTCCAGCATAAACTGCCGCACTTTACGAACCCCACGGCATTTTCCAAGCATCTCAAGCATACCTTCAGCGCTGGCCTGCCCGATGGCGCGGATCCCGAGGACGCTTGCCATCGTTGCGGCGAGCTTGCTGACACGGCCGTTCTGCGCAAGGTTGTGCATGGATTCCAATGCAAAAAGCAGGTGCGTATGGGCCTGATATGTATTCAAGGCTTCGCATGCTTTATCAAAGTCCGCATGAGAACGCAGCTCATATAAAGCCCTTTCAATGAGAAGGGCGATTTCGGGCCCGGCGGAGAGAGAGTCCACAACATAGATGCGCCGGGCCGGGTTGCGTTCCTCACAATTCTTCTTTGCCACGCAGGCAGCATTATAACTGCCTGAAAGAGCGCTGGTAATGGTAAAGGCAATCACATTGCCGCTCTCACCGAATGCGCTTTCCCAGTCTGCGATGTTTGGACACGCACTGTAGGAACGCCCTTTGGTGTCGCGGAGCGTACTGACCATCGCGTCAACATCAAGATTGGCGTCATCGTAAAACTCCTCGGCGTCAGTGCGTATTGAGAGCGGGACACTGACGAAGTCCGCTCCATCCAGTGTGAGAAGGTCGCAGCTGGAGTCTGCAACGATACGAAACTGATTCATGGTGTGTCCTCCGAATAACAAGAAACATTTCAACCGACTTTGAAGGCCGACACCGAAATTCTATCAGGTTTTTATCATTCCGTCAACGGTTTTCAGAAAACCGACAAAAAGATTTTAAAAACCGTTGAAAGATTGAAGATACCCGTGTATAATGGCTGCATGGAAAAGGGAGTGAATAATATGATAGAGGCTATTGAGGGCTTTCGCTTACCGCGGTATGCACAGATCCCGGATGTCGGGCTTTATCTGGAGCAGGTGGTACGCTATGTCAACACACACCTTGCGCCGTTGGGGGAACCGGAGCTGACAAGTTCAATGGTGAGCAATTACGTGAAACAGGGGCTGATCTCCTCCCCCATAAAGAAGTCATACACGGCGGAGCACCTTTCACGGCTCCTGTTCATCGCGGTAGTCAAGCCCGTTGTCCCGTTGGAAGGGCTTCGAATGATGTTCAGTATACAGGGGGACAACTATTCCCTTCCGACCGCGTATGACTACTTCTGCGATGAGTTTGAGAATATGCTCGGCGCAGCGTTCGGCATAGCTCCCGCAAGAGAGGGCCTCGGCGAGACACAGTCCGACGCAAAGGATCTTCTCCGCAACACGATCGTGGCCACCGTCAACAAGGTCTATCTGGATCGGTATCTGAAAGAATATCAAAAGCAGCGGGAAGAAGCCTCCGATGAACGGTAAGCATCGGTGCAGGGCATCGAATAAGCATATACATACCACGAGCAGTCAGTGGGGCTCACGGGGATTTCCGCTGATTAGCTTTTGACTTCCAAAGGCTTTACTTGCCAGGGTCTGCGATGCTCTCATTACGCAAGCTAGAGGGCGACACAATGTACAGAATTAAAAATACACTCTTAGAAAATCATTTATTTGCGCGAGGAAAACAATTGAATTGTGCTCCCTGTAGATGGTATAATTACATTAAATAATGCTTCTGTATTTGCTATTGTCGGCATCGCATTGTTTGCTTGATTAAGAATGGACACCCGCTGAATTACCCATGGAGAACCCCTATGATAATACTACTTTTAAGCATTTTAAATGATGAACAACGTGCGCTGGTAGAGCGGATATTTCACGAACACAATATCCACTTCCAGCGCATTTCGTTTAATATTGTAAAATCAGAGGAAACTGCAAAGGATGCCGTGTCTGTTGCTTTCGTTAGAATTATGGAAAACATCGAAAAAATCTCTGATTTACCATGTCCCCAAATGACTGCTTTCTGCGTTACAATAGTGAAGAACACCTCTATCGATGTGCTACGGCAATTACCGCAGAGCATTCACATTGACTACTGGGACAATATCTCGGATGCAAACGTGGATACTGTCTTGGACGAGTGTATTCACAATGCCGATGTGTGTAAGCTTTCCGAGTTAATAGACCGGCTCAATCCCGATGATCGACGCTTTATCTATCTTCGATACGTCGAGGAAATGGGATACAAAGAGATCGGAGAACTACTGAATATTTCCGTGGATGCTGCTAAGAAGCGTGGGCAGAGACTCGTCAAGAAAGTCCGAAAGCTATATGAAGAAGGGTAACGACATGGATATGACTTGGAAATCTATGCTGCATGAAGCGGCAGCAGCCAGTTTTGAAAAAGATATAAAATCTTTTGCTGTTGATAGCATCTCCTATTCTTGTGTAGACTTACCCCAAGCGAGAATCAGAGAATTGAGTGATAAGATTTTGCTATTGCCGCATCATGGAATAGTTTTGCTGTTTAGCAGATATTGCTTCCGTCTGTCTCCGGAAGAAACGGAAATGTTCTTCCAACTGAAAAACGCAAAGGGACATTTTCGGTTTTATTGTGCACTGCTGTCCTCTTGCATGGGGTTTGCAGAAAATCAAATGATTTCAGACGCTTCATTTAGCAAAGCCTGCAAAGCGGCTTTGAAGAACTATTTGCGCGCCGAGCTTAAAGATGATGCGCCTAACAGCACAACGGATAAGAGCCGGAAGTTATATTTACCGCACCGAAAGCTGGGCAGAATAGTGGCGGCTGCCGCAATCACCATAGCTTTGCTGTTCTCAACGAGCATGGTAGCCAACGCACAGTTCAGAGAAAAGGTGATTGGCTGGGTAATCGAAACCTTTGAGAAATACAGTATATTTGAGCTGAAAAGCGACGGAGAAAATGCGCAGCCTGATTTGATGGCATATAAAGCTACATATATCCCTGATGGGGCGCTTTTACTTAATACTATCAAACAGCCAGATGTTATCAAGTACGAATATGCGGTTGGAAACGCAGATGATTTCAGCATTCTCATCTGCAAGACAGATACACGAATATATATGGACACTGAAAACAGTAAGATCGAACCGGTGAGCATAGATGGGGCAAGGGGATACCTCTTTGAAAGAGACTCTCGTAAATACGTTTGTTTTGAGAAGGAAGGCTGCTGCTTTGCGGTCTTTGGCTCTCTTGACGCAGATGGAATTCTCATGGTTGCTTCTGGAATCAAGAAATCAGATAATTAGCTGTCCCTTTTTTCCTCCTTGCTCGTTATATGGATAAAGCCCAACAACATCCATAACAAGCGAGGAGGTTTTTCTGTGAAAAAAAAGAATGGCTGTGCTGGCACTGTTTTCAATGATTTTTTTGACAACTGCATATGCAATACCCGCATCTGCGGTGACTGTCGATCCAATGACGTCAAGAAAATCTATCTCGGGAAAAATCGTTTTACCTAAGTGGGAGAGCACGGATATGGTCATCCCATCTATATCTGTCTCGGGTACGCAACTCTCTGTGTCCGTGTTGATATCACCTAAAAAACCAACCACAACAACTACAGGAACACTTTACCTTGAGAAGAAGGTTGGAAATGCATGGACGGAGGTCGCGTCGTGGCCGATTGACGGAACAGGAACTGTCAGTATTACAAAAAACTATCGTGGAACGAAAGGCGTTACTTATCATACAAGGGTGGTTGCCACGACAGGCGCAGACGATATTGACCTCGTTTCAACAGAGCGCACCGTATAGTTTTTTTAGAAAAAGTTGTCCCCTTTTTTTGTTCTCGTTCGTTATATAAGCGAATACATAAACTGGAGGTAAATTAAGTAATGACTACGTTTAATGCTCCATATGGGTTTGTGCGTAGAACAACTTATTCTTTCCGTCCACCATGGAGGCTGCGACCTAAAATCGGAAAGATCGGCGCATAGCTTGCGAGAGAAGGAGTAGGTTATGCGCCAATGATGTGTATCTATGATATGTTGGCAACAGGATTATTTCGGCTTGCCACGGCAATATTGGTGGTACTGATTCTGCTGATGACTGCGACCACAGTGTTCGCATCGACCGTCAGCTACAGCAACGTAAGTATAGGAAACGGTGAATATCAGCACTTCACCAGCTATAATTACGAGCTTTTTGATATTTCTGCCAACACTTCGGTAACTCATGACATAACCTTTACCGATCTGGGAGTAATAGCAGATACATGAAAGGTAGTTACACCATCAGCACAGCTGGACAATACAAGATGTTCATCTACAACGGTAGTGCTAATACCATGACGGCGTCTACCTTTAAGTTGACCTTCTAACCGTTTGTATTTACTGCCACAAGGCAGGGGGACTACCCTGCCTTGTATTATAGTTTTCGATGGAGGAAGTGTATGTTATATTTCAAAATGGCGTTTCTTGAGATGAAAGGAAGAATTGTTAAGACACTGATTCTTTTCGCGGTGTTTCTCGTACTGTTTACCGGACTGCATACAGTTCTCACGTTATTGCAGTCTGCTGAAGAAGCAAAGTCCAGTGCCTTGAAGAGAATTGGAGCTTCCGTAACTCTTGATTATGCGGACATAGAGGATGTCGGCAAGCGACTTTTTACGATAGATATTATTGACAGGCTTTCTTCGGTTGAAAATGTAGTTGGAGTGAATCAAGGCTATGCAGATTTTGCTACCCCGATCAATTTCCAAAACAGCAAGGCGCATAGCGGAAAAGACCCGCATTCACAAGAAGTGCAGATTGAGAATGAGCCGGGATTTGAAAACAATGTAATCCTTGAGGGGAATATCCGAGCAGAGTATTCGGATGCTTTCAGGAACGGCGCGGCGGCTGTTGTTTCGGGAGCCTATCCGACAGTATCTCAGCCTGGGGCGCTTATTTCGCGCATCCTTGCGGAACAGAATGATTTAAGTCCTGATGACGAGATCGTGCTCCACGCTTATGGGAAAGAACTTGAACTTCAAGTCGTTGGCATATATGATACGGCAGCGCAGTTCCAAGTTACGTCAGAGAATATTATTGGCGCGGCTGTTTTTGCGTATAGTCCCTATAATAGAATATATGTGGATGTGGATTCTTTCTCCCAGCTATATGGAACAGACTCGGCGACCTTGCCGATAAGAATATATATCAGTTCCCCTGTCAAGGTGCAGGAAACTGGCGAAAAAATAAAATCCATGGATTTTGATTGGAATGTTTTCCGTTTGGTAAACACGACCGCAACGGAATACAGCATGGTGGCAAACAGCATTGAATCCGTCTCAAGCCTGACGAAAACATTCGTTGTGCTCTTTACTTTGATTATATCTGTCGTGATCGTTATTGTTATGAGCATCTGGGCAGAAGCCTTTCGATATGAAAGCGGGATATGGCTATCCATGGGCGCGTCAAAATGGCGAGCCATTCTGATGCTTCTGGTTTCGACGATAATCATTGCGATTCCCGCTGTTGTCGTGTCCGTTTTATCCTCCAGTGGGCTTGCCTCTCTTATTTTAAGGTATCAGGCAAGTGCGGCTGGAAACAGGGCTTCCAGTGTCAGACAGTTTGTTACAGGGGTAGAAATGGACACAAGCATTGTGGTGGCAACCCTTAATGCGTCCATGAACATCTTCTTCTATGCCGTCGTTGCGGGGTCAATATTGCTTGCCTGCATATTGCCGTCGTATGCCGTCTTAAAATTAAAGCCAAGAGAAATACTGTCGAAGAAATAAGGGAGGGAACGTAAAATGATTAGTATGAACAACGTTTGCTTTTCGTATCGTCAAAAAAGAAGAAATCGTGACATATTGGTTGACCTGTCCATGCAGTTTGCCCCCGGCAAGGTCTATGCGATTTACGGCCCCTCCGGCGTTGGCAAGACTACTTGCCTCAGCGTATTAGGTGGGCTTGACACGCCAACGAAGGGAAGCATAGAAATCGACGGAACCGATATTAAGACCATCGGATACAGCCAGTTGAGAAAGCAATTTGTGTCCTTTGTTTTTCAGGACTATCATCTGTTTCCGTATATGACAGCAATCGAGAATGTTGTCGTTGCAGCTTCCATCGCAAATAAAAGCAAAGGGCATGAAGCAAAAGAGCAGGCAACCGCATTATTATCCTCCTTGGGATTGGACAGCGATACCATACGCCGACCGATCAGCCAAATCTCCGGCGGTCAGCAGCAGCGCACCGCCATTGCGCGGGCACTGATAAAGAACCCGACCTATATTCTGGCGGATGAGCCGACAGGAAATCTGGACAAAGAAAACGCTCAGGTAATTATGGGGATACTGGTCAATCTTGCACATAAGCAAAACAAGTGCATCATCATAGCCACCCATTCAGACTTGGTTTGCGCTCATGCTGATGTAACAATGAAAATGGAGGACGGCAAGCTGTTTGTGGGGGGAGAATAATGACATACGCGCACCGCTTATGGCTGATGATAGCCCGAAGAACGCGACACTCGGTATCGCTGTTTCTGCTGGTTTTCTGCCTCTCTTTGCTGGGGATCATAAGCAGCTATTTTGGGAATATCGTTGCGTGTTATCAGCGCTTCGTGGTATCTGATATTGGGTATTCTCTGAAGCTGTACAGAACCGATGGCAATGCCATACCGCCGAACGTGATACAACAAATCTCGCACATTAAAGGCGTAATCGGTTGCAATCAGGAAGCGAATATGCTGGTGCAGCCGGTAAATTTTGCAAATGCGATTCCAGACAGTGAGGATAACCTTTTCGATATACCTGAATCTGATATGGTAAGACTGTATGCAGATTCAAACACAGCCTTGAACTTATCATTTGCAAATCACATGGAGTTGGTTGAAGGTATGCTTCCGGCAGATAATGATGCTGGCGTGATCATTGACACGGTTCTTGCTGCAAAGAACAATCTGGGGATTGGCAATGAGATCGTTATAAAGAATCCCGAAACGGGCAGCGAGCTATCTATTCCGATAATCGGCATTTATAAAGCCGTTTCGCCACCGCAAGAATCATGGTGGGGAACAAGCGGCAATATTGAATATGGGCAAAGCCCTTATAGCTATTTGTTCTGCACGATTCCAACCCTTGAAGCCCTGCTGGAAAAAGATCTGCCGTCATCTGCCGTTATTGTGTATGGCAAAGATAGGAAATCGCTTGACAACATCAGCGACGCCATTGAACAGATGGGTCTTTCTCCCCAGGATTATCAGTTGCTTAATCGCACAGAAAACCAAATTGGCAGGGGAACGTCTGCCTCTCGTGCAATAAGTTCAGCTTCTGCCGTGCTATCATCGGTAACGATTTTCGTTTCGGCTTTTGTGCTGCTTTTGGTTGTAGTTCTCTGGATGCGAGCCTGTTATAAGGATACTGCCATACTGATTACGTTAGGCGCAAAACGCCACGAGATAGTGTTTGATTATTTCCTTGTGACCTCTGCTATATCAGTTTTCGCATTGCTCCTGTCTCTGCCGGTGTGCAGTCTGATAATCAATGGTTATGGAAACCGCATGATTGAGCATATCTTCGTTGCCACCGGAAATCTTTCCGGGTTAGAAATCGACAATTACATGACCGCTGCCTTAAATCAACCGTTGGAGTGGACAGCATATTTGAAATCGCAGTTTATGCTCCTGCTTGTTGTCTGGGCGGCAACGCTTATCGCTTCCGTCAATATTCTGAAAAACAAACCGGCCAAATTATTTAATATGTCATAGAACAGCACAATAGTTCAATACCTGTTCACCCCCAAAGCGCAATCGACAAAAATCGGTTGCGCTTTTTCACTGCCTGCCTCATACAGTGCAGGACGCCGCAGGGCGACAAGCGAGGCGGCGAAAAACTGTGCAATGATCATTGAAAATATTGCACTTTTGTGTATCGCCGGATCCGTTCATAAACTGTTTGCAATCCACCCCAGAGCGAGTGTTATCTAAGTCTCTCCGCCGGAGGCTTGTATTCAGCAATTCAAGCAACTTTATGAAAGAGACTATGCGACAACAATTGGGCGCATAGTCTCTTTTATAAGTGAATTGAGTTGATCGAGATCATGGGTGAATAATAGGAGGAGCGCCGCATGCTGTACCCATTTGCGAAAATCACTTCACTTTATATTCACTTTTGGACATGGGTTTTTACAAAATCCTGCACAGTGGAAATAAACAGTTTTGTCAGAGGGGATATATCATTTATATTTTTAACCACAATTCCTATAGTGCGATAGCGGGGTACAGCAAACCTCTTGGTAACTACATTTGTTGTATTACAAAAGACATCAATTATCAACTTTGGCAATATACTAATGCCCAGACCACATTCTACCAACGGTAAGGCAAGAAAATCTTCATTCACCCAGTGAACAACAGTATAGGAAAGATTCTTGAGGATACTCATGGTATCGTAACCCTCACCGCCGTCATCCATGAGAACCATTCGTTCGCCATTCAGTGCTTCTATGGGGATACGTTCAAAGCGGCAAAGCGGATGATCTGGAGAAAGGATAACATAGTATTCATCATCAACAAGCGGTATGAAGTCTATCTTTGTGCGGTGCTTTGCACTGAGAAAGCCACAGTCAACAACTTCTTGGTTTACATGGTTTTCTATATCAGGATAATGATGTTTAGCCAGACAATACGAAAAGAAGAAAACTGATGCCATACTTAAAGAATACATAATCTTATACGAGTAGGATATTTTTTCAAAGCAAAAAGGCACGCTGGCCCCTTGCGGCTCAGAATGCCTTTTTATTCATATATAGACAACTCATTCCGCTGTGCTATAAATCGATAGCAGGCAGGGGGCTGGGAATTCCGATAGGCAGTAATCTGTTTGCAGCACTTCATCAACCAGCTTTCAAATCCTCTTGCCCTCCATCATCGAAGAATACAAAGACTGTTTGCTATAATTCATCTCTCTCATCCGTGTAATAGGGTATCTGAAAAGGTCTGGATTTCCGAAACGACGCAAACTTTGCCGACCGGCACTCCATTATTTACGGACATCATATGAAGAACGGCACAATGTTTACAGACATTGATAAATATAAAAAGCAGGATTTCTTTGACGAGCATCCGGTCGCGCTGCTGATAACACCGGACAAAAACTATAAAGTAGAGTTCTTCGCGGGGTATGTTGCCGCGCCACGGGACGATGCGTGGGAAATTGATTTTACGGAAGCGGAATTTGAAGTCTGGCTTCAGAATGCGGCTGACCGTTCCTGCTTCACAAGCGAGATTGCACCGATTGCCTCTGATCGTATTCTGACGCTCTCTACCTGTAGCTACGAGTTTGATGATGCCCGTTTTGTGCTGGTAGGAGCGCTTCGATAAAAAACGCTTGTGCCGGAGAAGACACCACTGTCTGGCAGAGCAACATCTGAGAAAAAACATCGAAGCAATCAGCTCAAGCCGTAATAAACTCAAAAACCTCTTGAAAATGTGCCATCTTTTTCATATAATAAAACTGTCTCTTCTGTTGGGAGAGGAAGAAATGTGCATTTTAAAAGCGTATCCACACAGCGTCTGACTTAAAATTGCCGTGTAGAAGCAGCCGCGGAAAACGCGGAGAAACAAGATCAGACGCGGAGGCGGTTCCAGATGGAGAGGCGCTTACGTATCTCAGCACATATTCCATTGCAACCCCTGTCAAGAATCTCCGCGGCGAAAGAGAAGAGTTGCGCAAAAGGGCTTTTTGACGAAAAGTATAACACAATAATTCAAAGTATTCGTTGATAGAAGGGAGGCTGCTGCCATGTTTATCATTTATCTTATCCGGTTTAGCTTTGTGCGAATGCAATATTGGTGTAGCCTCCTCAGTAGGAGTTGTCAAAACCAAATTAGGATTAGCGACGCATAAGCTAGACCGAGCGGTCTGCTTGTGCGATTTTCTTTTTTAGGGCATGAAGTGAATTGGGGAATTTGGATCTTTCGTCATAACGGAAAAACACGAACCTTTTTACGATGGCTCTTTGTTTACCAATTGATATCAGGCAGTGCGAAGGAGGCAGGAGATGTAGGCGGTATCATAACATGAGATGCCTATAGAAAAGACGGCGGTGTTCAGGGTGCTTATCCTTGTTCATTTATTGTTTTCAGAAAACAATAACGACTGGCGCATAGGACGGCACTTAGAGAATCTCCTCTGTATCAATAAAGAAGGCGGCAAGAGCCCTCCTGCTCCGTTCAAGCCTGTGTTTTCTCGCTCCTTTGAGATAATGAGAATGTGCGGCCGTACAGGATAGAGCAAGGAGGGTTTTTAATGAAAATTGCCATCGGAATGATTGTGCGGAATCTTATATCTGCGCATCCGCTGACAGACTTTCTGGATAATGCCGAGAAGTATGACCACCCGATTGAACGCGTGATTGTCGTATACTCTCATGAGGCTGATCCGGAGGCGATTCAAGAATTGCAGCGCAGGACGAAGGTTTCTCTGATCCGGCTTCAAAGCTACGAAAGGGCGCATATGATTTTGAAGCAGCTCGGCGTTCGCTTCTCATCCATTCAGCAGCTCTTGTTCTGCCCGTTGATTGATACGCACGGACTGATTCCTTATGGCTTTAATCGGAACCATGTGTTGATGGAAGCGCTGTTCACAGGCGTGGACCATCTGATTTTTGTGGACTCGGATGTGCAGCCTAGCGTGTTGCATCGAACACCTGACGGAGAGGTTGGGTTTGAGGAGGTAGACTTTATCGGAGCACATCTATACGGGATGTCTCTGGGGGCGACCATCACCAGCAGTGATTACAGCGGATACAACATCCTGCCTCCGGCTTCCTTTGAGGGAATGACAGCCCTGCTATGGGGCCTCCACAAGGAGGATATGGCGGAGTTTTGGCAGAGCAGCGAGGTTCACGGCGGGCTTATTGTACAGGAAGCAGGGACACCTGAGCTGCAGCCCACCACAAAGGTTCTAGGTGGAAACATGGGAATCCGCATGAGCGCATTGACAACACTGCCGCCGTTTTTCTCGCCTTACTATTTTTACAATAAGACTCCGCTCCTCGCCAGAGGTGAGGATACGCTCATGGGACTGGCGGCATCCCGAAGTCAGATCAAATGTCTGGATATCCAAACGCCTATCTTCCATGATACTTATGGGGATTACCCCAAGATTCCGAATCTCAAAAATGACAGCAGTGTTCGGGACAGGCTCTACTATGCCTGTACGGGCTGGATCGGCCGCAATGTGTTTCTCCGCTGGAAGACGGGACATGCGCCCACGGAGTTTTTCGAGAGAGGCCGGAGGCTGTCGGATGGAGCGAAAGCACTGTACCGCTATACAAACGACAGGCGCTTCTTATATCTTCCGGATATCCAGTCCGCAGCGGAAGCGTGGCTGCCGGATATGGTGAAACAGCATCAAAAGACGAAGGAGGCATGGACCGAGTTAACAGAAAGGTGGTTTAGACGATGAAAGTATTGCTAATCAATCATTTCCCGCTGGAAGGATCGGGTAGCGGCACCTACACCAAAAATATTGCGCTGCATCTGCGCAAGCGTGGGCATGAGGTTGCGGTCATTTTTCCTGAAAACCAGCCGTTCCCTATGCTGCCCGGGATCCAAATGCACCCGGTGATGTTTTCAAAGGATAAAGTGCAGAGAGATGAGCTCCCCTTTAATTTTCCTTGCTTCACCACACATCCTCAAAGCCGGACTACATTTGCGGACTTAGGTGTCGGGAAGCTTACACGGTATCTTACAGCATTCTCTGCTGCCTTGAGACAGGCATTGCAAGAGTTTCACCCAGATATCATTCATGCACAGCACGCATGGTGTCTCTCTTGGCTGGCTTCCCTGTGTAACCTTCCTCTGGTCATAACCATACATGGGACGGAGCTGATGGGCTGCAAAAAGTGGCCTGCCTTTCAGAGCTTTGCTGAGGAGGCTGTCGCGGGAAGCGCGAAAGTGCTTGCCATCTCCGCAGACAATCGGGACCTTGCTATTGAGCAGCTTCCTATGGCGACGGATAAGCTTCTGCTGTCGCCCAACGGATACAATGAGGACATTTTCTATCGGGAAGAAGTGGACAGGGAAACGCTTTTCGATTCACTCGGACTTTCTTATCGCGGAGAGTATGTCATTCTATTTGTTGGGAAGCTTGCAGCATTTAAGGGTGTGGACACGTTGTTGCGCACGGCGCGCCGCTATGAGTGGCTGGCGGATCGGGAGTTCATCACACTGATTGCCGGCGACGGCGAGGAGCGGGAGAGCTTGTCAGAGCTGCACAAGCAGCTTGGTCTGAGGAACACCTTCTTCCTTGGCAACCAGAAGCAGGACGAGCTGCGGCGGCTCTACAATGCGGCGGATGTTTTTGTAATGCCCTCCCGCCGTGAGCCATTCGGCCTTGTTGCCTTGGAGGCGATGGCCTGCGGACTGCCTGTTGTCGGCTCCAATGAAGGCGGTCTGCCGGAGTTTATTAACAGTCAAGTGGGAACATTGGTCTCTCCTGAGGATGAGGAAGCTTTCTGCGCTGCGATTTTGAATGAACTGACGAGACATCATACAGAGCCGGAGCGGCGTGACATCATCGCACACTATGCCAGTAGCAATTTTGCGCAGGCACAGTTCGTGGCAAAGCTGGAGCAGGTCTACCAACGCGCTGTAAGAGATTTTTCGGGCTAAGGAGGGCGAGCCGTATGAGGAAAACCATGATAATCCCCACCTACTGGTGCCGCAAAACAGGCGACCCTTGGCAGGAGGGCGATGCCGTCTATGACCATCCCACTCCGGTGGATCAGGAGGGAACGCTGGAGCGCACCTTAGTCAGCATGAAGCAGTTCCATGAAAAAGACTTCAAGCTGGTGATTCTGATTTGTCCGACCACCCCGGAGGTAGAGACGGCGGCCTATGAGCAGGTGCTCCGTATCGTGGGCCGGGCGCAGCTGAATGCGGAGACATACCTGTTCACTGCGGGAGATTTGCGTGAGATAACTGAAATCTTGAGAAAAGCCGGACTGAACGATCGGGGAGTCCGGCTCCTGTCCATGTTCGGATACTCAAACGTGCGCAATATCTGCCTATTGGCCGCCTCTACCCTGACGGCGGACGCTGCTTTGCTCATTGACGATGACGAGGTCTTCGAGCTGCCGGACTTTGTGCCGCGCTCACTGGAATTTCTGGGCAGAAGAGTTTACGGAGACATCGTGCATGGCGTTGCCGGCTACTACCTAAACAGCAAGGGCCAATACTACGATGATGTGAGTCCGGAGCCGTGGATGACCTATTGGGGCCGCTTCGGCTGCAAGGCGCGAGCCTTTGACCAGATCATCGGCAGCGGGCCGCGGCTCAAGCGCACACCCTTTGCCTTCGGCGGCGCCATGATCCTGCACAGAGAGCTTTTCGAGTGTGTACCCTTTGATCCCCTTGTAACCCGAGGTGAGGATGTGGATTATCTTATAAACAGTCGGATCTTCGGTTTCAGCTTCTTTCTGGATAATACCCTGTCCATCAAGCATCTGCCGCAGCCCAAGTCCCACCCCCAGTGGAAGCGTCTGCGGGAGGATATTTACCGTTTTGTATATCAGCGCGCCAAAATGCAGTCTCAGCACAAAACTGGGAATCTTGTCCATGTCAGTCCGGAGGACTTTGACCCCTATCCCGGGGAATTTCTCAAGCCGGATCTGGACGAGAAGATCTATCGAAGCAGCATGATGCTCTCATCGCAGTACCTTGCAAATAACGATCCTGATGCCGCTATGGAAGCCATGCGGAACATCTATATTGCCAAGCACAATGCCCCGCCCGCCTTTGATGCCTTCCGTGCCTATCTGGACACCCAAACACAATGGGAGAGGCTCATCCGCCTTGTACGGCAGGAGCGATACGCCGTCCGCGCTGTGCTGGAGAGGCACAATATTTCCGCACCGGAGATTCATCTCGACAAGGAGCACCGCCGAAGACTCACCCGGGAGGAGCTGCTGGCGGTATTGGCGAAGCTGCCGATATTTTCTGTTTTTACTGAGCAAGAGCATGCGGTTTTCTTTGATTACTGCCATGTAAAAACCTACTATGAGCATGAGACCGTATTCACCAGCGGCGACTACAATGAAGAGGTCTGTCTTGTTCTCAAGGGCAAGCTGCGGCTTGTTGCCAACCGGGAAGCAAATAGCTGCTCCGCGCCGCTGGAGATTGCGTATCTCACGCCGGGCAGCTTCCTGGGAGAAAATTGCCTTTCCCACAGTGTGTTCCGTCTCAGCGGGACGGCGGCAGAGTTCACTGAGCTGCTGTGCATCTCCAGAGGGCGGCTGAAGGCTCTGCTGGAGGAGCATCCCGCAATCGGTGTCAAGTTACTCCAGTGTTTCCTCGCCAGCCTGTCCGAGAAGATCATGCGTTCCAACGAGCTGCGGAGGGAGGCGGCAGCGTATGACCATAATGCGGTCAACGGGATTTTGGAGGAATGAGCACGGAGGCTTCTGCCAGCAAATGAAACGCCGGAGCGCTGGGCGCGCCGCACTTGATCGGTGCAGTGGGTGCAGGAAAGCTCATTACTATAATACAATAAAGAGCTAAAACAAGGATATCTGGACATTGATGTGTATGATGCGGCACAGCAGCGTTTTCGCTTTCTGTTCCGTGAACTTGAAAGAAATCAGGATCACTGATAAAGCGCAAGGAGGGGAGGCAAAAGCATGCAATCCAATTGGAGTTCTAAACGGGATTGGCTTCTGTTCCGAAACAAGATTGCTGGATGGCAGGAGGCTTATATCGGGAGGCTGAACAAGGAATATATCGAATTGTTGCGTGGAGACGGTTCCGAAGCTGATAAGTTTTGGGAGTTATGCAAGCGCATCCGTGAGGATAGACGCTGTGCCGGCGTGCAGATATCCATGAGAGGATCGGATCCTCTTCCAATCATCTGCCGTATGATCAATGAGGGAGTTATCACACTCGGCGATCTCGACGGGTTCAGTGAGGAACTGCGGGAGGCGGTGGCGACAATTACGGAGCCACATAGGGACATATAAAAAGGAAACTTGATACATAAATCATCGACCCGTAGGCGCGATTGACACCGCAATGCCCACAGGCCATATACACAGGGCAGTGGCTTTGCGCAGCAAGGTCGCTGCCCTGCCGCCATTTTATAAACCATGTTGAACAGGAGGCTTATTTATGACCTATCTGCTCTATATGAAACGCTCATTCACGCGCAGCCCCCACCGTCATGCGGTGCTGTTTGCGGTGCTGACCTGCGCGTTTCTGCTGCCGCTGCTGATCTCCATTTACCGGGACAGCAATGCATGGGGCACGCGGCAATATCTTCTTGCCCGTTCCGCGGGCGAGACCTACCACATTGGAAACGCGGCGGAAGCGGATGTGCCATATTTTGAGGGTATCCGCGGACTGTCCGCGCCCGTTTATCGTGACGGCACCATCTATCTGCATATTCTGTCGGACGAGGAATGGAGAAATTCGGAGAGCGTGACCGTTTTTGAGAACGAGATCCGCAAGCGAATGGAAGCGTCTGGCAACGAAGCCCTGCTCCCGACTGCGTACAGCTATGAATACGCCCACGGGATATCCACCGATCCGTCCCATCTTTCGGGGCAGCGAATCCTTCTGCTCGTCAATATGCTGGTCATTCTGCTCTCGGTATCGGTGGTGCGTTCCGCTTACCAAAGTCACCTGAAGCGCTTTTCCTCTGATGTTGGGACGCTCCGCGCCTGCGGAGCCGGCCGCCGTCAGATTAGCGCCCTGTTTGCCGCGGAGCTTGCGGCGGTGTTCCTGCTGGCGGCGGCCTGCGCCGTGGTTATTTCCGTTGTATCGCTGAAAGCGCTGTTCACGGCGTTTCTTGAGATTCGCCACGACAGCCTTGCGTGGCTGATCTTTCATGTGGAGCCGATGAATATTTTGCTCCATCTGGCGGTTTTCTTCGTTATACTGGGGCTGTCGCTGGGCATGACCCTGCACCGGTACAGCCGCGAGCCTGCGCGGGCGCTGCTGAACGATGCGGAAAATATGCCGAATGTCAAGCGCGGACGAAAGCCCCTCCGACGGCGTTTCACCCCGGCGGCAACCCTCTGCGGCCTGTGGCGCAGCCGCACGAACCGCAGCCTCAGTTCCTGTCTTGCCGTTTCCGTTCCCGTCATGGCGGTTTTTCTGCTTCTGTTCAACATCCTCACTGTTGCCTTGCAGGTCACGGGCGCGGAGGAGGAATGGGGGGTGAAGGTTTCCCGTTCCTTCCATGGTGGAGAAGGCTTTTCGGCTGAGGACATGGCGTATGTTTCCGCTCTGGAGGGTGTGGAGCAGGCGCGCCCCGTATATGAGCCGGACGGTTATATCCTGCTGCCGGAGTCCCCGGAGGAGGTGGAGACACCACTGCGCATTCGACCGTACAGCGGTCTTGGCGCGGCGGCACAGACGCTTTCCAAGTATGAGATCGCCGTCAGCCGCAAGGTGGAACGCGGCGTTGGGGATGTACTGCGGCTTTGCCGGGCGGAAGCGTATTACGATGTAAACGGGGGTATCAAGCAGCCCGCACCGGAGGATGTAACCGTGCTGACGGTGGCCGCGCTGACGGACACGAAGCCGTCCGGATGGGCGCTGGATATCTATGTGAGCGATGAGCTGTATGCGGACATCATCGCCTCGGAGCCGGCAACCGGCATCGAGATCGCCCTGACCGACCCTGCCATGAACGCGCAGGTGGAGGCTGCCCTGCGGACGCACTTTGCAGGCGCGGAGTATGCTGTCACCAACCGTCAGTCGGGGGCGGATTTCCTGCGGGAGATGTCCTCCGGCGTGTATCTGCTGCTGGGGTACGTCTTTGCGGCGCTGTTTCTGTTCATCCTGCTGATTCTCTATGTCCGGCTCTGCGACTACATCGAGGGCAACCGTCCGCTGATCCGCACCCTTCACAGGCTGGGCGCGTCAAAGCGGACGCTGTACCGCTCCTATATCCGGCAGGACGGGATCTCCGCCGCCGCTGCTGTCACTGCGCCGTTTCTGATCAGCCTTCCGCTGACGGCGCTGCTGTGCGCATGGCAGAAAGCCCCGCTGCACCTTGACGGCGGGATGGTCGCAGTATACGCGGCTCTGTCAGTGCTGCTGCTGTTTACCTACTGGCATCCCGTACACCGCTCGCTCAAGCGCGTATTACGTCCGCTATGACCGTGCAGAAAGGAGATTTCCTGATGAATGCAGTTACAGTAAAAAATCTGACCAAGGTGTTCCGGCAGGGCGACGAGGATATCTACGCCGTGGATCACATCAGCTTCACCGTTGCGCCGGGTGAAATGGTCGCCATCGTGGGGCAGTCCGGCTCCGGCAAGACCACCCTTCTGAACCTGATCGGCGGTATTGAGCATCCCACCTCCGGCAGCGTGGAGGTAGGCGGTGTGGACATCTGCTCATCCGATGACGAGACGCTTTCCGGAATGCGCAGACGGAAGCTCGGCTATATTTTTCAGGACTTCAACCTGATTCCCATTCTTACGGCGGAGGAGAACATCATCATGCCGCTGCTGCTGGACGGCAAAAAGCCGGACAAGACGAAGCTGCGGGAGTTGGCGGGCTTTTTGGGCATCGAGAACCGCCTGAAGCATCTGCCGGGGGAACTCTCCGGCGGGCAGAGGCAGCGCGTGGCCATAGCCCGCGCCCTGATCAACGACCCGGTGATTCTCCTTGCTGATGAGCCCACCGGGAATCTCGACAAAAAGGCGGCGGACGAGATCATGGAGCTGCTGCTCGCCGTCAACCGCCGTGGAAACACTGTGCTTTTGGTGACGCATGAGCAGCGGTACGCCGACCTGTGCGGAAGAAAAATTGAAATCAGCGATGGGAAGATTTGAACTTTCACCCCGATCAGAGCCGAGAAATCGGGCGAATAAATTTCACAAATGAAACGGAAAGAGGTGCTTAGAATGAAAAAACAATGGATTGCTATATTCCTTTGCCTGTCGTTGTTAGCAACGGGGCTACTGGGGCTGACCGGCTGCGCCGCAAAGGTGCAGGCGGATGACCTGATGAAGGGCATCACGCCGGAGAAGACTTCCGGAAGGGCGGCGGATGATGCCTTCAAAAACGGAGCG
The DNA here is from genome assembly GCA_001940855.1 of Christensenellaceae bacterium Phil1. Taxonomy (GTDB): domain Bacteria; phylum Bacillota; class Clostridia; order Christensenellales; family CAG-138; genus Phil1. The sequence continues at coordinate 102,783 of MSGS01000047.1, read as the reverse complement.
GCAGACTTCGCCGTCCGCCTGTTCCAGAACACGCGGGAGGAGGGAAAAAACAGCCTGATCTCGCCGCTGTCGGTCATGCTGGCGCTTTCCATGACCGCAAACGGCGCCAAGGGCGAGACCCTTGCGCAGATGGAAGTTCTGCTGGGCAGGGACCTCCCGATCGATACGCTTAACGAATATCTCCATACCTATGTCGGCGGCCTGCCATCCAGTGAAAAGACCAGGTTGACAATAGCCCATTCTATCTGGTTCAAGGACAGCGGCTTTACGGTGGAAGAGGATTTCCTGCAAAGAAACGCTGACTACTACGGTGCCGCGGCCTATAAGTCTGCCTTTGATGAAAAAACGCTGAGGGATATCAATAACTGGGTCAAGGAGAATACAGATGGTGTGATTGATAAGATCGTTGACCAGATGGATCCCTATGCCACTATGTATCTTGTCAATACCGTGCTGTTCGATGCGGAGTGGCAGAATATCTACCGCAAGCATGAGGTGAGAGACGGAACCTTTAATGCTATCGACGGCGCAAAGAGAACCGTCTCCATGATGTACTCGAATGAGAGCCTTTATCTGGACGATGGGAAAGCGACCGGATTTCTCAAGCCCTATAAGAACGGCTACAGCTTCGCCGCGCTCCTCCCGAATGAGGGGGTTGCGCTGGATGATTACATCGCTTCCCTGACCGGTGAGGGCTTTCTCACCACAGTAAAAAATGCGAAGGAAGGTCCTGTGGAGGCAGCCATGCCGAAGTTCTCTTATGACTACGGCATAGAGATGAGCGATGCGCTGAAAGCCCTCGGCATGACCGTACCGTTTGACGCGGCGCTTGCGGATTTTTCCGGCCTCGGACACTCGTCCGACGGCAACATTTATATCAGCCGTGTGCTCCACAAGGCATATATCGCCGTGGATGAAAAGGGCACAAAGGCGGGTGCGTCAACCGCGATTGAGGCGCCTGCCGCAGGGGATTGGGAAGATAGGCGCCGTGTTTTCCTCGACCGGCCGTTCGTCTATGCCATCATCGATAATGCCGCCGGGCTGCCCATATTCATCGGCGCAGTCACGGACATTCAGAAGTAGTTTAGACTCAAGCGGCAGTCTGTAAGCAAGGAGGCGATATATGTGAAAAAGAAAATAACTGCGGGAGTTCTATTGATCCTGCTGCTGGCAGGAGTTTGTATACAACCCGCCTATGCCAATTCCGCCCAGCGGCATTGGCGCGGCACGGACGGCACGGGCGCAGTCGTGACGGGAGAGGATTGCCCCATTGTGGTGGACAAAGAGCTTTTGACCTTCGATGTGCAGGAATTCCCGGAACAGTATTATCCGGATACGGACAGCTTCCTCGCCTATACCGGGAACGTCACGGCAGAATATATCTTCCGCAATCCCGCCAACTATGCGGTCACGGCCACGCTGGTTTTCCCGTTCGGTAATCTTCCACATTACGGAGAATACATCTATGACCGTGCAACGGGTCGGCCGGTCGATGTTTCCGATACCCTAAAATACGGCGTTACGCTGGATGGAAACTCAGTAGAGGCGACCGTTCGGCACACCTTGAAGGCACGGCACACAACTTTTTCCCTTGACGAGGATCTGCCGAAGCTGGCGGACAGCTATATCTCCGACAGCTTTTTCAATCCCGATCTGCCGGTCTGGGTGCAGAGGTATTCCGTCACGGGCATAGATAAGGAATACGGCGCGGCCACCGCTGCATTTATCATAAATGCAGACAGCACAAAAACGCGGGTACTGTGCGAGGAGCAAACCGGCGGAGCGCGGCTGAAGGCGGGGGTTCGAGCCTCCTGCTGGGTACAAAACGGCGATACGATCACGGTGTATATCTTCGGCGAGTTTCCAAAGGGGGGGCTTGTATGGACGCTGTATGAAAACGGCAGCTGCGAAAAGGTTATCGAAGGCACAGTGTCGCCGGAGATTTCCGAAATGACCTTCAAGGACTATGCTCTCCGTGACTATGACGAGAACTCCGGCATTCTGGAGTCTGACTGGTACAATGCTCAGGTCGAGCTTCTGCGGCTCAGTTCCGAAACATGGGGAAGCGGTCTGATCCAGATCGAAGAGGGAGATTTTTCACTGATGCGATGGTATGAGTACACCCTCACACTGGAGCCGGGGCAGACATTGAAAAACGCAGTGACAGCGCCGTTGTATCCCACCATTGATGCGGGCTATACACCGAGCCTCTATTCGTATACCTATCTGCTTTCCCCGGCAAAAACCTGGGCGCAGTTCGGAGAATTGGAAGTTGTGGTAAAAACGCCCTATTACATGACGGAAAGCGGTATTGACGGCTTTACAAAGACGGACGGTGGGTATGCGCTGACCCTGCCGGGTCTGCCGGAAAGCGAACTGACCTTTACGCTTTCCGAATCGGAGACCCCTCAGCCCCCGAAGTGGTTGAGCTTGTACATTATGCCGACAGAGTTTATCATTGTAATGGCGGCAGTGCTTGCCGCCGTTGGCGTAGCCGTGTTTCTGCTGAGCCGCAGGAAAAAGAGAACAAAAAGATAGAAAGGAAGGTGCACCATGATGAAACGAAAGGTTTCCGTAATATGGGTGGTCTTTCTTGCGCTGATTGCCATTGCCGCATGTGCATTTGCAGCGGTGACATATTATCGCTGCGAGAAGCAGCCGGAGCCGCAATTTCCGCAGAACGAGCTGCTTCGCATTCTTGACGCGGGAAGCGATGCCGAGGGCGTAGGCTTTGAGGTTGTGCGCATTGGCGGCGGAAGCGTGAATCTCCGGCTCGATCTGCGCTGGAAAAACGATTCCGGCAAGACGATTGCCTACGGGCAGGCGTTTGAGCTGTATCAAATGAAGGACGGTGGATGGCAAAAGGTCACGCCCGCACGTCAGGTTGATTATCCCGCCATCCAGTACAGCCTTCCCAGCAGCATGGATAACGAGCTCTCCTATGACCTGACGGCGCCGTATAACCTGATAGCCGGGGAACGATACCGCTTGCAGACGGAGTTCCGGTACGAGGAGGGCACGGAGTATTCCGAGCCGATGGAAAACTGGGTAGAGTTTGAAGTAAAAATGAATCTGCCGTACAAGGAGGCACAGCCCTCCGACCCAATCACCATACCGGAGCTTCAGGTGAATGCCATGTCTGGGGCAATGGGTGAAACAGATGAAATCACGGCTTCCCCCTGCGCCTACTACTGGCAGGCCCCGGAACCGAATGAGGATGGAACCATGAGCTCCATCATTGGATGCGGGTATGAGATCGGGGAAGAGTCCTCTCTGCCGGAGATCACGGCAGTCAGGGCAGGGCTGGTTTCCCACCGGAGGTCCAATGAAGTCTGGTTATATTTCGAGGTGCAGCCGGATACAGTGCGGATACAATGCGTCCCCCAAAACGGCGGCGAGGTTGAGACAATCACAGACATTCTTCCGTATGACGGAGGATATGCGTTCAATCTGAAAAGCGGCAGCTTTGTTTACCGTGTGATTGCAGAATGGGACGATGGCAACCGTGTGGAATATGGTTTCATCGGGAAGCGGTTGTAATTCCACGGCAATCAGAATAAAGGACTGACTATGATAAAGATACTATTGGTAGAAGACGATAAAATTATCGTTGCGAGCTTGAGCGAATATCTGAACAGCGAAGGTTATCTTGTGCGAAGTGTATCCGGGCAGGCAGAGGCCATGAAGCTGCTTGCGGAGGAAAAGGCGGATCTTGTGCTGCTGGATGTGTCTCTGGCGGAGGGCAATGGCTTCGCGGCGTGCAGAGCGATCAAGGCCGAGTTTGATGTCCCCGTTATTTTCCTTACCGCGTCCGGCGATGAGTTCAGCACCGTTACGGGCTTCGACCTGGGCGCCGACGATTACATTCCAAAGCCGTTTCGCCCACGAGAGCTTATCTCCCGCATCCGAAATGTGCTCCGACTCACCGGCAGCATGGGCAAAACGGTGAAGCTCGGTGATGTGGTGGTGGACACCGAAAAGGGCACGGCGGTGAAGAACAGCAGGGACCTGTTCCTCTCAGCACTGGAATACCGGCTTCTGCTGTTTTTCATCAACAATCGGGGAATCGTGCTTACCCGTGAGAGGCTTCTTGACGCCATCTGGGATGTTGCCGGCGAGTATGTCAATGACAATACGCTGACAGTGTACATCAAGCGGCTGCGGGAGAAGATTGAGGATGACCCCACCGACCCGAAGATCATTCTGACGGTTCGCGGGACAGGATATAAGGTGGACGCATGATCAAACTGCTGAAAAACAAAGAGGTACGAAAGGCACTGCTGTGGCAGCTGCTGCTCTCCGCAGCCGCCTGCGCCGTCTGCTTTTTCTTCGACATTCGCGCCGGGCTGACAGCCGCAGGGCTTTCTCTGCTCCTCATGCTGGTCTTCTGCATCAGCACTTATAAGAGGTATCAGAGGATTTCTTCCCTTGCGGATGATATTAATCAGGTTCTGCACGGCGACAGTTCGATCGATTTTGACAGCTATTCAGAGGGTGAGCTGAGCATCCTCCACAGTGAGATCTATAAGATGACCATACGCCTGCGTGAGCAGCAGCAAACGCTGACAAGGGAAAAGGCGCACCTTGCCGATTCCATCGCGGACATCTCTCACCAGATCCGCACGCCCCTGACCTCTATCAATCTGCTGATTGGACTGCTGTCGGAGCCGAAGCTGACCGACGCGCGCAGGCAGCAGCTTATCCATGAGCTCTACGAGCTGCTCTCCCGCATCGACTGGCTGATCACCACACTTCTGAAGATCTCACGGCTGGACGCCGGCACGGTGCAGTTCAAGCAGGAGCAGGTCAGTCTGGAGGAGCTGCTCAAAAAGTCCTGTGTGACCCTGCTCATTCCCATGGAGCTGCGCGGGCAGGCGCTGCTCATCCATGCGGACGGCGCTTTCCGGGGAGATCTCTCATGGACGAGCGAGGCCATCGGCAATATTGTGAAGAACTGCATGGAACACACCCCCGAGGGCGGCAGGATTGAGATCGAGGCAACCGAAAACGCCCTGTTTTCCGAAATTATAATTAAAGACAACGGCACGGGCATTTCTCCGGAGGATCTGCCCCACATCTTTGAGCGCTTCTATAAGGGCAAGGATTCCGACGGCAAAAGCTTTGGGATCGGGCTTGCCTTATCACGCATGATCATAACCGGTCAGGGAGGAACAGTAAAGGCAGAGAACCGCAAGCCCGTAGGAGCCATGTTCACCATCCGATTTTATAAGGGAACCGTCTAAAGGCAAAAGCTGATAAGGATGTATTGGGAGCAAACTAACTTAACGACTGACAAAAAGGCTGCAACAGAAAGCGAGTGAGAAGCAGACAGCTTGGAATGTTACAATACGAAGTGCAACACCGCCAAAAAAGAAAGACAACGTGAACACCGGGGTGTAAAATGTAGCTGCCAACCAACACAACACGGAGGTGAACACGTTGCACTACACACATTTTACACCGGATGAGCGGTGAATCGAAACCGCCATGATGCAGCACATCTTCCTCATTAAACTGTAAGAACGCATCCAGCCGTGCGACCCAATCCCGCATATACATGATGTTCCCACGACGCGCCTGACGCTCGGCGTAATCAAGATACATCGTGACGATCTCGTTGAGGCTTCCCATCTCGGTTTCGTCCAGATAGTTCTTGGCTATCGAAACATCGGATTTGCGGATTCTGCCCTCTGGCGCATTTTTCCACGTTGCCTTGTGGAATAATTTTTTCCGTCTGCCGCAGTTGTTTCCAAAACGGAGACAACTGAAGCCTCCATCAATTCACCGGAGGCAAAGATGTTCTTCAGGTGTTTTGAGATGGCTGCTTTCTGTACCTCAAACAGCTCCGCCATCTTTGCCTGTGTCAGCCATAAATTCTCCTGATATAGCAGAATTTCAACCTTGACATCGCCGCTATCGGTCTTATAAAACAGGATTTCTCTTGTTTCGTATGGGGTAAGTGCCATGTTCTCATCCATTCTCTTTATCCTCCCGGCTCTTTGCCCGTGTTTTATACACATTATACTGATTCTTGCACCGGGCGCTGCAAAATGCGGCGTTGGCCCGATTGCTTAAAAAGGCTTTGTGGCAATGCTTGCACAGCCGCAGGGGTTTTGCATCGTCCACCAGCATGAAGCTGAACATCATCTGGATGCCCAATAGCAGCGAATGGAAGTCCCAATAGATGGTCGGCTTATCCAGCAGCTCGATATGATAGCTTGGCGCAATGCCGCCGAACGCCGCCATGCCCTTGCGGTACAGGTTCCGGGTCTCCTCGTCTGTGCTGCCGTAATCCTCATAATACAAAATGGAAGTCGCCAGCGTGAACGCCCAATCCTTGAATTGCTGCGCTACCCAGTCATACGGCTCGGCATACTCCCGCTGAAAGCTCATGCTCTTTGCCGTCGGCTCATGGCAGAAGGTCATGGCCAGCGCGATCATCGTCCGGTCACCGGAGATATTCCAGTTGGATTCCACTCCCTTCTTCACCACATCCAAGCTGTCAAAGGGATAGAACAGGGCGAGGTAATCCTCCGTCTCCATGCTTTCTTCCTTGATGAAGTGATTCTTCGGCAGATACACCGCCTCGTAGTCCATGAAGGACGGCGTGGTAGGCAGCGCAGTCATCAGCCCCAGCAAGCCGTAGTGGGCGGCAAACTCCAGAATGGCCTTCTGCACCTCGGCCTCCGGCCTGCGGTTCATCCTCCCGTGGTTCCACGATAACTTCACCTCTCGGACAGACCACCTATCGGGTGCGCGTTCATCTCAGCGAAACGGCGGAGGAAACCATGGAGGATAAAATTTTGCGGCTGATCCGCAATGATGGGCTGACAAATGAAGATACCCGTGCTATACTGAATGTGCCACAAATGAGCCGTCAGTCTGAAAGGAACGCCTAACCATGGCTACCAGACAGACGGAAGAAAAAATCATCGCGCTCTTCGGCTTTTTTATACCACACAAACCAACGGCATGGAATTGGAAAAGCCGCGGCCGGAAATGCTCGCCGCCGTGCAGTTCCTTCAATGCTAAATAGCTGCATATATTTTTCAAATACATACCGTATTTTTCATGTAATCGGTTTGTTCCCGTTAATTATGAGAGCGTGAATATTTAGCGCGGTTTCGGTTTGTTTTTATTCAAATTTGGCAGAGTCCATATGGCCTTGCACATCTGCTCAGGGCTTGTCTATATTTGGGTTGACAAGCCGTGATTTCGGCATTATACTACATAATATAAGTAAATATTGCGTTTGAGTGCCGCTGATTTAGGAAAAAATCGGCGGAGAATAGATAACCCGGTCAGAATCCGGGACGGTACCGCCACTGTATGCGTGGAGACGCCGCACAAGACGAATGTCAGCCATTGGGAGCAATCCTGAGAAGGCAGTGCAAAGCGTTTATGATACGCGAGTCAGGAGACCTGCTCAAGCGTTTGTGCTTATGTACTCTCGAGTATGGAGGAATAGGCAAGTTGCTATGCAAGAAACCGGTTGCGGCAGTCCTTAGAGACTACCGCAGTTTTTTTGCAAGGCAAAGTTCATTGTGCCGTTTTCTCCGTTAAACCGTCGCTTTTTCACGGTGCGTGGCATCTGAAAAAATAGAACATAAACCCCAAAGGAGGAAACCAAAATGAAAACCGCTAAAAAAATCGTTTCTGTGATGCTGGTGCTGAGCTTCGCCATCGGCCTTGCCGCCTGCAGCTCCGGCAATCAGGACGGCAAAGCCGCCGCTAAGCCCGTTCTTCTGGCTGTCAGCTTCGGCACAAGCTACAATAATAATCGCAACGTCTCCATAGGCGCAATAGAAAGCGCCTTGCGCGAGGCATATCCCAATTACGAGGTGCGCCGTGCGTTCACCAGCCAGATTATAATAGACGTTCTGGACAAGCGTGACGGCATAGACATTGACAATGTTACCGAGGCCATGGACCGCCTTGTGGCGGATGGCGTTAAGGAAGTTGTCGTTCAGCCCACCCACGTCATACCCGGCTTTGAATACGATGATGTTGTAAAGGAAGTCAGCAAGTATAATGACAAGTTCGACAGCCTGAAGATTGGCAGGCCCCTGCTGGTGGATGACGGGGATTACACCGACCTGATAGGCGTACTGACCAAGGAAACCGCCCGCTACAACGTAGCCGGCACCGCCCTTGTGTTCATGGGTCACGGCACCGAGCATGAAGCCAACGCCACATACGGCAAGCTGCAGGAAAAGCTGACCGCCGCCGGATGCAGCAACTTCTATGTAGGCACCGTTGAAGGCGCCCCCGAGCTTGACGATGTTCTTGCTTTGGTACAGGTCGGCAGCTACACCAAGGTCGTCCTGATGCCCCTGATGATTGTTGCGGGCGATCATGCCAACAACGACATGGCCGGTGATGAGGAGGATTCCTGGAAGACCGCCTTCGAGAGCGCCGGCTATGAGGTGGAGTGCGTACTTACCGGTCTTGGTCAGTACGAAGGCATCCAGCAGATGATAGTTGCAAATGCCGCCAAAACTATGGCTAAATAAGTATTTGGCAGAGCATTTCAGGTAAATAAGGAAAGCAGTCTCCGCCGCTATTTATATATTGGTAGGGGCTGCTTTTAGCTTTTGAAAAGGAAACCACATATGAAAAAAACGTTATTCCCGATTGTTATAATGATTTGCGCGGTATTCTGCTCCGTTTTCGCGCCCGTTGCGGCTCATGCTGAAGCTGAGCCTGCCGCCGTTCCCGTTTATGCAAACCAGCTAAGGAACGGCTCCTATGAAATATATGTGGAGTCAAGCTCCTCCATGTTCAGGGTGGCAAAATGTGTTCTTACGGTTCAGGACGGTCAAATGTCAGTTACAATGACAATGGGCGGCAAGGGCTACGGCTTTGTATACCCCGGCACGCCTGAGGCCGCGGCACAGGCGCCGAAGGAGGAGCATATTCCTTTTGTACTCGATGGCGAGGGCAAAAAAACCTTTACCATGCAGATTGCGGCCTTGAATATGGATACCGACTGCGCAGCGTGGAGCATAAAGAAGGAAAAATGGTATGACCGCGTTCTGGTTTTCAGGGCGGACAACCTGCCCGCAGGCGCATACAAGGCGGCCGATATAAAGGACGGAAGCTATAAAATGGACGTTACGCTTACGGGCGGAAGCGGACGCGCAAGCATAGAATCCCCTGCTGCCATAACGGCGCGCTCCGGCCTGCTGACCGCCACCGTGGTTTGGAGCAGCCCTAATTATGAATATATGCTTATCAACGGCGTGCGCTTTGACCCGATACAGCAGGACGGTAATTCCACGTTTGAAATTCCCGTTGTTGCGGACGAGGATATGGCGGTCAGCGCGCTTACGGTTGCCATGAGCGAACCTCACCTTGTTGAATATACGCTGCATTTTGACGGAAATACATTGAAGTCCCAAAGCAATATACTGTTGCCCGTTCTGATAGCGGCAATCGTGCTTATCGCTGCCGCGGCGGCGGTGATACTGCTGCTCAGGAAAAAGAAAGGAAATCCCGCATGAGGCGCAGGCGTTTTCTCCCCCTGATACTTACGCTTTGCACTATATGCAGCTTATTTGCCGGATGCGCACATGAGCAGCAGAGCACGGGACTCAGCAACGGCTGGGTTCCTGAGCGGAGCATGGAGCTGCAGTTTGCCACGCAGTTTTCCGTTGACTATTATCAGGACGGCTATAAGCTGATATCCTTGGCGGACGGGAGCCGCTATATTGTTATACCCGAAGGCGCAGCGCTGCCCAAAGGAATCGCCGATGACATAGTTGTGCTGTATCAGCCGCTTGAAAACATTTATCTTGCGGCAACCTCCGCCATGTGTTTGTTTGACGCGCTTGACAGCTTGGACGCCATACGGCTATCCGGCACAAGGGAGGACGGCTGGCATATTGAAAAAGCCCGCCTTGCCATGCAGGAAGGCCGGATGTTATTTGCAGGCAAATACAGCGAGCCGGACTACGAAATGCTGTTGGGGTACCGCTGCCCATTGGCCGTTGAATCGCTGATGATAGGCCATGCTTCCGAGGTGAAGGATAAGCTGGAGGAGCTTGGAATAGCGGTATTCATAGATCAATCCAGCATGGAGCCGCATCCGTTGGGCCGCACCGAGTGGATTAAGCTTTATGCCGCCTTGCTTAACAGGGAAGCGGAAGCGGAGAAGCTGTTTGCGGAGCAGGTTGAATATCTCAACGACGCGGCAGATGCGGAAAGCTTTGAAAAAACGGTAGCGTTTTTCCATATCAGCTCTTCGGGGCATGTGGTTGTGCGAAAAAGCGGGGACTATGTTACAAAGATGCTGGAGCTGGCGGGCGGCCGCTATGTATTCGACAATCTCGGCGATCCCGAAACCAGAACCTCTACGGTGGTTATGGAGATGGAACGGTTTTTTGCCACGGCAAAAGACGCGGATTATATTATTTATAACAGCACCATCGGCGGTGAAGTAAGAACCATAGACGAGCTGATTGCAAAGAACTCTCTTTTGGCGGAGCTAAAGGCCGTTCAAAACGGCAACGTTTGGTGCACAAGCGAAAACATGTATCAGGAGACCACACAGCTTGGACAGATGATACAGAGCTTCCGCAAGGTGTTCTCCGGCGAAGCGGACGGGTTGGACGAGCTGCCATATCTATATCGGCTGCGTTAAGCGGCTGCACAGCTTGCATTGAAACGACCCGAACACAGGATTAAACATTAAGAAAGGCGTCCGGCTATGAAACCGAAAGAGGGCATATCCGCTTCCGATAAAGAAAAAAACAGGCTTGGCAATACCGGCCGTTTTTCATTCGTCATGCTTTTATTGGGCTGTATGCTGATATTGGCATTGGTGGTCAATGTCAATATCGGCTCCGTATCCGTTGCCGTAAAGGATGTGTTCCGCATGATTGGGGACGGGATACGCTACGGCGTCGCCAATATCTGCACCAAAGGCGGATATGCGCAGGAGTTCAACTCCGTAATCAACGGCTCCACCGAAAGCCAAATATTATTCCGCATCCGCATCCCCCGCATGCTGCTTGCCGCTGTTTTGGGCGGCGCGCTGTCCGTATCGGGATACCTGCTTCAGGTGTTTTTCCGCAATCCGATCGCGGGGCCTTTTGTGCTTGGCATATCCTCCGGCGCAAAAATGGTTGTCGGCATTACATTGATATTTCTTGCTCCGTATATAGGCAGCATCAGCTCCTTAACATTGATACTGGCTGCGTTCCTGGGTTCATTGCTGATTACATTTATAGTTCTGCTGTTTTCGCAGAAGGTGCGCACCATGTCCATACTGCTTGTTGTGGGCATAATGGTAGGCTACATATGTGGGGCGGTGACTGATTTCTGCATAACATTTGCCAACGACCACGATGTTGTAAACCTTACAAACTGGTCCATGGGCGCGTTTGCCGGGGCAAGCTGGGATAACGTAAGGGCCGCGCTGCTGATATGCATACCGGGTATACTCCTGGCGCTTTTGCTATCCAAGCCCATTTCGGCATATGCGTTGGGCGAAGGCTATGCGCAAAGCATGGGTATACGCATTAAGCCGTTCCGCATTCTGCTGATACTGCTTTCAAGCCTTCTTTCCGCAAGCGTAACGGCGCTTGCAGGGCCTATTTCATTTGTGGGCATTGCAGTCCCCCATATTACAAGAATACTGCTAAGGTCCTCAAAGCCCATATTCGTGATTCCGGCCACATTTCTTTGCGGTGCGGTATTCTGCGTGTTTTGCGATTTGATAGCAAGAACCGTGTTTGCGCCGACCGAGCTTGCAATAGGCACGGTAACTTCCGTGTTCGGCGCACCTATCGTTATTTATATGATGGTCAAGCGCCGCCGCGCACAGGAGGATTGACATGGATTACTATTTCAAAACGGAAAACCTGAGCGTAGGCTACAACGGAAATACGCTTATACGCGATATCAACGTGAAGCTGGAAAAGGGAAAGATACTTACGCTGATAGGCCCGAACGGCGCAGGCAAGTCCACCATACTCAAATCCATTACCCGCCAGCTTGATACCATTCGCGGCTCGGTATATATCAACGCGCAGGAGATATCCGAATGGTCCCCCAAGGACATGGCAAAGCAGGTAGCCGTTGTTTTGACGGACAGGATACGTCCGGAGCTGATGACGTGCGCGGAGGTGGTGGCCATGGGGCGCTATCCGTATACAAATCTGTTCGGCAAGCTCACGCCAAAGGACAGGGAGGCCGTGCGGGAGGCATTGGAGCGCGTACACGCGCTTGATTTGGCGGAGCAGGACTTTACCACCCTTTCGGACGGGCAGCGGCAGCGGATAATGCTTGCAAGGGCAATATGTCAGGAGCCGGAGATAATAGTTCTGGACGAGCCCACGGCATATTTGGATATACGCCATAAAATAGAGCTGCTGGACATTCTGCGCGAAATGGCGCAAAAAAAGGATATTATAGTTATAATGTCCCTGCATGAGATCGATTTGGCAATGAAGATATCCGATTATCTTCTTTGCGTGAAGGGCGATACAATCGAAGCCTTCGGCCCGCCCGAGGTTATACTTGAAAACCGCACCATTGAGCATCTTTATGATCTTAGCAACGGCTCCTATAATCTTCTGTTCGGCAGCATTGAGCTGACAAAGCCGAAGGGCGCGCCGCGGGTATTTGTAGTGGCCGGCGGCGGCTATGGCATATCCTTTTACAGGGCCTTGCAAAAGCGCGAGGTTCCGTTTGCGACAGGTATTCTTTTTGAAAACGATGTTGATTGCCAGGTGGCAACGGAGCTGAGCAATCATGTTGTGGCCGCGCCCGCGTTTGAGGCAATGACGGATGAGCATTTCGGCAAGGCCTCATCACTGCTGCTGCAATGCGAGGCAGTGATAGATGCCGGAACGCCTGCGGGATCGTTTAATAGGCTGAATCTGAAGCTGCTTGAATTGGCGGAGAATAACAGCATTCCCATTCATTGCGGCAAAAGCGCTGCGGAGGCACACTCATGGAATACATGATACCGAGAATCGTTCTTGCAGGGACGAACAGCGGCTGCGGCAAAACAACCGTTGCCTGCGCCATACTTCAGGCATTGGTAAACCGTGAGCTGAATGTTGGGGCATTTAAGTGCGGCCCCGATTATATCGACCCGATGTTTCACAGCCGCATCATCGGCGCCGAATGCACCAACCTTGATTTGTTTTTCTTTGATGAAAATACGCTTAAATACCTGCTTGCAAAAAACGGCGCAGGCAGGGACATAAGCGTTATAGAGGGCGTGATGGGCTTCTATGACGGCATGGGCTTAACAACGACCGCCGCAAGCACATATGAGGTTTCATTATTCACAGAAAGCCCCACCGTGCTTGTAGTTGCCGCAAAGGGCGCATCGCTATCCGTTATGGCGGTCATACAAGGCTTTTTGGATTTTTGCCCGAACAATCTTATAAAGGGCGTTATACTCAATCAATGCACCGCGTCTACCTATTCCGTACTTGCAAAGGAAATTGAGGCGCGCTTTGCGGGAAGGGTGCAGCTGCTTGGCTTTTTGCCGACAATGCGGGAATGTTCTTTGGAAAGCCGACATCTTGGGCTTATCACCGCAGCGGAGGTACAGGGGCTGCATGAAAAGCTGAATATGCTGGCTTCGCAGGCGGAGCGGACCATTGATATAGACGGGCTGTTGGCTTTGGCGGCAAGCGCCGCTCCGGTTTACTGCGAGGAGGTCAACCTGCCAAAACAGCGGGAAACGGTTCGCATTGCCGTTGCCCGCGACAATGCTTTTTGCTTTTATTATGAGGACAGCTTAGATGCGCTTAGGGAAATGGGTGTGGAATTGGTTCCGTTCAGCCCGCTTTCGAACAGCGAACTGCCGCAGGATATTCAGGGGATGTATTTAGGCGGCGGCTATCCCGAGCTATATGCGCAGCGGCTAAGCGAAAACGCACCTATGCGTGCCTCCGTCAAGGCGGCTCTTGAAAGGGGCATACCATGTATTGCCGAATGCGGCGGTTTCATGTATCTTACCGAATCAATAGCAAGCTATCCCATGGTGGGCTTTATTCCAGGAAAAAGCTTTGATACGGGCAAGCTCACAAGGTTCGGATACATCAGCCTCAAGGCCGGACATGATACGCTGCTCTGCACAGCCGGAGGGGAAATCCGCGGCCATGAGTTTCACCATTGGGACAGCGAAAACACGGGCGGCTCATTCACGGCCGTAAAAGCATCGGGCAAAAGCTGGAAATGCGTTCACGCAACCGAAACGCTTTACGCCGGATATCCCCATTTCCATTTTTATTCGAACCCTGACTTTGCCGTCAGCTTCTACAATGCATGCCTAAAGGAGAAGCACAAAAATGATAACTAACATAAAGCCAACGGACATTGAAAAGCGCAGCTTTGAAATCATAACGGAGCTGCTGGGCGACAGGGTGCTTGACCCGCAAAACGAGTTTGTGATAAAAAGAGCCATTCATACGACGGCCGATTTTGACTACGCGGATAATCTGGTATTTTCCGAAAATGCAGCAGCAAAGGGCATTGAAGCCCTGCGAAGCGGCTGCGATATTGTTACCGATACCCAGATGGCAAAATCCGGCATCAACAAAACCATACTTGAAAAGCTTGGCGGCACGGTGCATTGCTTTATGTCCGACGCGGATGTGGCAAGCGAGGCAAAGCAGCGCGGAATAACGCGGGCATATGTATCCATGGAGCGCGCGGCAAAGCTGCCGAAGCCCTGTATATTTGCTATCGGCAACGCCCCCACGGCGCTTATCGCCCTGCACGATATGCTTGAGAAAGGCGGCATTGCCCCCGCGCTGATAATCGGCGTTCCGGTAGGCTTTGTCAACGTGGTGGAAAGCAAGGAGCTGATAATCGGTTCAGACGTTCCCCATATAGTTGCAAGGGGGCGCAAAGGCGGAAGCAATGTTGCGGCGGCAATATGCAACGCGCTGCTATATCAAATTATGCGGTGACACTTATGGAAGAATACATAGTAAAGGACGGGAAAAAGCTGCGCTTGGGCTATACGACAGGCTCCTGCGCCGCCGCTGCATCAAAGGCGGCGGCATGGATGCTCCTTACCGGAAAGCGCAAGGAGCGGATACAGATAGATACGCCAAAGGGTATTACGCTTAACCTTAACGTGCTGCAAATCAGCATGGAGGACGGCGCGGTATCCTGCGCCATTGAAAAGGACAGCGGCGACGACCCCGATATAACCAAAGGCTCCCTTATATTTGCGCAGGTAAGCCGCACGGAAACGCCGGGGATAACCATTGAAGGCGGGCAGGGCGTGGGCCGCGTGACAAAGCGGGGCTTGGATCAGCCAATCGGCGCCGCCGCCATAAACTCCGTCCCGCGGCAGATGATACGCGAAAACCTTGAGGAGGTATGCCGCTTGGCAGATTATCACGGCGGGCTTTCCGTTGTTATATCCGTGCCGGACGGGGAACGCCTTGCGAAAAAAACGTTCAATCCACGGTTAGGCATAGTAGGCGGCATTTCCATATTGGGTACCACCGGCATTGTGGAGCCCATGAGCGAGCAGGCCCTTGTTGACACAATACGGGTGGAGCTTAGGCAGCGGAAGGCCAACGGCGCGGAATACGTTCTGCTCACTCCGGGCAATTACGGTGCGGAGTATATTCAAAACGGCATGGGCATAGACCCTCGGTCAGCGGTTCTAACCTCCAATTTTATAGGGGATGCGCTTGATACGTGCAAGGAGCTTGGCTTTAAGGGCGCGCTGCTTATAGGCCATATAGGAAAGCTTGTAAAAATAGCGGGCGGCATGCTGAACACGCATTCAAAATACGGCGACTGCCGAATGGACATAATGGCGGCTCATGCGGGCGCTGCGGGGCTTCCCGCCGCGCAGATCGCGGAGATGCTCAACTGCGCTACCTGTGATGACGCCGTCCGCATTTTGAACGAGTTCGGGCTTTGCGCGCAAGCCCTAAGCAGCATTACAGGCAGAATATCATTTATAATGGATAATAGGGTTGCGGGCGAAACGGAAACGGGCGCTATACTCTTTTCCAAGGAATACGGTCTTTTAGGCGAAACGGAAAATGCCCGTTCGCTATTGAAGCTGATTAGGGAGGAATAAAACATATGGTGCATTTTGTAGGCGCGGGCAGCGGAGCGGTTGACCTGATAACGGTAAGGGGCTCCCGCCTTTTGAGCGAGGCAGACGTGGTTATATACGCCGGGTCTTTGGTCAATCCCGACCTGCTCTGCTATACAAAAGAGGGCTGCGAAATCCACAACAGCGCCCAAATGACGCTGGAGCAGGTTATAGAAGTAATAAAAAAAGCTGAGAGAGACGAAAAAACAACCGTTCGCCTCCATACGGGCGACAGCAGCATTTACGGCGCGGTGCGGGAGCAGTTCGACGCGCTGCAGGAGCTTGGTATAGAATACGATGTTTGCCCCGGCGTAAGCTCCTTCTGCGGCGCGGCAGCCTCCCTTAAAACGGAATACACCCTGCCCGACGTTAGCCAAACTGTAATTATTACGCGGACAGCGGGCCGAACTCCCGTTCCCGGGCGGGAATCCATACGCGCCCTTGCCGCCCATCAGTCCACAATGGTGCTGTTCCTAAGCACATCGCTTACGGAGCAGCTTCAAGCCGACCTTCTATCGGGCGGCTATCCCGCAAACACGCCCGTGGCAATAGTATACAAGGCCACCTGGCCGGAGGAGCGCATATTCCGCTGCACCGTTGAAACGCTGCATCAAACGGTAGTCTCAACCGGGCTTACCAAAACCTCCATCATAATTGTAGGAAACTGCATGGGAGATAAGTATCTGCGTTCCCTGCTGTATCACCCCGGCTTCACAACGGAATTCAGAGAGGCAACGGAATGAACATAGCGCTGTTTGCTTACAGCCGCCGTGGCTGCCGCACCGCCCGCGCGGTAATGCAGCTATTTATGCAACATGATATAAAGGCATACACAATGGAGCGTTTTGCGGAAAATGGGTTCGATAATATCCCCCGCCCGTCAAGGACCTTTTACGGAGAGCTTTTCTCCCGGGCCGACGCTATGCTATTCATAGGCTCCTGCGGAATAGCCGTAAGGGAGATAGCACCGCATGTGCGGGATAAGCAAACCGATCCTGCGGTGATATGCATAGATGAGCTTGGACGCTTTGTTATACCATTGCTGTCGGGGCATATAGGCGGCGCGAACGAAATGGCATTAAAAATAGCCACGGGGCTAAATGCCGTTCCGGTTATAACAACGGCAACCGACATAAACAACAGATTTTCCGTGGATGCATGGGCTGCCGCGAACGGCTTTGTTATAGACGATATCCGCGGCGTTAAAGCGGTATCCTCCGCCATTTTGGAGCGGGATATTCCACTGTGCTGTGATTTTGCCATAACGACTATCCTCCCAAACGGCATTGTACCGGGCGACAGCGGGGATGTTGGGATATGCATTTCATACAATAAAAAGCAGCCCTTTAAGCAAACGTTGCGGTTAATTCCAAAGATATTGCATATAGGCATCGGCTGCAGAAGGGGAATTTCGGATTCCGCCATACGCGATGCGGTAAACGCGGCATTGGCACGGAACGGACTGGACATAAAAGCCGTTAAGTGCATAGCCTCCATTGATTTGAAGTCCGATGAGGAAGGGCTTCTGAAATACTGCAAGGATATCGGAATTGAGCCCGTGTTCTATTCATCTAAGGAGCTTACGGATGTTTCGGGAGAGTTCACGCCCTCCGCATTTGTTCAAAGCGTGACAGGCGTGGATAATGTATGCGAACGGGCGGCGCTTATCGGGGCGGATAAGCTGATAGTGAAAAAAACCGCCTTAAACGGCGTAACAGTCGCAGTAGCGGCGGAAAAAACGGAGGTGTGCTTTGGGTAAACTGACGGTTGTGGGCATCGGCCCCGGCAATTATGAAAACATGACAATCAAGGCCGACCGCGCATTGCAGTTATGCGACGTTATAATAGGCTATCATGTCTATGTGGAGCTGGTAAAAGAGCGTTATTCGGACAAGGAGTTTTTGACCACGCCCATGACGCAGGAAACGAAGCGCTGCCAAATGGCCATAGATATAGCCAGGCAGGGCAAAAACGTTGCAATGGTCTGCTCCGGCGACAGCGGGATATACGGCATGGCGGCATTGATATATGAGCTTAGGGGGGAATGCTCCGTTCCCGAAATTGAGGTTATTCCCGGCCTTACTGCCGCCTGCAGCGGGGCGGCGCTGTTAGGTGCGCCCCTTACCCACGATTTTGCCGTAATATCGCTCAGCGACCGCCTTACGGAGTGGGCTAAAATAGAAAAGCGGCTGGAGGCTGCCGCGTACGCGGATATGTCCATTGTGCTTTACAATCCTTCAAGCCGCGGCAGACCCGACCATCTCCGCAGGGCCTGCGATATATTGCTGCGCCATCTGCCCGAAAACCGCATTTGCGGCGTAGCCCGGAATATAGGCAGGGACGGCGAGGGCAAGTGCCTAATGTCCCTTGGCGAGCTTAAAGCGGCGCCTGTGGATATGTTCTGCACCGTATTTATAGGCAACGAGACAACGAAAAATATTTTACAGAATATGGTAACGCCGAGAGGGTATCACGATGTATAGGATATGCGTTTTTGCAGGGACGACGGAGGGACGGGAAATAGTCGCTTTCTTGGACTCCCAGCCAGTTGACGTTACGGCCTGCGTCGCAACCGAATACGGCGAAACGCTGCTCCCCGCTGCGGATAATCTGACCGTTTCCGCAAGGCGGCTCCCCGTGGCGGAGATAACGCAAATGCTATCCGATACGGCCTTTGATTTGGTGATAGACGCCACGCACCCATATGCAGCCTCCATAACGGATAGCATTTATACCGCCTGCCATGCGACGAATACGGAATACCTTCGCCTTTTGCGCGAAGCATCGGAACTGCCCTCTGACGCCGTGTATGTTGCCGATACGGATGCGGCAATAGATTTTTTGTGTGGCACGGAGGGCAACATTCTTCTTACAACCGGAAGCAAGGAGCTTGCTAAATTCAGCATGCTGACGGGTTTTGAGGAGCGCGTATATGCCCGCGTTCTGCCAATGGAAGCATCCCTTGACGCCTGCCGTACAGCAGGCCTGAAGGCTGCCCACATAATTGCCATGCAGGGGCCGTTTTCGGAGGAAATGAACCTTGCCATGCTCCGCGCCGTTTCCGCCTCCTGGCTTATAACAAAGGATGGCGGCAAGCAGGGCGGCTTTGACGCAAAGGCTGCCGCGGCAAGGAAGGCGAACGCAAGAATGGTGGTAATAGGCCGCCCCGCACAGAAGGACGGGGTTTCTTACTCCAAGGCCATAGAGCTGCTGTGTACGCGGTTCGGCTGCGCCCATAAGCCCCACGTGGATATTATAGGCATCGGCCCGGGAAGCCGTAATACAATGACCAAGGAGGCTCTCCTATCCATTAAGCAGGCCGATTGCCTAATAGGTGCAAAGCGTATGCTGGAGGCTGTTGCCTCGCCCGAACAGCGAATACACAGCGCCATTGCGCCCAATGACATTGCGGATTTTATATTTGCGCATGCCGAGTACCGGCGCTTTGCCGTGGTAATGTCCGGCGATGTTGGTTTTTTCAGCGGCACAAAAAAACTGCTGCCGCTGCTTGACTCCTGCGAAGTGAATGTGCTGCCCGGTATCAGCTCGTTGGTATATCTGTGCGCACGATTGAAAACATCATATGAAGATGTTTTTGTCACCAGCGCGCATGGACGTAGGCACGATATAGTGCCCGATGTCCGCGCCCACAGTCGTGTATTTGCATTGGTCGGCGGAGAAAACGGCATGCGGGGGCTTTGCCGCTCCCTATCGGCTGCCGGCCTTGGCGGCGTGCAGATCGGCATAGGGGAGCGTTTAAGCTACCCTGATGAAAAAATTACACAGGGCACGGCGGAGCAGCTTGCAAACGGCACTTACGACGCGCTAAGCGTTGCTTTGATTGAAAACGACCAAACGGATGCCGTTGTTACACACGGCCTGAGCGATGATATGTTTAAGCGCGGCGCCGGCGCGGACGGCGTAATTCCCATGACAAAGAGCGAGGTACGCGCGGTATGCCTTTCAAAGCTTAGGCTTACAGGGCAATCCGTCTGCTGGGATGTTGGAGCGGGTACGGGCTCCGTGGCGATAGAGATGGCGATGCAGGCTAAGCATGGAACGGTTTACGCCATTGAGCGAAAAAGCGAAGCGGTAAAGCTGCTGCACCTTAACAGGGAAAGCTTTTCTGCGGAAAACCTTTCGGTAATCTGCGGCTGCGCGCCCGAAGCCTGCATGGACCTGCCTGCCCCCACCCATGCGTTTATAGGCGGAAGCGCCGGCAATATGCGGGAAATACTTTCGCTCCTGCTCAACAAAAATCCGCGCATACGCATTGTGGCAACGGCTATTTCGCTTGAATCCGTAGCTGAGCTGACGGAGTGCATGAAGGAGTTTGCGTGGAGCGAAACGGAGGTAATATCCATGCAGGTCGCCCGCGATAAAAAGGTCGGAGCTTATCATCTAATGACCGGACAAAATCCGATATATATTTTCACAATGCAGGCAGGGGGCAGCCAATTATGAAGTGGTCCTTGGCTGCATTGATAATAGGCTTTGCAATCGATTTGACCGTTGGGGATCCGCACGGCTTCCCCCATCCCGTTATTTGGATAGGGAAGCTTATAGCCGCGCTTGAACACGGGCTGCGCAGACTGTTCCCCAAAACGGATACGGGAGAAAAAATTGCCGGGGCTTTACTGTGGCTAATCGTGGTTTCGGTTTCGTTTTCGCTCCCCGCGCTTATGCTTTGGCTTTGCCACCGCGTAAGCCCATGGCTGCGGCTTGGCGCGGAAAGCATAATGAGCTGGCATATACTTGCCACAAAATCGCTTGGGGATGAAAGCATGAAGGTCTACCGCGCACTGGAAAGCGGCGATATTGAAAAGTCCCGATACGCCGTATCCATGATAGTAGGCAGGGATACAGCGGAGCTTGATGACGCCGGAGTGACGCGCGCCGCGGTGGAAACGGTTGCGGAAAACACATCCGACGGCACGGTTGCGCCGCTCATATTTCTTGCGATAGGCGGTGCGCCGCTCGGCTTTTTCTATAAGGCGGTCAATACCATGGATTCAATGCTGGGCTACATTGAGCCGCCGTACAAAAACATAGGCTTTATCCCCGCAAAGGCGGATGATGTTTTGAATTTTATCCCCGCGCGTATTTCCGCATTGCTTATGCTTGCGGCAGGCGCTATACTTCGTTTGGACGTTAAAAACGGCTGGAGGATATTTCGCAGGGATCGCTTCAATCACGCCAGTCCCAATTCCGCCCAAACCGAATCCGTTTGCGCCGGGCTTTTGGGGGTTCGGCTTGCAGGAGATGCGTGGTATCACGGCGTGCTGCATAAAAAGAAATATATCGGCGATGCGCAGCGGGAAATAGAACACGGGGATATACCGCGCTCGGTACGCCTGCTGTATGTTACCGCGCTGCTTGCGCTGCTGCTGAGCGTCGTTGTCAAGCTGCTTAGCATACTTATGCTCTAAAGGAGGAACGGATGCTTTATAGGACAAGCAACCCTCACGGCGGGGATATTTACGAAGAAAAAACGGTGCTGGACTATTCATCTAATACCAATCCCTTAGGGACTCCCCAAGGGGTTTTGGGTGCGATGAGCGAAGCGCTGCAAAACGTGCATCATTATCCCGACCCCTATTGCAGGAAGCTGGTGCGCGCTATCGCCGCCTTTGAAGATATGCCGCGTGAATACATACTATGCGGAAACGGGGCCGCGGAGCTTATATATGCATACAGCGAGGCCATCGGAGCAAGGCTTGCCGCGGAGGTGGAGCCTACCTTTGCGGAATACGCTCTCGGCCTTGAACGGACGGGATGCAGGGTGGATCGTTATGCATTGCATAAAGACAATGATTTCGATTTGGATGACGGTTTCTTGAAATTCTTAGCGGAGCATAGGCCGGATGCGGTGTTCCTGTGCAATCCGAATAATCCTACCGGAAGAACCGTTCGCCCCGATGTGCTTGAACGGATATTGGACTTTTGCCATAGGCATAATGTTCACCTGTTTTTGGATGAATGCTTTATTGACCTATCCGACAACGGGGTAAGCATGAAGGGCTTTTTGAAGGCGCATCCGGAATTATTTATACTTAAAGCCTTTACAAAAAGCTACGGCATGGCAGGCGTGCGCTTGGGGTACTGCCTGTGCTCCGATGGCGAATTGCTTGAAAAAATGGCCAAGGCGACGCAGCCATGGAATGTATCCATGCTTGCACAGGCCGCCGGTGTTGCGGCATTGCGGGAGGAGAGCTTTCTGATGAAGGCAAGGGAGCTGATCCCCGCGGAGCGGCGTTGGTTGAAAAGCCAAATGGAGACGCTCGGCTTTTGGGTTTGCCCATCCGCTGCAAATTATCTGCTGCTCCACGGCAAGCCCAATCTGCACACGGCGCTGAGACAATACGGGATAGCCATAAGGAACTGCGATAATTACCGCGGTCTCGGTTCGGGTTGGTACAGGATAGCGGTGCGCCTGCATGATCAAAACGAGCAGCTTATAGCCGCCGTAAGGCAAGTGTTGGGAAAGGAGCAATAATGGCAAAGAACATTATGATACAGGGCACTATGTCCAATGCGGGAAAGAGCCTGCTTTGCGCGGGGCTTTGCCGCATATTTGCGCAGGACGGATACCGCGTGGCGCCGTTCAAAAGCCAAAATATGGCGCTTAATTCATTTATCACCAGGGCGGGCGGAGAGATGGGCCGTGCGCAGGTGGTACAGGCGGAGGCCGCCGGCATAGAGCCGGATACGCGCATGAACCCCATTCTGCTGAAGCCGACAACCGACGTTGGCAGTCAGGTAATAGTAAACGGTAAGGTTCAGGGGAACATGAAGGCCATGGAATACTACCGCAAAAAGCGGGAGTTCATACCATATGTGCTGGAAGCCTACAACAGCCTTGCGTCAGAATTCGATATTATTGTTATAGAGGGCGCGGGAAGCCCTGCGGAAATCAACCTAAAGCAGGAGGACATAGTAAATATGGGCCTTGCCAAGCTGGTGGATGCTCCGGTGCTGCTGGTTGGCGATATTGACCGCGGCGGCGTATTTGCCCAGCTTTACGGCACGATAGCGCTGCTTGAGCAGGACGAAAGGGCGCGCATCAAGGGCACCATTGTCAACAAGTTCCGCGGCGACAGAGCGATATTGGAGTCCGGGCTTAAAACGCTTGAGGAGCTGTGCGGCGTTCCTGTTGCGGGCGTTATTCCGTATACCCATGCGGATATTGACGACGAGGACAGCCTGACGGAGCGCTTTAACAAATCCGCCGAACGCAAGCTAATCGATATTGCCGTAATCCGCCTGCCGCGAATTTCCAACTTTACGGATTTCAGCCCATTTGAAAGATACGGCAATGTTTCGTTGCGCTATGTTGACAGCGTAGCAGAGCTATACCGGCCGGACATTATAATTCTGCCCGGCACAAAAAGCACGATAGCCGATTTGAAATGGCTGCGCCAATGCGGGCTTGAGGCTGCCGTTCATAAGGCCGCAAACTCCGGCACGCTTGTATTCGGCGTATGCGGCGGATATCAAATGCTCGGCAGAACCGTTTCCGACCCTGAGCAGGTGGAGGCGGCAGGCGTTGCCGAAATACTCGGCATGGGCCTATTGGAAACGGATACGGTTTTCTTGGGTGAAAAGGTTCAAAGCCAAACCTCGGGCGTATTTTCCGGCATAGGCGGCATGCTGTCCGGCTTAAACGGAATGCGCTATTCGGGATATGAGATACACATGGGGCGCAGCGAAGCCGAAATGCCCGCGCTTGCAGGGGCAGGCAATGTATACGGAAGCTATGTTCACGGCATATTTGACACCCCGGGCATAAGCGATACGATATTGAAAGCCGTATGCACAAAAAAGGGGATAGACTTCAATGCGCTTGACACATTCGATGTAAGCGAATACAAAGAGCGCCAGTATGATATGCTTGCCGACGCCGTGCGGAACGGGCTGGACATGGATTTTGTATACCGTGTTTTGAATAGGGAGATTTGAACAAAGTTGTTTGTTATTAAACGCCATGTTGAAAACAAAACAACCGATTGATTATTGATTCCCATGCCATCCAACGTTTATAATAAAATCACACCGGTGAATAAAAAACAAAGGAGTCCGACTATGATTAAACTGGGTGAGAGAATCAAAGAGCTTCGGCTGCGGGACGGAAGAACACAGGATGCGCTTGCATCTGCGCTTGGCGTGACGGCACAAGCGGTATCCCGCTGGGAGAAGGCTATATGCTATCCGGATATGGAAATGCTCCCGTCTATTGCGAACTATTTCGGAGTATCGATAGATGAACTGTTCGGATATGACAATGATCGGTCAAAAAAAGTTGAAATGCTTGCGGCTCGTATCAACGATATGAACCGTCAAAACAACGGGAAGGATGTCAGCATGGATTCGTGTCTTTCGCTTGCCCGGGAGGCTCTTATTGAGTTTCCCGGAAACGAAACGCTGACTATGGCGCTTGCGTCTGCCCTTTATAATGCCGGTTATGTGCGCCGCGGCGAACATCATATTGTTGATGCGGACGGATACAGCATATACGATACAGAACGGCATAAAAGGTATCCCGAATGGCAGGAGGCAATCAAGCTATATGAAAAGCTGCTGCAAACCATTCAGGACGGCAAACTGCGTCAGAAGGCAGTAACAGAGCTGTCGCAGCTTTATAAAAACATTGGTGAGCATGAAAAAGCCATGCGTTTGGCCGAATCCGCACCGGATTTGACCGCATCCAAGCCGTTTTTGCGCATCAACGCATTTGACGGAAAATCCGCAGTCGCCGCCGGCGGGGAAGCGCTTCTGGAAACCGTGCAAAAAAGCGCCGAGCTTATGGTGCAAATCATTTTGGCTGACGGCACGATTCAGCCGCAGGCCGCCGCTGAACAGCTTCAGCATATAGAGGATATTTTTACGCTGATATGCTCCGAACAATGCTATGGAATAAACCTTGGGCTTCTGTCCTGTATCCAAATGCTGCGCTCCTATTATCTATGGCTTGCAGACCAAAAAGGCGAGGCGTTTTTTGCCCTTGATAATGCGCTCTCCCATGCAGGGCAATTGGACGAGCTGCGCGGAAGCACGGAAGAATACTATATTTCTCCGCTGCTTCATTACGTCCGAATTAATATAGGAGAAGCTTCTGCCGATTGTGAGTTCAGTGCCGAGCTGCCTGACCTGTGGCCGTGGTGGGACGTTCCCAACCAAGAGGCGGTAAAGCGGCAAATGCAGGACGATTCGCGTTGGGCGGATTGGGAGCGCAGAGCACGCGGATAATGCAATAGCGGCGGAATTATCCCGCCTTACCCCGCCGCAATGGCGGGGTTTTTGCGGTGCAAAGTTCTCCTTAGTACAAAAGCAAAAACAACTACTCCGAAGATAATCGCCCATGCTCCCGACAAGTCCAACGGACACCGCAGACAGATAATCCAAACCGTTTGGAACTTCATCGGGAAGTTGAAGCAGGACGAGGAAAAGCAGACGGTAGAACGGCAAAGCAAAAGCAATACGGCATAACCTTTCGACTATGCCGCCCTGCAACAACCCCAATTTACTTCCTTGCGGGTGCTACGCAAACCGGCGGCTCCCTTTTTTACTAAGTGACGGATCCGTCACCTGAAAGTCACCGCCGTGTCACCTTGACAAAATAGAATGGGGGTGTAAAAAGCGAAAGGAGTATCCCGATATGGAGATTTTGAGAGTGGAAAACCTGACAAAGGTTTATGGCAAGGGCGAGAACGAGGTGCGGGCGCTGGACGGCGTTTCCTTTTCGGTGGAGAAGGGAGCGTTTGTCGCCGTGATCGGCCCCTCCGGCTCGGGCAAATCCACACTGCTTCACATCCTCGGCGGCGTAGACCGGCCTACGGGCGGCAAGGTATTTATGGACGGCAAGGATGTGTACGCGCAGAACGAGGAACAGCTTGCCATCTTCCGCCGCCGTCAGGTGGGACTGATCTATCAGTTTTACAATCTCATTCCGGTGCTCAATGTCACGGAAAACATCACGCTCCCCGTACTTATGGACGGGCAGAAGGTCAATCAAAATCGACTGGCTGAGCTGATGACCACCCTGAAGCTTACCGGCCGGGAGAACCACCTGCCGAACCAACTCTCCGGCGGCCAGCAGCAACGGGTGTCCATCGGCCGGGCTCTGATGAATGCGCCTGCGGTGGTGCTTGCCGATGAGCCCACCGGAAATCTTGACTCCAGAAGCAGCCGGGAGATCGTGGAACTGCTGAAGGTTTCCAACGAAAAATACGGGCAGACCCTCCTTGTCATCACCCACGACGAGAGCATCGCACTGCAGGCGGATCGAATCCTTTCCATTGAGGACGGGAAAATCACCAGAGACGAGGTGATCCGCAGATGAATATTTTCAACAAGGTAACCTTAGAGAGCCTGAAGAAAAACAGGACGAGAACCATCGTCACGATCATCGGCATTATGCTCTCGGCGGCGATGATCTGCGCGTCCACGACCCTTGTCTCCAGTATGCAGAATTTCGTGCTGCGTTGTGCGATCCACATCGACGGGGACTGGTACGGAGCAGTTTATGACGCCGCATATAAGGACTATGAGGACATCCGCGATTCCGACAGGGTTTCCTCCGCAGCCTACGCGCAGGTTCTGGGTTACGCGAAGATCGACAGCGCCAACGAGCGCAAGCCCTATCTGTATGTGCTTGGCGGCGATGTGGCCTCCGGCTATTTTAAGACAATGCCGGTGCATCTCATTTTAGGTACGCTGCCGAAAGACTCCACGGAAATTATTCTGCCGGAGCACCTGACATCAAACGGCAAGGTGAATTATAAGCTCGGCGACACCGTCACGCTTGACGTGGGGGACAGGACACTTGACGGCCGGAGGCTGGGACAGGACACGCCCGTATACACCTATGACAGCGAAACGCAGGTGGAGATTATGAGCGGCGAAAGGCTCGAAAACACCGAACCGAGAACCTATACGGTGGTCGGTATCTATGAAAGGCCTCCCTTTGAGGACTATTCCGCGCCCGGGTACACAGCGCTTACGGCAGCGGACACCAAATCCGCCGATCAGTCTCCGATTCATTGTTATTTCAAGCTGCACAAGCCCGCCGGGGTGTATGACTTCATGAAGGAAAAGGGCTATACGCAAGAGTATCGCTATGCCTACAATACAAAGGTCCTGCTGTATTCCGGCACGGCTCCGTTCGATTCCTTCCTTACCGCGTTTTACAGTCTTGCCGCCATCATCATCGCGCTGATCGTGTTCGGCTCTGTATCGCTCATCTATAACGCATTCTCCATTTCTGTTTCGGAGCGGACAAGGCAATTCGGCCTGCTGTCCTCGGTGGGCGCCACCAGAAAGCAGCTTCGAAGAATGGTGCTGTTTGAGGCGCTGGCGGTCAGCATTGTCGGCATCCCGCTGGGAATTCTGGTGGGTATCGGAGGTATCGGCATAACGCTCCTCCTGATCGGAGACAAATTCTCCTCCATCGTCCGTGCGGACATTCCCATGCGGATCTGCGTATCGTGGCAGGCTGTCCTCATTGCTGCGGCCATCGCACTTATCACGGTTCTGATCTCGGCATGGATTCCCTCAAAAAGGGCAACCGGAGTTTCCGCCGTGGAGGCGATCCGCCAGAGCATGGACATCAAGGTAAGCGGCAGGCCCGTCCGAACCTCAAAGCTTGCCTATAAGCTGTTCGGACTCCCCGGCGTCCTTGCCAGCAAGCACTATAAGCGCAACCGAAAAAAATACAGAACCACCGTCGTCAGCCTCTTTATGAGCATCGTCCTCTTTGTTTCTGCGGCGGCGTTCACCGACTACATGATGGAATCCGCTGAGGGAGGGCTGGTCTCCGATCAATTCGACCTGATCTATGCGGCGGAGTCGGACGCTTCCTCCGCCATGACACCAGATGCGCTTCTGGATCTGCTTTTCTCCGAATCGAATGTCACCGGCGGTACCTATACCAAGAAGCAGTTTTTGCAGGGCGATATCTCCCGCGAATATGTCACGGCAATGTTTGCCGACCGTTTTGCCGACTTCGGCATGGAAAGTGAGGACAGAGCGCCGAAGGAGCTCAGCATCTCCGGTTATCTGTACTTTGTTGCGGACGCCGAGTTCAACAGGTTACTGGAAAAGTACAACCTGAAGGAAGCGGATTACTATGACCGGGACAACCCCCTGGGCATCGCGCTTGACCGTAATATTGAGTTTGACCGCCGGCTTGAGAAGTATGTCACGCTGGACACGCTCCAGGGCGATGGGTGCGTGATCGAGGGGCTTTACTATGTAGAGATCGATGGATATTACAGAAAAGACAGCCGGATCGATGAGAACGGCAATAAGGTCGTCCTCTATCAAAACAGAGACAACGAGAACGACATCATCGAGCTGCCCTATGAGGAATCCTTTGCAAAATACACGCTGCGGTCCGAAAAAACCATTGAGGAGGCCCCGTTTTTTGTCAGCCGTAGCACACCGGTGGCCATCAATATGATCTATCCGTACAGCATGCTGGAGAGCGTGGTTCCCGAGGCGGCGCTGAATCAATTCCGTAATACAGAGTATTTCCTCACATCGAGCAATCACGCCGCGAGCTTTGGAAATCTGGCGACCGTGCTGACGGAAAACGGTCTCAGCAGCCGACAGCTTTTCGACTACGCCGCAAACGCCGAGACAAACCGGAATGTTGTGACCATTATCCGAGTATTCGCCTACGGCTTTATCGTGCTGATCTCCCTGATTGCCGCGGCCAATGTATTTAATACAATCTCCACAAATATCAGCCTGCGCCGCCGGGAGTTTGCCATGCTGAAATCGGTGGGCATGACGCAGAAGGGCTTCCGCAGGATGATGAACTACGAGTGCCTGCTGTACGGCTCCAAGGCGCTGCTTCTCGGTTTGCCGGTGTCCTGCGGCATTACATATCTCATCTACCGTGCGGTCACAACGGCCTATGAAACCTCCTTCCATCTGCCGTGGGCAGCCATCGGCATCGCCGTTCTGAGCGTGTTTCTGGTCGTATTCGCCACCATGATGTACGCAATGAGGAAAGTGAAAAAGGACAATCCCATCGACGCCTTGAAAAACGAGAATCTGTAAGGAGGAAAAGAATATGTACAACAATGAAGCAACCGCACATGGGAAACTCAACTTGAAATCCCTGCTGATTTGCTGGGGGATCATTCTCGGCGGATACCTTTTGATTCGTATGGTCTTTCTTATATTCGGGCTGCAGCTGCACCTGACTGCGCAGGGAGCCTGCCTTGCGCTGCTGCCGTACTGCTTTGGGGCACTGTATCTGTGGAAGTGTTGCAAGAAGCAAAAACCGTGGTTTTATTTACTCGGACTCCTGCTTCCTGCCGTTGCCGAGAAGCTGACATTGTATTTCCTCGGCGCGTATCTGTGCGGGATCAGTCCGTTCCGTGTCACGGCGGTCATGGAGGCAATTGGAACGATTGAGCCGTATGCGGTGCTCTTTACCCGGATGCCCATGCGGTACGCAGTCAATCTGCTGTTCTTTAACTGGGCATACATTCTTTGCGGCATCGCCTTCTCTGCACTCTGCTTTTTGGGCTTGTCCCTCCTGCAAAAGCGGACGGAGGATGAATTATAAGCAAGATGTAGGGGCGGCAGAATGTTATCCTGTGTCTGATTGCCTTTCCTGTAATCAATACTACTTGCAGGCTTAGCTGCGGCTTGATGATCGCCACTATTTGTAATAACTTCGTTTCCGCCTTCGTCTGGGGCGTATGTTTCTCTAAAGTTCAATCTTTCAAAGGCGAGAACGGATGCAAGGTGCTTATTTCCGTAATCAGCATTGCTCTGCAGACCCTGAATATATTGCTTTAAGCATGAGATAGCCGCCCGACAGCGAAAACTGCCGAGCGGCAGTCTTGCAATATGGATAAGATCAGCAGTTAACTCTAATTTTTTGAACTAACACTCCCGTTGTTTGTTGAATGGGATGTACAATTCCGGGCTTGCTTAGTGAAGGCATAATATGCTATACTGTGCTACATAAGAGAGGTGAAGCAAATGACCTTTGCAGATGCGATTCTGAAACTGCGCAGTGAACGGAGGATGTCCCAGACTCAGCTTGCCAAGGAATTGGGTGTCAGCTATACCTCCGTAAACCGATGGGAAAACGGAAGGTCACTTCCGACAAAAATGATGCTTCTCGTGATCCGCAGATACTGTGAAGAGCATCATTTGGAATTCTCTTGTGAAGAGGTTGGCCGCCTATCGTAAAAGAAATGACTCTCAGATACAGACATTGCGCTGGTGCGGAATGTCAAGTACGGTGAAAAGCCGAACATGTATCTGAACTGCCACAATGCTACCAACCAAATATCATAATGAAAGGTCTGTTAAAACCAATGAACCAAAAAGAACTCAACGAGCTGCGACGCCGCTGGAAGCCGGATAAAAATGCCATCAGCCGTATTTACGGCTGTTTTGTCAATAGCAACAAGGAGATTATGACCGATTTGGACGAGTCGCTTGGCATGATGACACAGGAGGAAGCCGAGAAATACCTCAGCCTGCTGAAAAAGGCACTGTCAGGAGCACTCGGGAAAAACCTGATCGATATTGTGTTTTCCACCCAGCAGGTCATGACGGGGGAAGAACACAGAATGTTGATGGAACTGCGCACATCCGGTGCGAAGGATGCTCGGGTGCGGCAGGCATTTTATCAGAAAGTCATTCAATCGTTGGACATGGGCGAGAGCAATTATCTGTTGCTGCTGGCAAGCGACAGCTACGATGTACCCCGCCGAAATCGGGACGCCCTGCGAGCCGAGGGCTCGGATGAGGTCTTTTCCTATATTCTGTGTGCGGTCTGTCCGGTTAAAACGGGAAAAACAGAATTGGGCTACTTCTCCGGAGACAATGAGTTTCATTGTGCCGCCAGTCAAACTGTCGTCGCGCCGGAGCTGGGCTTTCTGTTCCCGGCCTTTGATAACCGCAGCGCCAACATCTACAATGCGCTTTTTTACTCCCGAAAAGAGGGAGAACTGCATCAGGAGTTTATCGACGCAGTATTCCATACCGATTTGCCCATGTCGGCCGCAGAACAGCGGGAGGCCTTTGAATCCGCTCTTTCCGAGTCGTTGGGCAGCGCCTGCAGCCTTGAGATCGTGCAGGCAATCCACGGCCAGCTTGCCGCAATGATTGAAGCGCATCGGGAGACGAAGGATCCGGAGCCGCTGACTGTCAGCCCCTGTGAAGTGAGCAAGATTATTTTGGATTGCGGTGCTTCGGAGGAACAGGCGGAGGCTTTTCAAACTGCCTGTGGGGAACGGTTCGGCGTAGGCGCCGTTCTCAATCCGGCCAACCTGATTGATGCAAAGAAAGTGGAGCTGAAAACGGAGAAGGTATCACTCTCCATTGATCCTGAATACAGCCATCTTGTGGAAGCGAAGGTTATCGACGGTCAAAAGGTGTTAATCGTTCCGGTAGAAGATCATTTGGAATTCAACGGGGTTGCCGTCAATGTCAATAGGGACAAAGAATAACCGACAATGCGCGCTGCGAAGCTTTGCGGTATGCCGAAGGGGGTATTTTTACGGCTCGGCGATATAGATTGGCAAGAAAACAGAAAAAGATTACGCTAACGGCGGCGGCCAAAATGCTTGGCGTTTCGCAGCCGACATTAAGTGCGTGGGAGGGTGAAAGGAAGAATCCTTCTGTGGAATCCCTGATTCAGATGTCCGAGCTTTACGGCGTGAGCGTGGACTTTCTTCTGGGCCTTCCGGAAGCTCGATATCATCGGGCAGATATGCTTCAGCCGATTCCACCGGAAGCTCTGCCGGCTTTTCATGATACACCCGTCTTCTCAAGCCGATATGGCTGGGCAATGGTGAATGCGATAGAAGGAGAGCTTCTTTTCGCAAGCGGGATGCGTCTGTCGCTGGCAGATGCGACCGAAGTGTATGTTCTGCCTCCGGCCTTTGCAACACCCGGCGCGGCAGTAACCATGCCGTTGAAAAGGGACGAGCTTACCGGGTACGACTGCGTATGGGTAGAGCCAATCTCCATGGACGCCGCCCTGCGGGATGAGCTTCGCGGCTGGTATCATATTAAAAGACGCTTTGTGGAAAACGAGGTGGGGCAGCGCTTCTACTTTGATTTTTACGGCGCAAAATGGCTTGCCTTTCCAAACGGACCGGGAAATATATGAATGAGATCCATCTTGATGCGCGAAGTGAAATCAGAATAAGAACGTCCGCCCGTTTCTGCCCTTGAGGCATGGAGCGGGCTTTCGTTCATTTTCCGGGCTGGTCTCGTTGCACTTTTGTGACACTTTCCATGCACTTTTGCGGGAGAAGTATTTGGCGCTCTCCTGTATACTACAATCAAGGTTGACACCCAACCAAAACGATTAAAAAAGGAGAGTAAAATACCATGAAAAAGAAAACGATTTGGAGCCTTGTATTGGCACTGGCGTTGGTGGTAACAGCCATCGGCACAGCAACCTCCGCCTTTGCCGCCACACCCGCGCCAATGGAGCCTGTTACTAAAATTGCCACCGAGAACGAGGACGCCATCTGGGAGCAGATCGAGGCGATTGAGGAAAAGAGCGACGCCATCTTCCAGAGAAACGCGGCGCTGTGGGAAAAGCTGGATGAAATCTGCAACGCCCTGCCCGACGACTACGACTTCACAGACTTTGATGAAGCAGCGTTTATCCGTAACACCGATGCCCTGACGGAAGCGGAGAAGGAAACGCTTCTGGCAGATATCAAGGAGCTGAACGAGCTGGACGCCCAAATGGAGGCACTGTACGCTCAGCTGCCCGACTGCGACAATATGCCGCTCTACGAGAAGGCACTGGAAAAAGCCGACCCCAAGGTGCTGGATGAGATCGACACTCTGGAGCAGGAGTATGACCGCGTCTGCGAAAAGCACGCCGACCTGTGGGACAAGGTAGATGAAGCGTACTTCAATCTTCCGGACGACTACGACTTCGACAACTACGATGAAGCAGCCTTCATCCGCAGCCTGGGCTTCCTGACCGACGCGGAAAAGGACGCGCTGATCGCCGACTACAACCGTCTTACGGAGATCGACAGCCGGCTGTGCGAGCTGTACAATTCCATCTGGGGCAACACCGGCTGCGAAAGCGGCATCTGCCCCCTTTGACGGAAAGACGATATTCTGATAGTATAAAATCAACATCATGCCGATGCTGCGCCCACGCGCAGCATTTGGCGCTGCTTGCAAGGAGGACGCATGGGACATTCCATCTATTTGGCGGACGATGAAAAGAGCATCCGGGAGCTGCTCCATAGCTTCCTCGCAAGCGACGGATATACCGTGCGCTCCTTTGAAAGCGGTGACGCGCTGCTGGAGGCGTTTCGTCAGGAGCCTGCGAAGCTTGTAATACTGGACATTATGATGCCCGGCACGGACGGACTTACCGTGTGCCGGGAGCTTCGCTCTGTTTCCGATATTCCCATCATCCTGCTTACGGCCAAGGACAGCGAGCTGGACTACGTCATGGGCATCAGCCAGGGAAGCGACGATTATCTCACCAAACCCTTTCGTCCGACCATTCTTCTGATGAAGGTGAAGGCGCTGCTGCGCCGTGTGGAGCTGGACAGGGGGAAAACGGCGGCGGCAGAGGATGAACTGCATTACGGGGATATCCGCTATTCCGCCACGGAAAACGCCGTCCTTTGCGGAAGCACGATCGTGGCGCTGACCCAGACCGAGCTGCGGCTGCTCAGCTATATGATGAAGCAGCCGGAGAAGGCGTATTCCCGCGAAGAGCTGCTCAGCGCGGTGTGGGGCTTCGACTCGGAGGTGGAGACCCGCGTGACCGATGAAACGCTGCGCCGTATCCGAAAAAAGCTGCTGCAAGCGGGCAGCACCGTCAGCGTAAGCACCATATGGGGCTTTGGTTATAAGCTGAAGGGGGCGGAGCGCACGTGAAAAACATCAAGCTGCGGATCGTGTATCTGATCCTTTGCTCAGCTCTGCTGCTCTTTGCCCTGTTCATGCTGGCGGTGAACCTCATTATACCAGCACACTTTGTGCGTGAGGCAAAAAAGGCGCTCATCAGCGAGGCACAGTACCAGAACCGCACCATCCCCTATACCGACGATGGATCCTTTTTTGATGATGAATGGAATGACACGGAGGAGCACTTCCTTACGCCAAGCATCGTATTTTTAGAGCCGGATAATGCCAATCACTCAAGCGGTTGGAACAGGGACGCATATCGCCTGGAGAAAGAACTGCTGGAATACTGCGCCGGGCGGGATCTGTCGCTCAACCAATGCTATACTTTCAAAACAGACAGGCATCACCTGATCTTCATGTCCGTGCAGGAGGAGCAGGACGATTGGGAAAAGCCGTACGCCTATATCATGTACATAGACATCGGGCCCATCACCCGATATATCGTGACGCTGAACTGGGCGTTCTTTGGGGTACTGCTGGCGATCTCCTCCGTCATGTGCCTGCTGGGGTTCCGGTTTGGCAGGGATATTGAGAAGGAAGCGGAGCGGCAGCAGACCTTCTTCCAGAATGCCTCCCACGAGCTGAAAACGCCGCTGATGGCGATACAGGGCTATGCCGAGGGCATACAGACGGGCGTGATGGACGCGGGCGGCGCTGCGGAGGTGATTTTGGCGGAGAGCGACCGCATGACGGAGCTGGTGGAGGAGCTCCTGGACATCTCGAAAATCGATATGGGGCGGCAGCTGCTTGCCTTTTCAGAGATGGATATTCGGGAGCTGTTATACGACAGCATACGCGCCGTGGAGCCGGCAGCCGCCGGCGGCATCGCAATCGTGCCGGATTTCCCCGAGGAGCCCGTTATGGTCAGCTGCGATGATACCCGGCTGCGCAGAGCGGTCACCAATATCCTGTCCAACGGCGTGCGCTATGCCCGCAGCGAGCTGCGCCTGACCTGCCGCGCGGACAAGCGTCATGTGACGATACGGATACAGGACGACGGGGACGGCATTGCCGAGGAAGATCTTCCCCACATCTTCGACCGCTTTTACATGGGAAAAAGCGGAAAATCCGGCATCGGCCTTGCGCTGACCAAGGAGATCATTCACCTGCATAAAGGGACGATCCGCGCTTACAACGGGGACACCGGCGCCGTGTTTGAGATAACGCTTCCGGCGGGCAGATAAATCAGGGCGTTTCGGGGAAGACAGAGAAATGTAAAAGCATTTTGACAGAGAAATATAGCCTTGTAAAAGCGTTTTGATAGACAGCGCTTTTCGCATAGGGCATAATCCAGATGAAGTTCATGTTGGGAGGGCAAGCGTGTGGATATTGGAGGCAAGATCAAAAAGTCAAGAACGGATGCGAAGATCACGCAGGAACAAGCG
Organism: Christensenellaceae bacterium Phil1; assembly: GCA_001940855.1. Lineage (GTDB taxonomy): Bacteria > Bacillota > Clostridia > Christensenellales > CAG-138 > Phil1. The sequence goes on along the minus strand of MSGS01000047.1, from coordinate 67,380 downwards.
GCACAAGCCCTTGGCATCAGCAGACAGACAATATCGAATTGGGAGAATGAGAGATCCTACCCCGATATCGTAAGTGTGCTTAAAATGAGTGATTTGTATAGCGTCAGCCTTGACTACCTCTTGAAAGGAGAAGACCCTATGAAAGACTATCTGGATTATATCGAAGAAAGCACAAATACGGTGAAGAGCAAGACAAGGTTATCAAAACTGCTGGTGGTTTTGTCCTATCTGGTAATTTGGGCGTTCAATATTATGGCGTCATGGCGTTTTTCCGCGGGAAGTATTACGGAAGCACAGGCAGGTGGAGCCCAATGGATTATGCTCCCGGCCGCCACGATCGTTCTGTCTCTTTTGATCGGGAAAAACAATTATTGGGGAAAGTACAAGTGGCTGGCGCCGATTGGATTTGGCCTTATGTTCATGATTTCCGTCTATGCGAGCTATGGCATGAGAGAAAGCCTGATCTTTGATCGGGTCGATTTGCAAACGCTCAGCTTTTTCTTTATCGGAACGATTGCTTCGATGATAGGGATGGTGCTTGGTCATGCACTTTTCGCGGACCAAAAAAGCAAAGAAAAGAGCAAGTAATATATGCTTGCCGATACATGAACTTTAATGGGCTGTTCTGGCAACAGCCCATTTCCAACGGACGAGAATGGGTTTTCACGCAGAGCCCGGAAGCATTTGGGATGGTAAGGTCGTGCATCAGAAGAGCCTTCCGGCAGGCGCCTTGACAAAGGCACATCGGAGGCCTCCCTTTGAAAATTCGAAAACTTAACATGGACCTTATTTTTGGCATGGTAAAATGAACAAGCAACAGCTTATGCTGTTCGGAGGCGACTGCAATGCAACGCCAGCCCTGCGGATACAGAATTACTTACAACGGAGAAAACGTATGACATTTGAAATTCACAGCGACATCACAAATCGCTCTATGACCATAGCCGCCCGCGCGATGCGCAAGGTGCTGCGGCGAAAACGCAGCATCCTTTGGGCCATTTTGGCTGGAGCGTCTTTTTATTCAATGCATTGCTGCTGATTCCATTCGACGGAGAGCCTTTTACGCTTGATGTCAGAACGGTGACTTCCCTGCTGGTAGAGGTGATGCTGCTGTCCGTTTTGCTGTTTCAGGATCGGTTCAATGGCATGATCGCCCGCAAAAACGCGCTGGCGGGCACAAAGGAATATCATGTCGCATTCGGCGAGGATTCCTATACCGTCGTTACGGTGGCCACCACCTCCACCTTCCGCTATGAGCTGATCGACGCACTGGCTGAGTCGCAGGAATACATCATCCTTCTGATGAAAAAACGCTATGTGCAGCCTCTGGACAAGCGCACCCTCTCCGGCGGGACGGTGGAGGAACTTAAACGATTTCTTGAGGAGAAGACCGGAAAGACATTCCGGCGTGTGAAATGAACGGATTTTCTATAACGCCCTTTTGCGGGCTGCACCTGCTCCTGCTCTTGCTGACGGCAGCGGCGGCGCTGCTGGCCTGCGTTCCTCTCGGGATAGCTTCTGACACAGCATCTTTTCCCGATTTTCAAACTGCCGGATTTTCTTCTTTCCGTCCTCAATCTCGGCTTGCAGCTCCTCGCGGGTTTTCTCTCTTGGCTTTGTCATAGTTGGTCGCTCCTTTCTGATCATAGGCAAACGAAAAGAGCAGCCGTTTTCTTGTGTGAAAATAGCTGCTCTCAGTTGGTGTATTCTGTTATTGAGTAGGCGTTATCTGCCCGATAAACTGGAATTTTCTGCGCTCTAAAGCATAATTACTCCACACCCATAACCAAGAAGTTCTTTATGTTCTTTTGCGATCCTTTGTAGAGCTGTTGGTTTGCAAGGTAAATTATGCTTGCCGTAATCAAACAAATTCTCATTAGCCTGTTCCGAATCGTTGCACGCACCAATGATAGAAAAGTGTTTTGCAAACTGCTTGATATTCGAATCCTTCGGAAGCATGTTTAGCATCGGAGGATAGAGTAACCAAGAATAACAAAGAAAAGCTTTATACTCTGTAGATGGAAAGCGATCCTTGAAAAACACCTTGGCTTGGTCAAAAGATTTCTTGACTAAGCTATCACTAATATTCGCACCTTTTTGAATATGGCAATTTATCACAGGTGAGCCGTTGGGTAATGTTCGTTTCTGTTCTTGTGTAAACACCATATAAGGCTCTCCAATGGTTTCCTCGTCCAAATAAACCATATTGAATGTTTGATATTGCAATACTCCAATCTTGAAAATGTGCACATTCATAATGTGGCGAAACCAAACAACATCATCTTTAGAAATGCCAATTTTGCCATGCTGTTTATAGTACAAATTTGCCCGCAATGAGACATCGCTAAAAGTATCCAAAATAATTTCATCTGTTACACCAATGGCTTTATACTCGGCATACTTTTGCGTCAATAAATATACAACTACCACCAAGCGAGTTAGTGGCATTCGCTTGCATAGCAAAAAATCAAAATCGTTGCTACTGTAGGCGGTTGCTGCGATTTCTTCAACTTGCCGCCTGCTTTTAATCATTTTTTGCTTTACTGCATCCTCAATGTTAGATTGAAATTCTAATTGAGGAAGTAATGTTTCTAATATCATCTTGTGTCCTCCATAATTAGTTTTGGAGGATTATTTACCGCGCGTCCTCCACACACCCAAATTATTATTCATAATGAACATAATGAACCACCCTTTCATAATTGTATTTATTACAACGTCATAGACGTTGAATATCAAAAATTCAAGCTGATTATCAGTTCGTCAACTTCCGATTTGTCGCTCCGTTGCTTGGCTAAAGTATAGCACAAAACTGTGAACCAGTCTACCTCATTTCAACCTGTCAGCGGCATTATTATCTCTGGCATACCTTCGCGCTGCTTCCCGGCGTTCCTCGCTGTATGGGGCGGTCAGACGGAAAAAGAAACGCCCCTTTGCAATATCAAACTCCATGCAGCCCGTTTCCGGGTCTGTGTCGGTCTGGCGGCACCGCTGATCCTTGCAGCCTATATGTACGCGGTCTGTGCGTTGTCCCACCTGACGTAAGGAGCGGAAGAAGCGCCTTTTTCATAGATTGGATAAGTTCCGCAGCGCAAAAACAGGAGAACAAGACATTGCTGCATGCCAATCAAAGATAAAACGCGGCGGGCAGAGCATTGCAGGCCTCGTTCAAATCGGGTGCTGACGATACGCTCCCCCGCCGTTCAGCGTCCCGTTTCACCCTTGCCGCCCGGCTTTTCAACGCGCATCGTTTGAATTTCCGCCTGCTTGAAGAGGATGCAGCCGCAATGTCCCTTGAAGGTTGGGAAGCAGATGATCTTCAGATCCGTGTCGATCTCCGGGCTGTGATCTATAATCTCCAGCGTTTCGCCGAACAGCGCTGTGCGCTCGTAGACCCGCAGCCACTTGTCGTCCATATTGGGAAAAATGCTGCCGAAGGAGCGGTCAATGAGCTGCTCCAGCGGCTTTTTTTCCAGCCTCGCCAGCGCCTCGTTGGCGTAGCGGAATATCCAGTCCACGGCGGCACGCTTCTCGTTGAAGACCATCTCGATGTCGGCAAATGCAAAGGGTGCACTGTCATAGCTGGCATAATGCCGCTGATAGTCTTCCCGCGTGGCAGGCGTGTCGCTGTCGGACAGGCTCTGCGCGATCTGCCGCCAATCGGTGCGCAGCTGTTCCTTGAGCCCCCGCTTTCTCCGGTGGGCGTAGTCCAGCGTTTCACCGTTGATAAGCTCGATCTGCCTGCCAATGGCATGGATGCCCTTGGCGGCCACCAGCGTGGCACGGTCGGTGCGGATAAAGCCGCTGCCCAGCACCTGCTCCAGTTCTTCTATGGTGGTGTAGGTTTCGTAGGTCCTGCCGCCGGAGGCATGGATGACCGCCCGACGCCCCGCCAGCTGAATATAGAGAATGTCCTCTGTCGGCAGGCTGATGTGCCTGCGGTTGGAAATGACGGAAATACCGTTGGATCTCATAGCGCTCCCTCACGATTTGCTTTTTTCACAGAATACCACGGTCTTTGATGCAAAGCAAGCAAAACGCGCTATTCGCGCAAAGTTTTACGCTGTTCGCGCAAGGTCTATTGCAATTCGCGCGATGTTACGCTAAACTGCGCAGTATAGAAGCGGGAAGGGCTGCGATCGTGCGGCACTCATCCCCAGCGGGAAAGTCCTGCTGGAGAGCCTTTCCAAGCGAGGGAGGAACGCTTATGAAGAAGAAATGGATCTGTATGCTCCTTGTGACGGGCATACTGGCTGCCGCATTGACTGCCTGCGGCAGTCCGGAAAAAAGCAGCGCTCCTGCGGTGAGCGCAGGCACGGACGCAGTGCTGAATGCCGAGAGCAAGCCGGCGACCCAGTACACGATCGACGCCAAACAGCAGGTATACGCGCTTTTGGACTTTGCGGATACCACAGAGCTTGAAAATGCGAACCGGGGCTTTCTCGCCGCGCCGGACACGCTGGATCTCCGCGACGAGGAAGGAAGAGCCGTGTGGACACAGGACGCCTATGCCTTTCTCGACAAGGACGCGCCGGACACCGCAAACCCCAGCCTTTGGCGGAACACGCAGCTAAACCACATTTACGGCCTTTTTGAGGTCACCGACGGCATCTATCAGGTGCGCGGCTACGATATTTCCAATATCACCTTCGTCCGCAGCGAACACGGCTGGATCGTCATGGACTGCGGCAGTAGCCGATATACCGCGGAGGAGGCGCTGAAGCTCTTCCGCTCCGAGATGGGCGATGGGCGGATCGTCGCCGTTGTGGTCAGCCATGCGCATGTGGACCACTATGGCGGTATCGAGGGACTGATCGCGCCCGAGGAGGTCGCGGACCGCAGCCTGCCGCTTGACGAGCAACTCGCCTCCGGAAAGACCGCGATCATCGTGCCGAAGGGCTATGCGGACGCAGTGATGAAGGAAAACGTCTTTGTCGGCACAGCAATGAAGCGGCGGGCGTTTTTGCAGTATGGCTCCATGCTGCCCTATGGCGAGCAGGGCCGCCTTTCGGTTGGCATCGGACTGACTGCGGTGCAGAACGGGGTCGGCTATATTGCGCCGAGCTACGAGGTCGCAGAGCCGGTTTTTGAAACGACCATTGACGGCGTGCGGGTGATCTTCCAGCAGACGCCAGGGACGGAATCCCCCGCCGAGATGAACACCTATTTCCCCGACAGCAAGGCCCTCTGGATGGCGGAGAATTGCAGCGGGACGATGCACAATCTCTATACGCTGCGCGGCGCCGAGGTGAGGGACGCGAACGGCTGGGCGCGTTATATCACCGAGGCGCAGTCGCTCTTCCCCGACGCCGAGGTCGTCTTTCAGGCGCACAACTGGCCCCATTGGGGCAAAGCAGCCGTCAGCGAATATCTGACCAACACGGCGGCGGTCTATAAGTTCATCCACGACCAGACCCTTTTGTACATCAACGAGGGCTACACCTCCACAGAGATCGCCACCATAATCCGGCTGCCGGAGGACTTGGAACGGGTATGGTATACCCGGCAGTATTACGGCACGCTGAAGCACAATGTCAAGGCGGTCTATCAGAAATATATGGGCTGGTACGACGCAAACCCGATCCATCTGGACGAGCTGGAGCCGAGCGAATATGCCAAAAAGCTCATGGCGTACCTCGGTGACACCGGCAAGGTGCTTGAGATGGCGCGCGCCGATTATGAAAAGGGCGAGTATCAGTGGGTCGCGCAGATCACGAACACACTGGTATTTGCCGACCCGGAAAACCGGGATGCCCGCTGCCTGTGCGCGGACGCGCTGGAGCAGCTTGGGTATCAGGCGGAGTCCGGCGCATGGAGAAACGCTTACCTCGCGGCGGCCTTTGAGCTGCGAAACGGCACCGGGCAGTACCCGAAGGCGGCACGGCTCGGCGTCGGCACCACCGCGCAGGGCATGGACGCACAGACCATGCTGGATTACATGGGTATCGTCATGGATACGGAAAAGCTCCAAGACCGCTCCTTCACCATAAACCTCAAGCTGACGGACGGCGACGATTATCTGCTCAAGATCCACCACGGCGTACTCCTGTACTATAAGGATGCACTTTCGGACGACGCCGACCTGACGATCTCCACGCCCCGGATCGGAATTCTTGCCATAACGAGCGGAAACCAGGAGAATATCGAAAGACTCATCACCGTTGAAAAGGGTGATGCGGCGCTGCTCCAAACGCTTTGCGACAGCATGGCCGCCTTTGAGCTGTATTTCAACATCATCGAGCCGTAATGCGACCGGACAAGAAACCCGAACGTCGATCAATATGTTCTGTATAAGGAGGATATTATGAAGAAAATCGCAACACTGCTGCTCTGCATGGTCATATTGCTGTCCGGCTGTGCAGGGACTGCCAAGCCGGAGGACGCTTTGCCTGCCGGAGATGTGTGGGAAACCATCGAGGAGGCGTACATTTATGCATTCCCGCTGGTGCTAATGGACGCAACGAAGACCTCCGCAACGAATACGGAGGAACCCGTCCCCGGCAAGGCGCCTGTCAATCAATTCATGCACGGCGTGGCGCTTGCCAACGCGCAGTTCAAAAACGTGGTCAGTCCGAATGTGGACACCATCTATTCACAGGTGTGGTACGACCTGAGCGAGGAGCCGATGGTCTATGTGCTACCGGAAACGGATCGCTTCTGCAAGGTGCAGGTGCTTGACGCATGGACAAACACCGCCGCTGTCCTCGACCGTGCCGGAGCCTATGCGATCACGCGCTCAAATTGGAGCGGCGACCTGCCGGAGGACGTGATCCGCATCGATGTTCCTACCGCTATGGCGTGGTCCATCACCAGAACCGTGCTCTCCGGCGAGGCGGATCTTCCGAATGTCTATGCCATTCAGGCTGGCATGAAGCTCCTGCCGCTGTCCGCCTACCTGAGCGGAGAGGCATATCAGCCTCCGAAGGGGAGCTATCAGGAGGAAAACAACTATGTTCCCGCCAACAAGGTTCTCTCGCTGGACCCGGTCACATTCTTCAGCAAGGCAAACGCACTGATGGAGAGCAATCCGCCGTCCGCTGCTGACGCAGAGCTGCTGGAAAAGCTCGCGGCAGTCGGCGTTGGCCCCGGTATGAAATTTGACGCAGCCGTTTTGACCGGGGATGTGCAGACGAGCTGGCAGGAGATGCTTCAGGGTCTTCGCCCGAAGCTCGCGGCAGAGGGCATGAAGTATTCCAACAAGCTGGGTCAGTGGAGCTATTTCGGCGCGCCGATCGGGGATTTCGGCACGGAATATGCCTACCGTGCGCTGGTGGCGATCGCCGGGCTTGGGGCAAATACCGTGGAGATAGCCCTGTATCCCAAGACGGATAAGGACGCTGACGGGAATCCCCTGACGGGAGAAAAGTCCTATCTGCTCCACTTTGAGAGCGATCCGCAGGTTCTTTATGGCGGCTTCTGGTCGATCACCGCATACGGCGACGACGATTTCCTCATCGATAACCCCATCGACCGCTACTGCATCAACGACCGCTCGGGGCTGAAGCGGAATGATGACGGCTCTGTGGATGTGATCTTGTCGAAGGACGCGCCGGCAGACACGACGAACTGGCTCCCGGTCGCGGACGGTGGCTTCCACCTCTTTATGCGTATCTATACGCCGGATATGGAGGCGCTTAAGACCTGGACGGCGCCAACCATCACGGCGATCGGCTAAAGGGAACCTCGTTTGAAAGCCGCTCTTTCATAGACACAAAAGCTGCCGGGGAGCGCAACTCCCCGGCAGCTTTTTCTCGCTTTTCGCTTTTGAAGCATCGTCTTGTGTCGCATCAGAGTGACGCTCTATCCCCTGCGCAGCGGTGTAGTCTAAGAATCCGCGCTTACAGGTATTTCTCCCTCAGGTATTCTGCTTCCTGCTTGGTGATCGACCTGTCCCATTGGCAGGCGTTGATGCTGCCGTAGAGCTCTCCTCACAGGCAATCGAGGCAGACACATTTTCCCGCAGCCCGCGCTTGTATTCCACCAGCGCATTGAACTCCTCCATGTCATCCAGTCTCAGACGGGCCAGCCGACGGTGCTCCGAGTGCCGATTCCCGCAGCCGCAATCGATATCGATGATATTATTCCCATGCTAAAATCCCCGGCGGGGCGGCTTTTCGCTGTCTGTGGGCAAATATGTGGTCAAAGGGGTACGGCGCAGAGAGGAAGTCCCGGTTCTGTGCGGTCATTGCCCCTGCTTGCGGCATATTTGGCAATATGCAGGGGAATAATCCACAGAAATCACGGGTGGGTTCAGTTGCGCTGGCAGTTGCAAACATCAGAACTGCTAAAAGCCGTGGAATTGTTGTTTCAGCATAAAACACTAGTTGCTGCCCCAAGTGTATACTGGAGTATCTGCAGTTCCCGTTAGACTGCTCGAAGAGGTAAAGACTCTGTTTGGCGAGTGCTCCCAGGTGACATTCCCATTGGCGTCCTTCTTGATAAACTTAAAAGAAAACGTCGTTCCGGCAGGCACACTTACATGAAGGAAGCACTCTGGATAATTCGGACACATCATAGCCTCGGTGCATTTGTTTGTGTCCCAACTGCCCAGTTCTGGAATGGAGCCAACAATGTGAATCGTTTCTCCGTAATTTGTGCTTGCGTTAACATGGAAGATCACCTGATTGGGATCCCCGGACAGAACAGTATATTTGAATCCATTGCTGACATTAAAACCTTTTGTTACGGTAATGGTGTTTTCGCCCACTGTGGCACTGCCGGGAACAAGCACCTCAATCAATGTGTCAGATGAGGACACCACCGTGGCAACTGCCGAACCAAACTTGACCGTAGGGGTACCACCTAAGCCGCGTCCGTAAATATAGACAGTATTACCGGCTCTGCCCATCGTTGAGATTACATCTCCGATACAGGGAATATCAGGATCCATCACGGGATTGTGCGACCACACGCAAACTTCACCGCCAGTAAGAGTAAAACTTGGGATGGTGCCATTGCTTACAGTTATGCCTTCACCATAGAGTAGCCCACTTAAGACATCGCTGTAAGTACCATTGGGGAGTGAAGTAACCAGAGAAGGGATCGCATAAGCTTGGGTTGGATGCCGATTGATGGCAACAACGACTTGTTTGCTGAAAAACTGTCTGGAGTAGACAATCACATCTGCAGAAGAATAGAATATCTGAGTGGTTCCATAAAATACCATGAAAAAGAAAACGATTTGGGGCCTTGCACTGGCACTGGCGTTGGTGGTATCGGCCATCGGCACGGCAACCTCCGCCTTTGCCGCCACATCCGCGCCAATGGAGCCTGTTACTAAAATTGCCGCCGAGAATGAGGACGCCGTCTGGGAGCAGATCGAGGCGATTGAGGAAAAGAGTGACGCCATCTTCCAGAGAAACGCGGTGCTGTGGGAAAAGCTGGACGAAATCTGCAACGCCCTGCCCGACGACTATGACTTCACAAACTTTGACGAAGCGGCGTTTATCCGCGACACCAACGCCCTGACCGAAGCGGAGAAGGAAACGCTTCTGGCGGATATCAAGGAGCTGAACGAGCTGGACGCCCAAATGGAGGCGCTGTATGAGAAGCTGCCCGACTGCGACAATATGCCGCTCTACGAGAAGGCACTGGAAGAGGCCGACCCCAAGGTGCTGGATGAGATCGACACCCTGGAGCAGGAGTATGACCGCGTCTGCGAAAAGCACGCTGACCTGTGGGACAAGGTAGATGAAGCGTACTTCAATCTTCCGGACGACTACGACTTCGACAACTACGATGAGGCCGCCTTCATCCGCAGCCTGAGCATCCTGACCGACGCGGAAAAGGACTCGCTGATCGCCGACTACAACCGTCTTACGGAGATCGACGGCCGGCTGTGTGAGCTGTACAATTACATCTGGGGCAACACCGGCTGCGAAAGCGGCATCTGCCCCCTTTGACGGAAAGGTGATATTCTGATAGTATAAAATTCATCATGCCGATGCTGCGCCCACGCGCAGCATTTGGCGCTGCTTGCAAGGAGGTCACCATGGGTCATTCCATTTATTTGGCGGACGATGAAAAGAGCATACGGGAGCTGCTCCATAGCTTCCTCTTATGTGATTACATATTGGCTTGGATATCTAAAGCGAAACAGATAAGGAAACGGAAAGTTCTAGGCATAGATGGATGCGCCGATTAGCAAGCGTAGTTTTATGCCGCTCTAAGAAAGAAGCAGCATACCGCCGCATATACGGGAACATCCCATTTATGCCCAGAGTATGTTAAAACAAATACTTTTTCAGGAATGCTGCCATCTTCGGGTAGCAATCAAGCCTATTCTTTAACTTTGCTATTCCGTGACCCTCGTCATCATAGCAAAGATATTCTACCGTTCGACCCAGAGATCTAAGCGCGTTTACTGCTTGCTCGGCCTCTGTAACCGGAACGCGTGGGTCATTGCGCCCCTGTATAATCATTATGGGAGCTGATATGTCCGATATCTTAGCGGCAGGAGAAACAGCTTTAAGAATGTCATAATGCTTTTCAAGCGAACCGTATTCGCTTTCCCTATGCGCTCTGCGATAATCAGCCGTATTTTCAAGGAACGTAACAAGATCGTACATTCCAACCGTATCAATAGCGCAGGCCCAAAGATGTGGGTAGCGTGAGGCGCATGAAAGTGTCATAAATCCGCCATAGCTTGTGCCGGATACGGCAAGCTTATTCTTATCTGCAGTGCCGGATTCTATAAGATGCGTAACCAACGAATCGATATCACGCACGCTGTCTAAACGTTTTTCAACATCGTCAAGATGCGTATATACTTTACCATAGCCGGTACTGCCGCGCACATTAGGCGCAACAACGGCTATGCCCTCGCTCAGCAAATACTGGATAAACCCGTTAAAGGACGGTACCTCCTGACCCTCCGGCCCTCCATGAATTTCAATCACAACAGGCAGATTGCGAGCTTCTATGCCATAAGGCACATATAGCCAATATGGTACGGTTAGGCCATCAAATGATTTATAACTGCAAAGCTGCGGTTCAATAAGGAACTGTTCGTTATTGGCACTTTTTTCACTTATTCGCTCCAGCCTATCTGCATCTATATCCAGCATCCAAATGCCTTCCGGGCGCTTACCGCTTGTTAAAGTAAAAAGCAGTTTATGACCTTGCGGAGACCAACTCATTTGCTGATAGCGGCTAAGAACTCCCTTAGGAGGAATAGGTTGATTTATTTCGGAATTAGCCTCTATGTCATAAATATGCAGTTCCGTATATCCGCCTGCATTCACACTAACGGCAAGATACTTGTCGTCTGCCGATAAAGCAAGCCCATCTACATCCCAACAATAAGAGTATACCTGTTCAAAGTCGGAAAACTCAATATCATAATAGTATACGCTTATAAAATTGCCGCCGCGATCACTTAGCAGATAAAAACCTTTAGAATCATGCCGCCATACGGCCTCGGTTTCTGCGGATATAACATCATCTTCAGGTATGCGCTTGGTTTCACCCGTGGTCATATCCGTCATCCATAGGGCATTATCATTTTCTCCGCGTAGCTTGTTGTAAAGTAAATATTGCCCGTTTGGAGAAAGTGCATCTCTGCATGGCCAGTTATAGTTATCGCTGTGCTGCTTTATCATTACGGCTTTTCCGGTAAGCAGATCCTTCTTCCATACGTCAAACGTGGCCTTGTTCCTGAGGTTACAGGTATAGGCTATGATATTATAATCGGGCATTATCCCGCCGAGAAAGTATCTTGTATTCGGATCCCCTGCAATCTCTGAGCCATTTGTTTGTCCGGGCGACAGGCGATATAGTCGTTCACATTCGCTCCCGGTGCTGTCTGTTGCATAATAGATATCTCCGGTCGCCGGAACGCTTTTTATGGTCCATATACGGGTATCTTCAGTTGTGCGACATAGCTTTTCACCGGTAGTAAGATCCATTTGCCATATATGTGAACCGGTATTATCATGACGTATATAGGCTATAGTATTACCGTCATCCAACCATACCGGGCTGGACTCGGTGGCCATCTGTAAGAATTGTATCAGCTTATTATCCATCATTTCTCCTCTTATAGGTATACTTAGAATTGCATCGCCTTATCATGCAGATAATCGCACAGCAGCAGCCCACATTCAAGCTGTATACTTACAAGCTTTCTTATTGGCACCACTTCATAATCCAATTCTTTCTCAAGCTGCTCTGTAAGCGCCCTATGCTCTGCTTCGGCGAATGCTATATTTTCCTTCAGCTTCGCTTCCTTGTCGGCGTTAGTTTCGCCGCGCCGGGCCATCCTTTCAAGCTCATATTCATTCATGCGTATGACCATTCCGTATGACAAGCTTTTGTAAAACCTGCTCATCAGCAGATTGTCAAACTCTTCTGCAATGGTAGCGATGCGGTTATACTCCGGGTTTTCCTCTATCATTTTGCGAGTACTTTCATCACTGTGTCCCGATGAAAAAGCTTCAAGTGCGATTTTGAAAGGATTCTCACTATCTACAATGCCTTCCGCACGACTAAGCATACTGCACATATATTCGTTTGCTTCTACATTCATATCAAGGTTCTTTGCAATCGCTTCCTTGCGCGTCATATGCCCTTCACTCATATCCATTATACGCTTATCATAAAAATACGGCAGCTCCGTAAGCAGCGTAAATGAGCCATACCTTTCACGGGCATAGCTTTCGCTGCAGGTTCCTACGTTGAGAATATTGCCTATATCGGCAGCTCCGTATTTTTCTAAATAATCATATTCCTGCTCTATACCGGAATTCTTATATATTGCCGGTGAAAGCAACTCGCAGTAAGGTGCTTCCGGCTCCCCAAGATTGAGCGGCACATTGACCCGGTCTGCTGCAGCCCGCATTGATTCGTACAGCGGTTCAACAGGCTGAGAAATATACCAATACACTCCACCGAATCCGGCATTATGTAACGAATATATAAAATGAGGCTTGATTTCGTCAATAAGTTTCATCATTGCCTCTGTTTCGGGAACGGGCTTATGGAAGTGGAGATCCTTATAGTCTATGGGGAAGGTCCAATCCACCTGCTTGTGTCCGGCGGGGCGGAAAAAGTTGCGCGAATAATTACCTATGGTATAGGGTCCCTTCAGCCATCCCTCATTGAGCTTAAGGCCGTCCGCGTCCCATGCTTTCACTATATACCATGTATAATCCAACTCTTTCCTGAGCTGCTCATCTTTTGCAAGATTCTCGCTCAGATATTCCAACATCATTGTACCTATAGGTTCATTGGGGTGAGGACAGCCAAACATAAGGGCTGTTTTCGAACCTTCGCCTATTTTAAGGCAGTAAAGCGTACGTCCTTCTTTCGTGCTTCCGATGGGAAATATGCTTACGGCATCGGGATGCTTTTCTGATAGGGCAAATGAACTTGCGTCCAATTCGTCAACGGTTAAAAACACCTTGTAGTCGGGAATGTTTTTAATTAGTTCCAAATATTTTTCTCTCATACTTTATCTCCCGATAAAAACGGGGAAGGAGGGAGTTCCGCCTTCCCTTTTATTTAGTATTTTAGCTCAAAATCGGGCATCTTTTTGCAATGCTTTTTTATGGTGCTACATAGTGGGTGAAAGTGTATTCGTTCCAGCCCCACTTGCCTTCACCGTCTATTGGCAGATTTGCAAGATCGGAACGGGAGGCCTCATAACCGGCCCAACCAAGAACATTTATGGCGGGAAGATCTTCAATTAGAATCTTTTGCGCTTTGCGGTAGTATTCAGCACGCTTTTCCGTATCGCCCTCTGCCGCACCAAGCTTGCACAGTTCATCGAACTCGGGATTGGAGTAGCTTGCGTAGTTCGAACCGGAGCCTGTGCCATAACGACTGGCAAGAGCTGCAGGGTCGGGGCCCATAAAGCCGCCCTGACATTCCATCATCCATCCTTCGCCTGAAGGATCGGGACCGATTTTTTCGGCCCATGCGTTGAATTCGGATACCTGAAGGATCAATTCAATACCGGCTTTCTGGCAGTTGGCTACCAAAAGCTTTGTCATGTCCACAAGCTGACCTTCAAAGCAATCCACGGTTATTCCGCGAACATAATACCCATCAGCGTCTGCGGTATATCCTGCGTCCTCAAGCACCTTACGCGCAGCCTCTATATCAACATCGGGATAAATATCCTCGGTATTTGCACACCACGCGGCTATGGCAGGATAAGCGCACCATTCGGGAGGCATTACGCCGCTTGTAACCTTTTGGCTCATGTCATTACGGTCTACACATAACGCAATAGCTTTACGAACGGCTACATCGCCTACTATCGAGTTGTTCATGTTAAATATATATCTCCATGGAGAAGGATATATGTTGCGGTCACAGCGGTAGTTGGGATCTGCAAGCATTTGGTCAAGGAAAGCATCAGGTATCATGCTTATGGTATCGACCTCTCCGTTGATCATTGCCTGTATGGCAGTGGTGTCATCGGGGATAATGGCAAATATCAGCTTGTCAAGATACGGCACGCCATCATGATAATTCGGGTTTTTGACCAAAGTGGTGTTTTCACCCTGCTTATAGCTCTCAAACATAAACGGACCTGAGCCGACGGGCTTGGTCTTGGAAGCTTCATTTTCCTCCCAAGGCTGACCGTTGTTATAAATATGTTCGGGCAGAATGAAGGTGCCGTACCAACCAATGCGTGCTACAAAGCTCATATCTGCGGTATTCATATGGAATACGACCGTATAGGGATCGACAACTTCTATGGAATCAACTATTTCCATGGAAGAACTGAAGTAGCAAGTGGGATTTTCCTTGATGTAGTCAAACGTATATTTTACGTCATCAGCATCAAGTGCTTCACCGTCCCACCAATGCATATTCTTTTTAAGATTGAATGTGATTGTAAGGGCATCCTCGGATACATCCCAGGATTCGGCAGCATCGGGTATGGGACTTTTGCTGTTATCAAGTTTTGTAAGGCGGTTGAACATGTTCTGCATCATGGCATATGCATAGTCATCAGCCGCCGTGCTGGGGCAAAAGCTCATCGGATCGCCGGCTTCACGAACTATCAAAGTGCCCCCTTCGACAATATCGCCTGTTGCAGGAGTGCTTGACACTTCGATAGGTACGTTGCTTACAGCAGGAGCTTGGCTCTCTACCGGATTTTGGCTGTTGCCCGGAGCGTTTGTTGCGGGCCGGCAGCCTGCCGCTAAGGCGGCTATCATCAATACCACAAGGATTGATGCCATCAACTTTTTCATTTTGATTTCCTCCTGTGTTCTTAATATATACCAACACTTTCTCTGCCGCACATTTATTCGCCTATGCGCAAACAGCAAGCGTAATGGCCTTTGCTTATTTCCGTTTTGTCGGGGTAACTTTCATAACATTCCTTGCGTGCGCGGGAGCAGCGAGGCGCAAAGTAGCACCCCGGACCCGGGTTTATCGGTGTTGGAGGCTCTCCTTCTATATTGATGACAGATCGCTCTTCAAAAGGATCGATGGATGCGCAATTTGATATAAGCGTCTGCGTATACGGATGCTGCGGATTATGGATAACCTCATCGGATTTGCCGTACTCTACAATCCTCCCCAGGTACATTACGGCAATATTATCGCTGATATATCGTGTAAGTGCTATATCATGGCTTATAAACACCACGGCTGTGTTGCGGTTTTGCGCAAGGTCAATTAGCATATTGATTATGTCTGCCCTTACCGAAACGTCCAGCATGCTTACGGGCTCATCCGCTATTATGAAACCGGGATTAAGAAACATGGCGCGGATTATAGATATACGCTGAAGCTGTCCTCCGCTTAGTTCATGCGGGTAACGCTGCATTATGTCATCCGCCGGCACAAGTCCGCCCGCTTCGAGGGACTGACGTATAAAGGCTATTCTATCTTCCTCGTTCAAGCCTATGCGATGATGCCTTAGGGGTCTTAAAAGTATTTTTTGTATGGTATCGCGCGGGGTAAACGTATCAAACGGGTTCTGAAAAACTATCTGAACCGTGCGTCTGAACTGCTTGGGATCCTTACGTATGAGTTCAGCTGTTGATATTCCGTCTATAAGAACATCTCCTGCGGTCGGATCCTCAAGACGGGTAAGCATACGCCCAAGCGTTGATTTGCCACAGCCCGATTCACCTATAACGCCGAGTATTTCCCCCTTTTCAATGCTTAAATCAACGCCGTCAACGGCTTTAACATAAACCTTGTTTTTTCCTATGTTGGAAAACAGTTTGCCGCTCTTGTGCGGATACCATTTGGTGATCCCATTTATTTCAACATATGCCACTATTCCACACCTCCCTGCTGAATGAAGCACGCGCTTGCGCCACCTATTGAGTCCGGTTTTAGCGTGGGTTTTTCTCTAAAACATCTTTTCCCGGCCTCGGAACAGCGCGGAGCGAATATACAATACGGGTAATCCTTAGTAAGATCCGGTAAAAAGCCGGGTATGGATTCCATCTTTGCATTTTCTCCTTTAAGAGACGGGAAGGACTTAAGCAAAGCCTTTGTGTACGGATGCGACGGATTGACCATTACATCTTTGACAAACCCTGTTTCAACGATTTCTCCTGCATACATTACGGCGATTTTTGTGCAGCTTGTTGCAACAACGCTCATATCATGGGTTATCATTATGCGCGTGGTTTCAAGTTCTTTTTCCATTTGAACTATTTCGTTGAGTATTTGCCCTTGGGTCACAACATCAAGAGCAGTCGTCGCTTCATCGAATATCAATAGCTGCGGCTGATGAAGCAGGCTTATTGCTATGGCGACCCTTTGCAGCATACCGCCGCTCATTTCATGTGGATATAGGTTATATACCCTTTCCGGAAGGTTTACCAGCTTAAGCAAACGGAACGTTACCTGCCGGATCTCGTCCTTTGTGGCACGCGGTTCATGCACGCAGTAAATATCCTCAATCATTTCGCTTATGCGGTGTACCGGACTCAACGAATTCATAGCCTTTTGAAACACCACGGCAAGCTTTTTCCACCTTATCTCATTCATTTCTTTTTCGCTTATCGAAAAGAGGTCTTTGTCTTCAAGGAACAATGCCTTGCCTGTGATTTGCGTAGTCTGCGCGGGAAGCAACCCCAATATAGCCATAGCCAAAGTAGACTTACCTGAGCCGGACTCGCCTACTATCCCCAACGAGTCCCCGCGGTTTATAGAGAAAGAGGCATTTCTTACAGCCATGACCCGCTTGGATTTGTTTACATATGTAACGTTTAAGTTTTCAACAGAGAGCACATTTCGCATTATTTGCTCCTCCCGTAGTTGTATTTGGGATTAAAAACGTGGTTAAGCCCATCACCAAGCATATAGAAGAAAATGACTGTAATTATTACGGCGATACCTGAAAATGCCGATATCCACCATGCGCTTGTTGTGTATTGTTTCCCCTGATATATCATCTGACCCCAACTTATTATATTCGGATCTCCCAAACCAAGGAAGGAAAGGGCAGCTTCCGTAAGTATTGCTCCCGCCATGCCGCGGGTGGTATTGGCGACCACGGGGAAAATGCCGTTAGGCAAAATATATTTGAAAAGAATCTGCGGTTTTGTTTCGCCCAATGCTACGGCACTTTGCACAAATGTCCGTTCCCGCAGTGAAAGTGCTTGCGCGCGCATAAGCTTAGCGTTGCCGGGCCAAGTAGTCACGCCTATAACGATCATAACGTTCACTATGCTGTTGCCAAAAAGCGATATTATCAGCAATATAAGGAAAAACGTAGGTATCATTAGGAATATATTGATTATCTCGGATATGATGGTGTCTGTAACTCCGCCAATATATCCGCTTACGCCTCCGATTATCACTCCCAATGCACCTGATATAAATGCAGATATGACCGCAACCTTCAACGATGTGCCGACTCCATATACAAGCATAGAGAACACATCCTGCCCCAGGTGGTTCGTGCCCAGTATATGCCCTCCAACACCGGGAGCAAGCAACCTTTTAAAATCAAACGAATACGGATCATGTGTAGCAATAGTCGGAGCAAATATGATTATAAGCAACAGGCAAACTATGCCTATAACACCTATACGAAGCTGCCGATCGGCCATGAAGGCGCGTATGCATTTGTTAGCTATCTTTTTAAGCATGCATATATCCTCCTTTTATTTATCGTAGCGAATACGCGGATCAAGGAAGGCGTATGCTATATCCACAAGCACCATTACCACTGCCACAGATACGCTCATGACCAGGTATATTCCCATAAGAACCGGATAATCGCGCTGGTTTATAGCTGTCATGGTCAATCTTCCCGTTCCTGGCCAGGAGAACACGATTTCAATAAGCGTTACGCCCGTAACTAAGAATGCAAGCGTTATACCAAACATTGTTACCGTTGGAAGGATGGCGTTCTTAAATATGTATTTATCGAATATCTTTTTCCTGCTCATTCCGGTCGCGCGGAGCGTTGTGATGAAATCCTCGCTTGTTACCTGCTGTATTGAGCTTTTTGCTATGCGGAAATACCCCGGCATGGTTATGAGTACCAGCGTAAGTGTCGGCAGCACTAAATGCAAAGCGACATCCAGCACATGCTTGATACCCTGATAGTCAGCACGCGCATCAACCATGCCTTGAGTCGGCAATAAGCCCAGCTTTGAGGATAGCAGAATTATAAGCATAAGCCCTAACCAGAACGATGGCATGGCATCCAGTGCATACGATATTGTTGAAAGCAAGCCGTCTATAAAGGAGCCTTCGTGACGCGCACAGAATATGCCAAGAGCCGTGCCTGTTACCAAAGCAAGCAATGAGGATACAATGCCAAGCAGTACAGTTGCGGCAAGCCGTTCGTTTATCATGTCGTTTACGGAACGGTTATATATTATACTTGTGCCAAGGTCGCCCTTCAGCGCATTTGAGAACTGACTCCAAAACTGTTCGGGGATAGACTTGTTTAATCCCCATTTTTCCATCAACGCCTCTCTGAGTACAGGATCATCGGTTTCTTTTCCCATAATCGTGCGTATGGGATCGCCCGGAGCTGCCTTGATGATTATGAAGTTTATTACAAAAACCATCAATACCGTTAGTACGCCGCTTAAAAAGCGTCTAAGTATAAAGCGGGCCATTTGTGCGTGTTGCCTCCTTTTATTGTTTCAAACAGTTGTTCCAGGATTATTGCAAGAACACCGCAGTGCAGAGCAAAAATCCTAATGTGTTTTTACTGTATTTTTATTATCGCGTATGCTTTGTTAAAAGTGTATACGCTTGCGGTTTAACCAAATAGAATCAGCATTTACTTGAATCAACTATGGTTTGTGTGGTAAAATATATGCAAATATCAAGCAGCATATAAATATGGGAGGAGCGGACCATGAGCGGAACAATTGGAACGTCCATAAAGAATCTACGTATTGCCCAGCAGGTCACTCAGGCGGATTTGGCAAAAGCTGTTGGTATAAGCGTACAGGCCGTAAGCAAATGGGAGTGCGGAGGTACGCCGGATATACAATTATTGCCCGCAATAGCTGATTTCTTTGACGTTACCATAGATCAGCTTTTTGGAAGAGATTCTAATGAAAGCACAAACATAAGCCATCTGGTTGTTAAATCTATGGAACGTACGCAGCAAAATGAAAAAATGCTCAAGGCCATGAACGTATGCTGGTCCGTATTCAAAGGGCTTACCGCTATACCATGCATAACAAACACAGCAATGGCAGAAACGGAAGACACGGACAAAGTCAATGCAGAATGTACGCGCTGTCGCGTAGCGAGCAATGATTATACGGCATATGTGTGTGCCGACCCGGAACGTTTTAGCTTCTTTATGATAAAGGAGCCCGATAAAGGCTATTCTTCCTTGTTGCTCTCTGCGGATGATTACTCAAAAGTGTTTTCTTACTTGAGCGACCCGGAAGCGATGTCGGTCCTGCTTTTCCTTTGCAGGCGTGAATCATCCCCATTTTCAAAGCCTTTTTCTGCCGGGTATGTGTGCAAGGCGCTGAATATCAGCTTGGAAAATGTGAAGAAGCACCTTAAACAATATGTAAAGTTCGGCTGGCTTCGCAACGCAAGCGTGGAACTGGCCGAAGGCGAAGTGACCCTTTACACTTCGTGGTTAAACGAATCCATGCTTGCATTCTTGTATTACGCAGCCGAGGTAACGTATAATTTCAAACTGTGGCATATGAGCAATACAAATATCCGCCAAAAGCCGATGATAACATAGCGTCCGCTTTTCCGCTTACTGCTATTCAAGCATACGTTGAATCGGGTTCAATATACGGCTATCTTTTTCAAATGAGAAGATAGCCTTTGTGTATACCGTTTGTATTATAATATTAGAAATAAATCATATAAAAAGGAGTGGAAAGTTATGCTCGTCATAAAGGACGGCTGCGTTCATAACGGACGCGGCAAAGTTGAACGGGTGGACATTGCCATTGATGGCGGCAAAATAGTACAAATAGGGTCAAATATCCCATCTGCCGATGCAGATATTATAAATGCCGCAGGCTTGGATGTTTTTCCGGGTTTTGTAGACGCTCAAAACGCATGGGGCATAATAGGACCCGGTTGGAGCGGAGATGACCGCAGTGAGGACTACGATCCACTTACGCCCGAAATGAATGTTGTATACGCTTTCGATCAGGACGGCATGAACTTTCAGCGGGTGTATACATACGGCGTGACGAGTGCATGCGTTGCACCGTCCCCCAAAAATGTGCTGCGCGGTCAAGCCGCCGTATTCAAAACCAGGGGCCGCAGCCCGTATGAAATGCTCGTTAAGGAAGGCGTAGCCATGACGGCATCCGTGACAAAAGCTGTTAAGGACAATTACGGCAAGCGTAGCGGATCACCCATGGCACCCATGACGCGTATGGGCATATTCTCACTGCTCACAGGCAAGCTTGAAAAGGCAAAGCGTTACGACCAAGCTAAGGACGGCTATGATGCCGGATGTATTGCATTGAAAAAGGTCCTTTCTGGCGAAATGCCCCTGTTCGTCAACTGCGCAACCCGCGCCGAGATAAATTCCGTGTTTAATGCGCTAAAACCCTATGACGGCATCAGGATAGTCTTAACGGGCGCGTTTGGGCTGGATGCGGACATGCCGCAGATAAAAGACGGCAGCATACCCGTTATAATGGGAGACCATACGGAAGCCTACAACAACGCCAATTATGTAACCGAGTTTGACAGGATAATACCGCTTATGGAGGCTGGTTTGCCCATTGCAATAAGCTGCTGCGGCGATGATACCGCATCGGGGAGGGAATCACTGCTTTGGAACGCGCTGCTGTGGAGAAGGCGCGGCCTTTCCGCCGAAAAGGCACTGGAGTGCATAAGCTACATACCCGCTAAAATACTGGGTGTTGAGGACAGGATAGGTTCCATAGAGCAGGGCAAGGATGCGGACATAACGATATGGAGCAAAAACCCGTTTGAAAGCTATGAAGCGCGCATAATACACGCGCTTATATCTGGCAAGGATGCATTTAGGAAGGAGGAAACACCCTCATGCTGGTAATAAAGAACGCTCGCATTTTTACGGCGGCGGATACGGAACTGGACAAGGGCGATATTGCAATAGAGAACGGTAAAATAGCTGAGGTAGGGGAGCATATAGGGGTGCGGCCCGGCGATGAAACAATAGACGCAGCAGGGCTTTTTGCAATGCCCGGCATAGTTGATGCGCATAGCCATATAGGCGGCTTCGCAGGGGACGAGCAAGACCTGAACGAAATGACAGCCAACGCTACGCCTTCTATGGAGGCGTATTACGCCATCGACGTTACCACAAAGGACTTTGCACGCGTTAGACAGGCGGGAATAACCACATCCGTTATAGCGCCCGGGAGCGGGAATGTTGTAGGCGGCATGGTATGCGCGGTAAAAAGCGCCGGCGAAAGCATGGCAGATGTGTGCATAAAGAATCCGGTTGCCCTAAAAATGGCGCTGGGCGGGAATCCGAAGGGGGTATACGGTGCAAGGCATCAGCTGCCCATGACCAGAATGGGTGTGGCGCAGGTAATACGCGATACTCTATCCAAGGGGCGCGAATATATGCAGAAGATAGAGGCTGCGAACGGCGATATCACCAAGCAGCCCGCCTATGACGCAGGGCTTGAAAACGTTTGCCGTGTACTAAGGCGCGAAATACCGCTCAAGGTGCATTGCGAGCAATTTGATATGCTTACCGTTATACGCATTGCGGACGAGTTTAACGTGCGCTTTACGCTGGATCACGCATGGGGGTCGAGTGATTTTTACGACGAGATATGTACGGCAAAGAACCTGACAGGCGTTATATTCGGACCCATCGGCGTTCCGCTGCTGCCCGGCGAATGCGGCAAGGTGGATATTGAAAGCTTAAGGGTTTTGGATGAACGCGGGGTAACGGTAGCAATAATGACCGACGGGCCAATAATGGCTCCAGAGATGATAGTTGCGCAGGCAGGTGAGGCTGTGCGCACGGGTACGCCGCACGATAGGGCGCTTAGGATGCTCACTATCAATCCGGCAATGATAGCAGGGCTTGACGGACGCATAGGCTCCATTGAACCCGGCAAGGATGCCGATATCGCCCTATTTGCCGGGGTACCGGCACTTGATGTCGATGCGCGCTGTATGCGCACTATAATAAACGGCAAAACTGTATATGCGCGTTAGCGCAGGCGTAGGACCGAGGGGGGGTAAACCCAAACTTACCGCTCTTTGATTGTGTTACTCCCTCGGTCAATCATTATAAATAACAGGAGGATAAGACATTGCTGCATAGAAATATAAGAGGAATCGGAATCGCTCTGTGCTTATTGACTCTCTTGTTATCCCTATACGGGTGCGGTTCATTGAAGGATGACACGCTTCTGATAGTCAACGCAGTGATTACGGAAG
Organism: Christensenellaceae bacterium Phil1; assembly: GCA_001940855.1. Lineage (GTDB taxonomy): Bacteria > Bacillota > Clostridia > Christensenellales > CAG-138 > Phil1. Next base: position 44,550 of record MSGS01000047.1, on the reverse strand, counting down.
TCGATGCAGCAAAGCAAACCATAACGGTAAAAGACGATGCCGATGAAAGCGCTTTAGGTGAAGGCTGTCTGGTAGACTGTTCATCCATTCCCATGGTCTATTGCGACTTTGCCACGCAGAAGGTTACAAGGATATCTTTTGAGGAATTACAGGTCAATGATAAGGTTATTGTGAGTATCAGAAGCTCGGAAATGGAGAGCTTCCGAAACCGTTTAAACGAGGTGAGTGCGATTACAATGGAACAGCTACAGCTGTATACACAAAGGGTCGAATAGAATTCTGAAGGTGTTTGGAGAAGAACGAGGTGCTAAAACTAAAGTATCAATCGAAAAAAACAACGTTTTATGATATACTGTAGAAAACGAAGGGGAACAGTACGGCTATGCATACAAACGATGTCAAGGCGGCTGCAACGTTTTGCTGTGAAAAGCAGAGAAATCAATTATCCATGCTAGGGCTTGGATCTCAAGCATGGATGAAATTTTATTCAGGGAAATTAGTGCCATGACATAGCGGGCAGATGTTGAAGGGTTTAAGCCGTATGCAAAGCCGATCGCCCCGTAAGCCTTCGACTTTTTCTGATGAAGTCATATATGACTGCCGCTAAAAAGAGTCTGAAGCGATAATGAAAGCACAGATAAAACAGGTCAAGAAAGGAGAGAAAATCTGAAATGAAATCGAAGTTCTACCAAAGCGTAAGGGAACGGTTTATACGTTATGCCAAAATTGATACGCAGTCATGTGCGGGAGCAGATACGGTTCCAAGCACACAGAAACAGTTTGACCTTGCAAAGCTGCTGTTGAAGGAGCTTGAGGAAATGGGTGCTTCCGACATATTTTTGGATGAGCATTGCTGCCTGTATGCAAAGCTCCCCTCAAACATAAAGGACAGAAATGTGCGATCGATAGGATACCTTGGACATTTGGACGTATCTCCCGATGCCGCATCGGCCGGCATAAGCCCCCATGTGCTTGAAAACTATGGCGGCGGCGATATAGTGCTCAATGCCGACAAGGGGATAGTAATGGAAGCATCGCTTTATCCCAGACTGTCCATGTACATAGGACAGGATTTGATACTGAGTGACGGTACTACTCTGCTGGGAGGGGACGATAAGGCTGCAATAGCTGCCATTATGGCTATGGCGGAGTATTATACGGAACACCTCGAGATCCCTCATGGCGATATATGCATCGGCTTTTTACCGGATGAAGAAGTCGGCCTTTGCGGGGCAAAGCTGTTCGACATTGAACGCTTCGGAGCGGAGGCTGCATATACCTTAGACGGAGACGGTGCGGGCGAGTTTTTTGAAGAAACCTTTAACGGTGAAGAGGCCTTTGTTACAATAAAAGGATTAAACGTGCATCCCGGGACTGCTAAGGACATAATGAGAAATGCCGTGGAGATAGCGGCGGATTTTATAGCAATGCTTCCGGCAATGGAACGTCCGCAGCATACATCGGGCAGGGAGGGCTTCTATCATCCTACCTCAATCATGGGTAGCGTTGAGGAGGCGGAAATAAGGCTTATCCTGCGGGATCATGACGGGCTGCGGCTGGAAGAACGGCACAACTATCTTGTCAAATGCGCTGAAACCTTAAACGCAAGGCTGGGCGAAGGCAGTGTAAGCATAAAGTTTGTTCCCGGCTACAGAAGCATGAAGCCGGTGGTGGATAAGCACCCGTATCTGACGGAGTATGCACTGCGGGCCATGAGAGATTGCGGTATTCAGCCGCGTATTTCCCCTATGAGAGGAGGCACGGACGGAGCGGTTCTTTCGCAAAGGGGACTTCCATGTCCCAACATAACGGCAGGCTATGAAAACGCGCATGGAAGGTTCGAATTTGTTCCGGTAGAATCCATGGCAAAAAACGCGGAGCTGCTGCTGCGTCTCAACCAGATATACGCAGAAGAATTCCTGAATACATAAGGATTTTTGCGGGCAGGCTGCTTGACGGCAAAAGCCACGGGGTCAAAGGATACTTCGAAGCATACGGGTGATTGTTGTTCATTTTGTGTCGGCGTTTACATTTTTTTCTTGACAAGAAATCCACTTTAACATATACTGATAATGTGTAACATTAAGCGAGATTCAGGGCTGTGATAGCGTCATACTTCATTGTTGATACGGATTTTACGGAAAGGATACGTCGGTGCAGTATAATATGAAAGCACTCATTATAACATCATACACAAGCAGACCGCGGCCGCCTATATGCGGTTGTCCGCCGTCACCGTCATACTTTTCACTAATAACATTTTTTAGAAGGTGCATTTCACCTGCGCTTTTTGCGCGGTTGGAACGCACCTTCTTATTTATTGCATCCCCTATATATGGTTGATTATGATTTTATATTTTGGGTTCCTCAAATCCCATGCGTTCAAGCGCATTGAGAACTCAGGAGTATATAAAAAAGGAGGCAAGCGAATGAAAAAAGTTCAACTGATTGGATTGGTTCTGCTTATTGCCATGTTTGCCAGCATTGCTGTATCATGCACAGGCAACGCAGCCAATACAAAATCCGGCCCCGCTATCGACTATGATACGGTCGTTATAGCGACGGCAGACGAAACGCCCTCTTTGGGCACAGCGACACATAACGCGGTTGCAGGCGATTATGTGAACAAACTTACCCACAACGGGTTGTTCAGGCTTGACAAGGAGCTTAACCCCCAACCGGATCTTGTAGCGAGTTATGATTTTGATGAAAACAGCTACACATGGACGTTTAAGCTGCACCCGGGCATCAAATTCCATGACGGCAGCGATCTTACTGCGGACGACGTAGTTGCCACGCTAAACTACACCAAGACCATGCCCGATATCGCTACTTATACCACTTCCTATGATAACGTTACCAAGGTGGACGAGCTTACGATAACGCTTACCACTGACGGCCCGTCAGCAAGTTTGTTGTATGATCTTGCGCACCATGGCAACTATATCATTCCCAAGGAGCTTATAGATCAGGATGCCGACATGAGCGCAAACCCGATCGGCGCCGGACCGTATAAGTTCGTAAGCTGGGATCGCGGCGAAAAGATAACCTTCGTTGCTTTTGAGGACTATTTTGATAAGGAACGTGCGCCGAAGATCAAGAACATAATCTGGCGCATTATCCCCGAAGGTTCTTCCCGCACCATAGCGATAGAGTCAGGCGAGGTTGATTACATCATCGAACTTGATTCCACAGCCGTTAAGACGCTGGACGCAAACGAAAACGTTACCGTGATGAAGATACCCTCGGTATCGCACAACTGGCTGTGCATCAACAATGAAGTGCCGCCGTTTGACAATGTCAATGTCCGCCGCGCAATAAATTGCGCCATAAACCGCGCCGATATAATCGAGGTTGCCCTGAACGGTGCCGGCGTTCCCGCCACGGCGCAGACTCCTGCCGGAATGTTGGGTGAAAACCCCGATAACTTCGGCGGCGAATACGATGTGGAAAAGGCGAAGGAATACATGGCCAAGTGGGGCGGCGATCCTTCCACCATCAAGCTGGAAATGATTTGCTCCAACGATACCAAGCGCCGCGCCGCAGAGGTTATTCAGTCAAACCTGAAGGAAATCGGCATTGAAGCCGGAATCGTAAGCCTTGACCTTGCAACCTACCTGTCCGAAACGGCAGCGGGCAACTTTACGGGCTTCATCGGCGGCTATACGTCAAACGAAATGATGTCCTTCCTCAAGGGCGTGTATCATTCCTCTAACATCGGCTCCTCCAACAAAACGAGGACTGCCAATCCGGAGGTCGATCGCCTTATCGAACTTGCCAGCAAGACGGTAGACCAGAAGGAAAGGGAAAAGGTGCTGATGGAAGTTACCAAGGTGCTCAATGATAATTGTTATCAGATTCCCATCTATCAGGACTATACCCTCAGCGTTCACAAGAAGGATCTTGATAATACCTTCATCACCTCGGGCGGAACGTTCTTTGCTCAGGAGTGGAGCTGGAAAAAATAATAACCATACGGCATAAATCCGTTATACCGACCTGCTCGCCCCGCATCATTAAAAAGTGGTGCGGGGCGCGGGGTAACAGGAGGAAATATGCGACCATAACAACTATTCTGGAGGTAATATGTGGAAGTACATACTTAAACGGATAGTGGCGATGATCCCCGTGCTGATTGGTGTCACGCTGATTGTTTATTTTATACTCAGCCTTGCCCCGGGCGATCCCGTTCGGGCCATGCTGGGCGAACAGTCTACACCCGAAGCATATGAGGAGATGCGTGAAGCCCTTGGATTGAACGATCCTGTAATAGTGCAATGGGGCAGATATATATTGAATCTTTTCAGGGGCGACTTCGGCATATCATACAAGACAAAGACAAATGTGGCCGTTGAACTTGCCGCACGCATACCGTCTACGCTCACACTATCCTTTTTTGCAACGACAATAGCTATTATATTTGCTCTGCCGCTTGGAATCATAGCCGCCGTAAAGCAGAATACATGGATAGACGGCATAAGCATGTTCATATCGCTGCTCGGTGTATCCATACCGATATTCTGGTTCGGCTTGCTGCTGTTACAGTTTTTCTGCCTGAAGCTGGGGTGGTTTCCGGCATCCGGTGCGGATACATGGCTACATTATGTGATGCCGGGCATGGCCTTAGGGTTTCACTGTATGGCAAGCATAGCTCGCATAACCCGTTCCAGCATGCTGGAGGTCATACGTCAGGACTATATACGTACCGCACGCAGTAAGGGTCTATCCTATAACAAGGTGATACGGAAGCACGCGCTGAAAAATGCACTTATCCCGACCATAACCGTTACAGGCTTACAGATAGGAAGCCTGCTTGCAGGCTCCGTGCTTACAGAAACCGTTTTCGGCATACCCGGCATAGGAAGGCTTATGATACAGTCAATACAGGGACTTGACTATCCAATGGTGCTTGGCTGCATACTCGTTTTTACGCTGATGTTCTCCATCGTCAATCTTATAGTGGATTTGCTGTACGCATTCGTAGATCCGCGCATAAAAGCCCAGTATTCTTGAGGAGGGCAAACGTATGATTACATTAAACGCAAACACACCCGCACGCGATACTGCGGATATAACAAAAAAATATAAGAAGAAAAGCCAATCGGCAGAGGTATGGCACCGGCTTAGGCGAAATAAGGCGGCCATGCTCGGCCTTGTGGTAGCGATATTGCTCATACTCATGGCTATTTTTTCAAGCACATTGTATGACTACGAAACGCAGGTCATAAATCAGGACATACCGAACAGACTTCAGCCGCCGTCATGGGAGCATCCATTCGGCACGGATGAGTCCGGACGGGATATACTTGCCCGAATCGTATACGGTTCCAGGTTTTCGCTCTCCATAGGATTTTCCACCGTTGTGTTCGCGTTGATAGTAGGCGGCACGCTGGGGGCGCTGGCTGGTTATTACGGAGGTATGCTCGATAATATACTGATGCGCATAATGGATATTTTTCTGGCCATACCCGGAACGCTTTTTGCAATAACGCTTGTTGCGGCGCTTGGGCAGAACACTATAAACCTGATAATCGCACTTGCAATATCCAGCGTGCCCGGATTTGCCAGAATCCTAAGAAGCTCCGTGCTTTCGGTTCGCGAGGTGGAATATGTGGAAGCGGCCCGCGCCATTGGCGCGACAGATGCGCGCATTATAATGCAGCATGTTATTCCCAACAGTCTTGCGCCGGTAATAGTGCAGTCCACCCTTAACGTTGCCACCGTAATACTGACCATTGCCGGACTGAGCTTCCTTGGACTCGGTGTAAGGCCGCCGCAGCCCGAATGGGGAGCATTGCTTTCAAGCGGCAGGCAGTATTTGCGCGACTACGGATATATAACCATGTTCCCGGGCCTTGCAATTATGACCACCATACTTGCACTAAACCTTTTGGGTGACGGGCTGAGAGACGCGCTTGATCCGAGATTGAAGTGAGGATGCAAATATGAATGAAAATATGAACAATACAAACGAGTTCGCGCTGGACATGAGCGATCTTGTTGTGGAATACCGCACAGAGGATGGCATAGTGCAGGCCGTTAACGGGCTTGATTTGCAAATAGAGCATGGCTCAACCCTTGGCCTTGTAGGAGAGACCGGAGCGGGAAAGACCACTGCGGGACTTTCGATACTCAAGCTCGTCCCGTCGCCGCCCGGCGTGATAGTGAGGGGCTCAATATTGCTTGATGGCGAGGATGTGCTTAAAAAAACCGAAAAGGAAATGGAAAAAATACGCGGCAAGCGTGTATCCATGATATTTCAGGATCCCATGACGTCACTCAACCCGGTAATGACCGTGGAGGATCAGATAGCCGAGGTAATAGAGATACACAATGAGGGCGGCGGCAAGCCCCTTGAAAAAGCGAGAGAAATGCTTGAGATGGTCGGAATACCGGGCGAACGCGGAAGGGAATATCCGCATCAGTTTTCCGGCGGCATGAAGCAAAGAGTTGTCATAGCCATGGCGCTTGCCTGCAATCCCATGCTGCTGATTGCGGACGAACCGACCACGGCGCTTGACGTGACGATACAGGCGCAGGTGCTTGAAATGATGCGTAAGCTGAAGGAAGTACAGAATACCTCAATGCTTATGATAACCCACGACCTTGGCGTTGTTGCCGAAACCTGCGATAAGGTATCGGTAATATATGCAGGCAGGGTGGTAGAACATGGTACGCTTGAGGACGTTTTTGAAAATACGCTTCACCCGTATACGGAGGGCCTTTTCAATTCGCTTCCGAATCTTGACGACAGGAAGGCCAAGCTCAAGCCCATAAAAGGACTCATGCCGGATCCGAGCAATCTGCCGGCAGGCTGCGTCTTTTGCCCGCGCTGCAACTATGCGTGCGAAATATGTGCCGAGGAAAAGCCGAAAAGGCTGTACCGCAACGCAACGCATTATGTGGAGTGTCACCTGTACAATGAAAAAAACATATTGGAAGGCGGTGTAATAGGCAAATGACGGAACAGCTTCTTAAAGTAAATAATCTATGCAAGTTTTTCAAAACGTCCCGCGGGATGCTGCACGCCGTCGATGACGTTACATTTACCATAGACCGCGGCAAGACATTAGGCGTGGTAGGCGAATCCGGATGCGGAAAATCCACGACCGGACGCGCCATACTAAGGCTCCTTGAGCCTACCGCCGGACAGGTGTATTTTGAGGGCGAGGATATATCGGCGCTTTCAAAGCGGCAGATGCGTAAAAAGCGTAAGGATATGCAGATCATATTCCAGGATCCGTTCTCCTCGCTCAATCCCCGCAAAACCATAAGTCAGGCCATTATGGAGCCCATGATCATCCATGATATATGCGAAACCAAAGCAGAGCGCATGGAAAAGGTGCTGGAACTGATGGACGTTGTAGGTCTTGCCCAAAGGCTGGTGAATACATATCCGCATGAGCTTGACGGCGGCAGAAGGCAGCGTATAGGCATAGCAAGGGCGCTTGCGCTTGATCCCAAGTTTATAGTCTGTGATGAGCCTGTAAGTGCGCTGGACGTATCAATTCAGGCGCAGATACTGAATTTGATGAAAGAGATACAGGAGGAAAGAGATCTCACATACATGTTCATAACGCATGACCTGAGCGTGGTGAACCATTTTTCGGATGATATCGCCGTTATGTATCTCGGTAAGCTGATTGAAAAGGCTCCGTCAGAGGAGTTGTTTTTGCACCCGACGCATCCTTATACGCAGGCGCTGCTTTCGGCAATACCCGTGCCGAGCATACGGAAAAAGCGGGAGCGTATAATTCTTAAGGGCGAAATAACCTCCCCCATTGAACCCAAGCCGATATGCCGGTTCGCAAACCGTTGTATGTACACGATGGATATCTGTACAGAGACAGAGCCTGAACTTCGTGAGATATCGCCGGGACATTTCGTAGCGTGCCATCTGTGCGAAAGATAGAAGCATGGGAATTTGAATAACGGGAAATTTCGCTCCGCAAACTCGTATTGCATCAGCTTGAATGTGGTCTGATGGCGGCACAGATTATACATGGCAACCCGTCGCGCTTCACAGTTCTTTAAGCACTAAACGGCTTCGGCTTTTTAACCAAAAATATTACAAGCCCCCGAAAATCGAATTTCGGGGGCCTTTTCATGCCTTTTTTGAAGGGCGGCAAGATACGGTTTTAATTTTCGATGCAAGTCCACAAGCTCCTTTAATTAGCTGAATTATTCCGTCAATATCCCAGCACCAGGCCAAGCAGCAGTATACCGCTTGTCAATATCAGGTTCAGCCCTTGAAATTTTGCGGAATACTTTGCCCATTCGCCGTAATTGACTCCGCCGAGGCTCAGCGAAATAAGAAGCGCGGGATTGGTTGGGTAAAACACATTGCTGAAACCGTCGCCAAAGGCAAATGCAACAATGCAAAGCTGCGTGCTGAGACCGAATATCTGCGCAAGCGGCACAATAAGAGGAATCAGCAGAAACGCTTTGGCCGAACCGGAGGGTATGAAGAAATTCATTACAAGGCAAATAAGGTAAATGAATAATATAAGCCCACCCTTTGGCAAGCCGGACGCTACCTGCACCGCGCCGTGAAGCATTGTATCCAGTATTTTTCCTTCCACCATCATATACTTTATGGATGACGCCATGAGTATCATAAGTATGGACGGCAAAATGGATACAACACCGCTCACGAATGTTTCCCAACGCTTCTTTTTCTCCATTCCGCTTTTGCTTACGGCAACCAAACCGCCTATAAGGAACATGAGCGCAACAATAATCATTGTATACGCCTGGAGGAACGGCAAAAAGCTTGAACACAATACCAGCACAATGCCTGTGCCGAGTATACAGGCGAAATACAGCAATGCCTTGTCCATGCGCGGGTTTCTCTCAAAGCCGCTTTCTTCCTTGGGAACCTGAATAGGCTTTTCTATTTTCTTTGCATGGAAGCGTATGAAAAACAGTAGAAGCCCGTATATAAGCAGGAAGGATACCAACCTAAGCCACATTCCGCTGAATGTAGGAAGGCTCGCAAGCCCCTGCGCCACGCCGATTGTAAACGGATTGGCAACGCCCGCGGCAAAACCGCAGCCTGCGGCAAGCAGGGACATGGCAAGCCCCGTTACCGCATCCCAGCCGAGGCTGACGGACAGCGCCACAACAATTGGCACCATGGGTATCACCTCTTCAAAGGAACCTACAAGCGAACCCATAGCCATGAAGAACACGGTCAGCACCGCCATTAGCGTATACCGGACATGCCCGAATCGATATACTATTTTCACCAGCATATACTGCATAAGGCCGCAGCAGTTGAGTGAATTGAACACCCCGCCTATAACGAGCAGGAATACCATTACGGCTATGACGGTGCCGTTGCCCTCCGCTCCAAGCACAAGAAACGGAGACAGCAGCCATTTCCAAAACGGCAGGCCGCCCGCCGTATCGATAATCGTATTGCCGTTTGCGTCAATGGTTCGCGCGTATTCGCCGCCCGGCACAACGAGCGTTAGTATATACGTCATCACCATAAGCGCAAATATGATGGCTATGGCTATTATGAATGAACGCTTGCTTATGTTCAGCGCGCTGCCCTGTGCGGACGGGTCTTTCGGTTCTGTGTTCTTGCTCATGATGATACCTCCTGCATTAGTATACGGTAATAATGAACGGCGGGGGCAAGCGTGCTTAAATCCACGTTTTCGTTAACTCCGTGAATGCTGTTAAGCTGCTGTTCGTCTATCAAAAAGGGAAGGAAGCGGAAGCAATTATCGCTTATATTATCAAAATAGCGGGAATCCGATGCGCCCGTCATTATATACGGCACCGCTCTGTCCACGCTTGGCCAGGCGGTCTTCAGCGCTTTTTCGATTTGGTGGAAAACGTCGCTGTTGAAATCAGAAACACCGGATGAAACGCCGCCGTCAAGCACCTCAATTTCTATATCGTACTTTTGGGCTATGGGCTTTATCGCCGCAATGGAAGCGTGTACATCCTGATGGAATGCGGTCCTCATGTTGCCTATAACGTAGGCTTCATCGGGAATAACATTTATTCCGCCCGAACCCTTGGCCATTGTAAAGGCAAGCGTGGTTCTGAGCATTGCGCCCGCAGTATCGGAAATGCGGGGCAGGGCAAGCTTAATCAATCCGCCAAAGAATTTGGGATGCTTCAAAACAAAGCCGACCGGCCCCATATAGGGCGCAATGCGGCGCATCATCTCCGCTACAACGGGGTTTATCTTCTTTTTGAACGGAGCGGAGCCGTCAACCTTCGCCATGAATTTTCCAAGCCGCACTAACGGCGTGTTTTTACCGGGCGCGGCGGCGTGTCCGCCTTTGGAGCGGGCAATAAAGCGCAGATCGCAGCAGTTCTTTTCACCTACGCCTATCATGGCAAAGGTGCCCTTTGCGCCTCCTATGGGGTCGTAAAGTATCATGCCGCCCTCATCAAAAACCGCCTCAAAATGTATGTGCCTGTCGGTAAGCGTCTGCACTATGGAAAGCGCGCCCTCGCCGGTTGTTTCCTACGTACAGGTGGATACAAAATAAATGTCCCGCGTCGGCATAAAGCCCTCGCTTATCAGCTCCTCCGCCGCCTGCAGCATTGTCCACAGTCCGCCCTTTGTATCCAGCGTGCCGCGCCCCCAAACCTTGCCATCGGCAATCGTTCCTGAAAACGGGGGATATAGCCAATCAATGCCGTCAGCCTCAACCACATCATGGTGGTTCATAAACATTACGGGCGGCTTGTCCTTAGCATTGCTGCCCTGCCAGCGGAGCATAAGGCTTCCGCTGAAATCCTCGGCTTCACATACGCTGAACAGGAGCGGGAAACACTCTTTTAACACGGCATGAAACGCGTGAAATTTTTTCAGCCCCGAATAATTGGATGCCGATACGGTTTCTACTTGAATGAGCTTTGATAGAGCTTCTCCGTAGCTCTTTGCTTTTTCTTCCATATTTATCCCTGCCTGAAATATATAAAAACGGGACTTCCTTAGACCTTATCCCATTTTATTGAGTTGATTTATTATACCTTTTTTGCGGGCGCATAAAGCAATAATGAACCCATTTTGGCGTTCGTATCCGCTTGCGTTGTGGCTATTGACAAATGCCGACACTGTATGATAATATATCAAAAGTCTGCGTGAAAGGGGCGATGAAATTGGCTATAATCCTAAAGGGAATACAGATATACCATAGCGGTGTTTTAGCCCGCGGGGATTTTGCATTGCCGTTTGGGAATACTTCCCCCGACAATGCAGCCAATACCGTTGACGCTTCGAATTTTGTGTTATTGCCCGGCTTTGCTGATGTTCATGTGCATCTGCGTGAGCCGGGTTTTTCTTATAAGGAGACAATCGCATCGGGCACGCGCGCGGCGGCGCACGGCGGATATACTGCCGTATGCGCCATGCCCAATCTAAACCCCGTGCCGGATAGGCTTGCCGCATTGCAGCAGGAGCTTGCCATAATCGAGCGGGACGCCGTGGTGCGCGTGCTGCCATACGGGGCCATTACAATGGGTGAAAAGGGCGATGCTTTGGCTGATATGGCGGCTATGGCTCCCTATGCCGTCGCCTTTTCGGACGATGGCAGGGGCGTGCAGAGCGAAGCTATGATGCGCAGCGCCATGCGGGAGGCCATGCGCCTCGGCAAGCTCATCGCCGCCCATTGCGAGGATAATGCGCTGCTCAATGACGGCTATATTCACGCCGGCGCTTACGCCCGCGCACATGGGCACAGGGGCATCTGCTCCGAAAGCGAATGGGGGCAGCTAAAGCGCGACTTGGAGCTTGCACGGGAAACGGGCTGCGGCTATCATGCCTGCCATATATCAACAAAGGAAAGCGTAGCTCTGCTGCGCCGTGCCAAAGTGGAGGGCATAGACGTGACCTGCGAAACCGCGCCGCATTATCTGCTGCTTGATGATTCACAGCTATGCGAGGATGGCCGCTTTAAGATGAACCCGCCGCTTAGGGACAAAGCGGATAGGGAAGCGCTGCTGGAGGGGCTATCGGATGGGACGATAGACATAATAGCCACAGATCACGCGCCCCACAGCACAGAGGAAAAGAACCGCGGGCTTGAGAAAAGCGCAATGGGCATAGTGGGGCTTGAAACCGCATTTCCCCTGCTTTATACTTATCTTGTAGAAACAAATATAATCTCATTTTCGCGGCTGATAGAGCTGCTGCACGATGCGCCCTGCCGCCGCTTTGGTATCCCGTGGGGCGGCATGGACGGACAAAGCGCCGATTATACGATATTCAACCTGAATAGCAGCTATTCAATTGATCCAGGCTCGTTTCTTTCAACGGGCCGCTCTACGCCCTTTGCGGGCCGGCAGGTGCAGGGACGCTGCGTATTGACGGTTGCGGGCGGAAAGGTGGCGTGGAGCGACGGTACGCTCCTGCCGCATACGGAGGGCTGATTATGAAACAGACGGAACTTACAATTATAGAAAACCTGCCGCTGTGTACGGATGTTTACCGTATGGTGCTTGCGGGAGATACCTCTGCCGTTACCGCACCGGGGCAGTTTGTGAATTTGAAGCTGGACGGATTCTTTCTCCGCCGCCCAATATCCGTATGCGATTGGGACACAGGGCAGTTGAGCATTATTTATAAGGTGGTAGGGCGGGGCACCGCCGCCATGGCAAGGCTGCGCCCCGGCGCCGTGCTGGATACGCTTACCGGCCTTGGCAACGGTTATGACCTTCCACTAAGCGGCAACCACCCCTTGCTGGTGGGCGGCGGCGTGGGAGTACCGCCTTTGTACGGCCTTGCAAAGCGGCTTATCGCACAAGGCAAACGGGTTACGGCGGTGATAGGGTTTGAACATGCGGACAATATATTGCTTGCTGATGATTTCCGCGCGCTTGGCGCTTCCGTGATACTTACAACCGCCGACGGCAGCGTTGGCATACGCGGCTTTGTTACCAACGGCATGGCTGAAGCAGGGGAGTATACTTATCTTTATACATGCGGGCCGGAGCCTATGCTGCGGGCGGTTTACGATGCCTGCCGCACATCGGGGCAGTTCAGCTTTGAAGAACGCATGGGCTGCGGCTTCGGCGCATGCATGGGCTGCACCTGCCGCACCAAATACGGAAATAAACGCATCTGCAAGGATGGGCCTGTGCTGCAAAAGGAGGAGATAGTATGGTAAATACAAGTGTGACATTGTGCGGCATAGAGCTGGACAACCCCATAATTCCCGCCAGTGGCACGTTTGGCTACGGCTATGAGTTTGCGGAGCTATACGATATAAATATACTCGGAACGTTTTCGTTCAAGGGAACAACGCGCGAAGCGCGCTTTGGCAATCCAACGCCGCGCATAGCGGAATATGCGGGCGGGCTGCTCAATTCCGTCGGGCTGCAAAACCCGGGTGTGGATGCGGTTATAGATGAAGAACTGCCTAAGCTCGGTCGGGTATTTCACAAGCCCATTATGGCTAACGTAAGCGGCTTTTCCGTTGCGGAATACGCCGAGGTATGCGAAAGGCTGGCCGCACAGGAGCAGGTTGGCTGGCTGGAGGTAAATATATCCTGCCCAAATGTCCATGGCGGAGGGGCGGCCTTTGGCGCAGAGCCCGAATCCGCCGCGCAGGTAACGCGGGCAGTCAAGGCCGTAACAAAAAAGCCTGTTATAATGAAGCTGTCCCCCGCGGCAGCCGATATTGCAGCCGTGGCGCGCTCATGTGAGGATGCGGGTGCGGACGGCATAAGCCTTATTAACACCCTGCCCGGTATGCGCATTGACCTTAAACGCCGCGCCCCGCTGCTTGCTAACGGCACGGGCGGCATGTCCGGCCCCGGCATTTTTCCGCTGGCCGTGCGCATGGTCTATCAGGTTTATGAAGCCGTAAGCATACCGATAATCGGCATGGGCGGCGTTTGCTATGCGGAGGATGTGCTGGAGCTGATGCTGGCGGGCGCAACGGCAGTGGGCGTCGGCGCGGCCAATCTTACGGAGCCTATGGCCTGCAAGCATATAATCGAAAACATGCCTGCCGTTATGGAGCGGTACGGAATAAAGAATATAACCGATATTATAGGAGGAGCACATCATGGGTAAGGATGTTATTGTCGCGCTGGACTTTGACGGACGCGATAAAACGCTGGCGTTTCTGGACCTGTTCACGGAGGAAAAGCCATTCGTAAAAATAGGCATGGAGCTTTTCTATGCCGAAGGCCCCTCAATTGTGCGGGAGGTGCGTGCACGCGGGCATAAGATATTTTTAGATCTTAAGCTGCACGATATCCCCAATACCGTAAAAAAGGCTATGGCGGCTCTGTCGGCGCTTGACGTGGATATAGTCAATCTCCATGCCGCCGGTACAGAGGCCATGATGACCGCCGCGCTTGAAGGATTGATCCGCCCCGACGGTACGCGCCCATTGCTGATAGCCGTTACGCAGCTTACATCCACCGACCAGGCGCGCATGGAAAAGGAGCTTTGGATAGAAAAGCCCATGGAGGACGTTGTGCTGCATTATGCCGAAAATGCGGCCCGCGCGGGCTTGGACGGAGTGGTTTGTTCCCCGCTTGAAGCGGAGCGCATACATAAGCATTGCGGCGCTGGATTCTTGACCGTTACCCCGGGCGTTCGCTTTGCGGGAGGCGACGCGGGCGATCAAAAGCGCGTTGCAACACCTGCGTTAGCCAAGGCCATAGGCTCGGATTACATTGTGGTCGGAAGGCCGATTACCCAGGCTGAGAATCCCGTAGCAGCATACCGCCGATGCGCGGCGGAATTTATCGGATAAGGAGGATGTATAATATGGAATCATTCACCAAAGAACGCATTGCCCGCGGCCTGCTCTCCATCGGCGCGGTGTTTCTGCGCCCGCAGGAGCCGTTTATCTGGGCAAGCGGCATTAAAAGCCCCATCTATTGCGACAACCGCCTAATACTCACCGCACCGAATGTGCGGGACGATGTGGAGCGCACCATTGCCGAAACGGTACAAAGAGAGTATCCGCAGGCAGAGGCGCTCATGGGTACAGCCACGGCCGGCATAGCCCATGCCGCCATAGCCGCCCATATGCTTGGATTGCCGATGGGCTATGTACGCTCAGGCAGCAAGGACCACGGGCGCAAGAACCAAATTGAAGGCAAACCCGTGCAGGGCGAAAGGGTGGTTGTTATTGAGGACCTTATCTCCACCGGCGGCAGCGTGCTGGACGCGGTAAGTGCATTGCGCGATGCGGGTGCAGAGGTGCTGGGCATAATCAGCATATTCACATACGGTATGCAGAAGGGGCTTGACCGACTGGCGGCGGCCAATGTCCGCAACGTAAGCCTGACGGATTTGGACACAGTTGTCCGCGTGGGAGCGGAGGAGCACTACATCACCGAAGCGGATGTTTCGCGGCTGCTGGCATTCCGCGATAATCCGTCCGACGAAAGCTGGATAACAAAAGGAGGAACAAACTGATATGAACAGCCTTATAGACATTTTCGATCTCACCCCACAGGAGATTATGGAGCTGATAAACACGGCCTGCGACATTATCGACCGTCCGGCCGCCTATGCGCACAAGTGCGACGGGAAAATATTGGCTACGCTATTCTTTGAACCGTCCACACGCACCCGCTTGAGCTTTGAAAGCGCAATGCTCTCACTTGGCGGGCAGGTGCTCGGCTTCTCAGAGGCTAAAAGCTCCTCGGCCGCCAAGGGCGAAAGCGTGGCGGACACCATTCGCACCGTAAGCTGTTACAGCGATATAATCGCCATGCGCCACCCCAAGGAGGGCGCGCCGTTGGTGGCTTCCATGCACTCGCCCGTACCCATTATAAACGCAGGCGACGGCGGCCATAACCACCCCACGCAAACGCTTACGGACCTTCTTACCATACACAGGGAGAAGGGGCACTTTGACGGGCTGACGGTTGGCCTGTGCGGCGATCTTAAATTCGGGCGCACGGTGCATTCCCTTGTAGCCGCCATGAGCCGTTATCCGGACGTGCGCTTTGTGCTGATTTCCCCCGAGGAATTGAAGCTTCCGCGCTATGTTAAGGAGCAGTACATTAAGAACCCCGGCATACCATATATTCAGTCCGCCTCGCTGGAGGAGGTCATGCCGCAGCTTGATATTCTGTATATGACCCGTGTGCAGCGTGAACGCTTTTTCAACGAGGAGGACTATCTGCGCCTGAAGGACAGCTATATACTAACGCCGGAAAAGCTCCGCGGCGCAAAGGAGGATCTGCGCATTTTGCATCCGTTGCCGCGCGTGAACGAAATTTCGGTAGCGGTAGACAACGACCCCCGCGCCTGTTACTTTAAGCAGGTGCAGTACGGCAAGTATATCCGCATGGCGCTTATACTTAAAATGCTTGGCATAGAATAACAAATTATATTATAAGGAGGAAAAAGGCATGATAATAGACGCCATCCAAAACGGCATAGTGATAGACCATATAACGGCGGGCAAGTCAATGGAGCTGTACAGCATACTCGGCCTCGGCGAGCTGGATTGCACCGTTGCAATTCTTAAAAACGTCACCAGCAGGAAGCTGGGCCGCAAGGACATTATAAAAATAGACCGCGAAATGGAGCTTGATTGGGACTTGATAGGCTATGTTGACCCAAGCATAACCGTGAACATAATACGCGGCGGTGAGCTGAAGGAAAAGCGCAAGCTTAATCTGCCCGAGCGCATACGCGGCGTGCTGAAGTGCAAAAATCCGCGCTGCATTACCTCCGTTGAGCAGGAGCTGCCGCAGGAATTCATATTGACCGACCGCGAAAAGCGCGTGTACCGCTGCATCTACTGCGAATCGCAGGCGGGAGCATAACGGGCAAGGGGCAAAAGCCCTGCGGCTAAAATCTATCTCGGCGGGAGTCGCCGTTGCAGATCCCGCCGGGAGAAGTGTGAAAAGCATTGATTGTGATTTAGCATGATGCCGTGTCGGGAATTGACTTTTGCCGTCGGTTCTGCGATAATTAAAACATTGAAGCACAGGCAACTGACGGAACGTGGAGCACCACATGGGAGCCTGCTGTTATACGTACTGTCGACCGTCTGGGCAAACCTTTTTTCCATGGATGACCATGGGAAATGGTTTACCCTTTTTTATTTGATTTTAATAAGGAGAATCGCATGAAAAAAGTTGCAGTTGTTATGGGAAGCGACTCTGACTGGCCTGTTGTAAAGGCGGCGTGTCAGCAGCTTGACGCATTCGGCATCCCCTATGAAGCGCATATCCTAAGCGCCCACCGTTCTCCCGCCGCCGCTGCGGACTTTGCCAAAAACGCACGCGCCAACGGCTTCGGCGTGCTTATCTGCGCCGCAGGAATGGCGGCACACTTAGCCGGCGCTTTTGCCGGCAATTCCACGCTTCCGGTTATAGGCATTCCCATGAAGGGCGGCGCTATGGATGGGCTGGACGCCCTGCTTGCCACGGTTCAAATGCCAAGCGGCATACCCGTGGCTACCGTGGCCATCAACGGCGCTAAAAACGCCGCTGTGCTTGCGGCGCAGATATTGGCCGTAAACGACGATGCGCTATCCGCAAAGCTTGACGCGCAGCGGGCGGATATGGCGAAGCAGATTGCCGCAAAGGAAGCAAAGCTTCAAACGGAGCTGAATTACCAATGCTTAATGCAGGCAAAGCGCCTGCCCGATAAAGACTGATAAAAACCGAAAACAAATTCATTTTGGAGGTACAATTATGAAGCTCGTTTACACTGGCAAAACCAAGGACGTTTACGCATTGGATAACGGTAACTACCTGCTTAAATTCAAAGATGACTGCACCGGAAAAGACGGTGTGTTCGATCCGGGTGAGAATGCCGTGGGCCTGACGATAGACGGTGTTGGCGATGTGAACCTGCGCATGAGCATCTATTTCTTTGAAAAGATTAACGCCGCCGGAATAAAGACCCATTTTGTCGGCGCCGATTTGAAAAACACCACAATGGAGGTTCTTCCCGCCAAGGTTTTCGGCCACGGCTTGGAGGTTATATGCCGCCGCAAGGCCGTCGGCTCCTTTATCCGTCGCTACGGCGACCTTATCGAGTCCGGCGCAGATCTGCCATACTATGTTGAGACCACGCTTAAGGACGATGCTAAGGGAGATCCGTTGATTACCAAGGACGCACTTGTTGCATTGGGCGTGATGAGTGACGAGCAATATGAGGAGCTGAAGTCTCAAACCCAGAGGATTACGCAGATAGTTGCCGATGATTTGAAGGAAAAGGGCATGGAGCTATATGATATCAAATTTGAATTCGGCTACGCGCCAGATGGCAGCGTTATGCTGATTGACGAAGTGGCAAGCGGCAACATGCGCGTTTATAAGAATGGTCAATATATTGATCCCATGACGCTCTCCGAGCTTTTCTTTGCGTAATGGGCGGCTTTTTCGGAGCATTTTCCCACCGCGATGTGGGACTTGATGTGTTTTTCGGCACGGACTACCATTCCCATTTGGGCACACGCCGCGGCGGAATGGTTGTCTACGGGCGCGAAAACGGATTCGTCCGCGAGATTCATGATATTGAAAACACCCCATTCCGCACTAAGTTCGAAGGCGACCTGCGCGAGCTTAAGGGGCATATTGGCATGGGGTGCATAAGCGATACAGACCCGCAGCCGCTGTTGGTGCGCTCCCATTTGGGGCTGTATGCCATATGCACGGTTGGTATAATCAACAATACCGATGAGCTTATAGAAACGTATTTTTCCGACCATGGACATCAGTTCATGGCGCAAAGCAACGGAAAGGTCAATGTTTCGGAGCTTGTAGCCGCCCTTATAAACATGAAGGAAAATTTGGTGGACGGCATATTGTACGCGCAGGAGATGATTCGCGGCTCCATCACCATACTGCTGATGACGAAGGACGGCATTTTGGCCGCAAGGGATAGGCTTGGGCGTTTGCCGGTTCTTGTGGGCAGGCATCCTGACGGCAGCCTGTGCGTTTCATTTGAATCGTTCGCCTATCACAAGCTGGGCTATGAGGATGCCCATGAGCTTGGCCCGCGGGAGATAGTGGCGCTGAACAGCGAAGGCTGCAAAACCGTTTCCCCTCCGGGCAAGGATATGAAGATATGCGGCTTCCTTTGGACATATTACGGCTATCCAAACTCCAATTACGAAGGCGTAAACGTGGAGGTAATGCGCTACCGCAACGGCGAGATTATGGCACGCAATGAAATTGCGCGCGGAGGGCTGCCGAAGGTTGACTATGTGGCAGGCGTGCCGGATTCCGGCGTGCCGCACGCCATAGGCTTTGCCAACCGCAGCGGCAAGCCGTTTGTACGCCCCTTTGTGAAGTACACTCCGACCTGGCCCCGCTCGTTTACGCCTACAAATCAGGACGTTCGCAATCAGGTTGCCAAGATGAAGCAGATACCCGTGCCCGAACTGATACAGGGTAAGAAGCTGCTGCTTGTTGATGATTCCATTGTCCGCGGCACACAGCTTAGGGAAACGGTTGATTTTCTCTATGAGTCCGGCGCGCAGGAGGTTCATATGCGCTCCGCCTGCCCGCCAATTATGTATAGCTGTAAATATTTGAACTTCTCCCGCGGCAATTCCGATATGGAGCTGCTTGCACGGCGCATGGTGCAGGAGCTGGAAGGGGACGAGGGGCATATGCATCTTGACGAATATGCCGATTCCACCACGGAGCGCGGACAATGCCTTTTGAAGTCCATATGTGAAAAGCTTGGTTTTGATTCTCTCGGCTATCAGTCTCTTGACGGCGTGATGGAGGCCATAGGCATAGATCCTGAGAAGGTTTGTACATACTGTTGGAACGGAAAGGAATGATTGATATGGAAAAATCCAGCTCCGCCGCATACGCGGCAGCCGGCGTAGACATAACCGCCGGTTACAAGGGCGTTAAGCTCATGCGCGCAGACGTTCAGCGCACCTATATCCCGGGCGTGGTTTCCGATATCGGCGGCTTCGGCGGCCTGTTTGCCCCGAACATTGACGGCATGACGGAGCCGATACTCGTATCCGGCACCGATGGCGTGGGTACCAAGCTGCGCATTGCAGAGCTTATGAACAGGCATGATACCATCGGCATAGACTGCGTGGCCATGTGCGTAAACGATGTAATATGCTGCGGCGCAAAGCCACTGTTTTTCCTTGATTACATAGCCATCGGGAAGAACGTGCCCGAAAAGGTTGCGGCAATCGTATCTGGCGTTGCGGAGGGCTGCGTTCAGGCGGGATGCGCCCTGATCGGCGGCGAAACGGCCGAGCATCCGGGCATGATGGCCGCTGACGACTATGATTTGGCGGGCTTCACAGTTGGGCTTGTGGACAAGCCTAAGCTAATCGATTCAAGCCGCATGGCGGCGGGGGACGTGGTGCTTGCGCTGCCCTCATCGGGCTTCCACTCCAACGGCTATTCGCTTGTACGCAAGGTGTTTGACGTGGAAAAAGCCGACCTTGGCAAATACTATGACGAGCTTGGCGAAACGCTGGGCGAGGCGCTGCTGCGTCCTACAGTAATTTATGTTAAGCCCGTGCTTCGCTGCATTAAAGCCGCGGATGTTAGGGGCATCAGCCATATTACCGGCGGCGGCTTTTATGAAAATATTCCCCGCTGCATACCCGACGGCCTTTGTGCAAAAATCAACAGGGCCTCCCTCAAAACGCCCGCCATATTCGGCCTGTTGCAGAAGCAGGGCGGCGTAGACGAACACGATATGTTCAATACCTTCAATATGGGCGTGGGCATGGTGATGGTCGTTAGCCCGAATACCGCCGATGCGGCGCTTTCCGCATTGAAGGCTGAGGGGATAGACGCTTATGCTTGCGGCGAAATCGTCCATGGCGGCGAAAAGATAGTCTTGGCCTGAACGCACCCAAAGCCGCGCCGGCTTGCGGCTGTCGGCAAAGGAGAAAACGACTATGAAAAAAGCTAAGATTGCCGTGCTGGTTTCGGGCGGCGGCACAAATTTACAGGCATTGCTGGACGCGCAGGCGGCGGGACTGCTGCCGCATGGTCAAATAGCGCTTGTGGTATCCTCAAACGCGGGAGCATATGCACTTACGCGGGCGGCAAATGCCAATATACCCGCCAAGACCTTATCGCCTAAGCTGTGCGGCGGTCAGGAGGCCTTTGAGGAGGCTTTATCCTGTCTGCTTGCGGAGCATGAAATTGACCTGATTGTTCTGGCGGGCTTTTTAACCATACTCAGCGCGAATTTTACTTCCCGCTGGCCGTCACGCATACTTAATGTGCATCCGTCGCTTATACCCTCCTTCTGCGGAGCGGGCATGTACGGGCTTAAGGTACACAAAGCCGCTCTTTCGGCGGGCGTAAAGGTGACGGGTGCAACGGTGCATTTTGTGAATGAAGTTCTGGACGGCGGGCGCATTCTGCTGCAAAAAGCGGTGGACGTTTTGCCGGATGATACGCCCGAAACACTCCAGCGGCGGGTAATGGAGCAGGCGGAATGGCAGCTATTGCCCCGCGCGGCGGAAATGGTTTCGGAACAAATCGTAAAGGAGAATGGCAATGCTTGATTTTATTACTTTTCTGCGGGAAAATCCCTACCCCGGCCGGGGCATACTTGTAAGCAAAAACCTTGTTTATTATTTCATAATGGGTCGCAGCGCAAACAGCCGCAACCGCATATTTGCCCCGAATGATGACGGTATCCGTACCGAGGCGCATGATGCTGCCAAGCTTGAGGACCCAAGCCTTATAATCTATCATCCGGTAAGGAAGCTGGGGGACGCGCTTGTTGTAACCAATGGCGACCAGACTGATACCATATGTGCCTGCGGCGACTTTCGCAGGGGGCTTATGAAGCGCGAATACGAGCCGGACTCCCCTAACTTTACGCCCCGCATTTCCGCCGTGCTTAATGCAGACGGTTCATTTGAGTTATCCATTTTGAAGCGCAATAATGGGCGCTGCCTTAGGGAATTCTTCTGCTACGAGGGCGCGGATGAGGGCAAAGGCTATTTTATAAGCACCTATCAGGGCGACGGAAGCCCATTGCCGACGTTCACGGGTGAGCCTATGGAGGTTACTGTTCCGAAGCCTGATGAGGTATGGGCCGCACTGAACGCGGACAATAAAGTATCCCTTTATACAAATGTGAACGGCGAAGTACGCCTGTTTAACAAGAATCTTGGCGATTAAGGAGAGCATATAGATATGAATGAATTGGAACTGAAATACGGCTGCAATCCCAATCAAAAGCCTTCCAAGGTTTTCATGAAGGATGGCTCCGACCTGCCGTTTACCGTTTTGAACGGAAAGCCCGGCTATATAAATTTACTTGATGCGCTTAACTCATGGCAGCTTGTAAAGGAGCTGAAGAATGCAACCGGTCTGCCCTCCGCTGCCAGCTTCAAGCATGTTTCGCCCGCCGGCGCCGCCGTGGGCCTGCCTCTTAGCGAGGTGGACAGAAGGATATATTTTGTCGATCCCGCTGCCGAGCTTTCGCCAATTGCCTGCGCCTATATCCGCGCGCGGGGGGCCGATCGCCTTTGCTCATACGGCGACTGGGCCGCTCTGTCGGATGTTTGCGATGCCGCCACAGCCATGTACCTGAAGGCCGAGGTTTCCGACGGCATAATCGCCCCCGGCTATACCGACGAGGCGCTGGAAATACTTAAAACAAAGAAGAAGGGCAGCTACAATGTGGTTCGGATAGACCCAAGCTATGTTCCCGCCGCTACGGAGCATAAGGATGTGTTCGGCATTACGTTTGAGCAGGGCCGCAACGACCTTGTTATAGATAAGGATATGCTGAAAAATATTGTATCCGAAAACAAAGCGCTGCCGGAGGCCGCAAAAATAGATATGATTGTGGCCCTAATAACGCTTAAATATACCCAATCTAACTCCGTCTGCTATGTTAAGGACGGTCAGGCCATAGGTGTTGGCGCGGGTCAGCAGAGCCGCATCCATTGCACGCGCCTTGCGGGGCAAAAGGCGGATAACTGGTATCTGCGCCAGCATCCAAAGGTGCTTGGGCTGCAATTCGTTGAAAATATACGCCGCCCCGATAGGGACAATGCCATAGACGTTTATATATCCGATGAATATGAGGACGTGCTGGCGGACGGCGCGTGGCAAGGCATATTCAAGGCGCGCCCCGATGTTCTGAGCGCAGAGGAAAAGAAGGCGTGGATTGCCGCACAGTCCGGCGTAACGGTCGGCAGCGATGCGTTCTTCCCGTTTGGCGACAATGTGGAAAGGGCAAGGAAGTCAGGCGTATGTTATATTGCCGAGCCTGGCGGCTCCATCCGCGACGATAATGTGATTGCCACGGCCGATAAATACGGAATGGTGCTGGTATTTACGGGCGCGAGGCTGTTCCATCATTAAGCCGCCGCAAGGCTTCAAATATCCGCTGCCGTGCAGCTTTTGCATAGCATTGGCGCGGCTGCATACCAATTTATGATATTAAGGGAGGGCTCTATGAACATTCTGGTAATAGGAGGCGGCGGCCGTGAGCATGCCATCGTCAGAAAATTAAAAGAGAATCCCAAAGTGGAGACTATCTATTGCGTTCCCGGAAACGGCGGTATTGCCGCCGATGCCGTGTGCGTTGCGGAAATAGGTGCAAAGGATATCCCGGCACAGGTGGCATTTGCAAAAGCCCACGATATCGGCTTTGCCGTGGTTGCGCCCGATGATCCTTTGGTACTGGGCGCGGTGGACGCGCTGGAAGCCGCGGGAATACCATGCTTCGGCCCCAAGGCAAATGCGGCAATAATCGAAGGCAGCAAGGTATTTGCCAAGGAGCTGATGAAAAAGTACGCTATACCCACGGCGGATTATCGGGTGTTTACCGATGCAGCCGCCGCAATGGATTATGTTAAAACCTGTCCTTTGCCCGTGGTGGTAAAGGCGGACGGCCTTGCGTTGGGCAAGGGCGTGCTTATTGCCGAAACGCGCGATGACGCCGTTTCCGCCGTGGAGACCATAATGCTGAACCGCGCCTTCGGCAGCAGCGGCAGCAGGGTGGTGGTGGAGGAATTTTTGACGGGGCCTGAGGTTTCCGTGCTGGCCTTTACCGATGGCAATACGGTTGTTCCAATGGTTTCGTCAATGGATCATAAACGGGCGTACGATGATGACAAGGGGCTGAATACGGGCGGAATGGGCACCGTGGCTCCGAATCCGTACTATACGGACGATATCGCGCGCGTATGCATGGAAACGATTTTCCTGCCAACCGTGCGCGCCATGAACGCGGAAGGCCGTACATTCCGCGGCTGCCTGTATTTCGGGCTGATGCTTACGCCAAACGGCCCAAAGGTAATTGAATACAACTGCCGCTTCGGAGACCCTGAAACGCAGGTTGTTCTGCCCCTGCTTGAAAGTGACTTGCTTACAATAATGTGCGCCTGCCGCAACGGTACGCTGGCGGATACGGAGGTCAAATTTTCCGATGGAGCCGCATGCTGCGTAATAATGGCCTCAAGCGGCTATCCGGAGCATTATGAAAAGGGCTTTGCCATAACCATGCCCGCCGAAACCGCCGCCAATACCTATGTGGCGGGGGCAAAGCGGGAGAATGACCGCCTGCTGACGAGCGGCGGACGGGTGCTTGGCGTTACCGCCACGGCAGCGGATTTGAAAAGCGCCGTTGAAAAAGCCTATGAGCGGGTGGAGAGCGTACAATTTGAAAATGCGTTTTATCGGCGTGATATCGGCAGGCGCGCGCTTGAAGCGCTTAAACAATGAAGGGAGCAAGCGCAGGTATGGTTTATAGAGTATATGTAGAAAAGAAAGAAGCGTTGGCAAACGAAGCCCGCGCCCTGTTGGGGGATTTGCGGGAATTCCTCGGCATTCGTTCGTTAACGGGGATTAGGCTGCTTAATCGCTATGATTTAGAGAATATCAGTCGGGGGCTGTTCGACTACGCCGTAAAAACTGTGCTTTCCGAGCCGCAGCTCGATACCGTGAGCTATGACCCGCCGGAGGGAGGCACCGTTTTTGCCGTGGAGTATCTGCCCGGTCAGTACGATCAGCGGGCGGACTCCGCCGCACAGTGCATCCAGATATTGTCGCAGGGGGAACGCCCCGTTGTGCGTACAGCGCGGGTGTATGTTTTGGAAGGCACGCTGACGGAAGAACAAACCGCGGCCATAAAAAAATATGTAATCAACCCTGTGGAAAGCCGTGAAGCATCGCTTGCGCTGCCGCAAACGCTGCAAATGGAATATGATATCCCCACCACAGTCCGCACCATAGAGGGCTTTATTGCCATGAACGGCGCGGCGCTTGATACGCTGCGTGATGAATTGGGGCTTGCAATGGATTTGGACGATTTGCAATATTTGCAGGGCTATTTCCGCGATGATGAGCATCGTGACCCCACGATTACCGAAATCCGCGTGGTGGATACCTACTGGTCCGACCATTGCCGCCACACGACATTTTCTACCCACATAGACCATGTGGAAATTCACGATGCGGCTGTTCAGGCCGCATATGAGCGGTATATTGCCGCCCGCGTTGAGGTTTACGGCGCGGAAAAGGCCGAAAAACGCCCGCAGACGCTTATGGACATTGCTACCATAGGCGCAAAGGTACTTAAAAAGCGCGGCCTGCTGCCGGAGCTTGACGAAAGCGAGGAAATAAACGCCTGCTCCATACACGTTACCGCTACGGTTGATAGCGAGGAGCAGGACTGGCTACTGATGTTCAAAAACGAAACCCATAACCACCCGACTGAGATTGAACCATTCGGAGGCGCTGCCACCTGCATAGGCGGCTGCATACGCGATCCTTTGTCCGGCCGGGCGTACGTCCATCAGGCAATGCGCGTAACCGGCGCGGGCGATCCGCGCGTAAGCCTTGATAAAACCCTTCCCGGCAAGCTGCCTCAGCGTAAGCTGTGCCAAACCGCCGCGGCGGGCTATTCCTCTTACGGCAACCAAATAGGCCTTGCCACGGGCCATGTGGCGGAGCTTTACCATGAAGGCTATATTGCCAAGCGTCTGGAATGCGGCGCGGTTGTAGCGGCGGCTCCGGCATATAATGTCCGCCGCGAATGCCCCGCACCGGGGGATGCGATAATCCTGCTGGGCGGCCGCACAGGGCGGGACGGTATAGGAGGCGCAACGGGCTCTTCCAAAAGTCATAACCTCAAATCCCTGTCCACCATGGCGTCGGAGGTTCAAAAGGGCAATGCCCCCGAGGAACGCAAGCTGCAGCGCCTGTTCCGCAACGGCGCCGTGACACGCCTTATAAAGCGCTGCAACGATTTTGGCGCGGGCGGCGTCAGCGTTGCAATAGGCGAGCTGGCGGACGGGCTGCACATCGATTTGGACGCCGTGCGCAAAAAGTACGAAGGGCTGGACGGCACGGAGCTTGCGATCTCCGAATCGCAGGAGCGCATGGCCGTGGTCGTAGCACCCGAGGACGCCGAGGCATTCATCGCCGCCGCAAATGCGGAAAACCTGGAGGCTTATCAGGTTGCCGTGGTAACGAAGGAGCCGCGAATGGTAATGGAGTGGAACGGGGCGGTAATTGCCGATTTAAGCCGCGAATTTTTGAACACAAACGGCGCCGTAAAGCATGCCGCCGTCCGCGTGGCGGAAAAGGAACGCGCGGAGCTTGCAAGGCCCCGCTTCAGTTCTCTGCGCGATATGGCTGCAAGCTTAAAGTGCGCCTCCCGCCGCGGACTTTCGGAGCGATTTGACAGCACGGTAGGCGCAGGCTCCGTATTGATGCCCTTCGGCGGCAAAACACAGCGTACTCCGGCGCAGGCCATGGCCGCCGTGTTCCCCGTGCTGCCCGGTCAAGCTACCGATCAGGCCAGCGTAATGGCATGGGGCTGCGACCCCGAGCAGACCTCCGTAGACCCGTATATAGGGGCTTATAATGCGGTTTACACATCCATGGCTAAGCTTGTTGCCGCCGGTGCAGACTATAAAAAAGCATATCTCAGCTTTCAGGAGTTTTTTGAAAAGCTCCGCAACGAGCCCGAGCGTTGGGGCAAGCCCTTCTCCGCATTGCTTGGCACGGTAGACGCGCAGCTGGAGCTTGGCGCCGCCGCCATAGGCGGCAAGGATTCCATGTCCGGCACATTCCTTGATTTAGATGTGCCGCCAACGCTTATATCCTTCGCCGTTGCGCCGCTAAAGACGGGAGAGGTGTTATCCCCTGAATTTAAGGAAGCAGGCCATCCCGTGTATCTGTTCTCCGGCGCTGATACAGAAAGTCTAAAGGCGGCGTGGGAAGCGCTGCATACACTGGCGCTGAACGGTAAGGTTCGTGCGGCGTGGGCTGTGGAAAACGGACTTTCCGAGGCTGCTATGAACATGTCCTTCGGCAACAGAATCGGCTTTGCGGCCGAAAATATGTCAATAGATTGGAACACACTGCTTCCCGGTTCCGTTGTGGCGGAGCTGACGGAGGATACGGCGCATGCCGTTCGCATTGGCGTTACCACAGCCGGGCCTGTTGTGCGCATTGCAGATGACAGCGCAACGGTTTCCGAACTGCTTGCCTTGAACGAGGGCGTTTTGGAATCCGTATATCCAAGCCGAACGGCCGAAGATGCAGCAGAGGTTCCCACTTTGTCCGCGCCGTCCGTCATCCGTGCTGCGCCCAAGGTGGGCGTGGCTGTCCCAAAGGTGCTGATACCCGTATTCCCCGGCACAAACTGCGAATATGATTCCGCACGCGCCGTAAAGCGCGCCGGACTTGAACCGGAAATAATGGTGCTGAACAATCGGTCCGCGCAGGACGTGGCGGAATCCATTCACCGTTTCGCGGGTGCCGCACGAAACAGCCAAATAATATTTATCCCCGGCGGCTTCTCCGGCGGCGACGAGCCGGACGGCTCCGCCAAGCTCATAACCGCCTTCTTCCGCAATCCCGAGGTGCGGGACGCTACAATGGATCTGCTTAAAAAACGCGACGGCCTGATGCTTGGCATATGCAACGGCTTCCAGGCGCTCATTAAATTGGGACTTGTGCCGTACGGCGAAATAATTGATGCCAACGAGAATTGCCCAACGTTGACCTTTAACACAATCGGCCGCCATCAGTCGCGTTTGGTGCGCACCCGCATCGCCTCAAACCGTTCGCCGTGGCTTGCAGGGACGCAGGTGGGGGATATATATACCGTTCCCGTTTCCCATGGCGAGGGCCGCTTCCTGTGCAGCGATGAATTGGTGCGGAAGCTTGCGGCAAACGGCCGGATTGCTACGCAGTACGTTGACGAAAACGGAGTGCCCGGAATGGACATTGATGTGAACCCGAACGGCTCCGTTTGGGCCATAGAGGGCATCACTTCTCCCGATGGGCGGATATTGGGCAAGATGGGCCATTCCGAGCGCATTGCCGACGGCTTGTACAAAAACGTGGACGGCCGCTATGACATGAAGCTGTTCCAATCCGCAAAGGAGTATTTCAATATCTGATACGGCGTGGCTCTTTGAGAGAGGGCGGGCTTCAATTAAATAATCTAAACGCTTTAAGCCCCCGGAAATTGATTTTTTCGGGGGCGTATTTTCATAAACGAGGGTGGTAGGCATGCTACAATACAAAGTATTACAACGCCAAAAAGAAAGATAACGCAAACGCTGAGAAGTGAAATAAAGCCGCGGAAATTAAAACGGTTATTCCTAATAATGGTAAAATTGATTCACAAACGTTTTTTACTACAAATCAACATCTATAAAGATTGTCGCATGTTTTTGGCAAAAAAGTCCATTATCAATTCAATAAGTCTCTGTGCAGGGCGGGTAATGATACCATCTGAATTTGTAATTACGGCTATTTCTTGCGTAGGGCTGCCATGCTGAAGCACATAGAAATCCAATGTTTTACGGCTTGGGGTCTTGAGCATAATTAATTCCGTAGTGAGTGCAATGCCGATGCCTTGGCTGGCCATACGATAAGCAGTATGAACATCAGTACATTCTACGGAGTATGTGGGATCAAATTCCTCCTTTTCACATAGGATTCGCAGAGTAGAGCCGAGATAGGTACTGCGCGGCATAATGATGAAAGGCAAGTCTTTAAGCTGCGCCAGACGCAGTTTGCGAAGACCTGTGCTTTCTTCCCCAGGCTTTCCCGGGAAGTCAAAAGATTTAGGAACAGCAAGTACAAGACGTTCCTTGGCAACAAACTGGCTCTGGAATTTGACGGCATTATGAGTTGGCGTGCCAAGCATAATATCAATATAGTGTTTTTCAAGCATCTCTAGCAATTCACGCTCATTTTTGTTGTCTTCCAACGAGATAAGGCAGTCCGGATAGTCCAGATGAATTGCGTGGACAATCTCAGGCATGAGAATCATACTGCGGGAAGGGGGAACACCGATACGAAGGCGAAGTCGTGGATTTGCGGCGATGTTCGTAATACGTCGGTTGATTTGTGATTCTGAAAGGAGTACCTGCTGCGCAAATTCAATGTAGAGTTTACCGGCGTGGGTAGGCATGATAGGATATTTTTTGCGATCAAAAAGCTGTATGCCGAGGCGCGCCTCGAGAGCTTGAATGTTTTGACTCAGCGTGGGTTGAGATACATATAGACTCTGCGCAGCTTTACTGAAATTTCGTTCTTTTGCTACAGCGACTACATATCGGAGTGTGTTAAAATTCATGCTGCCTTCCTCCTATAAGTCAAACAAGATTTAGCGAACAAACTATAGTGTATTTTTATCTAAAATATCACGGAAAGTGGAATTTGACAATAGAAATTATAAGTTTTGTATGAATGGGCAATGGAACATAATAGTTTTATTGAATGATATACCAATGTAATTTGTGGTGATGATGTAAACTATACTAATATATATGCATATAACAGATGATAATAGCACGATAATAACAGGATATTTTGCATAATTAGTATAAATATTCATAGGATGAAGCCGTACAATTAACATTATATGCAAAAAATGGCATATTGTAATATGCTATATATGGTGCTATAATCGTCCCAAGTTATAGGAATACTGTCGCATGTGACAACTTGGAAAAGAAGAAATATGATAGGAGGAAACTATTATGAGTAACTCGGTGATCAACGGCTATATTGTCAAGCAGGGAGCACATGCATTTTATAAAATGCATGTAGCTAAGTTGGCAAGTGGTCTTGATCTGGTAATTCCACTGCACATACTTAAAGGCGAAAAAGATGGGCCTACGCTGATGCTGACTGCACTTTCCCACGGGGATGCCACCACCGGATTTGAAGTCATCCGTCAGGTGATGGAGCAGGTCGACCTGAAAGAACTTTCCGGCACTATAGTAGCTGTGCCTCTGCAGAACCCTCTTGCATTCGAATGGGATTGGCGAAATACTCCCCAGGATTGTTATAATATGAACCGCACTTATCCGGGTACATCCCGCGGATGGGTAACAGAGAAGATGGCGGCTGTTATATCTCCGCTGTGCGATTATGCAGACGCTTTGATAGATTGGCACGGCGGAGGATACGGCGATGCGATAAACTATGTGCTTTCCAAGCTGGGTCCCGCCGAGGTTGGTACAGATATTTTGGCCGATAAAATACAGCACATGGCATGCACTTATGGCCTTGAATTCATGTATGGCGGAAAGCCTGCCGGTCCTGATGCTGCTTATGCCGGCACACTTTCAGATTATATGATTACTAGAGGTAAGCCTGCTATCGTAGCCGAGGTTGGCACGGGAGATCCGGCTGTGCATGATAAAATCGTACCCATGAGTGTTCGTGGTGTATTTAATGTGATGAAGGATATGGGTATGTACCCGGGTAAACCGATTCTGCCTAAATCGCAGTGGATAATAAAGAGTCGCGCTCTCAATCGTCCTAACAACGGCGGCATGTTCTATCCTGTGGTTGGTGCTGAATACCTCAATAAGAGCGTCCCCAAGGATACGCTGATTGCGGTTGTGCGTGATCCGCAGACTACCGAAGTAATTGAGGAAATGCGTGCTCCGTTTGAGGAAACTGTATTTCTTGATATGCGCATCATGATGACAAAAGTACATCCGGGCGACTATGCCTACATTATTGGCAATCTTACCGATGCCAAGAGGATCGATAACGACTGAACAGCATGTGTCTCAATGACGCTGGGTTAGACAAACAGGATAATACAGTCGGAAGGGCAGAGACTCGATGATAAGGTATATTATAAGAAGACTCCTGCAAACGGTTCTGGTGCTGTTTCTGGTAATGACGCTTGTTTTTGTGATTCTAAGGGTTGTAGGAGACCCTGCAAAGATGATGGTTACACCGGACAGTTCCTATGAGGATCTTCAGAACATCCGTCGTATTCTTGGGTTGGATCAGCCTATCTGGAAGCAGTACTTGAATTATCTTTCGGATGTGCTACGAGGCGATTTTGGCAGTTCCTATTATTTTGAGCGGCCCGTTATAGATCTGTTGAAGGAGCGCCTGCCTGCAACGCTGAAACTGGGATTTATTTCACTTGCTGTGTCGTTGCCGCTTGCATTGCTGTTTGGCGTTATCTCGGCCATTAAGCGCAACTCACTTCTGGACAATGCCGTGACCACGTTTGTTGTCATGGGACGGAGCATTCCTACATTCTGGTTTGCATCGTTGATGGTGCTGATATTTTCGGTGCAATTAAAGTGGTTGCCCGCATCAGGCTATGGCGAGACACGGCAGCTTATTATGCCAGTAATAGCTATGTCCTCCGGTATGGGAGCGAGCGTCACGCGGCTGACTCGTTCAGCTATGCTGGATGTGATGCGGCAGGACTATATCACAACTGCGCGCGCAAAAGGTGCGGCAGAGACAAAAGTCATTATTAAGCACGGCCTACATAATGCACTCCTTGCGGTGGTTACATTTGTGGCACTGCAAATCGGATATATGTTTGCAGGTTCTGTCGTGGTAGAGTCAATCTTTGCAATCCCGGGTATAGGCAGACTTATTGTGACAGCGATCAAGGGCTATGACTTCCCGTTAATTCAGGCGAGCACACTGATTTTTGCGCTGATTTTTTCAATAATCAATTGCGTGGCGGATCTTTGCTATACCCTGATTGACCCGAGAATTTCTTTCCGCATCAATAAATAAAGGAGGCGCCGCATGAAAAACGTATGGAAAACCATTTCACGTAGCACACGGACGGCTAAGTTTGGCCTTGTGGTAATGGCGCTGTGGATTATAGTGGCGGTACTTGCGCCCGTTATTGCACCATATGATATTAACGACATTGACATCGCGCAACGGCTTGCCCCGCCTGCTTGGGAGAAAAAAGGCACCATTGAGCATGTGCTTGGGACGGATCAGCTTGGAAGAGACGTACTTACAAGGCTTATTTATGGATCGCGTATCTCGTTGATTGTGGGTATTGTGGCAGGAGCTGTGGGTATGGTGATTGGCGTTGTGCTAGGGCTTATTGCTGGCTACTTTGGCGGTGCGGTTGATGCAATTATTTCAAGAATGATTGATGTCATGCTTGCATTTCCTTTCATCTTTCTTGCAATGCTTCTTGTGGCGGCGCTTGGATCAAGCTTGGGTAATGTCATAATTGTACTGGGTATTACAGGCTGGGTGCCTTATGCACGGACTATTCGCGCGCAGGTGCTTTCTGTTAAAGAGAAGGAATTTGTTAAAGCTGCAAACGCCATCGGCTGCAGAGACCTACGAATTATTTTTAAACAGATATTGCCAAGTGTTGTGGACTCCGCCATTATACTTGGAACAATGGATGTCGGTACTAATATCCTTGCAGAAGCCTCATTAACATTTCTGGGATTAGGTATTCCGCCTAGCATTGCAACATGGGGTAATATGATTGCCAACGGTAGAGATTATATTTTTAATGCCGGCTGGCTGACCACTATTCCTGGCATTGCGCTGTTGATAGGCTGCCTGTCCATTAA
This sequence comes from Christensenellaceae bacterium Phil1, assembly GCA_001940855.1. Classification (GTDB taxonomy): domain Bacteria; phylum Bacillota; class Clostridia; order Christensenellales; family CAG-138; genus Phil1. The sequence goes on along the minus strand of MSGS01000047.1, from coordinate 11,776 downwards.
CTTTGTTGGTGACTGGCTGCGTGATGTTCGTGACCCCAGATTGAGGGGTGTGGATTGAGCTGATTGCTCAAAACGATTTAAACAAAACATAAATAATAAACCAAGGAGGAAACAAACATGTCTAAAAAGATTAAGTTGACAGCTTTTCTGTTGGTGATGTGCATGATGGTCGCCATATTTGCGGCTTGCAGCACTACTTCGGGAAATTTAAACACCACGCCTACTGACTCTACCGCTCCCACGCATAATTCTGGATCTCAAGTGCCTAACGCCAAGGAACCTTTTACTGTAACAATCGCTCAGGGTTCTGATCCTCAGTCCCTTGACCCCCATAGGGCCAGCGGTGATATTGGCGCGAATGTATTCCGCAACATATGCCAAAACCTGTTTTTTTATGATGAGAATTGGGCGGTTACTCCCGTACTTGCAGAATCATATAAGCAGATTTCCGATACCGAGTGGACGGTAAAGCTGAAAGAAGGCATTACGTTCTCAAACGGAGAAGCTTTAAATGCAGAAGCGGTGATATGGAATTTCAAGCGTGCTGCCTCAGACGAGTTCCCACGCCAGAGCTTTACATTTAAAAACTATGTTTCCGAGTATGAAGCGGTTGACGAGTTGACGGTGAAATTCACTCTTTCAGCAGCCGATATATTCTTCATAGAACACCTTGCTGAAGTTCCGATGCTGGCACCTGCTTATAGCGAGCAGATTGGTGAGGAAGCAATCGGAGGAAATCCCGTTGGTACAGGTCCTTACACCTTTGTGAGTTGGGAAGCAGACAAAGAAATAGTTTTGGAAAAGAATCCCACATATTGGGGAGAAGAACCTGAAATCGATCGTATTGTGGTGCGCACAATACCTGAAGCTGCAACTCGTGTAGCAGAGATGGTAAATGGCACAGTTGACATTATCATGAACGTGCAGTTTGAGTCTACCGAAATGCTTCAAAGTGCAGGCAATATCTCTGTTGTTCCCAAGAAGATGAACCGCATTGAGTATATAGCCTACAATACATATGATTGGGCCGGTTGTCCTGCTTTACAGAATAAGCTTGTCCGTCAGGCTCTTAACTATGCAGTAGACGTTCAGGCAATAATTGACAATATTATGGGTGGCTATGGCGAACGCGCCTCTACCCTTTGGCGTTCTGATTATGACGGCTATGATGAAGCACTTGCCAATACATTCACTTATGATCCGGAAAAAGCTAAAGCGATGTTGGCAGAAGCCGGATATCCGGATGGATTCGATCTTGTACTTATGACCGACGTCGATAATCATGCGAAGGCACAAGAAGTAACCGAGGCCGTTGGTGCATATCTTACCGCTATCGGCATAAATGTCAAAGTTCAGGTGCTTGATGACACTACCGCCTATGCTATAATCGTCAATGGACAAGAGGCCAAGCAATGCCCTCCAATGTTCGACTGGAACTGGGGCGGGAAACCTAATTTGTATGAATCTACACTGACCGGTGTTCTGCACTCCGGAGGCATGAGCTCCTATAACGTGGTTGAAGGTTACGATGCTATTATTGATGCTCTATTGGCTGAAACTACCAAGGAAGGACGCGCACCGTATATTCAGCAACTTCAGCAGCTTATGGTCGATGATCCTGCATGTCTGTACTTGTTCAGGCTCTATGATATCTATGCCGTGAACAATCGTATTGACTGGAACCCCATCAATCACTATGCTATGCTTGTATCTGAAATGAGCATTGCTAAATAAATCAATCTGTTTGGGTAAAGCTCCCCGGTTGGTGCCGGCCGGGGAGCGCAAAATACGCAGACAAGCATGATAAAGGAAGGAATCCTTGAAATGGACACTTTATTGGAAGTCAAAAACCTCAAGACGTACTTCTATACGCCTGATAAGCGTGAAATCCCCGCTGTGGATGACGTGAGTTTTAAAGTGAACCGTGGAGAAACGTTATGTATAGTGGGTGAGAGCGGCTGTGGGAAAAGTGTAACATCGCTTTCTATTATGAGGCTTGTCGCCACGCCGCCGGGTAAGTATGTTTCTGGTCAGATTCTTTTTGAAGGCAAGAACCTTCTTACAATGAGTACCAAGGAAATCCGCAAGCTGCGCTGCAAAGAGATTGCGATGATTTTTCAGGAGCCTATGACGGCGCTCAATCCTGTGCATAAGATTGGCGCACAGATTGAGGAAGCGCTCATAATTAATGAGAGAATTGACAAGAAAACGGCAAGCGAAAAAACTGTCGAGTTGTTGCGAATGGTTGGAGTTCCTGATCCCGCGCGCTGTGCAAACTCCTATCCACACCAGCTTTCGGGAGGTATGCGGCAAAGAGCTATGATTGCTATGGCGTTCAGCTGCGAGCCAAAGCTTCTTTTAGCTGATGAGCCGACAACCGCACTTGATGTGACTATACAAGCTCAGATTTTAGATTTGATTCAAACCTTGAAGGAACAGCACGGAATGACAGTCGTGTTCGTGACGCATGACCTGGGAATAGTGGCGGACATTGCGCAGCGCGTGATTGTAATGTATGCAGGGCGTGTTATAGAGGATGCCTCTTGTTCAGAACTATTTCGTAACCCACTGCATCCATATACAAGAGGTCTTCTTAACTGTATCCCGCGTATAGATGATGATCGCGAAGAACTCGATACTATTGAGGGACAAGTGCCGACGCCGGCTAATTTTCCGACCGGTTGCCGCTTCCATCCTCGCTGCCCTAAAGCAATGGAGATTTGTAAATGTATAGCTCCTCAAAGTGTGGATGTGGGGAATCATGTGGTGGCGTGCCACTTGTATGCTGAAGAAAGCAACAATTCGGTAGAATAGGTGCAGGAGGAAAGGAATATGGAACATATAAAGCCTGTGAATGACCCTTTGCTAGAGGTTGAAAATCTGAAAACCTACTTCCCTGTATACGGCGGTATGTTCTCTACTTTGCGGGGATATGTTCATGCAGTGGATGATGTTTCATTCACTGTGAATAGGGGTGAAACGCTTGGCCTAGTTGGGGGAAAGTGGTTGCGGAAAGAGTACACTTATGCAGAGCGTGATGCGGCTCATCCCATTTACATCAGGGCGTGTGATTTTTGACGGATGTGACCTCTCTACCCTGCGCCGTAATGAATTGCAATCTATCAGAAGCGAGTTTCAGATTATTTATCAAGATCCTTTCTCCTCGCTTAATCCGCGCATGACTATCGGAGAGATTATTAGCGAACCCTTGCTTGTCCATGGTGTTAAAGATGCTGGTGAACGTAAGCAACGCACGCTTGAGACCATGAAGGACGTAGGTCTGCAGGAGGAGTTTTATAGTCGATATCCACATGAATTCTCGGGCGGACAGCGTCAGCGTGTAAGCATTGCACGTTCGTTAATACTCCGGCCCAAACTTGTATTATGTGATGAGCCGGTATCTGCGCTTGATGTATCAATTCAGTCTCAGATACTAAATCTATTGAAACAGCTTCGGGAACGCTACGGCTTGACATATATCTTTGTGTCCCATGCTCTCAATGTTGTGCGATATCTTTCAGATAACATAGCAGTGATGTACCTTGGAAAAATCGTCGAGATTGGCACGACGAAACAAATCTTTGAAAGCGCCGTGCATCCATATACCAGGGCGTTGATCTCTGCCATTCCGGTGCCGGATCCCACTTATCAGCGTAGCCGGATTCTCCTTAAAGGTGACATTGCAAGCCCCAAGGATCCTCCTAAGGGATGTCGCTTTCATACACGTTGTCCGGAAGCTACCAGCCGTTGCGCAGAGGAAGAACCTAAACTGATTGAATATACGCAGGGACATAAATGCGCTTGCTTTCTTAGCCAATTGCATTGAGACGTGAGGTTATGCAATGGAGAAAAGACTTGAAATAGAAGATATTGTCAACTATCGTTTTATATCATCCTTGTGCGCCTCGCCTGATGGTAGCAACTGCGTTTTTTCTGTTCACAGGGCGGATTTGGGGAAAAACGGCTATGAAACCGATTTGTTTCTCTATTCTGATATGGATAGGAAAATACGTCGCTTAACTGAAGGCGGCTGTGCAGAGAGCGAGTGCTGGTTGGATGAGACCACACTGCTCGTTTCGCTGAAATCCGGAGAATCGAAAGATAATGATGCCGAAAAGCCTGTGACGCGATATGCTGTGCTTGATTTTTCAGATGGGGAGTTGAAACCCTGTTTTGAAATTCCTGCAAATGTCAGGTGGATTAAACCTATCGGCAGAAATAAATTTGCGGTTCTTGCTAAATCCTATTTGCCTGATATGGGTAGCCCTGTACCAAAGCGTGCCGAAAGGGATACATGGCGCTGTGTTGAGTCCGATTATACTGTAGCTGATGAGTTGCCGTTTCGCCAAGACGGTATGGGGATTACGAATGGCATGCGGTTTCGTTGCTTTGTCTATGATTGCGCGTCGAATACACTTGTGCCCGTGACGGACGAATACCAGAACATAGAATCTATAGATGCTGTTGACGGTAAGATTATTCTAAGCGCTAGACGTTTCCGCAAAAACGAAGCATATTTGTTCTATGGTGATGTAGAGGTTTACGATTGTGAGACCGATAAACTTGATGTACTCATGGACGATCATACATTCCGAGTATATGGAGTAGGATTCCTACAGGGTGAACCGTATTTTGTGGGCACAAAGGGTCTGCTCCACGGCTATCAGAACGAAAATGCATCATTTTATCGCTTTAACAAAAAAGGTGAACCTGAACTCTTCTGCTCAAATGTAATGAGCACCCACAATACCGTTGGTACCGATATGCGTTATGGCAGCACTTCGGCTTATCTCGCGGCGGACAAAGGCGTCTATTACATCGGAACTGATTGCGGCTGTGCGCATATCAAGCATGCAGGCTTAGATGGCATAATTCAAACTGTCAGCTGTGAACGCGGCACCGTGGATGATTTTGCATTGCTTGCAAACGGAAGAATTCTCTGTACGGCTATGATTGAAAATCGACCGGAAGAAATTTATATTTTGGAAAACGGGAAAATGAAACTCATAAGTGCTTTTAATCGTGAAGTTAAGGAAATTTATAAAACTTCAGTACCAGAAACACTGCTGTTTAAAAGTGAACTTACTGAGATGGATGGCTATGTGATCAAGCCTGTGGATTTTGACGAAAACAAAAAGTATCCCGGAATACTATATATTCACGGCGGCCATAAATGCGCCTTTGGACCGATATATTATCACGAGATGCAGGTGTTTGCAAATAGAGGCTTTTTTGTGCTATATTGCAATCCACGTGGAAGTGATGGAAGAGATGACGATTTTGCAGATGTTATTGGTCATTATGGCTTTTATGAGGAGGAGGATCTTCTTGCTTTTTGCGATGCATGCCTTAAAGAGTATCCGCAGATCGATGCGGAACGTCTTGGCGTGGGCGGCGGTAGCTATGGCGGCTTTCTGACGAACTGGATGATTGGACGGACGCACCGCTTTAAATGTGCGGTGTCTCAACGGAGTATTGCAAGCTGGAATACGATGTTCTTTACATCAGACACAAACTACCTTTTCCCTTGCTGGGGGGTTGAAAATAACATTTGGATGGATCAGCAGCGATATTGGCTTCATTCTCCACTCAAATATGTGGTAGATTGCGATACGCCAACGCTTTTCATCCATTCGGAAAATGACTACCGCTGTCCGGTGAGCGAAGGAATTTCTATGTTCCAAGCGCTGCAATATCTTGGGGTGGAATCCAGATTATGCATTTTCCACGGCGAGTCCCACGGCCTATGCCGCAGCGGAAAGCCGCGCAACCGCATCAAGCGCCTCGAAGAAATTACGCACTGGTTTGAAAAGTACTTAACGCCTCAGGCGTAAAAATATTGATTTGGAGGGTAATATACTATGATTATTGATTCTCATACGCATATACGTGCGGGTAACAACAACATTTCCAGTTTTCTCAAAGGAATGGACGAGGCTGGCGTAGATATGTCTGTCGTATGTCCTATTGCTCCTGTGGAGTTAGGATTTATGGATAATAAATACGTTGCGGATCTTGTTAAACAGTATCCGGATCGGTTTATAGGATATTGTTCGGTACACCCATCAGATAAGAAAGCGCTGGACGAACTTCGTCGTGCTGTGGAAGATTATGGTCTCAAGGGATTAAAACTTCATCCGCCTATCCAGAATGTTTCTTTGTTAGATCCGCGCTTCGGCCCCATTTTTGAGGCTTGTATCGATTACGATATTCCTGTGTTGGTACACACCGGTCCTGTGTATTCAAGAAACGCGCGAATGGCGTTTGCCGATTCTGTAGACGTGGATGAAATGGCAATTCGATACCCGAAGTGTAAGTTTATCATTGCCCATGGTCATCCCTTTGGCATGGATCCTGTGATGGTAGCCAAACATGAAAATGTCTATATTGATACAACCAGCACAACCTCGGAATACTTAACCATGTTCCCGCAGCTTGATACCATGCTTTATGATTGGATGCGCCGCGACGACAGAATCCTCTTTGGATCAGACTCTAACCAGAATCACCCGGAGCGCGCAGCAAGTGATCTAAAACCTCTTCGCGCAATGCGTATATCCGATGAAAGCAAGGAAAAGCTGTTTTCCGGCAACATCAAGCAGTTGCTGCATATTAAATGAAAGGAATAGGGAGAGCAATATGGAAAACTGGCTGGAAAAGGTCTATGAGCGAATAAATGAGAAGTTTGAGGCGGAGCATCTTCCAAAGATACTTTCTTTAGTGCGCCAGCCGAGCATTGCCGGCACCGGCGAAGGTATCGAGAAATGCGCCAATATGGTGCTCGATATGCTTAATGATATCGGCTGCGTAGATGGACATCTGGAACACTATGTGCATAGCCCTGTTGTGAGTGCAAAATTGATGAGTGAAAAGCCGGGAGCACCTACGCTTGTCGTTTACGGTATGTACGATGTGCAACCGCCGGAACCTCTTGAAGAATGGAAAGTGCCGCCATATGATGGTGCTATTATAGATTTTCCACCTTATGGGGAATGTGTGGTGTCACGCGGTATCGCCAATTCAAAGGGACCGCTGGTGTGCTTCTTTAATACCGTAAAAACCATAAAAGAGGAACTTGGCTATTTCCCGCTCAATCTCTGGTTCGTAATCGAGGGCGAAGAGGAGATGGGCAGCGAAAGCCTTATTCCTTTCACTGCTAAACATGCGAACGAACTCAATAAGTGCTTGGGAGTCTATCTGCTTTCCGCTCGCCAAGATGAGAACGGTAAGCCATTTACCACGCTAGGCAACAAGGGAATCCTATATTTTGAAATGGAGGCCAAGGGCGCTGAGTGGGGTGGACCCTCTAAACTTGATATTCATGGCAGTAATGCTGCATGGATTTCAAATCCTATTTGGCGGCTTGTGAACGCGCTTGGCACTATGCGTGATAATGATGATAATATCTTAATAGATGGTTTCTACGATGAAGTGGCATCCCTTGACGAAATGGATGAATACTATACCGAGCGTATGGCAGAAGTGCTCGATGAGGATATGTATCTTAACAAGCGATTCTATGCTACTCGCTTCATCCACGGAAAGCCCGGTCGCGATGCGTTGAGAGATCTTCTTTGGAAGCCTACGTTAAATATCGATGGCATTTGGGGTGGATATATCGGCCCTGCTACAAAGACGATTGTGCCGTATCATGCAACCTGTAAGGTTGATGTGCGCCTTGTACCCAACATGCGGCCAGAGCGCACACTGGAGTTGATACGCAAGCATCTTGATAGGCACGGGTATTCGGATATCATACTGACGCGCCGTCAGGGGACGCCATATTCTAAGGTCAATGCTGATAGTTCGCTTGCAAAGGCGTGTATTTCAGCTATGGAGATGAGTGGCTATCCCGAAAATACAGTCTGGCCGATCTTCCCCGGCAGCGGTCCGGCGTATCTTTTCACTGATCCACCCGTCAATCTGCCGCTTGTCGATTATAGCCTGGGTATACACGGTCAGATTCACGCTCCTAATGAATATTTTACCGTAAAGGGGCTTCGTGAAAACGAACTTTCCGTAGCAGCAGTGCTGTGGAACCTATGCAGAGTAATTGAGGAGGAAGGGGTAAAAAAGTAATCCCGAAGTTGATAAAACTAGGATTTCAATCGTATATCGGATTTTAGAGGATAAAGGCTTAACGGTTGCAGGGAATCGTAGGCCTTGCGGTTGGCGCAGAGGACGGTGTGACCATAAAGGTCACACCGTTTTGCTATGATTGGAGGCAGATGTTGTAATCATCGGTTCTGTCAGCATAGTCATTTCAAATTCGTCTACGCAGTTGAAGAAAATCGCTAACGCTTAGCTGTATATACTGTTGTACTTAGCATCTGTCGCACTTATTTGATCTTGTGACAATCTTTCATTGAAGTTGATGTGGATGTTTTCTTTCGTCCGGTGTAAAATAGAATAAGTGCGACGAGTTCACCTCCGTGTTGTGTTTGTTGGTAGTTACATTTTACACCCCAGTGTTCACGTTGCCTTTCTTTTTGTGATGGTGCGCATCGTATTGTAACATGCTGCGTATTTCCATAATCGCATCTATTCCTTATTGTACGCAGAATGGCGGGAGAGGGCGTCAATAAAACTTTCTTCAAAAACGCTGTAAGGTTTTTCGATTTGCGCAGTCTTATATATAAACGGGGCAGGGAGGTGAGCAGGTGACGGACTTTGAACAGATATACAGGGACTATTTTCATGATGTGTTCCTCTATGTTCGGCGGCTGTCAGGCGGAGACGAACGGCTATCCGAGGATATTACCGGCGAGGCTTTCTTTCGCGCGATGAAGCGCATTGATACCTTTCGCGGCGACTGTGATATTCGCGTGTGGCTGTGTCAGATTGCAAAGAACTGTTACTACACCCACCTGAAACAAAGCCGCAGGACGGAACACACGGCAGATATTGGGCAGCTTATAGAAACAGGGGAATCGCCGGATGAAATACTGCTGCGCAGTGAGAACGCAAGGCAAATAAGGCGTTTGCTGCATGAGCTGCCGAACCCGTACAAGGAGGTTTTCATGTGGCGCACCCTTGGCGAAATGAGCTTCAAGGACATTGGGAAGCTGTTCCGCAAAACGGAAAACTGGGCATGCGTTACCTATCACCGGGCGCGAAAAATGCTCCGAACTGGAATGGAGGTTGACGAAAATGAAAAATGAATGCAGCATAGTCCGCGATATACTGCCGCTGTATGCGGAAAAAATGGTATCAAAGGATACGGCGGAGTTTGTAAAGGGGCATCTGGAAAATTGTCCCGTATGCCGTGCGGAGCTTGAAAAATTGCGGGAGCCTGTGGAGGTGCAGGCGGAGCCGCAGACGGACATAGACGCCGCGCCGCTGAAACGGCTGAAAAAGGCGCTGCTTATGAAAAAGGTGCGGACAATACTATGCACGGCGTCTGTGCTGCTGGCGCTGGTGCTGTCGGTCATCTCTTTTCTGACCGCGCCGAAATACTTTGCCTATTCGCCGGAGCTGGTGACCGTGACAAAAACCGAAGGCGGCCATCTCGTCCTCTCTTTCGACGAAAGGATAACAAATTATACCCTTCAAAGAATCATTACAGGCAAAGATATAAAAGAAGTGGTTTATTATCTTGAGGTTTGGACTACAACTTGGGACAGGCTGACCGGGCGGCATGGTATACAGAATGCTTTGGTGCGGGAAACAACCGGCTTGCCGGTATATATATTCTTCCAGCAGAATTATGCGCTAAACAATGTTGATATGGATTCTGTCTGTATCTATGGAAATCTTAGCAGGCTGAATGGCAGTTGGGTGGCACTGCCGGGACTTTCACTTGGATATTGGCTGTTGTTCAATATTGCGCTGTTTTTGATTCTCGGATGCATGCGGTTCATCCTTCGTAGGAGGGAGCATATCCGCCGCTGCATAGAGCGGGCAATTCTGATTCCCGTTGCCTACGGGCTGGGGCATCTGTGCGTGCTGGGCTTTCGCACCGCATCCTATTCGCAATGGCGTGATTTTCAGCTTATATTTGCCATAGGCGTGCTGTTCTACTGCGCCATGCTGCTGGCATTGAGCATCTTCTACAAAAGGAAGGAAATAAAAGATGCTAAAATGGAATAATGAAGCAAAACTTGTATGAGAATTTATGCATTTGCTCTTGCAATTTAATGTAATATCTGCTATCATTAAGTTACAAAAGAGATAGAGTGAGCGGATAGATTCCCCCATAGGTTGGAGCATGGGGAAGGTGGTGCCGACAGTAAGCTGTAATCGTCCAATGGAAGCCGTCGTTAACGGCAGGAGCATCGTAAGCGGTGCTTGAATTTAAGCGGGGCGCATATTTAACAGATGAATAAGTGGCGCCATGATTCTGAAGAAAGAGGGGTTTCAATGATGCTGGACATTAAGAATGAGGGATAGCCCTTGACTGTATCGGGTTACGGCAGTCAGGGGCTATCTGTTTTATATGGGTAAATTATGACGGCGGCTGTAATGCGGCCTGTTTTTTTACCCTTATTTCATCTTTACCGTCCGCATAACTCCTGCAACAACGGTGATTGCCACTATTATCGCAATAACTGCGAAGGCCGCAAGCGCGCTTATCCACCATTGGCTCATGGCGCGCTTCTGCTCCTCCTCGGCCTGCTTTTCGGCGTCGGTCTTTTCTCCGGCGATCACCGGCTGCTTTATCTCGGTGGAAAGCTGCTGTTCGGCGGTGTGAACTTCGCCCGCGTCGTCCATGTATGTAACGGTGTATACGGCGCTTGTTTTGCCGTAGCTTTCGGTATAGCCCTCCGTCATGGAGAGCATACCCACGAATACCTTCATCTCACCGTAGCCCGCCTGCCCGGGCTGTATGTCCCCTAAGAACACGCTGGAGGTGGGGAAAAGCCCCGCGCCGGTCAGATTCACGGTGACGTTCCTGAGCGGGCTTTTGCCTATGTTGAACACGTTGGCGGGCAGGGATATCGTTTCGCCCGCAGTGACCTCCTTCGGCAGGGAAACGGGGTCGCAGCTCATCTTCGCGGGCTGGGTAACGTGGACGAGGAACGTCTGCGTGTTTGTGTATACCCCGCCGTAAAGGTCAACGTAGTCCAGCGTAACGTAAAAGGGCTGCTCGCCAGCAAGCACGTCTCCGGTGGTACGGAGCGCGAATGAAACGCTTGCGCTTTCGCCGCTTGCAATGTTCTCTAAGTGCATCGCGCTGTTCGTGTCCGCTGGTATTATGCCCGCCGCCTCGCTCCCGTAGGACAGCCGCACGGAGCGGGCGCGTATTGCTCCAATGTTGTCTATCGTTACGGTAGTCGTAAATTCATCGCCGCCTGTGACTGAACTTGGATTTATCTCACAGGCGGATATGAACAGCTCCGGCTTTTCAACCTCCTGCTTCGGCACGTCGTTCGGGTCGGGCGGATTTTTGCCGTCGGATATGGTCACATACAGCGTGAAGCTTTGCTGCTTCTGTTGGCCCAGCACGTCAAGGTAGTCCGCCTTTAGCGTGACGGGATATGAGCCGTTTATCCGCCCCTTAACGAGCGGTATTTCGAACATGAACACATACCGTCCCCAGCCGGCAGCGGTCTGGGAATAGTTGCCGAATACGAATGGGCTGTCCGCCGTCGCGCCGAGGTCGGCAGTAACCGTCACCTTGCCGTCATAGGTTTCGCCTATAAGCGGGAATATAATGTAGCAGCAGCCGTTCACTATGCGGGGCACATAGCCCTGCTGGTATGTTCTATCCATGCCGTCGTACAGGCTCCAGCTGTCAATTATCAGCTTGTCCGCCACCGGGGTGGGCTCCGGCGTG
>MSGS01000046.1 GCA_001940855.1 Christensenellaceae bacterium Phil1 | reverse complement strand
TCAAAATCGTTTCTGTTGGCGCATAGGCCGGACTGGTGATTAGTCGGCTTGTGCGCTTTTTTGATTCTACTACGAAAGGAGTTTTTTTCTTGAAAGGTAAACGATTTATTTCCATGTTATTGATGTTGTTCGTGCTGATGTCCTTGATTACCCCTGCATTTGCTGCCACATCTGCGCATGAGTGTACCTATAATATCTGGATTAGTTATGAATACACAGACCATTCGGCGTACCAGCATCAAGTTAAGATGTTGAGAAACTACGCTTGTACTGCTCGCTCTTGCCCAATTGAATACAGTGAGGTCATTTCCGTTTCGTATGGTGCGCATGATTTCTCTGAAATGAAGTGGAGCGGACAACATTATCACGGCGGAGCACACCATTATGGATATTATGTATCGCAATGCTATTCGTGTAAGCATAGTAGCGGTGAGTGGCGTTCGTGGCCTTGCCCTGGCGGTAGCGGCGGCGCTTGTATTTTACCGCAATCGCTTAATCCCACTCATGTAATAAAGTGAATATTGAGTCCAATTAGGAGGAAATAACAATGAAAATAAAAAAGGGAGTTGCCTTGCTGCTTTGCGTACTGCTTGTTACCGCATTAGCAGGATTTGCTTCGGCCTCTGCAAGCCAACCGGCATCGAATATAACCGACTCCTCCTTTGCAACTGAATCTGCTGCAACAAGTTTTGCGAGGGAAGAAATTAGACATATAGTGGAAGATTCTCTGCCTAATTGCATATGGAACGAAACAACGGATATTTTCTCATCAATGGCGCTTTATGACTATAATGACGTTTGCATTGGTTATGTTTTTAAGCTTTCCACAGATGGTGAGACGACGGGATATATTCAAGTCAATAATATAAATAACGAGTTGGTCACTTACTGTTACTCTTTCAGCGGAAAACCCGCATATGAAGGTTTGGCAGCTGACAAAGTTGCTTCATTTATTCCTTCAGACTATAAACTATACTTTTTTGGAAACTTTGCCTATTGTACTAAGCTGGCAAATGGCAAGTTCTCTCCGTTAGACTCTGTAAAGGAGTTTACCGTACAGGATGTTGCCGCATTTTACCATGATTTTTTGAATGAAGCTAATCAGCGCAAAGAAGAATGTGGTGTAACAAATGAGAATACCGAATCGATACAGAACACCACTTCCACTCATTCTGTTCAGTCATTTTCTCTTGTGACTACTTCTGATTTCTCGAACCTTTATGCGACTCGTCCTAACGGAACTCGGCAACGAGTGACTCAGCACTGTTCACCAACGGCGGCAACAAATATCATGTTGTATTTCCGTTCAACGGGAGACAGTCCGCTTTCATCGTCTGTGGGCAACAGTACGATTTTCATGGAACTATATTACGCAATGGATACCAATTCAATTTCTTCAAGTAATGAGATTACAGCAACAGGAACACAATGGTCTAACATTAAGCCAGGCATATCCAGTTTTTGTTCGGGAAGAAATTGCACACCGAGTTCACTTGGCAAAGTAACATCCATTACATACTCCGGAATGAAGAATCATTTGAACGATGGAGAATTACTACAAATCGAGTTAATAAATTTTCCGAGTGTAAACTCAAACCATTCCGTTGTCGCTTTTGATTATTCCGGGAACTATCTCTCGTTGAGCACGGGGTGGGATACTGACTACCACTCCTATCTTTATTCCGGATTATCAATAGGTCAGTATGTCTATGTTGGATACTGATTGTCCATTCAGTTCGGTACTTTCATACTTCGGGCATATCATTCTACCACAAATGAGTTGACCATCGTTGTAATAGCGAGGACCTGAAAGTCCTCGCTATTATCATGTGTGTTTTGCCCTTGTGTTTTCGTGCAAACGATTACTCTTTCCCATATTATTGCGTAATGGCAAGATGAGCAGAAATAATAGCTTCTGTTTCTACATTAGCTTTGAGTAATCCATACGAAAACCGATGGGAAGATAGTTTTAATAGCATATGCCGGGCGCGCCCTCGATTAAAAATAGGGGTGCCTTTGCAGAACCGAAAACGGACTGGCAAGCAGGGCAAAGCGGTACCCACTTTGCTGCTTGCCAACCTGCGAACCCTGCCGGCTTCACACTCGGCAAGCAAGGTGGCTTGGAGCCACTTTTCGCTTGTTGGGGAAATTTGTCCCCAAGCCCCTTTGAACGATTTTTGCAAAATCGGCTGCGCTCCTGCGGAGCTTTCTTCGCCTGCGGCGTGTCAGGGAATCGCGGCGTTATGTGAATATGTCATTGACATGTTCTCTGTTTCTGGGTATACTTGAAACAGAAAAGGAGGTGACGCAGCCTTGAAAATCATCGGTGAACGGCTCAGGGGCTTGCGCGAAAGCGTCAGGCTCTCGCAGGCAAAGCTGGCAAAGGAATTTGGCGTTTCTCAGTCCGCTCTTGCCCGGTACGAAATCGACGATTCTACGCCCTCCCCGGAGGTTTTTCTGAAATACGCCGACTACTTTGACGTGTCGCTGGACTACATTTTCGGCAGGACGGACGACCCCCACGGCATGATCTATAACAACTGCGTGAAGCTCGGCCTGAACAATCCTGAAATGGCGCGGTTCGTGGAAATGTGTTTCGACCCCGGCTCGGCTATGAACGAACGATTGAAGGCAACGCTTGTGCAGATGCTCTCGGAGGTGGATACGAAATGAAAGCCGTGATCTACGCCCGCTATTCCTCGGACAGTCAGCGAGAAGAATCCATCGAAGGGCAGCTTCGTGAATGCACGGAGTACGCCGAAAGAAACGGCATCACCGTCCTCCGCAGTTACATCGACAGAGCCCTGTCCGCCAGAACCGCGGACAGACCAGAATTTCAAAATATGATAAAGGACAGCGAGCAAAAGCTGTTCGATGTGGTGCTGATCTGGAAGCTCGACCGCTTTTCCCGTGACCGCTACGACAGCGCCCACTACAAGCGGATTCTGAAGAAGAACGGCGTGAAGGTCGTATCCGTCAAGGAGAATATCTCCGACGGGCCGGAGGGGATAATACTGGAATCCATGCTTGAAGGCTATGCCGAATATTACTCCGCCGAGCTGTCCGAAAAAATCCGCAGAGGACAAAAGGAGAACGCCTTAAAGGGCAGGAATAACGGCGGCGGCATCCCTCTCGGCTATCTGCTGGGCGATGAGCAGAAGCTTGCCCTCGACCCGGTTACGGCTCCGATAGTACGGGAGATATTTCAAAGATATGCCGACGGTGAAATCGTCCGCACCATCGTGGAGGACTTCAACAGGAGGGGGCTGAAAACGAAAAACGGCAAGCCATTCTCTCCCAACAGCTTCAACCGCATTTTGAAAAACCGCAAGTATATCGGCGAATATCAATATCAGGACGTCATTATCCCCGGCGGCGTTCCCGCGATACTGTCGGATGATCTATTCTATCGGGTGCAGGCGCGGCTGGAGAAAAACAAACGTGCGCCGGCAACGGCAAAAGCGGACGTTGACTACCTGCTGACAACCAAATTGTTTTGCGGGCTCTGTGAGCGCATGATGATAGGCGAAAGCGGCACGAGCCACACGGGAGATAAGCATTATT
Source organism: Christensenellaceae bacterium Phil1 (assembly GCA_001940855.1). Classification (GTDB taxonomy): domain Bacteria; phylum Bacillota; class Clostridia; order Christensenellales; family CAG-138; genus Phil1. The sequence goes on along the minus strand of MSGS01000046.1, from coordinate 41 downwards.
ACTACAAATGCGCCGGGGCAAAGCGAAAGCTGGGCTGCAAG